>JAQVHQ010000044.1 GCA_028696165.1 Lachnospiraceae bacterium | reverse complement strand
ATAGTAATCCATCCATTTAACCATCCTTTCTTCACCTCCGAATGACAGTATATCATTCGATGATGCTCAGTAATAGTTGCTGGATTTTATTTGCCTAAATCTGCTGGTTATAGTTTACCACTTACAGAAGCCTGGCACAAAGCTATGACTGGGGATATCTGGGCGGCTATGCGAGCCTTGTAATATATGGAATAAGTGCAGGCGTTTTTTTGGGTGGATGGTCGATTGCGCTGGCAGAGACATTGCAGATATATCCGATTATGTTCCGGCGTTTAAAAATAAGTGGGGGTACCCGGTGGATTATCTGTGCGGTTGCTGTGGGTAAGGCGCTGGGAACCTGGTATTTCTTTATGAAAGGCATGGGTTAAGAAGAAAAATATGAGTGATGAAGCAGGTAAAGAGATGAATAATGATATAGATAAAAACCTGAATAATAATGTAGATAAGGAAATAATAGAAAAAGAAAATTATGAAAAATATGTAAAACAGATAACTCCGGTTCATAATCTGGCTGCCAATATGGCAAGAGCATTTTTGGTGGGAGGTATAATCTGTGTTCTGGGACAATGTATCGTGGAAATTGCCCAGAAAATGGGTGCCAAGAAGGAGGATGCCATACTCTGGTGTGCTTTGATTCTAATCTTTTTAAGCGTTCTTTTAACAGGTCTGAATGTTTATGGAAAACTTGCTAAATTCGGTGGAGCCGGAACTTTAGTGCCAATTACAGGATTTGCCAATTCTGTGGCAGCTTCAGCTATTGAATATCAAAAACACGGTCAGGTGTATGGAATAGGAACTATGATTTTTTCTATTGCAGGACCGGTTATATTATATGGAATTCTTACCAGCTGGGCGGTAGGACTTATTTACTGGATATTAAAACTTATGGGAGTATTGGGATGAAGAAAAAAATTGGAAAGCAGAGTATTGCGTTGCAGGAAGAAGTGTACATTGCTGGAAGTGCTTCCGTGGTTGGCCCTAAAGAAGGCGATGGCCCCTTTGGGACAAACTTCGACGTAGTGGGTGAAGATGAGAAGTTTGGTGCTTCTTCCTGGGAGAGCGCAGAATGTATGATTCAGCAGAAAGTAGTAAACACGCTTTTAGATAAAACCTGTTGGAAAGCTGAGGATATACGTTATACATTTGCCGGCGATTTACTGGCTCAGTCCACAGCTTCAGCATTTGGAACCGGAACCCTGCAGAGACCATTCTTTGGTTTGTTTGGTGCATGTTCTACCATAGGAGAGGGAATCAGTCTGGGGAGTATGGCTGTGGCAGGCGGCTTTGCAGATGCGGTTATGGCGGTAACGTCCAGTCATTTTGGCAGTGCTGAGAAGGAGTTTCGCTTTCCTCTGGAATATGGAAATCAGCGGCCATTGTGTGCTTCGTGGACTGTGACAGGCGGAGGCGGGGTTCTGCTGACCAATAAGAAATCAGCTGTGCAGGTAACCGGAATTACTACGGGGATTATTGTGGATTACGGGCTGAAAGATTCTCAGAATATGGGAGCGTGTATGGCTCCGGCCGCAGCAGATACGATTTATGCCAATCTGATGGACTTGGGAAGAAAACCAGAGGATTATGATCGGATTATCACAGGCGATTTAGGAGAAGTAGGAAGAACTATATTATTAGATCTGTTAAAACAGAAAGGATTTTCCTGTCAGTCAGTTCATGAAGACTGTGGTATGTTAATCTTTGATCCTAATGTGCAGGATACTCATGCCGGAGGCAGCGGCTGCGGGTGTGCCGCGAGTATGCTGTCAGCATATGTGATGCCAAAGCTAATTACAGGAGAATGGAAACGAGTATTATTTGTGCCGACAGGTGCGCTTTTAAGCAGAGTGAGTTTTGCAGAAGGAAGAAGCATTCCGGGAATTGCTCATGGAGTGGTTCTTGAACATGTGTTGTAAAGGAGAAAACAGATGAACTATATAAATGCATTTTGGGTTGGCGGCTTGATATGCGCTCTTGTTCAGATACTTTTAGATAAGACTAAACTTATGCCGGGGCGTGTAATGGTATTGCTGGTATGTACGGGGTGTGTGCTGGGGGCAGTGGGAATCTATCAGCCGCTGATTGATTTTGCCGGGGCAGGCGCATCTGTTCCTTTGATCGGATTTGGAAATACGCTATGGAAAGGAATGAAAGAGGCGATAGATGATAAAGGGTTTCTGGGATTATTTACAGGAGGCTTTACTTCCTGCGCATTGGGAGTGTCCGCAGCACTGATTTTTGGTTATATTGCCAGTTTAGTGTTCCAGCCTAAGATGAAAAGGTGATAATCCGCTAATTGCGTTTCCTGCGGAATGATAGTATAATATTAATCAACTATGCAGAGAAATGAGGAAGATTTATGCTAAACGAATATTCCCGCACAGAACTTTTAATAGGGACAGATAACATAAAGAGATTGGCAGCTGCCAAAGTGGCGGTATTTGGTATTGGCGGTGTTGGTTCTTATGTGGTAGAAGGACTGGCACGCTGTGGTATTGGCAGTTTGACTCTGATTGATCATGATGAAGTTTCCCGTACGAATATCAATCGTCAGAATATTGCCCTGCAGTCAACTGTGGGACAGAAGAAAACCAGAGTGGCAAAAGAGCGGATTCACGATATTGATCCGGACATTCTGGTGCATACATATGAAATCTTTTATAATCAGGATACTCAGGATATTCTGGATTTTTCTCAGTATGATTATGTAATCGATGCAATTGACACAGTCTCTGCGAAACTGCTGATTATAGAAAATGCCAAGAAGGCCGGAATTCCTGTAATCTCTTCTATGGGAACGGGTAATAAACTGGATGCTTCTCGTTTCGAAATTACAGATATTGCAAAAACAAGCGTGTGCCCGTTGGCAAAGGTGATGCGAACAGAACTGCGAAAGCGTGGAATCCGGAAAGTGAAAGTGCTTTATTCCAGGGAACAGCCCATTAAGCCTCAGTTTGATGAAAATCAGGAAACAAAGGGGAATACACAGCGGCCTGTACCAGGCAGTATTTCTTTTGTACCGAGTGTGGCAGGATTACTGATTGCCGGTGAGGTTGTACGTGATTTGATTCAGCGATAACTTTGGGTATTCCGGGAATATGAAGATTAGTGTGGTAATATGTGTTTTAATATAAGGAAAACAGAGGGTTAGGTATATATATGACAAAAACAGAGATATGTGAAGAATTCTGTAAAATAATTGGAAAAGAACAGGTGCTTTTGGATGAACCCATGAGAAATCATACGACCTTTCGGATTGGCGGACCGGCAGATTATTATCTAGTGCCGCAGTCGGTAGAACAGGTGGAACAGGTTCTGATAAAATGTAAAGAGTTGGGACTTCCATTCTTTATCCTGGGTAATGGAAGTAATCTGCTGGTAAGTGATTTGGGATATCGCGGTGTCGTGATTCAGATATATAAGAACCTGAGCGGAGTGGTAAGAGAAGGTGATAAGCTGCGCGTGGCGGCCGGAACATTACTTTCCCAGGTGGCACGCAGTGCTATGGAAGCAGAACTTGGCGGATTTGCATTTGCGGCAGGTATTCCAGGTACCATAGGGGGCGCAGTGGTTATGAATGCCGGAGCCTACGGCGGAGAGATGAAAGATGTGCTTACAGAGGCATTGGTACTGACCAAAGAAGGTAAAAAAGAGGTCCTTACGGTAGATGAGTTGGAATTAGGCTATCGCACCAGCAGGATTAAGAAACAGGAAGAGATAGTTTTAGAGGCAGTCATAAAGCTGTCAGAAGAATCTAAAGAAAGTATATTGGCTGAGATGAATCGTCTAAAAGAGATGCGGGTGAGCAAACAGCCGTTGGAGTATCCCAGCGCAGGCAGCACTTTCAAACGTCCGGAAGGTTACTTTGCAGGAAAACTGATTATGGACGCAGGGCTTCGCGGGTTTAGAGTTGGAGGAGCACAGGTGTCAGAGAAACATTGTGGCTTTGTCATTAACGTCGGGAATGCTACTGCAAAAGATGTGGTTGATTTGATGGAAGCAGTAAAAAATACTGTATATGAAAAGTATCAGGTTCAATTGGAACCGGAAGTAAAATTCCTTGGAGATTTCACTTAAGAAGAAAAAAACTGCATTTGGGCAAATCGTGAGTTTGTCATAGATAGTGCTTACATCGAGATTAAATACAGAAAGTGAGAAACCATGAGATTAGTAATCGTAACAGGAATGTCGGGAGCGGGGAAAAGTGTTGCACTTAAGATGCTGGAAGATGCAGAGTATTTCTGTGTGGATAACCTCCCGATTCCGCTTATAGAGAAGTTCATCCAGATAACTATGGACGGAGAAGCAGGGGATATTCAGAAGATAGCACTGGGCATCGATGTGAGAAGTATGGTGAATTTGGGGGAACTAAAAAGTGTATTAAATCGTCTGGAAGAACATGAGATGAAACCGGAGATCCTCTTTTTGGATGCGAATGATGCCACTTTGGTAAAGAGATATAAAGAAACCAGAAGAAACCATCCCTTAGCGGGCGGCGGACGGGTGGATCAGGGAATTCAGATTGAACGAAAACAATTGGAATTTTTAAAAGAGTGTGCTGATTATATTATAGATACCAGCCAGCTTTTAACCCGGGAATTGAAGCAGGAACTGGAAAAAATCTTCAGGGAGAATCAGACATTTAATAATCTGATGATTACCATATTATCCTTTGGATTTAAATATGGGATTCCGAATGATTCAGATCTGGTTTTTGACGTGCGATTTTTGCCAAATCCATATTATTTTCCTGAGATGCGGGTTATGACAGGAAATGATGCGGCTGTTTTTGATTATGTTATGTCCTGTGAACAGTCAAGAGAATTCCTGGATAAGCTGGAAGATATGATTCGTTTTTTGATTCCTAATTATGTTGCAGAAGGAAAAAATCAGCTGGTAATCAGTATAGGATGTACCGGAGGCAAGCACCGTTCCGTGACACTGGCCAATGCTTTGTATAAGCGTCTGAATGTGGAGAATGAGTACGGAATAAAATTGGAACACAGAGATATTGATAAGGATAGCAAGCGGGGAAAGTGATGACAGAGGTGAGAAGATGTCTTTTTCAGGAGAGGTAAAGGAAGAATTAGTTAAGCAGATTGGAGCGGCACGTCATTGCCAGATCGCTGAGATTGCAGCAATCACTTCTCTTTGCGGCCACCTTAAAAAGAGAGAAAATCAGGCAGTAATATTAGAAATTCATACAGAAAATGAATCTGTTTTAAGAAAGTACTTTACATTATTGAAAAAAACATTTAAGATAAAGACGGAAATTGTTGAAAAACAAAGTCCTTATTTACATAAAAAGAATATATACATGATACAGATAGAGAAGCAAGAGGACATACAGAATATCTTTCAGGCAGCAAAGCTTCAGAATATTGTGCAGAATGGTGTCATGGATATTTCTCAGACTTCTAATATGATTGTGCAGCATAGCTGCTGCAAACGCGCATTTATAAGAGGCGCATTTCTGGCAGCAGGTTCCATTAGTGATCCGGCAAAGTCCTACCATTTTGAGATAGTATGTCCCACGATGGAGAAGGCCGAACAGCTGCGGGATATTATTTCCAGTTTTGAATTAGATGCTAAGATTGTAATAAGAAAAAAGTATTTTGTGGTCTATTTAAAAGAAGGTGCTCAGATAGTTGAAATTTTAGGCGTTATGGAAGCGAATGTTGCTCTTTTAAATCTGGAGAATGTGAGGATTTTGAAGGATATGCGTAACAGCCTGAATCGGCAGGTAAATTGTGAAGCTGCCAATATCAACAAGACCGTTAGTGCTGCGGTCAAGCAAATCGAGGATATCAAATATATCCGCGACACCATAGGGTTTTCAGAATTATCAAAAGGTCTGGAAGACATGGCAAAATTACGATTGGAATACTCTGACGTACCTTTAAAAGAACTGGGTAAAATGTTATCGCCGCCAGTAGGAAAGTCGGGAGTCAACCATAGATTGAGGAAGTTAAGCAGTATTGCAGAGGAGTTGCGAGGCAAACAAGGAGGAAGATTATTATGATTAAGAAACCAATTACCATTCAGATTTCAAATGGTCTGGAAGCCAGACCGGTTGCGTTGTTAGTTCAGGTTGCCAGCCAGTATGAGAGTGATATATTCGTAGAAGCTGGTCAGAAGAGAGTAAATGCAAAAAGCATTATGGGTATGATGACTTTGGGCCTTGACACCGGTGAGAGCGTAGTAGTGTCAGCCAGTGGTGTGGATGAAGAAGAAGCCATGCAGAATATAGAACAGTATTTAAGCAAAAAGAAATGAAATAAGAGCAGCTAAAAGCGGAGATGAACATAGAATTCATCTCCGCTTTTAGCTGTTTTGCTATGTATAAAAATTACTCCTTCACACGAAACCAGTAAGTGTAAAAATATTCAAAACCAAGACTGGTGTATAGATTCTTCGCAGGTGTATTTCCAGACACAACCTGGAGATACGCAAAAGAGGCACCCATTTCCATACCTTTGTTCAGAATCGAAGTACAGATGGCTTTGCCCCAGTGCTGTCCGCGGTAGGCTTCGTCCACATGGATGGCATAGAGCCCAATGTATTCCCTGTCCAGAATTCCCAGCCCTGTGGCAGCTACTTTGCCATCGCAGAGAATATTTGCACAGATGACATCTTTGGGGATGGCACTGTACATGGAAGGAACAATCTGCCGATGCTTGAGATTGGTAGTGCCTTTTAATTGAAACAGTCCCTGAATCCATTTTGAACTGATTTCAGAACTAAGTTCTACTTTTACAGATGGATTAACGGGATAAGCTGTTTCTAAAGATTTTGTCATAACATGTGTCTTGTGTTGAATTTCGTACCCCCGAGCTGCCAGCATTTCATCGAAGGAAGGACTGAGAAGGGGGCTGATTTTAAAAATGGCAGGAGTGTTCCATTTTGTATATCGTTCTTCACAGTATTTGATTTTCTCATCCAGAGGGATGGTGGAAGGACCGATTTGTTCAGCACTGTTTGTACGGTGTGTATAAAAATATGAAAAGCGAAGCAGCCATCCATCGTACAACTCAATCTGATGGGAAGGCCATGCGTTTAGTGATAAATCTTCTATTTTTTTGATATCTGCGTTCATAAGCAACCTCCAGGGATAGCACCTTGCCATAGCAAGGCATTAGCGTTATTATAAGCGACTTTTTTTTGTATGGCAAGAGGGATATGCATAAGAAAATGAAAAAAAGAGTGTACAGATTCTATTTAAAATGGTAAAATAAAAAAAGTTATAAATAAATTCAGGCGAGGAGAGAAAACAATGGCTAGGTTTTTAAAGGTTATTGTCAATATAATTTTAATAGGTGCAATCGTAGTGGCGGCAGCACTTTTGGTGCCTACTGTCATGGGCGGTTATGGAATCAGCACCGTGATTGTGGATGATACAGATAAAGATACCAATCTTCCACTGGGATCTGTGGCATATGCAAAGGATACCAATGCTACAGAATTACAGGTAGGAGACATCATCTTGAACAATGATACAGATGGTGAGAATGTATATGAGATTAAAGAGGCTGATATTGCAAGTGGAAGCTACGTTCTTGCGGATCGTTACGATGCAACAGCTGCTGATAAAACAGCTACATTAAGAAATAGTATACAGAAGGTTGTAATTGTTGTTCCTTTTATAGGATATATTGTAATGGCTATGCACAGCATGGAGGGCATTATAATCATAGGGCTTGCAGTGCTGTTTTTGATTATCCTCTTTATACTTGCAGAACTTTGGAAAAAAAACGATGACGAAGAGGAAGAATTAGAAGACGAGGATATGGATGAGGAAGAAGCAGCTCAGTACAAATCCAAACGTCAGTTAAAAAAAGAAGCAAAGTTAAAAGCTAAACAGGAAAAAAAGTACGATAAAGCATATCGTAAGGCTGAAAAAAAGGCTAAAAAGAATGGCGGATTCGTAGAGGACTATTTGGATGAGGATGCACCACTTGTGAGCCGTAAACAAGAGGATGTGCATGAGGCACAGGACAAACAGCCGGTACAGATGACTTCTTCACCGGAAGCTATTATGGAATCAGTGGCAGGAGAGATTACCATGCAGGTAGGTGCTGTTACGGAAGACAATTCAGATGTGGTTGAAGAACTTGGCGGCCTTGATAACAATGGGCTCCCGGCAATCAACGTAGCAGACATTCAGAAGATGATGGAAGATGCAGCAGATAAGGAAGCGGCGGATGTTTTAAAAACAGAAGCGAATACAGCATTAGATAGTTCAGCTAAGTCAACCGCTGATACACTTAATATAGAAGGAACAGCTAATAATGGTAAGACTCCATTTAAGAGAAATAAAATAGCAATGCCAAAGCTTTCGGCAGACGAGATTATTTCTAAAACAGGAGTGGATAAAGAAGGTGAGACACCGGAAGTCCTTGAAGATAAAGAACTGGGTGTGACACTGGTGGATTTTACAGATTTACTGTAAAGCGGTAATAGATAAGGCAGTAATCAGCGAAACTGGATAGGAAATACCATAAAAACATATAAGTCAAGAATGTATTAAAAAAAATACAAAAAATATCAAAAACCCCTTGCACAAGCGAGGGGTTTTGTGTATAATACTAAATGTTGTGACATTGATAGCGTTGAAGCGTGAGGTTGCTGCAGATGGCTGCAGGTTTTCCGTGGAGCGAATGTCAAGTTAGGAAACTGGCGACAAGTCACTGTACAAGTTAAAACGTTCTGAAAGGAAGTTGCTCGATAAGAGTGCCACGCAAGTAAGAAAACAACGTGTGAGTCTTCGACACACACGGGAATGTGTACAGTCACCGCTTGTCGTACTATCAAAAGTGCGAAAAGGAGGCGACTTTTTTTATGGCAAGTCAAGTAATGAGAATCGTATTAAAAGCTTATGATCATCAGTTAGTAGATGCATCAGCAAGCAAGATCATCGAAACTGTAAAGAAAAATGGAGCAACTGTGAGTGGTCCGGTACCACTTCCAACTAAGAAGGAAGTAGTTACAATCCTTCGTGCAGTACACAAGTACAAAGATTCCAGAGAACAGTTCGAGCAGAGAACTCATAAGAGACTGATTGATATCATGACACCAACCCAGAAGACGGTTGATGCATTATCTCGTTTAGAGATGCCAGCAGGTGTTTACATCGATATCAAAATGAAGAACAAATAATCTTCTTCAGAAAGCAACATTAGTAACGCAGTGAAGTTTATAACAATCCTGAAGGAACTTATATAGAAGCAATACAGAAGTAGTCTTGTATTCCACGTATATAACTGTTCTAGGATGATTATTCACGATGGCGCATTAAAATGACGTACAATGGGTAATCCGCTGTAGAGTAAACAGGAGGTAAAAGGAATGAACAAAGCTATTTTAGCTACAAAAATCGGAATGACTCAGATCTTCAATGAAGACGGAGTATTAACACCGGTAACTGTATTACAGGCTGGTCCTTGCGTAGTAACTCAGGTTAAGACACAGGAAAATGATGGCTATAGTGCAGTTCAGGTGGGTTTTGCTGACAAGAGAGACAAACTCATCAACAAACCAATGAAAGGTCAGTTCGAAAAAGCTGGCGTAAGCGCAAAGAGATTTATCAAAGAGTTCAGATTTGATAATGCAGAAGAATATGCAATGGGTCAGGAAATCACAGTTGAAGCATTTACAGCTGGTGACAAGATCGACGCAACAGCAGTTTCTAAAGGTAAAGGATTCCAGGGCGCAATCAAACGTCACGGACAGTCCAGAGGACCTATGGCGCATGGTTCTAAATTCCATCGTCATGCTGGATCTAACGGTTCTGCATCTGATCCAAGTAAAGTATTCAAAGGTAAGAAGATGCCTGGACAGATGGGTAACAAAAAGATCACAGTTCAGAACCTTGAAATCGTTAAGGTTGATGCTGAGAACAACTTGCTCTTAGTTAAAGGTGCTGTACCAGGACCTAAGAAATCTTTAGTAACAGTTAAGGAAACAGTGAAAGCTGTGAAATAATTTTGTTTGAAAGGAGGAACACACAGATGGCAAACGTATCTGTTTATAATATGGAAGGCAATGAAGTTGGAACAATCGAATTGAATGACGCAGTGTTCGGTGTAGAAGTTAACGGACATTTAGTTCATCAGGCAGTTGTTCAGCAGCTTGCAAATAATCGTCAGGGAACACAGAAAGCAAAAACTCGTTCTGAAGTTCGCGGCGGTGGAAGCAAACCATGGAGACAGAAAGGAACTGGTCATGCAAGACAGGGTTCTACAAGATCTCCACAGTGGACAGGCGGTGGAGTAGTATTTGCTCCTACACCAAGAGATTACACATTCAAGATGAATAAGAAAGAAAAAAGAGCTGCATTAAAATCTGCTCTGACCTCTAAAGTTCAGAACAACAACTTAGTAGTTGTTGACGAATTGAAATTTGATGAAATCAAAACTAAAAACATGAAAGCAGTTCTTGATAACTTAAAAGTTACAAAAGCTCTTATCGTGTTAGACAACAATGATGTAAACGTAGTTAAATCTGCAAGCAACCTTGCTAATGTAGCTACTGCTTCAACAAGCACAATCAATGTTTACGATATCTTAAAATACAACACAGTTGTTTTAACAAAGGCTGCTGTTGCTTCGATTGAGGAGGTGTACGCATAATGGCAGATATTAAATATTATGATGTAATCCTTAAACCAGTTGTAACTGAAAAGAGTATGGAACTTATGGGCGAAAAGAAATATACTTTCTATGTTCATCCAGAAGCTAACAAAGCTCAGATCAAAGAAGCTGTTGAAAAAATGTTCGACGCAAAAGTTGCTAGCGTAAATACCATGAACATCGATGGTAAGAAAAAAAGACGTGGAGCTACAGTTGGTAAAACAGCTAAATCTAAAAAAGCAATCGTGAAATTGACAGAAGCAAGTAAAGACATCGAGTTATTCGAAGGATTATAAAATTCACGAACTGCAATGAGACAAATAGTATATGCTGGAAAGCATGATAAATAATATTCGAAAGGAGAATCGTAATGGGAATTAAAACTTATAACCCATATACACCTTCTAGAAGACACATGAGCGGTTCTGATTTCTGTGAAATCACAACTTCTAAACCAGAGAAATCTTTGGTAGTGTCTCTTAAGAAAAATGCTGGACGTAATAACCAGGGTAAAATTACTGTAAGACACCGCGGAGGTGGAAGCAGAAGAAAATACAGACTTATCGATTTTAAAAGAAATAAAGATGATATCGCTGCAAACGTTGTAAGTATCGAATACGATCCTAACAGAACAGCTAATATCGCATTAATCAGTTACGCAGATGGCGAAAAAGCATACATCCTTGCTCCGGAAGGCTTAAAAGTCGGAATGAAAGTTATGAATGGTGCTAATGCCGAAATCAGACCTGGTAACTGCTTACCATTAGCTTCAATCCCAGTTGGTACTATGGTACACAACATTGAGATGTATCCTGGAAAAGGCGGACAGTTAGTTCGTTCAGCAGGAAACGGAGCTCAGTTAATGGCTAAAGAAGGTAAATATGCAACATTAAGATTGCCATCAGGCGAAATGAGAATGGTTCCAATCATCTGTAGAGCTACTGTTGGTACTGTTGGAAATGGCGAGCACAGCTTGATCAACATCGGTAAAGCTGGTCGTACACGTCACATGGGTATCAGACCTACCGTTCGTGGTTCTGTTATGAACCCTAATGACCATCCACACGGTGGTGGTGAAGGAAAAGCTGGAATCGGTCGTCCGGGTCCATGTACTCCTTGGGGTAAACCTGCTCTTGGCTTAAAGACAAGAAAGAAAAACAAACAGTCTAACAAGTATATCGTAAGAAGAAGAGATGGAAAAGCGTTAGCTAAATAAGGAGGAAAAACGAATGGCACGTTCACTTAAAAAAGGACCATTTGCAGATCAGAGCTTACTTAAAAAAGTAGATGCATTAAATGCTGCAAATGATAAATCAGTTATCAAAACCTGGTCACGTCGTTCTACCATCTTCCCTCAGTTCGTTGGACACACAATTGCTGTTCATGATGGAAGAAAACATGTACCTGTATATGTTACAGAAGACATGGTTGGACATAAACTCGGTGAGTTCGTAGCAACAAGAACTTACAGAGGACATGGAAAAGATGATAAAAAATCAGGCGTTAGATAATATAGTAAATTATTAACCGGTGCACCCGAGAGGGTGCCAAAGGCGCCGGATACGGCGTACCAGAGTGCTTTGAAATATGAAGCAGGAAAGAGAGGAATTAATCAATGGCTAAAGGACATAGATCCCAAATAAAGAGAGCTAGAAATGCCAATAAAGATACAAGACCATCTGCAAAGTTGTCTTATGCTAGAATGTCTGTTCAGAAAGCTTGCTATGTGTTAGATGTTATCCGTGGTAAAGACGTACAGACTGCTCTTGGAGTATTAACATACAACCCAAGATATGCTTCAAGCGTTATCAAAAAATTATTGGAGTCAGCTGTTGCAAATGCTGAAAACAATAACGGAATGAGCGTTGAGAATCTGTATGTAGCTGAGTGTTATGCTAACAAAGCTCCTACCATGAAGAGAATCAAACCTAGAGCACAGGGTAGAGCATATAGAATCGAAAAAAGAAACAGTCATATCACAATCGTATTAGATGAGAAATAAGGAGGGTAAGCATGGGACAGAAAGTTAACCCACACGGCCTTAGAGTCGGTGTTATTAAAGACTGGGATTCCAAATGGTATGCTGAAAGTGACTTCGCTGATTATTTAGTAGAAGATTACAACATCAGAACATATCTTAAGAAGAAATTATACAGTGCAGGTGTATCTAAGATTGAAATCGAAAGAGCATCTGACAGAGTTAAAATCATCATTTATACTGCAAAACCTGGTATCGTAATCGGTAAGGGTGGATCAGAAATTGAGAAAGTTAAAGCAGAAGTTCAGAAATTAACTGATAAGAAGTTAGTTGTTGACATCAAAGAAGTTAAGAGACCAGACAAAGATGCTCAGTTAGTAGCAGAAAATATCGCTCTTCAGTTAGAGAATCGTATCTCTTTCCGTCGTGCAATGAAATCTACTATGTCTAGAACAATGAAATCTGGAGCAAAAGGAATCAAGACATCTGTATCCGGACGTGTCGGCGGTGCTGATATGGCTCGTACAGAATTCTATAGTGAGGGAACTATTCCGCTGCAGACATTAAGAGCAGATATTGATTACGGATTCGCTGAAGCAGATACCACATACGGCAAAGTTGGCGTAAAAGCGTGGATCTACAATGGTGAAGTTCTTCCAACTAAAGGAGCTAAGGAAGGGAGCGATAAATAATTATGTTAATGCCAAAAAGAGTTAAACGTCGTAAACAATTCCGTGGATCCATGAAAGGAAAAGCATTAAGAGGAAATAAAATCAATTATGGAGACTTCGGTTTAGTATCAACAGAACCATGTTGGATCAGATCTAACCAGATTGAAGCAGCCCGTGTAGCGATGACTCGTTATATCAAACGTGGTGGTAAAGTTTGGATTAAGATTTTCCCAGATAAACCAGTAACAGCGAAACCAGCAGAAACACGAATGGGTTCCGGAAAAGGTGCCTTAGAGTACTGGGTAGCAGTTGTTAAGCCAGGACGTGTAATGTTCGAAATCGCAGGCGTTTCAGAAGAAATCGCTCGTGAAGCATTACGTCTTGCTATGCATAAGTTACCATGTAAATGTAAAATCGTTTCTCGTGCAGACTTAGAAGGCGGTGATAACAGTGAAAATTAATAAATATGTAGAAGATTTGAAAGCAAAATCAGCTGCAGAATTATCAGATGAATTAGTAGCTGCTAAAAAGGAACTCTTTAACTTGAGATTTCAGAATGCAACCAATCAATTAGACAATACAAGCCGAATCAAAGAGGTTCGTAGAAATATTGCCAGAATTCAGACAGTAATCGCTGAACAGGCAAATACTGTAAAGGAGGCATAATTCATGGAAGAAAGAAACCTTAGAAAAACCCGTCAGGGTAAAGTGGTAAGCAACAAAATGGATAAAACAATCGTTGTTGCAATTGAAGACCATGTAAAACATCCACTTTACAAGAAAATTGTAAAGAAGACATATAAATTAAAAGCTCATGATGAAAACAATGAATGTAACATCGGAGATACTGTAAAAGTAATGGAAACCAGACCTTTATCAAAAGATAAAAGATGGAGACTTGTAGAAGTAGTAGAGAAAGTTAAATAATTAGGAGGATACAGGCATGATTCAACAGGAAAGTAGACTTAGAGTCGCTGACAATACTGGTGCAAAAGAAATTCTTTGTATCCGTGTTATGGGTGGTTCTACTAGAAGATATGCTAATATCGGTGATATCATCGTTGCTACGGTCAAAGATGCAACACCAGGCGGCGTTGTAAAAAAAGGTGACGTTGTTAAAGCCGTAGTTGTTCGTACTGTAAAAGGAGCTCGTCGTAAAGATGGTTCTTATATCAGATTCGATGAAAATGCTGCAGTAATTATCAAAGATGACAAAACTCCAAGAGGAACTCGTATCTTTGGTCCAGTAGCTAGAGAGCTTCGTGAGAAACAGTTTATGAAAATCGTTTCTTTAGCTCCAGAAGTATTATAGGAGGAAAAGTATGTCAGCTATGAAGATTAAAACTGGTGATACTGTAAGAGTAATCGCTGGTACAAGCAAATTAAAAGAAGGCAAAGTACTTGCTGTTAATACAAAAAATAACACTGTATTAGTTGAAGGCGTCAACATGGTAAAGAAACATGCAAAACCTTCTATGACTAATCAGCAGGGTGGAATCATTGAGAAAGAAGCACCAATCAATGTTTCTAATGTTATGTTAGTTCACAAGGGAGAGGCTGTAAGAGTTGGCTTCCAGATGGACGGAGACAAAAAAGTTCGTGTTGCAAAACACAAAGACGGAAACCAGGTTATCGATTAATATAGAGAGGAGGCCATTTAAGTGAGCAGACTTAAAGATACTTATAAAAATGAGATCGTAGACGCTATGGTCAAAAAGTTTGGATATAAAAACGTTATGGAAGTGCCAAAACTCGACAAAATCGTTGTTAATATGGGTGTTGGTGAAGCAAAAGAAAACGCTAAAGTCTTAGATGCGGCAGTTGCTGACATGGAATTAGTTACAGGTCAGAAAGCAGTATTAACTAAAGCTAAAAACTCTGTTGCTAACTTCAAAATCAGAGAGGGTATGCCTATCGGATGTAAGACTACTTTAAGAGGTGAGAAGATGTATGAGTTCGCTGATCGTCTTATCAACCTTGCATTGCCACGTGTACGTGACTTTAGAGGAGTTAACCCTAACGCATTTGACGGAAGAGGAAATTACGCTTTAGGAATTAAAGAGCAGTTAATCTTCCCAGAAGTTGAATATGATAAAGTCGACAAAGTAAGAGGTATGGATATTATTTTCGTTACCACTGCTAAAACAGACGAAGAAGCACGTGAATTATTGACATTATTTAATATGCCATTTGCAAAATAAAGTAGGAGGAAGTATTCATGGCTAAAACAGCAATGAAAGTAAAACAGCAGCGTAAAGCTAAATTCTCCACAAGAGAATATAATCGTTGTAGAATTTGTGGACGTCCACATGCTTACTTAAGAAAATACGGAATCTGCAGAATTTGTTTCCGTGAATTAGCATACAAGGGTCAGATCCCAGGAGTTAAGAAAGCTAGCTGGTAGGCACTGAACACTTAACGAATACGCGCCTTTGGCGCGGATGAGTTTAGTGAGAAGGCCGTTCGATGAGCAAAGCGAATCGAACTTCAATTTTGATAATAGATGAGTAAAGTTAGAAAGGAGCTACATCCATGACAATGAGCGATCCAATCGCAGATATGCTTACAAGAATTCGTAATGCAAATACTGCTAAACATGATACAGTAGATGTTCCTTCTTCAAAGATGAAACTTGCAATCGCAGATATCCTTGTTAACGAAGGATTCATTGCAAAGTATGATATCGTAGAAGATGGAAACTTCAAAACAATCCGTATTACCTTAAAATATGGTGCAGACAAAACTGAAAAGATCATCACTGGTCTTAAAAGAATTTCTAAACCAGGTTTACGTATTTATGTTGGTAAAGAAGAGCTTCCTAGAGTATTAGGTGGTTTAGGAATTGCTATTCTTTCAACAAACCAGGGCGTTATCACTGACAAAGAAGCTAGAAAACTTCAGGTTGGTGGAGAAGTATTAGCGTTCGTTTGGTAAGCACTGAACACTTAATGAATACGCGCCAAAAGCGTGGATAAATTTAGTGAGAAGGCTGTTCGATGAGCATAGTGAATCGAACTTCCTTTTTAATAGATACTGAAAACAGAAGGGAACCAAATAAGCGTCCCTTCCGAGAATTTAAGTAAGGAGGAAATTGGTATGTCACGTATAGGAAGACTGCCTGTTGAAATCCCTGCAGGTGTAACCGTAGAGGTTGCTGAGGGAAATCAGTTAACAGTAAAAGGACCTAAGGGTACTTTAGAGAGAGCTTTACCTACAGAGATGGAAATCAAAGTAGAAGATGGTCATGTTGTAGTAAGCAGACCAAACGATTTAAAGAAAATGAAATCTTTACATGGTTTAACAAGATCATTAATCCAGAACATGGTAACAGGTGTTAACACTGGTTACGAAAAGAAACTGGAAGTTAATGGTGTTGGTTATAAAGTACAGAAACAGGGTAAGAAATTAGTTCTTTCATTAGGCTATTCTCATCCAGTAGAGATGGAAGATCCAGAAGGATTAGAGTCTGTAGTTGAAGGAAATGCAATTATCATTAAAGGTATTAGTAAAGAAAAAGTTGGCCAATACGCAGCTGAAATCAGAGATAAGAGAAGACCGGAACCTTACAAAGGTAAAGGTATCAAATATGCTGACGAAGTTATCAGACGTAAAGTTGGTAAGACTGGTAAAAAATAGAAAAGGAGAGTGTGAACAATGGTTAGTAAAGTATCAAGAGCGAAAATTCGCGCAAAGAAGCATAGAAGATTACGTAATCATATCGTTGGTACAGCTGCAAAACCTCGTTTGGCAGTATTCCGTAGCAACAACCATATGTATGCTCAGATCATCGACGATACAGTAGGAAATACATTGGTTTCCGCTTCTACTCTTCAGGCAGATGTAAAAGCAGACTTAAGTAAAACCAACGACGTCGCAGCAGCAGCAAAATTAGGAACAGTTATCGGTAAGAAAGCTGTTGAAGCAGGTATTGAAGAAGTTATCTTTGACAGAGGCGGCTTTATATATCAGGGTAAGATTCAGGCATTAGCAGACGCAGCTCGTGAAGCTGGTCTGAAATTCTAGAGAGGAGAGAACACATGAAGCGTACAATTATTGATACAAGTGCTATGGAACTTGAAGATAGAGTAGTTTCTATCAAACGAGTAACAAAAGTTGTAAAAGGCGGTCGTAACATGCGTTTTACTGCTCTCGTAGTTGTAGGAGACGGTAATGGTCATGTAGGAGCTGGTCTTGGTAAAGCAACTGAAATTCCTGAAGCAA
This sequence comes from Lachnospiraceae bacterium, assembly GCA_028696165.1. Taxonomy (GTDB): domain Bacteria; phylum Bacillota; class Clostridia; order Lachnospirales; family Lachnospiraceae; genus JAQVHQ01. The sequence goes on along the minus strand of JAQVHQ010000044.1, from coordinate 12,025 downwards.
TTCGCAAAGGAAAAGAAGACGCTATGAAGAAAATGGTTAACGTAGCCCTTGATGATAACGGAAGTATTACACACGATTTTACTGGTAAATTCGGTAGTGCTGAGGTATTATTAAAGAGAGCACCAGAAGGTACTGGAGTTATCGCTGGTGGTCCAGCGCGTGCCGTAATCGAATTAGCAGGAATCAAGAACATCCGTACAAAATCTTTAGGATCAAACAATAAGCAGAACGTTGTACTCGCTACAATTAACGGCTTAGGAAGCTTAAAAACTCCTGAAGAAGTAGCTAGACTTCGCGGAAAATCTGTTGAAGAGATTTTGGCATAGGGAGGATTAGAAAATGGCAGATAAATTAAAGATTACATTAGTTAAATCTACAATTGGTGCTATCCCAAAACATAAATTAACTGTTGCAGCTTTAGGATTAAAAAAAGTTAATAAAACAGTTGAGTTACCGGATAACGCAGCAGTTAGAGGTATGTGCAAACAAGTACAGCATTTAGTAAAAGTTGAAGAAATTTAATAGAAGGAGGTGCCATAATGGATTTATCAAACTTAAAACCAGCTGATGGTTCTAAACACAGTGATAACTTCAGAAGAGGCCGTGGACATGCTTCTGGAAACGGAAAAACAGCCGGTAAAGGTCATAAAGGTCAGAAAGCTCGTTCTGGAGCACCAAGACCAGGTTTTGAAGGTGGACAGATGCCTTTATACAGACGTCTTCCTAAGAGAGGTTTCACAAACAGAAACTCTAAAGATATCGTTGCAATCAATGTAAGTGTTCTTGAAAGATTCGAAGATGGAGCAGAAGTTACTATCGATGCATTATTAGCAAGCGGAGCAATCTCTGCTGTTAAAGATGGTGTTAAGATTCTTGGTAATGGAGAACTTACAAAGAAACTGAACGTTAAGGTTAATGCTGTAAGTGAAACAGCAAAAGCTAAAATTGAAGCCGTAGGTGGAACAGTCGAGGTGATCTAATGTTTAAGACTCTTCAGAATGCATTTCGTATTAAAGATATTAGACGTAAGATATTTTATGTACTGTTTATGTTAGTTGTGATCCGTGTTGGATCACAGCTTCCAGTACCTGGTGTAAACAGAGATTATTTCTCTAACTGGTTTGCTTCTCAGTCAGGAGATGCATTTAACTTTTTTGATGCATTTACCGGAGGGTCTTTTTCATCCATGTCTGTGTTAGCACTTAGCATTACACCATATATCACATCTTCTATTATCATGCAGCTGCTTACAATAGCAATCCCGAAATTAGAAGAACTTCATAAAGATGGTGAAGAAGGTCGTAAGAAAATTACGGCTATTACCCGTTATCTGACAGTAGGACTTGCATTATTTGAATCTATTGCTATGGCAGTAGGATTTGGTAATCAGGGTCTTGTTACAGATATGAACTTCGTAAATGGTGCAATCGTTGTTGTTACATTAACAGCAGGTTCTGCATTATTGATGTGGATTGGTGAGCAGATTACTGTAAAGGGTATAGGTAATGGTATATCAGTTGTATTATTGATCAATATCGTTTCTCGAGTACCTAGTGATATGGTAAGCCTGTATGAACAGTTTGTAAAAGATAAGACTATTGCAAAAGGTGCATTAGCAGCATTGATTATTTTTGCTGTTATTCTTCTGGTAGTAGTTCTTGTATTGATACTAAACGGTGCACAGCGCAATATCCCAGTACAGTATTCTAAGAAAATGCAGGGAAGAAAAATGGTTGGCGGACAGAGTACTCATATTCCGTTGAAAGTTAACACCGCTGGTGTTATTCCAATCATCTTCGCATCTTCCATTATGTCTTTTCCGGGTATCATTGCTTCATTCCTGAACAAAGGTAATGGAACAGGCATTGGAAGTCAGATATTAGCTGGTATGAATTCCAGCAACTGGTGTAATCCAGAGAGACCTATTTACTCTATTGGATTGCTCGTGTACATGATTTTAGTAGTATTTTTTGCATATTTCTATACATCGATTACTTTTAATCCGATGGAAATTGCTGATAATATGAAAAAACAGGGTGGGTTTATTCCTGGTATTCGTCCTGGAAAACCAACTACTGAATATTTAAACAGAATATTGAATTATATTGTATTTATCGGCGCAGCAGGTCTGATTATTGTTTGCGTAATCCCATACTTCTTTAATGGTGTATTCGGAGCAAGTGTTTCCTTTGGAGGTACTTCTCTTATCATTATCGTAGGTGTAATCTTAGAAACACTGAAACAGGTGGAATCTTTGATGCTGGTTCGTAATTATAAAGGATTTCTGAACGATTAATAATATAAAACAGGGGCTGTCCCAAGCAAGCTGTGCGGGGCCGTCCCTAAATGTGTATAGATAGGAAAATCTAAGTATAGATAGATAAAGCTAAATATACCTGGACAAAGCTAAATATACATAGATAAATGAGGGAACTTTACAGACAGGTAGAAGGAGGGTATTTTAATGAAGATTATTATGTTGGGTGCTCCTGGAGCAGGAAAAGGTACACAGGCTAAAAAAATTGCAGACAAATATCAGATTCCTCATATCTCTACAGGAGATATTTTCCGTGCAAACATTAAAAACGGAACTGAATTAGGAACAAAAGCAAAAAGCTATATGGATCAGGGACTTTTAGTTCCGGATGAATTAGTAGTTGACCTGGTTGCTGACAGAGTAAAACAGGATGATTGTACTAATGGATATGTATTGGATGGTTTTCCAAGAACAATCCCTCAGGCAGAAGCTTTGGATAAAGCCCTTGAAGGAATGGGAACAAAGATTGATTATGCAATCAATGTAGAAGTCCCGGATGAAAATATCATCAACCGTATGTCCGGAAGAAGAGCATGCGTAGGATGCGGAGCAACATATCATATCAAATATATCCCTACAAAAGTAGAGGGTATCTGTGATGTATGCGGCGAGAAGCTTATCCTTAGAGATGATGATAAACCAGAAACTGTTAAAAAGAGACTGGATGTATATCACGAACAGACACAGCCATTAATCGATTATTATGAAAAAGCTGCAGTCTTAAAAGAAGTAGATGGCACCCAGGATATGGAAGATGTTTTTAAAGATATTGTAAACATCTTAGGAGCGTAAAATATATGTCAGTATCAATTAAAACCGCTCATGAGATTGATCTTATGAGAGAATCATGCAGATTGCTGGAAATTGTACATGATGAACTAGCAAAAGCAATCAAACCTGGTATTTCAACAAAAGACATTGATTTATTAGGAGAAAAAATAATTCGTAGTTTTGGATGTGTTCCCAATTTTCTAAATTATAATGGGTATCCTGCATCTATCTGTGTATCAGTAAATGACGAAGTTGTACATGGTATTCCAAACAAGCATAGAATCTTAAGAGAAGGTGATATCGTAAGCCTGGATGCCGGACTCATTTACAAAGGATATCATTCTGATGCAGCACGTACGCATGCAGTGGGTGAAATCAGCCCGGAAGCACAGCAGTTGATTGACGTTACAAAACAAAGCTTTTTTGAAGGTATCAAATATGCCAAGGCAGGGAATCATTTACATGATATCTCAGGAGCCATTGGAGCTTATGCAGAAAAATTTGGCTATGGTGTTGTACGTGATCTCGTTGGGCACGGAATCGGAACCTCCTTACATGAGGATCCACAGATCCCTAATTTTGCTCAGAAACGCAGAGGCGTTCGGCTTATGCCAGGTATGACTCTGGCCATTGAACCAATGATTAATATGGGACGACCAGAAGTATGCTGGCTGGATGATGACTGGACAGTCGTAACAGAAGATGAATCACTGTCTGCTCATTACGAGAATACGGTTCTTATCACAGATGGTGAACCGGAAATCTTAACATTAACCAAATAAATATATATTTGATAACAGGAGGGAAAGTATGTCAAAAGCTGACGTAATTGAAGTTGAAGGAACCGTTTTGGAAAAACTGCCAAATGCGATGTTCAAAGTGGAACTGGAAAATAAGCATGTGGTGCTTGCACATATTAGCGGTAAATTAAGAATGAATTACATTCGTATTCTGCCAGGTGACAAGGTTACGATTGAGTTGTCTCCTTATGATCTGGATAAGGGTAGAATTATCTGGCGTGATAAGTAGGAATTCGTTAAGGCGGATTATTCTATAAGACGGACATGAAAGGTTTATGATGGAGTTGCGCTTTTTTTATGGAGGACGCAGGAGCCATCGGACTTGTGGGACGTGTGTGAAAACGGACCCAGGGACCGCCGCTGATATAATTGATAAAAACGGAGCAGAGTTGTGCGAAGCTAACCTCTAAGAACATCTAACCTCATCGCGAAAGCGCTCTTCGGTAAGATGTTTCTAAGAGGTGGATCTTCTCACAACTCTAACCGCTCCAAATTGTTTTTATCAATTATATCAGCGGCGGTCTCTGGGTCCGTTTTCACACACGTCCCACAAGCCCGATGGCTCTCGCTGGTTGTATAAGACGGAAGGGTGTATGCTTATGATTTACTTGGTAAACTTGGTGAGACTTAAAATACAGATAACTACTGGTTGCAACTGGTAACACATCCGTTAACCTCCACAAGTAAGTCCCCTGCGTCCTCCCCCCTCTCTCTCCAACTCCCCTCTTCATAAAAAAATATAAAAAATCCCCTTGCATTTTAACTCTAAACATGGTACAATTTAGTTCGAACTTTTGTGATGCGCTATTTTTGCGCACTATTTTATGTGCGATGATTTGTGAGCAAAATGCAGATTAAAATGGTATGCGAACAGGAGTGAAAGAGCTAGAAAACCAATCATAGCTAAAGAAAGGAGGATTTCCAGTGAAAGTAAGATCATCTGTAAAACCTATCTGTGAAAAATGTAAAATCATTAAAAGAAAAGGAAGCGTCAGAGTTATCTGTGAAAATCCTAAACACAAACAGCGTCAGGGTTAATTCTGAAGATGTTTGAACCAGAAGCGATTGCTTCTAAATTTTTGTGCGGCTGTAGCATGAAACACCAGGGTGTGTTGAATTGCTATTTGAATATAATGCAACGGGCTGTCAGGCTCCATTTTGCTTTGCATTGTATTGCTTAATACCGGCGTGTCATTTCGTCGGAAAGGTCACAGGATATGTGACTGGACGTTATACCGACGTCTCAATTAGGAAAATATTAACCAAACGTTCATTGAGGATATGCACACATTTCAGATATATGGATACATAAGTACTCTGTATAGGCTGCATAGGGCAGGTGGACAACGTAGAAAATGGAGGAAATTAGTACATGGCTCGTATAGCAGGTATCGACTTACCAAGAGAAAAACGTGTAGAAATCGGATTAACTTATATTTACGGAATCGGAAGAACATCTTCTAACCGTATCTTAGCAGCAGCAGGAATTAATCCAGACACACGTGTCAGAGACTTAACTGACGATGATGTTAAAAAAATCAGTGCTGTAATCGATGAAACTCAGACTGTAGAAGGTGATTTACGTAGAGAAATCGCTATGAACATCAAGAGATTACAGGAAATTGGATGTTACAGAGGTATTCGTCATCGTAAAGGACTTCCTGTTCGTGGACAGAAGACTAAGACTAATGCTAGAACTCGTAAAGGTCCTAAGAGAACTGTTGCTAATAAGAAGAAATAATTTATTACTTCAGGCAGCTTGATTCTTGATTTAAGAAGAAACTTATAACTATAAACACATACAAATTAAAAAAGGTAGGTTAGTTTTAATGGCTAAAGTAACAAAGAAAACGACAAAACGTCGTATAAAGAAAAACGTTGAACGCGGACAGGCACATATTCAGTCATCTTTTAACAACACAATCGTTACATTAACAGATGCTGAAGGAAATGCATTATCATGGGCAAGTGCTGGTGGTCTGGGATTTAGAGGTTCAAGAAAATCTACTCCTTACGCAGCTCAGATGGCTGCAGAGACAGCTGCTAAAGCAGCAATGATTCATGGTCTTAAGACTGTAGACGTTATGGTAAAAGGACCAGGTTCAGGAAGAGAAGCTGCTATTCGTGCACTCTCTGCTTGTGGCCTTGAAGTAACTAGTATTAAGGACGTAACACCGGTACCACATAACGGATGTCGCCCACCAAAACGTAGAAGAGTCTAATTAGGAGGTCTTAGTAAATGGCAGTTAATAAAGTCCCAGTTCTGAAAAGATGTAGATCACTTGGAATGGATCCAGTTTATTTAGGAATTGATAAAAAATCAACAAGACAGTTAAAAAGAGCAAATAGAAAAGTATCTGAATATGGTCAGCAGTTAAGAGAAAAGCAGAAAGCTAAATTCATCTACGGCGTATTAGAAAAACCTTTCAGAAACTATTACAAGAGAGCTGATAAGATGAAAGGAATGACTGGTGAAAACCTCATGGTCATCTTAGAGAGCAGATTAGATAACGTAGTATTCCGTATGGGATTAGCTAGAACAAGAAGAGAAGCTAGACAGATCGTTGACCACAAACATGTTATGGTTAATGGAAAGTTAGTTAACATTCCTTCTTACTTAGTAAGTGCTGGCGATGTTATCGAAATCAAAGAAAACAAAAAAGGTTCAGAGAGATACAAACAGATCTTAGAAGTAACTGGTGGAAGATTAGTTCCTGAATGGATTGATGTAGATCAGGAAACATTAAAAGGTACTGTAAAAGAACTTCCTGCAAGAGAAGTAATTGATGTACCAGTTAACGAGATGTTAATCGTCGAGTTATATTCTAAATAATTAGAACCCTCAAAGGATTTAAAGAAAAGGTGCAGACACCTTTTCTTTAAATAACAAGGCATCAAATAACCCATAAGGAGGGATTGCCAGTGTTTGATTTTAATAAACCTAAGATTGAAATTACAGAGATTTCTGAAGATAAAAAATACGGTAGATTTGTCGTAGAACCTTTGGAAAGAGGTTACGGTACTACTCTTGGTAACTCATTGAGAAGAATTATGCTTTCTTCTTTGCCGGGAGCAGCAGTTAGCCAGGTTAAAATTGATGGTGTATTACATGAGTTCAGCTCTATTCCAGGTGTTAAAGAAGACGTTACTGAGATTATCATGAATCTTAAATCTTTAGCAATTAAGAATAGCAGTGAATCCAATGAAGCGAAAGTTGCTTATATCGAGTTTGAAGGCGAAGGTGTAGTACATGCATCTGATATTCAGGCTGATGGAGACATTGAAATTATGAATCCAGACTTAGTAATCGCAACTTTAAATGGTGGTGCGGATTCTAAGCTGAATATGGAATTAACGATTACAAAAGGCCGTGGATATGTCAGCTCTGATAAAGGCAAGACAGATGATATGCCAATCGGTGTCATTGCAGTTGATGCAATCTACACACCTGTTGAGCGTGTAAATCTGACTGTCGAGAATACTCGTGTCGGACAGATTACTGACTTTGACAAATTGACCTTAGATGTATATACAAAGGGAACACTTGATCCCGATGAAGCAGTTAGTTTAGCTGCTAAAGTATTAAGCGAGCACTTGAAATTGTTTATTGACCTTTCTGAAAATGCAAAAACTGCAGAAGTAATGATTGAAAAAGAAGACAATGAAAAAGAAAAAGTTTTAGAGATGAACATAGATGAGCTTGAGTTATCTGTTCGTTCTTATAACTGCTTAAAGAGAGCTGGTATTAATACTGTTGAAGAATTATGCAACAGAACTTCTGATGATATGATGAAGGTTCGTAACCTCGGACGTAAATCTTTAGAAGAAGTATTAGCAAAATTAAAAGAGCTTGGTTTACAGTTAAATCCGAGCGAAGAGTAAGTTTTACGTGTAAATAGTGATTTCTATGAATTCGTAGAACTTGTAACAATGAATTTATGGATTAATAACGGGTATCAGTAAGTCCGAAGAAGCATGATATTTCGTTCCACAAATGGAGGAGAATTATAATGGCAGGATATAGAAAGCTTAGCAGAACTGCAAGCCAGAGAAAAGCATTACTTAGAAACCAGGTTACCAATCTTTTAGCTAACGGCAAAATCGTTACTACAGAATCTAAAGCAAAAGAGGTTCGTAAAATTGCAGAAGGTTTAGTAGCATTAGCTGTTAAAGAAAAAGACAACTTTGAAACTGTAAAAGTTACTGCTAAAGTAGCTCGCAAAGACAAAGATGGTAAGAGAGTGAAAGAAGTTGTAGATGGTAAGAAAGTTACTGTTTATGATGAAGTAGAAAAAGAAATCAAAAAAGATATGCCTTCAAGATTACATGCTAGACGTCAGATGATGAAAGTCTTCTATCCAGTTAAAGAAGTTCCAGCTGCTGGAGCAGGTAGAAAGAAAAACACCAAAAACGTTGACATGGTAGACAAAATGTTTACAGAAATCGCTCCTAAATATGCAGACCGTAATGGTGGTTACACAAGAATCATCAAAATCGGACAGCGTAAAGGCGATGCTGCTATGGAAGTTGTTCTTGAGTTAGTATAATTTTAAATTTAAAAGGAATCCGGTTAAACCTGTGTAAGGTTTTCGGATTCCTTTTTCGTTGCTATGCATGCGAAAAGAGGTTCAGTAAACCTCTTTTAAATTATATGAATAAATATATTGCGACTAACACCATCCACCGTCTAATTGAATAATTTGCCCTGTTAAATAGGAGGATTTGGTTCCAATTGTATATGCAGCATTAGCTACTTCTTCGGGTGTCCCCATTCTGCCGTAGGGAATTTCATTTATCAAATCAGCTTTCTCTTCTGAACTCAAAAATTTATTCATGGAAGTATCAATGGCACCGCAGGCGATAGCATTGACTTGTATATGGCTCGGGGCCAATTCTTTAGCCAGTGCTTTTGTAAAACTATTGATTCCTCCCTTTGATGCTGAGTAAGCTACCTCACAGGAAGCACCATATAAACCCCATACAGAAGAAATATTTACAATGCTTCCAGCATGCTTGCGAAGCATTAGAGGGATAGCTTTCCGGCTGGTGAGAAATACAGAAGAAAGATTCGTGTTGATAACCTGATTCCATTGTTCATAACTCATATCCTGCAATAATCCAATGTGGGAAATTCCTGCATTATTTACCAGAACATCTAAACCATCATATTTGTTTTCTATCAATGAAAATAAATCGTTCACTTTGTCTTCTCTGGACATATCGCATACAACACAATCGCAGTTAACCGAAAACTCTTTTTGAATATCTTCCCCAGTTGATTCTAAGTCCTCTTTCGAGTTATGGCTGGTAATGATTAGCTGATATCCGTGAGAAGCATACTCTCTGGCGATAGCTTTACCGATACCTCTGGAAGCACCGGTGACTAGAACAGACTTTTGTGTGAGGTGTGTGCCTTTTTCAGACAAATCTATAGATTTATCAGCAAACGTATCTAAAGCACTCTCTTTTTGTACCTTGCAGGAAGAGTCATCCTGCGTTGTTAATGAATTATTTCTAATTTCTTTGAATAAATTGTTTTCTGACATATATAGCAAGTCCTCTCTAAATTATTCTCCAAATTTCTTGGCATAATCTCTCATCATATCTCGTATAGGCAGGTGGTAAGGACAACGGCTTTCGCATTCGCCACATTCTACGCAGGCACCAGCTTTTACTGATAACGTGGAATAGCGGTCTTTGGCCCAGTCGCCTAATCCGTAGCGGTCGAGATATCCGCCAAAGAGAAATACGTTTGGAATGGCGATTCCCTGTGAACATGGCATACAATAACCACAGCGGCGGCAGAAATTCTCGCCTAATTCCTTTTTGATTATTTCCATACTTGCTATTTCTTCTTGAGAAAGAGCTTCTGTATGAGACATGGCTGCTATATTCTGTGCTAATTCTTCTGTGGAATACACTCCGGGAATAACAACAGATACACTTGGGTTCGAGGCCAGAAAACGCAGAGCAAGAGTGGCATCTTCAATTGCACCGCCTGCCAGCGGTTTCATGTCGATAAAACCAATATTTTTTTCTTTACAACGTGCAATGAGTTCTTCTCCTTGAGTTTCCACTATATTATATGGAAACATCATAGTCTCCACCCATGGAAGCTCGATTGCCCGTTCGAAAACTTCTACGGAATGAGCCGTAAGACCGATATGTCCTATTTCCCCATTTTCTTTTGCTTCTAACAATGCTTCTAAGGCACCATCTTTGCCGATTACAGTATCTAACTGCTCCATGGAAGGATTATGTACCTGATACAGGTCGATATAGTCTGTGCGGAAGTTACGTAGACTGGTTTCAATGTCTGCAGCCATGGTTTCCTTTGTACGAGCCATGGACTTGGTTGCCAATACAAAATGCTCTCTTACACCTTCCAATGCTTCGCCAAGAAATGCTTCACTTACCGTATATCCCCGTGCCGAATCAATAAAATTAATACCTGCCTCTATCATAGCCTGAATCAATTCCTTTGTATGTGCGGCATCTGTCCTCTGAATTGGAATACCGCCCAGTCCCATTCTGGAAATTTCAAGGCCAGTTGAGCCTAATATGATTCTGTTCATTATAATACCTCATTTCTAAATGATTTATTACCATCATATCATAAAAAAACTGATTCAGATAGTTGGATTTATCCTATAAAAACATTGAAATTTCTTTGTGCATCTCATATACTATGTAAAGAAGTAAATGTTTGCCGTTTGCTATGTGACGGGGTATAAGTTTCATGGTATGCAGGGATTGCCACTTGCCGATGGTGTGGGATACAAATGATTCGGTGTGTAAATTTTACAAGAAGTTGTAGAACTGGTATAGAATAAAATTGGAAGAAATGTAAAAAGACAAAAAAAGATAAAAAAGAGATGAAAAAGAGATAAAAAATAGATATATAGAATTGATACAGAAATAAAGCATGGAAACAGGGAGAAATAAGAAAGGAAAGTGGCAAATTATGGCAAAGAAAATGCTTTTTATTTTCAATCCAAAAGCAGGCAAAGGATTAATGAAAAATCACATATACGAAATCGTAGAGATATTCACAAAGGCTGGGTTCTATGTATATGTATATCCGACACAGAAAGCAGGAGATGCTATTGAAAAAGTGCAGGAATTCGCTAAGGAGGTGGAGATTATCGTCTGCAGCGGCGGAGACGGTACTTTGGATGAGGTAGTAACAGGTCTTCGCCAAAGTGGGGATAATGTACCGATTGGCTATATCCCGGCAGGCAGCACCAATGATTTTGCCAACAGTCTGTCAATATCGAAAGATCCTATTCAGGCGGCCAGGGATATCGTGGATGGAGCACTTTATCCATGTGATTTGGGTGCGTTTAACAGTGACACTTTTGTGTATGTGGCAGCTTTTGGAGTATTTACTGATGTATCTTACAGTACAAATCAGGATTTGAAAAATGCTTTAGGACATATGGCTTACATTCTCGAAGGCGCGAAGAAAATTACCAATATTCCAGCGTACTGGATGAAAGTTACAGCTTCTGGAGTGACTTTAGAGGGCGAGTACATATATGGAATGATTACGAATTCTAAATCTGTGGGAGGATTTAAGAATCTCATAGGAGAGGGAGTACAGTTAAATGATGGACTTTTCGAGGTTACATTGATCCGGAAACCGAAAAATCCACTGGAGTGGCAAAGCATCGTAACAGCACTAATGACGAAGATGGATAATACAGACATGATAGATTCCTTTAAGGCAGACTGGGTTGTCATCGAGGCGGGTGAGGAGATACCGTGGACACTGGATGGAGAGTTTGGCGGAGATCATAGTTTTGTACGTATCGATGCTATTAAAGATGGGATAGAGTTAATCTTAGATAAAGATAAGATTCAATAAGAATGTTTGAAATCTGAAAGCTATGAAAGAAGAAAGTGATAAAAGAAGAGGCTGTCGCATTGTTGGTGCGACAGCCTCTTACATTTTTATTCAAAAAGCAAAGAAGGATACTCTGGTACTATTTTTGGATGTTATGATGTATTGTTGTAAACGGCAAGTACTTTCCGACAAAAAATGGAAATTATTTTCCAGCAGTTTCTGGCAAATAAAATCCAGCACTTTTTGGTATAGCACCCACGGAATAATCCGCGGGATTTTTTATTGAAATGG
>JAQVHQ010000043.1 GCA_028696165.1 Lachnospiraceae bacterium | reverse complement strand
TCAATCAGATGGAAGTGGTGGATAACCTTTCTAAAAACCTAAAACTGGTGCTAAAACAGAAAAATTATTTTCTCTGTTTTGCACAAATATAGTACTTGTTAGATATTAGGGTACTGAACAGTTACCTATATCCTAAATACTCTTACAATCCACATATGATACCCCTTAAGTAGAATCCACTCTTCTATTTAAGCGATACACAAAAAGATTACTGTATTTAATACTCACTGCTAATCTGATAAATTTACTGTATCAAAGACTTATGAACTTTTTATGAATTCTTTCGGAAAATTTACTTTTCAAGTATGTCATATTAGGGTAAAATAGTAGGAACGAAAGAAATCACGAGGGTTATTATGAATAAGAAAGCATTGCAAACATTAGAATACAATAAAATAATCGGGCAGCTCACCACTTTTGCATCTTCTCCTCTGGGAAAGAAACGCTGTGAAGAGCTTCTGCCTTCAGATAGTTTATATGAGATTCAGACCATGCAGACGCAGACCAAAGATGCCTTAAGCCGTCTGTTCCAAAAAGGAGGGATTTCCTTTGGCAGTGCCAAAGATGTAAGAGCATCCCTTAAGCGCCTGGAAATTGGCAGCACCCTTGGAATCACAGAACTGCTTACACTTTGCTCTCTTCTGGAGAATGGAAATCGAGTAAAGGCTTACGGCCGTCATGAACGGGAAGATGACCCCTCTGATTCTCTGGACGAATTCTTCCAGAGAATTGAGCCGCTGACACCTCTGTCCTCAGAGATTCGCCGCTGTATCCTGTCAGAAGATGAAATCAGCGACGATGCCAGTCCAACCCTTCATCAGATTCGAAGAAATATGAAAGTTACCAATGACCGAGTTCACACGCAGCTGGCTTCTTACCTAAATGGAGGCGCACGCTCTTATCTTCAGGATGCTGTCATCACCATGCGAAACGGCAGATACTGTATCCCTGTTAAGGCAGAGTACCGCAATCAGATTCCCGGTATGATTCATGATCAGTCTTCTACCGGTGCTACACTCTTCGTGGAACCTATGTCTATTGTCAAATTAAACAATGACATGCGTGAATTAGAATCTAAGGAGCAGGCTGAGATTGAAGTTATTCTTGCAGGATTAAGTGAGCAGGCAGCTACTCATCTGGAGGAAATCTCAGACAATCAGGAAGTGCTGGTGGAACTGGACTTTATTTTCGCCCGTGCCAGACTGGCCATGGAGCAAAATGCAACAGAACCGATATTTAATACCGAAGGACGGGTTAATATTAGAAAAGGACGTCATCCATTAATTGATAAAAAGCAGGTGGTTCCCATTGATATCCGTCTGGGTGAAGATTTTGATCTTTTAATTGTAACCGGGCCAAATACCGGTGGTAAAACCGTATCTTTAAAAACTGTGGGACTGCTTACACTGATGGGACAGGCAGGACTTCACATTCCAGCGCTGGACCGCTCTTCTCTTGCTTTATTTAAGGAAGTCTATGCTGATATCGGAGATGAGCAGAGTATTGAGCAGAGCTTAAGTACCTTCTCCTCCCATATGACCAATACCGTATCCTTCTTAGAACAGGCTGACAGCGATTCCCTGGTTCTCTTCGATGAACTTGGCGCCGGTACTGACCCCACAGAGGGAGCAGCTTTAGCTATTGCCATACTCTCCTTTTTGCATAATCAGCGTATCCGTACCATGGCTACCACCCATTACAGCGAGCTGAAGGTATACGCCCTCTCCACAGACGGTGTGGAGAATGCCTGCTGTGAATTCGATGTAGAGACACTTCGTCCTACCTACCGTCTGCTTATTGGCGTACCAGGTAAGAGTAACGCTTTTGCTATTTCCGGAAAATTAGGTTTACCTGACTACATTATCGAAGATGCCAGGAAGCATATCAGCGAGGAGAACGAATCCTTTGAAGATGTCATCGCTGACCTGGAGGCTAATCGTATTACTATTGAAAATGAACGCCAGCAAATCGAACAATATCGAAAAGAACTGGAAAGCCTAAAAGCCAGTGCCAAAGAAAAACAGGATAAAGTAGAAGAACGCAAGGACCGTATCATCCGTGAAGCGAATGAAGAAGCACGCAAGATACTTCAGGATGCCAAATCCTATGCAGACCAAACCATCAAATCCTTCCACAAACTGGGCAAAGACACGGTCACTGCCCGGGAATTAGAGCAGGAGAGAGAACGTCTGCGCCAGAAGATGAATAAAGTGGACAAAGACCTGACTCCAAAGAATAAACCAGTGAAAACTGTATCCTTAAAACCAAAAGACTTAAAGTTAGGCGATATGGTTCAGGTTCACAGTCTAAATCTGAAGGGAACTGTCAACAGTCTCCCTGACAGCAAGGGATTTTTATTTGTACAGATGGGTATTATGCGTTCCAAGGTTCATATCTCTGACCTGGAATTAATTGATGAAGCAGTAATAACTACTCCGACTATGAAGCGCACCAGCGCCGGTAAAATCAAGATGAATAAATCCGCTTCCGTAGGAATTGAAATCAATCTTCTGGGCAAAACAGTAGACGAGGCTGTAGCGGAACTGGATAAGTATCTGGATGATGCCTATCTGGCACACATGCCAAGTGTAAGGATTGTTCACGGCAAAGGTACCGGAGCCTTAAGAAAAGGTGTACACAATTACCTTCGCCGTCTAAAGACAGTGAAATCCTTCCGCCTTGGTGAGTTTGGCGAAGGTGATGCCGGTGTTACTATAGTGGAATTCAAAAAATAAGAGAGAAGGGATAAGCAGATGACACCAAAACAGAAAATATTGATTGTTGATGATGATAACAACATTGCAGAACTCATCTCATTATATCTGACCAAAGAGTGCTTTGAGCCAAAGATTGTAAATGACGGTGAAGAAGCGCTGCAGGCATTTGACACCTTTCAACCAAACCTGATCCTTCTTGATCTCATGCTCCCGGGCATGGATGGATATCAGGTCTGCCGGGAAGTCCGTCACAAATCAAATGTTCCTATTATCATGCTTTCTGCAAAAGGCGAAGTATTTGATAAAGTACTGGGACTGGAACTGGGAGCAGACGACTATATCATCAAGCCCTTTGATTCTAAGGAACTGGTAGCCCGGGTCAAAGCTGTATTAAGACGTTTTCAGGTTGAACCAGTCACGCCGGTGGCTCCTAAGGGAAAATACGTGGAATATCCAGATCTGGTTATTAACCTGACAAACTATTCTGTTGTTTATTATGGACAGACGATTGACATGCCTCCCAAAGAACTGGAACTGCTTTATTTTCTGGCAGCATCACCTAATCAGGTATTTACCAGAGAGCAGCTGCTTGACCACATCTGGGGATATGAATATATCGGTGATACAAGAACTGTAGATGTGCATATCAAGCGTCTGCGTGAAAAAATCAAGGACCATGAACACTGGTCACTGAGTACAGTGTGGGGTATCGGTTATAAATTCGAGGTGAAGTAGATGAAACGCGCCCTGTATATCAAGTTTCTCATAACTTACTTAATTATTGGAATTGTAGGCTTCGTAGTCATCTCTACTATCGGCTCCTATCTGGTGGAAGGCAAAGTAGAAGAACGCATCAGCCAGCAGCTATATCAGGAAGCCAACAATATCGCCCAAAGCCAGGGTGAGTCTTACTATACAAATCAATTGACTGTAAGGGAGTTATATAACTCCCTTACTTCTCTTGCAGAATATCAGAATGCTGAAATCTGGCTTATTAATCGAGATGGTGAAATTCTAATCGACACAGAAAGTGAGCTGGATTTAGATAATCCGGACATGCTTTCAAATTTTAATCCGGCAGTTTCCACGGACAAATTCTACCGGGTTGGCACCTTTTACGGACATTTTTCTCAAAAGATGCTCAGTGTCATGGTACCGGTTACCAGTAATATGTCCACCCGCGGATATCTGGCGATACATTATCGTATGTCAGATCTCTATGACGAGCGGGAAAGCATGCTGGGAAATGTATATTTGATTGGATTTGTCCTCTACATATCCTCATTTTTGCTCCTTGCCCTGTTTTCTTCCAGTGTCTATAATCCTTTGAAGAAAATCATCACCGGTGCGAATGAATATGCCGCAGGAAATCTGGAATATCATATTCCGGTAGAAACCAATGACGAGATGGGGTATCTGGCTTCCACGCTTAACTATATGTCAGGAGAACTTGCGAAATCCGAAGATTATCAGCATACCTTCATTTCAAACGTTTCTCATGATTTCCGTTCTCCGTTAACCTCCATAAAAGGATATACAGAGGCTATGCTCGATGGTACCATTCCTGTGGAAATGCAGGAAAAATATTTGAATATCATTCTTTTTGAAACGGAACGTTTGAATAAACTGACCAAAGGACTTCTTACCCTGAATAATATGGATGATAAGGGTCGTATGCTGGATATCACCTCTTTCGACATCAATCAGGTCATAAAAAATACAGCAGCTACCTTCGAAGGTATCTGCCGTACAAAAAAAGTTATTATAGAATTGCTCTTTTCCGATACCGCTTTGTGGGTATCTGCTGATATGAGCAAGATACAGCAGGTTCTTTACAACCTGATTGATAATGCTCTTAAATTCAGCAATAAAGACTCCAGTATTGTGGTAGAGACTACAGAAAAACACGGAAAAGTATTTGTGTCCGTCAAGGATTCCGGTATTGGTATTCCAAAAGAGAGTATCAATAAGGTCTGGGACCGATTCTATAAAATCGACACTTCCAGAGGCAAGGACCGCAAGGGAACCGGCCTGGGACTTGCCATTGTAAAAGATATTATCAATGCTCATAATCAGAATATTAATGTAATAAGTACTGAAGGGGTAGGCACCGAATTTATCTTTACGTTAGATAAAAGCACACCGAATAATTCAACCACGCTTTAAAAAAGCTTCTTGACTGCAAAGTCAGGAAGCTCTTTTTATATTCATTATTTCCAATCATATTTTGTAAGATGACCTTCTAAACGCATATGATCAAAATCATGCTGCCGGAGTGCCTCATATAATACAATCGCCACAGAATTACCCAGATTCAAAGACCGAATATCTCCTATCATAGGAATACGGATAGCAGTTTCCTGGTTTTGCAGCAATATTTCTTCTGGAATTCCCGCACTTTCTTTTCCAAACATTATATAGCAGTCTTCTTCATAAGCTGCCTCAGTGTAAGTCTGAGGAGCCTTGGTAGTTGCCATATAAATCTTTGCTCCAGGATTCTTATCCAGAAAGTCCTGATAGTTTATATAGGTTGTCACATCTAAATCTTTCCAGTAATCCATTCCTGCTCTCTTGATTGCCTTCTCCGTCAGATGAAATCCCAATGGTTCTATAAGATGAAGTCTCGTACCTGTAGCCACACAGGTTCGTCCAATATTTCCGGTATTTGCCGGAATCTCCGGTTCATATAATACAATGTTTAATTTTGCCATTCTTCTTATCTCCCTGTTCTATCGTTCGTTATCCCATGACCTTATACAGTTCATCCGGCTGAGGACGATCCAGATATCTTTGTTCTTCCCCATTCATCAATATTCTGTCGTTACCGTCATTTGTTCTTCCAACTACGGACCCATGAATGCCCTTCTCTTCCAATTTGCGTACAAGACCCGCGCCATCATCTGTCGCAATCATCATAGAGCCACTGGACATAATCTGATATGGGTTAAGTCCGAAATACTCACAGACTTCCACAGTCTCCTGACGTATGGGAATTGCTTTCAAATCAACTTCCAAACCTAAATCTGCGGATGATGCCATCTCCCAGAGAGCTCCAAATACACCGCCCTCTGTGATATCATGCATGGCACTTGCTCCATGTGCTTTTGCAATCTTAGCTTCCTCCACAACAGAAAGATAAGAAGCAAAATCTCTGGCTGTATCCACCAATTCCTTGGGATATCTCTTTAACAGCTCTTCTTCCTTTTCTTTTGCTAAAATAGCAGTAGCTTCCAAACCGATCCATTTAGTAACTACAATATCCTGATTTGCCTTTATCTGAGAGGTAATCATCAATTCAGACTTCTTAGTCTTACCCACACCGGTTACCGTAATCACTGGCTGATTTACCACGTTGGTAATCTCCGTGTGTCCACCGATTACCTCTATGTTTAATTTTGCACAGGTATCCTCCACATCCTGCATCATGATTCTTAACTTTTGTTCGCTGATGCGCTCTGGCAGCATAATTGACAACATGATTCCAATTGGTTCGCTTCCTGCGGCAGCTAAATCATTTACAGTAATATATACGCTGTGAGCCCCTATATCTTTAGTAGTGCCTGTAATCGGATCCGTAGACATCACAATCACTTCATCTGGTTCCACTTCAATCACCCCACAGTCCTGACCCACTGCTGGTCCTGACAATACCTCATCTCTTCTGTGAGAAAGCTGTTTGATAACGGAACGTATTAATATGGGTTCTGCTAATTTTCCTATCTTCATCCTTATCCTCTTTCTTTTATTCTGATTTATAATGGCAAAAAGACTGATGCCGGACAGTATTTCTGTCCAGACATACAGCCTTCCTGTTGCAAGATATGCAGAGCTATTTACTCAAGACATAACCTACTCCACATATGTATCTTCATTCAAGTATGTCCTGTAATCCTCATATACATGATTTATCAGCCACCATTAATCACATTGTAGACTGCATTTAAATCATTGCTGTCTATGGCAGTATACATTCTGCTGGTGAGGCTGGCATCATCTGAAGTAACTCCTACCTCATATTTATTTGGCTGCATAGCGTAAGAACTGTCATTTACCTGTTCTCTGGTTTCTTCTCCGTTTACAGTAATTATTTTCCACAATTCTGCAGTCAATCCCTGATGAGATGATGATGCTACCTGTGTGATCGTACCGATTGGAGCATTGGTCGCTGTCAGCTCATTCGTAGGCTCTTCTGTGGATGTTGTCACACTTTCAAAAGTAATGCTGCGATTAGCTGTATCTCGATACTCCTGACCATATACTGTAAATCCTACTGTCGCACCATCTGCATATCCCTCTATATAAATAGGTGCTGCTGTATTATTAGTAAAGATAAAGTCCTTACTTCCTTCTGCGACAGCTGCATCCATAGATGGCTGTACATAAGTAACAATCATAGAATGATTATGACGCTCATCCACCTGAAGTTCAGCTCTTAAAACAGCCAGATATAAGGTTGTTGATACCTGACAAATTCCACCGCCATAAGTTTCCACAACTTCACCACTCTCATAAGAAGGTGCTTTTGCATATCCGCTGGCTTCATCAAATGGAACTACATTTTCCTCTACTGAGAAGGATTCTCCCGGATAAATGGTGTGTCCGCTGATTTTGCTTGTTCCTGTTTTAATATTAGTCTTTCGTGCTGCGGAACTGCTGCTGTAATCAGTACTGCTGGATCCCAGCACATCTGTCACCTTCGCCAATTCCTCCTCGCTTGCGTCCGGCTCTTTAATATCTACAGCCAGCTCAATAGTGGAATCCCCGGCTCTCCACTCTCCGGTGATATACTGACGAATAGCCTCCAGCGAATCTTCAACTCTTACATTACGTCCTTCTTCACCCTTTACAATCTGGAATTCTCCATCTTCACGGGTCAATGTCGGATTAATCGGATCCTGATTAAAAGGCACGCACTGATCATTTATCAGGGTTGTTACCTGTTCATCATCAATTGCATATTCGATGGATAAAGATACATCCTTTTTGCTCAAATCTTTCAGCACTTTATATCGTTCTACAATATTTCCCACTTTTCCATAAGAAAGAGCCTGCTCCACCACTTCCGGATTTGCCCAGGTAAGTCCTAAATCACCGGTAGATACTGTAATAAACTCAGTTCCTATCTTAAGGTGCATCTTATAATCCTGCAGCTCACTCATATGTTCTTCCACCAGCGCCGTTGCTTCCTCAGCAGTCTTCCCCGACACATCGATATCATCCAAAAAAACACCCTTTCGGATAGTACCACCTGCCGCCGCATCTACTTGTTCTGGTGAAATCAGCATAAAAATGCTCAATAGCAGGAATCCAAGAACTGCTATGATACTATTTTTATTCTTCATCTATATTCTCCATTCCTGATTACATCATAAAGTATGACAAAACTGTTGGTACAATCATTGCCAGCGCCAGGATAATTGCTATCACAGATGCAATGATTCTCTTTGTTTTTGCATTATTCATATTCATCATAATAATCTACCTCTTTATTCTCCCATGTGCCAGAATAATCTGGTCAATCATGCGTGAAGCCTCGTTCTTTGTGAGACTGTCAATTTCAACATTACACTCTATTGTATGATATTTTAGCAAATCAATCAAGTAGGCTTTTTGAAATTTCGTAATCGGTCCTTGTTTTTTCGGTTTATACAGCAGCGGTTTTGGCGAAAAAGCGGCTTCATATTCCGGATAATATTGTTCTTCTAATTTTTGATAAAGTAAAAATGTATTGGCTGCATCGTCCATGGCACGATGTGCATGCTCCTGTGGAATATGATAATACTCACACAGTGCTCCCAGACTGCGGCTTTCTAACTGGGGTAATACTTTTCTGGCTATCTTTAAGGTATCAATACCCGTTTTTTCAAAATTTAATCCCTGATTTACAGCGTCATGTTTGATAAAGCTGTAGTCAAACAGGATATTATGGCCTAATAATGGAAGATTATCGCAAAAATCCACGATTTCCTTAACCGCTTTTGTTGTCTCTATCCCTGTTTCTGCCATTTCCTGAGTAATTCCCGTAAGCCGTTCCACGGTTTTTGGAATCGCCATTCTGGGATTTACCAGGGTATCATAGGTCTCCACGATCTGATTATCTATTATTTTTACTGCGCCTATCTCTAATATACGGTCACTCTTTGGCTGAAGTCCAGTAGTCTCCAGATCCAAAGCTACAAATGCATTCATCTTTTGATTCTCTCTTTCCAGAAATTATATTACATTATTCCCATTTCATATCTCTTAGATTTCTATGTGTTCTCCAGATTCTTGGTTTGTTTCAGAATATTTACCTGTATCCATACATATTGTCTTATATTCTGCATTTCCAGTTAACGGATTCTTATGCTGATAATCAAAATAATACCACTCTCCCAGCAGATATTCCACATGGGTTCTGGTATCCTGCTTTATCTCCTGCTGCTGGTACCACGCGCGTATAATATCTTTGATTCTGCCATACTCCGGTGCCCAGGATGGACGACTCTTTACATTTTCACGGAGATAAAGATCCAGCATCATATAATCTATCACTCTGGCTTCTAATTCTACGTTTCTTTCCCGCACGAATTCCAACAGGATATCATAGCGGCGGATTCTGGAGTGTGAAATCTGGCTGTAATTATGAGTTTCATAAAATTCACCTAGTGCCTCATAAAAAGAAAACGGATGAGCATATTCTTTAACCAGATATTCTATCGTATTCGTAAACTGACCACTATTATAATACACTTCCACCATTTCTTCCACCTGTTTTAATTTTAATACCTCTGCATACCCCAGCCATCTGGTGGACAGCACTTCATAGGGAGGAAATGGTTTATAGACGCAGCCATACTCTGCGGCCGCCTCATACATATAGGAACCTTTTAATACTTTAAGAAATCCCAACTGCAATTGCTCCGGTTTTAATGCATACACCTGATTAAAAGAATTCTCGAAACTCTCTAAATTCTCATAGGGCAGCCCGGCAATCAGATCCAGATGCTGATGTACGTTATGGTTTTTATGAATCTGATTGACAATATCTTCCACTTTTGAAAAATCCATCTTACGGCGAATCGCCTCCAGTGTCTTCTCATTCGTAGTCTGTACACCGATTTCCAGCTGTATAAGTCCCGGACGCATGGTCTGTATCAATGCAATCTCTTCTTCATTTAACAAATCTGCTGCCACTTCAAAATGAAAGTTCGTCTTGCCCTTATCGTGCTCTATGATATAACGCCATATGGCCATCGCATGTTCATGGGCGCAATTAAAAGTACGGTCCACAAATTTAACCTGGGCGATCTCATGGTCTATGAAAAACTGCAGTTCCCGCTTAACCAGTGCAAGGTCACGGAAACGAAGCCTCTTATCCACAGACGAGAGACAGTAGCTGCAGGAAAATGGACATCCGCGGCTGGTTTCATAATAGATGATTTTATTTTTAAAATCAGAGAGACAGTCATAGTAGGGAAATGGTACTTCACTTAAATCCATGGGATTTCGTGGTGCATTTCTAATGATTTCCGGGTTGGAATTTGCTGCCTCATTTTCATCATTTTTTAAAGACACACCGGTTCGATAAACTAATCCATGAATACTGTCTAATTTTAATTTGTCACATACATAGTATTCCGTCAGTTCACAAAAGGTCTGCTCACCTTCTCCAACCAGGATTCCTGTTATCTGCGGCATATTCCGAAGTTCCTGCTCCGGATCAAAAGACACTTCCGGACCACCCAGCCAGATGGGTATCTGCGGCATAATCTGATGAAGTATCGTAGTCAGTTGGTTTACATAACTTATGTTCCAAATATAACAAGACAGGCAGATAACATCCGGCTGTCTTGTATATATATCACGAATCACATCATCCATAGGCTGATTAATCGTATACTCCGCCAATTCCAGATGTTCTTCCCATTTTTTTGCAAAACTTTTTAAATCGTACACTGCTAAATTCGAGTGAATGTATTTGGCATTCACCGCTGTCAGTAATATCTTCATATTATACATAAAGCCTTCTTACCGGCTCTATAACCCCTTTCTGTGGGGAAATATCTGCAATCATGCATGAGGGATATTCGTATAGTCTGATATCTCTCGATTTACCGTGCATAAATCATGAACGGATAAATCATGAAGATTCTCATGACCGGTAATCCGTGCAAACATTTCCAATTCTTTTCTGCTTACCTCAAGGAAATTATACAACCGTTTGGCGCTATGTTCAATATGAAGTCTCTTACGAAGTTCCGGATCCTGTGTAGCAACACCTACCGGACAGGTTCCCGTATTACATACCCGGTACTGCTGACAAGCTGCAGCCATCAATGCGGCAGACGCAATCGCCACTGCATCTGCACCCATAGCAATCGCTTTCGCGAAATCAGCCGGCACACGAAGACCACCAGTAATTACCAGTTCCATATCCAGATGATGCTCGTCCAAATACTTTCTGGTACGATAAAGTGCATATATAGTAGGCAGAGAACTTGCGTCCTTCAAAGTCTTAGGACTGGCTCCTGTAGCACCGCCCCTGCCATCCACCGTTACAAAATCAGGCTTCGCATAAGCAACCCACTCCATATCGCTCTCAATATGTCCCGCTGCTATCTTCACGCCAATCGGTCTGCCTTCTGATTCTTCACGCAGCCAGTCCACCATCTCCTTCAAGTCTTCCTTCGTCTTCAAATTCGGGAACTTAGAGGGACTAATCACATCCTCACCAAGTGGCTTATTGCGAATCGCTGCAATCTCCGGAGTTACCTTATCTCCCGGAAGATGTCCACCCATCCCCGGCTTCGTACCCTGCCCGATTTTAATCTCTATGGCATCCGCGGATTTCAAATTCTCAGAAGTTACACTGTAAAGATTCGGTACATATTCAAAAATATACTTATACGCCGCCTGTCTCTCCTCCGGCAGAATACCGCCCTCGCCGCTGCACATAGCAGTCTTAGACATAGCACTCCCCTTAGCCAGCGCAGTCTTTAACTCGCGGGAGAGCGCACCAAAAGACATATGTGACACATACACCGGATGATAAAGCTCCATAGGCTTCTTCGCATGTCGCCCAATCACTGTAGTCGTATTCACCGCAGCCCCCGCATCCAGCGGTGCCGGATTCAGCTGTGCTCCCAAAAACAAAATATCATCCCAGGAAATCACCGGCAGCTTCGTACTCATAGCCTCGATAATCGATTCACCGCTCACTGCAATCTGATGAATCTCCCTCATATGCCGCTCATATTCACTGGAAGCCTTAGCAAAAGCCTCCGGATAAGCCAACGGATTTTTCTGCTCTGCTTTCTCTGCACGCTTCTCATCCTGCAGCGTAAACAGGCTTTTAGCTGCACCGCAGACAGGACAGACCCAATCTTCCCCCAAAGAATCGAATCTGGCTCCTTCCTTATCCTCATCAAACACAAACCCACATACACCACATACCCATTTAGCCATAGAGAACCTCCTATTCATCTAAAATGCTTTTACAATAATGATAATTATTACTATTATAATAGCATTTTTATATATAGAAGTCAAGAAATAATATATATTCTGCTACCACTGTGCCATCAAGAATATCAGTTCAACAAAAGAAACCACAAATATCATTATAAAATTCATCTTTACAAACCAATATCGCTTTATTCTTTTTTCTTTTTTTTGCGTCATACCTTCCTCTTCTGATTCTATTCTTAATGTTTCTATAAGTTTATCAACCATAATGCTGATAAAAAGTTCTCCTAGTAAAAGTAGACATCCTCCTATAATTAGAATTCGTACAAAGCTCTGCGATGCTTTCTCATATTTATGGATTAAATCACTACAAGATTCCAATGGATCTGCATTCAATTCTTTTTCAAGCTTCATAACGAATTCAACTCCTTGTATCGAGGTTACGCGAAGACATACACCATCATAAGTTTCTTTTGCCCCTGCGGTCTCCCGCAACATTTTTTCGCTTTCTTCCATGCATATATAAACTGCCTGATTATTGCTTTTTCTTATATCTTTGAATACATAATTTTTTCCAATATCTGACTCTCCTATCCTTAGTTCCACCTTGTCTTTCATATATTCCGCATACTTCTTCTGCAATTTTGGAGGAATAAAAATACTATTTTCCTGTTCCTCCATCTCAATACCGCAATATTGACTATCTATTCCATATAGTACAAAAGCTTCCTGCGCTTTTGCGGCAGAACTATTCACACCAATAGTTGCCTGCACCTCATACAATGGATAGACGTCATCAAAGTATTCTATTTCTTCCAATTGTCTGCATACCTCTTTTGAGATGTGGCTGTTCACCAACCATATTTCATGTGTATTCCAAAGGAATCGACTGTTTTGATAGTCTGTTTTCGTAAAAAAAAGCAGCACTCCAAGAAGGACTGAAACAACTAGAAGACTCCACTGATATCTGCTTTTTCTCCATATATGTTTTTCCAAATATTTATATGGCTTTATCATGATTTCTCTTAACCTTAACAATTAGATATATTAGACATGCCAGTGCAATTGCAGAAAGCAGTGCAATTGCAATCCACCACTGTACAGTGATTTGTGGTGTTTCAGTTACAGTATTTTCTGATAAAAGAATGGGAGGTTGTAGTTCTGTATCAAAAGGTATGTCCTCCTTATATTCCGTTCCCTGCTCATCCAAGTAAGTTACATGATATACACCCTTCACACTACCATATCGTTCCTCACCATTCTTGCCATCTACCAACACCATCCCTTCAGTTTGCCCGACATCCCTTGCTTCGATTTCTCCGACGAACATCGTATTCTGAAACCTTAACCCTTCCGCCTCCAGTGAAACTGTTACATTATAAGCCTTTCCCTCTCCAGTATTCATAAATTTTCCAATAACTGTAACTGCATCTCCCACATAAAGTGTCTTTTCTGGTGCTGAAACCTCTGCAGTGATTTGCGGTTTCTTATAGATTTTTACTGCAATAGTGCCATTCTCTGCCAAAATGCTTCCTTTTTCATTTTCATATGCAGATGTGTACTGCAGATGAAAGGAATCACTTTCCATACCCATGGGGATTTGAATTTTCATGGAAATGGTAACGACTTCATTTTTCTTTATCGTTTCATAATACCAGACGTTGCTGTCATTTAGAATGGCTACCACATTATCCTCATTTTCCACACTAAGGCCTACATTATGCATATGCCCCTTTTAGCTAAATTTGATTAAGACAATATAGCTAGACGGGGCATCAAGTTTAAAAGTCATCGTATATGCCCCACCAGTGACTTTTCTACACTCCTCTACAGTTTTCATATTCCAAAATCGATCACAAAAATAGAATTTACACCAACAGTAGAATTTACACCAAACAAAAAAATACCGGAAGGTCAACCCTCCCGGTACATATATTTCAAACTATTTTAAGCCTCTAAAGGATATTTCTCCGTCAACTCCTGAATAATTCCCTTTGCCTTCTGGGCATTATCCTCACTCTGAATCATCAAAGCAATGGCCTCAGCAATCTTATCCATATCCTCAACCTTCAGACCACGAGCAGTAACAGCTGCAGTACCAAGACGGATTCCACTGGTAACAAAAGCTGACTTCGGATCATTAGGAATTGTGTTCTTATTGCATGTAATATTGGCCATATCCAGTAAGTTCTCAGCCTGTTTACCAGTCAATCCAGTCTCAACCAAATCCACCAGCATCAGGTGATTATCAGTTCCGCCAGATACGATCTTAAGTCCACGGCTCATCAGTCCATCACAAAGTGCTTTTGCATTCTTTACAATATTCTGCTGATATACCTTATATTCCGGCTGTAAGCACTCTTTTAAGCATACTGCTTTTCCTGCAATCACATGCATCAGAGGACCACCCTGAATGCCCGGGAATACCGCTTTGTTGAAGTTAAACTGTTTTGCAGTCTCTGCATCACTTAGAATCATACCACCTCTAGGTCCTCGTAAAGTCTTATGTGTCGTGGTAGTAGTAACATGTGCATAAGGAATTGGGCTTGGATGAACTCCGGCAGCTACCAATCCTGCGATATGAGCCATATCAACCATAAGATATGCACCAACTTCATCTGCGATCTCTCGGAATTTTTTGAAATCAATTACTCTGGCATAAGCACTTGCACCAGCAACAATTAATCTTGGTTTTGCTTCTATAGCGATTTTTCTTACATTATCATAATCAATTACGCCATTTTCATTTACTCCATAAGGAACAACATGGAAATAACTTCCAGACATATTAGCCGGGCTTCCGTGTGTCAGATGTCCTCCATCTGCCAGACTCATACCCATAACTGTATCACCTGGTTTCAACATGGCGAAAAATACAGCCATATTTGCCTGTGCACCTGAATGAGGCTGTACGTTGACATACTCGCATCCAAATAACTCTTTCGCTCTGGCAATCGCTAAATCTTCTACAACATCAACACATTCGCACCCACCATAGTAGCGTTTCCCACTATAACCTTCTGCATATTTATTGGTTAACGGACTTCCCATTGCTGCCATAACAGCTTTACTTACCCAGTTCTCTGACGCAATCAGTTCGATATGGGAATTTTGTCTTGCAATCTCATCCTGGATTGCAGCTGCAACTTCTGGATCCACAGACTGAATTTCTTCAAATGAATACATTTTCTTCCTCCCTGGTACTTTTTCTTGTTAGTGTGTTAGCGCTTTAGCGCGTTATCAAACATTATAATGGAGTTTCCTCCATATTGCAACCTAAAATATTTTTTTAACAATCGTTTTTGAATCCATGGTAATTTGCTCTCATTTCTATTATACTAAAGATAGTTGAAGACAATAAACTTGGGAGGTATTTATTTTATGGAAAACTTTACTTTTTATACTCCTACCAAAGTAGTATTTGGCAAGGATTCAGACCGTCAGGTGGGCAATTTAATCAAAGAACAAAACTGTAAGAAAGTTCTTGTTCATTACGGCGGTGAAAGTGCCCGAAAATCAGGACTTTTGGACCGGGTATTCCAGTCTCTTCAGGAAAATGATATAGAGTATGTTCAGTTAGGCGGTGTGGTTCCTAACCCTCATCTTTCTCTTGTATATGAGGGGATTGAACTTTGCAAAAAAGAAGGCGTTGATTTTATCCTGGCAGTAGGCGGCGGAAGTGTTATCGACTCTGCAAAAGCAATTGGTTATGGTATGACAAATGATGGGGATGTGTGGGATTTCTATGCAAAGAAACGTCAGGCGACTGCTTGTCTTCCTATTGGAACTATCCTGACCATTGCTGCTGCAGGAAGTGAGATGAGCGATTCTTCTGTTATTACCAAGGAAGAAGGATGGTTGAAGCGCGGATACAGCAGCAATTACTGCCGTGCGAAATTCGCCATTATGAATCCGGAACTTACCTATACACTTCCTCCTTATCAGACTGCAAGCGGATGTGCGGATATCCTTATGCATACTATGGAACGATATTTTAACCGTGCAGAAAATATGGATATGACTGATGGTATTGCTGAAGCACTTATGCGTACCGTGATTGAAAATGCAAAAACTCTGAAGGTAAATCCTACCAGCTACAATGCCCGTGCTGAGGTTATGTGGGCAGGTTCTCTTTCTCATAATGGCTTAACCGGCTGCGGAACCGACGGCGGTGACTGGGCCTCTCATCAGTTGGAACATGAACTGGGCGGTATGTTTGATGTGGCTCACGGTGCCGGACTGGCTGCCATCTGGGGAAGTTGGGCTCGCTATGTATACGAAACACATGTGGAACGTTTTGCACAGTTTGCTGTTCAGGTGTTTGGCATTGAATGTGACACTGATTTGAAAGTTACTGCTTTAAAGGGAATTGAAGCAATGGAAGAATTCTACCGCTATATTGATATGCCGACTTCTGTTCATGAACTTGGGGTAGACCTGACTGATGAGCAGATTGATGAATTGGCGCTCAAATGCAGTTTCGGTAATACCAGAACTATTGGAGTGATTAAGAAATTGGGATTAGAGGATATTAGAAAGATTTATCAGATGGCCAGATAAACCCAAAGTAACCAGCTCACAAACGCTGGTTCATCTACTCTCTGCCACATCTGTTTTGTACATTTTCCATATAGTGATAAGAAAAAGCCTATCACATTAAATACTTAATGCGATAGGCTTTTTCTATGCCCAGTTCCGGAATCGAACCAGAGACACGAGGATTTTCAGTCCTCTGCTCTACCAACTGAGCTAACTGGGCTCATGTATCTTTCTCAGACACAAGCACAATATTACCATAATTTTTTTTGAATTTCAACACTTTTTTTCTCTTTTTATAGTTTTTCTTTCATATTTTAGCATTTGTCATACAGTGTCTATTCGATTATTCCGGATTATGTCAACTGTCGACCTCTATATCCTGCCAGGCAATATGGCAATTCCAATCCATTTGCTTCCAGAAGTTCTTTATTTCTAAGAATCTCTTCGGCAGGGCCATACTCCACAATCTCCCCATGAGATAAAAGCAGTACACGGCTGCAGGTTTCCAATACCATATCCAGGTCATGACTGGCAATTAATTTTCCTCTGTCCAGACTGTTCAGCACACGAATCAGATTCCTCCGGTTTTTAGGATCCAGTGCAATCGTAGGTTCATCCATCAGCATAATATCCGGTTCCATGGCAAGAATCGTGGCAATAGCTGCCATCTTCTTCTCCCCCCCGGACATACGATAAGTCTTCTTGTCTCTCAAATGACTAATCCCAATCATATCCAGAGCATGTTCCGACCGTTCTTTTACTTCTGCCGGACTCAGCCCATAATTTTTTGGTGCAAAGGCTACGTCTTCATATACCGTAGACATAAACATCTGATTGTCTGAATCCTGGAATACATAACCAATCTTAGCGCGAACATCTGCCAGATTCTTCTTAATTACGGGAAGACCTTTGATGGTCACCTCTCCCTGATAGTTCGTCTCCAACCCCACCAGGATTCTTAAAAGTGTAGATTTTCCCACGCCATTGGCACCTATTAATCCTACCGTTTCATGTTGATGTACATGAAAAGTCAAATTCTTTAACACCGGATGGCTCTCCTCATACGAAAAAGACAAATTCTTACACTCCAGACACTCATGCCCTTTATTATTTTCCATATCCATAATACTTATCCCTATGTCCTTTATATTTTCAAAAAATCAACGGAAAGTTGCAGGCGAAAACCGTTTTCGCCTGCCCCCGATGGTTAAATTATGGCACCGCCTAATAACTGAGTAATATTCACATTCCGTATTAATAAGAATACCAACGCCCAGATAAGACCATACGCCATATCTATCCCACGGATTTTAATCTTGTCCCCCACATAAAAAGCTCCTTTATATCCCCTCAACACCATACTGTCATATAATGCATTCGCCCTGTCCATACTTCTGAGCAGAAGCTGTCCGACCAGTGGACCCCAGACTTTATAATGAACACCTTTTTGTTTTGGTGCGCGAAGGATATATGCCTGGAAGATAATATTGGCTTCCTCCAGCAGCAATGTGATATATCGATACGTCAATGAAAACTGCAATACGATAATCTTCGGAACATGGAGCATGCTCATTGCATAACAGATTTTATCAATTCCCGTTGTGGCAATTAATAAAAAAGATGCCAGCACCGCCAGCACACCTTTCAAAGTTATCGTCAATGCGGATAGCACACCACCGGTAACTACCACATTTCCAATCATAGTAACTGGAGTCTTGTCAAAAAAAATATTGATTATGCCAATAAGACAGACCAACGGCAAAATCACCCTCAATTTTTTCATACCTCTGAAAAATCCCACTCCTGATGCGGCAAATACAAACACCGGATAAAATATCATAGGAATCATCCGTGATAACTGATACGGGTTGAAAGACACCACTATCAAAATATAAAAAATGGTAATAAACATTTTCACAAGAGGATGCAAAGCAGCAATGGGATTATCCATTGCTGCCATATCATCCATATCATGTATCTCATAAATCGCACTATCTATCTTACTCATCGCTGCCTCCGCCTGCTGTTGCTATACTGCTATTGTTATGCATTTGCCTTTTTTTGTCTTTTTCTGAAGAATCCAAATCCAAAGCAGCATCCCACACATACCAGTGCAACAATACCTGCCCCTACAATTCCGGAAAGCGAAGTTCCGGCAGCATTATCCGAATTTTTCAAGGCATAATCCGGTAAGATTGCGGTTTTATCCTGAATACCGGCCGCCACTTCATACGCACCGTCACCACTATCCTCAAGTTCTGTACTTCCTGCAACCTGTTCCATAGACCACTCCAGTCCATCCGGATTAGAAGATGCTACCAGTGAAATACCTGCTGCACACACAACCGCCGCAACAGCCATGGTAAGTACCACTTTCTTTAAGGAAAATACATTTGCCTTCATCTCATCATTAGTCAAAATCTCCGGTCTGGCATAATAAATAAAAATCAATACCGCTGCTGTAATCAATCCTTCCACCAGTCCAATAGCCAGATGAATCGGCTGCATAGTCAATAAGAATGCCTTAAATGGAAGTTCCGTAATTCCAGAAGCAAGTGTCTCCAACACGACACTAAATGCTCCAAACTGCAAAGTAATCATACATCCAAGCACCGAAGCAATTCCCAGTTTAAGCGGTGTAAATCCTTTCTTCATAATAGGGCGGTAAAAGCAGAAATACCCCAGAAAGCAGCCATAAAATGCCATATTCCACACATTGGCTCCCAGAGCCAGCAATCCTCCATCCGCAAAGAACAGCCCCTGCGTCAAAAGCACCACTATCATAGATAAAAATCCTGCATAAGGACCTAATATAGCCGACAATAAAAAACCTCCGCATAAATGTCCGCTGGACCCCGTTCCAGGAATCGTAAAATTCAACATCTGTACTGCAAATACAAAAGCTCCCATAACAGCCATCATAGGTACCTTCTTTGTATTTTCCTCTAACCTGACTTTATAAACAGAATAACCTGCTGCAATTCCCGATGCTGCAAACATCGTAAGTCCTACTGTTGGCGCAATCAGCGCATCTGCCATATGCATAATAAAATCCCCCTTCAAGTTTGTATGTGAAAATAATATCATTCCAACTTAACCCATACAAGCCCTGACGGGGGATATAAATTTCAATATTTTGTTATTTCTTTGAAACTAAGATAGAAATTCTTCCGCAACAGACAAATCAGCAATAAATTCTACGCTTCCTATCATATACATCGTTCCATCTTCCATCGTTTCAATCTCAATAGTTCCACCTGGCTGATGTACATTGACCTTCTTATCCACCAGACCCAGTCTTCTGGCAACTGCAGCAGCTGCACAGCTTCCAGTTCCTGATGCCAGCGTATATCCAGCACCTCTCTCATAGATTTCCATCTGAATATTAGCACGGTCAATGACTTTGATAATCTGCAGATTCATACGATTAGGAAACTGAGGAGCATTTTCTACATATGGACCCAGATCTTTAACCGTCTCCTTTGATACATTTTCCATCATAATAACACAATGTGGATTTCCCACAGAAGTACAGGTAGCATTATATAACTGATCATGGAATAAGAAAGGCTCGTTAACCACTTCCCGCTCTTCTCCGGTTACAGGAATTTCTGTAGATACAAAAGTAGCTTTACCCATCTCCACCTTGCATTCTGTACCCCTATCGTTGAGTGATTCCACATGAAGTGGTCCATTATCCGTATACACAGTAAAATTCCTGCTGGTCACATACTGCTGGTCCATGAGATACTTCGCAAAAATACGAATGCCATTACCACTTGCAGCAGTCTCACTTCCATCCGGATTAAAAATCTTTACAGAAATCTTATCTCCATCCAGAATCGGTCCGTATAAAATACCGTCAGCACCAATACCAAACCCTCTCTTACACAGCAAAGAAATCCTTTTTCCCACCAGCTGTGTCTTATTCTTATTAGGATCCAGAACCAGATAATCATTTCCCAGTCCCTGATATTTACTCATTTTAATAGATGTATTACTCATAAATTCTCCCTTCCAAATCAGACATGTTCCGATACAATTCCCATGCCGCATACTCACTTGGTTTCAATAATTATAGTATACACATCCTTTTTTACTTCAAACATAGGATAAAATGTGCTTTATATTGCAAAAAATGCTATTTTTGAATTGACGTAAGCCTCCAATACATCTAAAATAATGTTATAGATTCACAATAACCACAAATAGTCATTAAATTTCTAATACACATTATTATATAACATAACTGCAAGGAGAAATCATGAATAAAGAATTAATCCAAAATGACTCAAAAAAAAGTATCCAACCATCTGCACCGCAAACATCTTCGCCCATCCCCGGCAACAAAAAAACCGGCTATCTAAACGAAAACTTCCAGCTATTCCACATAAAAGACCAGATTCAGCGCGATTTCGACTTCCATTACCACGACTTCAACAAAGTAGTCTTCTTCCTGTCCGGCAACGTAACCTACCTCATCGAAGGAAAAGCCTACTACCTGAAACCCGGAGACATCCTGCTGGTCAAACAATACGACATCCACAAACCCGTCATCGAAGCCAGCGTCCCCTACGAACGAATCATCCTCTACATAAAAAACGACTACATCCGTTCCCTAAACGACGACGTCTGCGACATCTCCACCTGCTTCCACGAAATAGAAAATCGCAGCTACAACCTAATCCGCCTAAACACCACCCTTCAAACCCGAATCCGCGACAACATAAGCCAACTGGAACACGCCCTGAAATCCCAGGAATTCGGCAGCAGCCTCCTAAGCAACTCCCTGTTCATGCAGCTCATGGTCTATCTAAACCGCATCGTCCTGGAAAAAGAATACATAGAAGACCGCGCATCCCTCAAATACGACAGCCAAACCGAACAAATCCTCAACTACATCAACCAAAACCTCTCCCAGGACCTCTCCATCGAAGCCCTGGCAGAACGCTTCTACATAAGCAAATACCACCTAATGCGAAAATTCAAATCCGAAACCGGCTACACCCTCCACAACTACATCATCCAAAAACGCCTGCTCCAAGCCAACCAATACATCCACCAAGGCACCGGAATTCAAAAAGCCGCCGAACAAAGCGGTTTCCAAGACTACACCACCTTCTCCCGCGCCTACAAAACCCACTTTGGCCACGCCCCCACAGCAAAATAAACCAGCCCCTATATATCATCGCTCTACAACACTCACCCCTACACCAAGCCCCTATATATCCTTGCCTACACTCCCCCCTACACCACAAACAACCCAAGCCCCTAACCTCCCTCCTACCACAAGCCCCGTGCCATCTTTCCGGCACGTGCCTTCACTGCCACCCCCTCCGCCGCCAACCCCAAGCTATACAAGCCCTCATACCAGTCAGTCTGAGCCAGTTTGGCCTGGACGTGGAAGGAGCCGCAGGAAAAGTCAATTTTTATTAATATACAATAAGCTGATAAACCTCTTAGTGCGAAAAGCCCTGCTGGGACAGGACGAATGGTATTTACCAAAATACCATTCGAAGACGTCTGAAGTGTATTTGCATCAAGCAAATACGCTGAATACGTCTGATTCCTGTCACAGCAGGGCTTTTCACACTTAGAGGTTTACAGCGAAATTGTCCTATCAATAAAAATGACTTTCCCTGCGGCTCCTTCCACGTCCAGGCCAAACTGGCTCAGACTGGTATGAGGGCTTGTATAGCGCCCGCCATCCCCCAAAACTCTATCCTTTTCTACCACAACACTGCTTATACTTCTTCCCGCTACCACAAGGGCAGGGATCATTCGGATAAACCTTATCCTCACTCCTCTGCATAGGCTTCTTCGGACCACTCTCATCCTTATTCGTACCAGTAACCTTAGCCACCTGCTCACGTTCCACCTTCTGTTCCACTCTCACATGATACAGCAGACGAACCGTATTCTCCTGAATAGACTGAGTCATGTCATTAAACATCTCATAACCCATCATCTTATACTCAACCTTAGGATCTCTCTGACCATAAGCCTGCAGACCAATACCCTGACGAAGCTGATCCATATCATCGATATGATTCATCCAACGCTCATCAATAACCTTAAGCAGAATCACACGCTCCAACTCACGAACCTGTTCCGGTTCTGCAAATTGTGCTTCCTTTTCCTCATAAAGCTTCACAGCCTGTTCTTTTAACTTATGTTTCAACTCATTTTTAGAAAGTCCCTTAACATCTTCCTTGCGAACCAGCTGAATCGGAATAATCTGCAGTAAATTCGTATTTAACTCAAGTAAATCCCACTCATCACTGTCAGTCTCCTCACCAATACACATATCCACTTTAGAATCTACAATATCATCAATCATCGTATAAATAGAATCCCGCATGCTCTCACCATCCAGCACACTTCTTCTCTCTTTATAGATAATCTCTCTCTGTTCATTATTTACCTGGTCATACTCTAACAGATTCTTACGAATACCATAGTTATTACCCTCAATCTTCATCTGGGCTTTCTCAATGGCATTAGAAAGCATCTTATGCTCAATCTGTTCATTTTCCGGAACACCAAGGCTCTTAAACATCCCCATCAGACGTTCGGAACCAAACAAACGCATCAAATCATCTTCCAGAGAAATATAGAATCTGGATTCTCCAGGGTCACCCTGACGACCGGAACGACCACGCAGCTGATTATCAATACGTCTTGATTCATGACGCTCTGTACCGATAATCTTTAATCCACCGGCATTTCTAGATACCTCATCAAGCTTAATATCAGTACCACGACCAGCCATATTGGTTGCAATCGTAACTGCTCCAGCCACACCAGCTTCCGCTACAATCTCAGCCTCTAATTCATGGAACTTTGCATTTAAGACTTTATGCTGAATACCGCGTCTCTTAAGCATGCCACTGATTAATTCCGATACTTCAATGGTAATTGTACCAACCAGTACCGGCTGATTCTTAGCATGTGCTGCAATAACTTCTTCCACTACTGCATGATATTTTTCCTTCTTAGTCATGTATACTGCATCATCCAAATCCTTACGCTGAATCGGAACATTGGTAGGGATTGTAATAACGTCCATTCCATAGATATCACGGAACTCTTTTTCTTCTGTCAAAGCAGTACCGGTCATACCGGATTTTTTCGTATATTTATTAAAAAAGTTCTGGAATGTAATCGTTGCCAGAGTCTTGCTTTCTCTCTTAACTTTTACATGTTCTTTCGCTTCAATCGCCTGGTGAAGGCCATCAGAATAACGTCTTCCCGGCATGATACGTCCGGTAAATTCATCGACGATTAATACCTGGTCATCTTTTACAACATAATCCTGGTCACGGAACATCAGGTTATTTGCACGCAGTGCCAGATCTATATTATGCTGAATCTCCAGATTCTCAGGATCTGCAAGGTTCTCTAACTGGAAGAATTTCTCCGCCTTTTTTACACCCTGTTCTGTCAGGCTGACTAACTTATCTTTTTCATTTACAATAAAATCACCGGTCTCAATGATCTCTTCACCCATGATAGCGGTCATCTTGGTCATCTCGCCGCTGGCTTCTCCACGCTCTAACTGATGTGCGAAGATATCAGCCACTTCATAAAGCTTCGTGGATTTACCACTCTGTCCAGATATAATTAATGGAGTTCTCGCTTCATCAATTAAAACCGAGTCAACCTCATCAATGATACAGTAATGTAAGTCACGCTGTACCAGCTGATTTTTGTAGATAACCATGTTATCTCTCAGATAATCAAATCCAAGTTCGTTGTTCGTTACATATGTGATGTCACAGGCATACTGCTCGCGTCTCTCATCATTTTTCATGGAGTTTAATACAACACCCACAGTTAATCCAAGGAATTCATGTACCTTCCCCATCCACTCTGAATCTCGATGAGCCAGATAATCATTGACTGTTACAATATGAACACCCTGACCTTCCAGAGCATTTAAGTAAGCCGGCAAAGTAGAAACCAATGTCTTACCTTCACCAGTACGCATCTCTGCGATACGACCCTGATGGAGAATAACACCACCGATTAACTGTACGCGGTAATGTTCCATATTCAGCACACGCTTAGCTGCTTCTCTTACAGTCGCATAAGCTTCAGGAAGCAAGTCATCTAAAGTCTCACCTTTGGCAAGTCTCTCTTTATATTCTTTTGTTTTATCCCGAAGTTCGCTGTCACTTAATGCCTGCATAGTTGGGCGCAGCGCTTCAATTTTGTCAACGATTGGATATATTCTCTTCAATTCCCTCTCGCTGTGTGTTCCAATAATTTTATCAAAAATACTCATGAAAATTCTCCTATTTATCTAATTTCAAGATTCCTCTGTATATTCTAACACTTTCCCCAATTTAACACAATAAAATTTTACGTTCTGAGGCAGGCGAAAACCGTTTTCGCCTGCTAAAAACCGTTTTCGCCTGCTACTTTTGGTTGATTTTTCAGCTTCAGTACTACTTATTCTTACCTAATTAGAAAAGCCAATAAAAGACAGGCTGTCACCTGTCTTTTATTAGTTTTAAATATTATATTTTTATACGTATCCTAAAACTCCGGTTCAATCAATCCGTAAGTATTGCCTTTTCTCTTGTATACAACATTTACTTCATCCGTCTCTGCATTGCAGAATACAAAGAAATTATGTCCCAACAATTCCATCTGTACGCATGCATCTTCCGGATACATTGGCTTAATTCCGAATTTTTTCGTACGAATGATTTTTACATCTTCTTCCTCATCGTAATCTTTGTCCATATATGCCTGCTGCAGATTGCCGCTCTCTTTTTGTTTGTCTATAATTTTCTTCTTATATCTTCTTAATTGTCTTTCGATAACCTCCTCAACCAAATCAATCGATACATACATATCATTGCTGACTTGCTCTGAACGAATAATGCTTCCCTTCATTGGAATGGTTACTTCAATCTTCTGTCTTTCTTTTTCCACACTAAGTGTAACTACAATTTCGGTCTCCGGTGTGAAATATCTCTCAAGTTTCCCTAACTTGTCCTGTACTGCTGATTTAAGTCCGTCTGTAACATCAATATTTTTTCCGCTGATTATAAAATTCATGATGTCAACCCCTTTGC
The DNA here is from genome assembly GCA_028696165.1 of Lachnospiraceae bacterium. Taxonomy (GTDB): domain Bacteria; phylum Bacillota; class Clostridia; order Lachnospirales; family Lachnospiraceae; genus JAQVHQ01. Next base: position 3,916 of record JAQVHQ010000043.1, on the reverse strand, counting down.
CGTTTATTTTACAGGAAAATCTCTTGTTTGATTCTCCTATAATTTAAAATAATTATACCAATATTTAACGCAAAAGGCAAGAGTATTCAGATAATTGCGTTTTGTTTTAGAAACTGGTCATACTTTATTTAGATTTTTGAATATCTCTATTTTGAAAATTTATTTTCCAGTTTATAATTCCTGTAACTCTATAGTAACTGCTAATTTTCACAAAATTCCAGTACTTTTTCGTACTCCATAGAACCGCCAAATAAATCAAGCGCACTTCCGATGGTCACATCCAGACAATTTTGTCCTAATTTTTTTAATTCTCTCAGGTTTTCAAAGCTCCCCACACCTCCCGCATAGGTAGTAGGAATACCTGCTGATTCTCCCAGCATTTTTACCAATTCTCTCTCTATTCCGGATGCCTTTCCTTCTACATCCACCGCATGAACCAGGAATTCATCACAGTATTCTCTTAGCTGTTGTAAGTTTTCCTTTGTAACTTTCATATCCGTAAACTTCTGCCAACGGTCTGTAACTATATAATAAGCTCCGTCCTTTTTCCTGCAGCTTAAATCCAAAACCAAATGCTCTTTTCCTACCACAGCCAACAGTTTGTTCAGATTTTCAAAGGAAATCTTCCCATCTTTAAATACATAAGAAGTCACTATCACATGGCTGGCGCCTGCTTCTAAGTACTCTTTGGCATTTTGATCATGAATTCCTCCACCAATCTGAAGTCCTCCAGGATATGCACGTAAGGCCTGCATCGCCTGCGCTTTTGTTTCTTCATAATACGGTGAAGCAACCGGATTTAAGAGTATGATATGACCACCTTTTATTCCGCTGTTTTTATATAATTTCGCATAATACGCAGCATCCTGACCTGATACAAAATTCTCATCTGCAAAGTCTCCCTGATCTTTTAAACTTCCGCCTACAATTTGTTTCACTTGTCCGTTATGTATATCAATGCATGGTCTGAATTTCATAATATCTACCTCTCTTTTCACATGCATTGATAATATCATTCTTTTTGTTAAGATTCAACGATTATTACGGATTTAAATTACTTGTGCTGTTTTCTGAATTCGTACTGTTACCTTCACCCATATCCTCAGCATTTCCATTTCCCACATCACCACTTCTGCCATTAGTTCCGGCACCATTTCCGGTTCCACTGTTTGCAGCTGCGCCAGCATTATCACTGGTTCCGCTGTCTCCGGTTCCTTCACTGCTTCTGCCATTGCCGCCAGCTCCATTGTCTGTTCCTGATTCACCACCTGCAGCATCCTCGCCACCGCCTAATGCATCTCCTACATCTTCTACCACATCTCCTACGGCATCTCCCGCATCTTCAATACCATCTCCGACAGCATCTCCGACTTCATCCACTACTCCATCACCGTCATCATCGACCCCATCGGTACCCTCCATGCTGTCATTATCTCCGTCGCCATCATTGTCTGTACCTTCGTCTACTGTTTCTTCCTGTTTCGTATCTTCTGCCGGCGCATTTCCACCATTGTTATTGCTGGTTCCGCAAGCCACCATTGAGCAGCTCATACACATAAGTAACGTCGTTAATACCAGTTTCCTTTTCATGATTGCACTCTCCTTGTATTAGTTTTTACGTTACTAATATGTACTATTTTCCAGATACTATGCAAAATAAAAAAATCTTCATCCCTCATCTGAACTTGATGGGGAATGAAGATTTTATCAATATTAGCAGTTGGTTAATTATCCTTCTATTACATCTGCCATACCATAGTAGCCAGCACCTTTTCCATTAAGATACTTAGCTGCCTGTACAGCACCTTTTGCAAATACACTCTTCGAATATGCTGTGTGCTTGAACGTAATCACTTCATCCAAACCGGCAAAGATGACTTCATGCTCACCTACGATATTACCACCGCGAACTGCAACGATTCCGATTTCCTTGTCTTTACGAGGTTCACGAACCTGACTGCGGTCATAATTATAGCTGTATGGTTCTTCTAAAGCTTCATTAATACTGTCTGCCAATGCCAACGCTGTTCCGCTTGGTGCATCCACTTTTAATCTGTGGTGCTTCTCAACGATTTCCATATCAAAACCAGCAGGCGCCAAAGTCTTCGCAGCATCTTTTAATAATTTCATCAATGTATTAATTCCCAGAGACATATTCGCTGATTTTAAAACAGCGACTTTTTTACTTGCTTCTGTGATTTTCACCAGTTGCTCTTCGGTCAAACCTGTAGTGCAGAGTACAACCGGAGTTTGCGTACGGATTGCGTACTCCAACAATTTGTCGGTTGCTTTCGGTGATGCAAAATCAATAATTGCATCCGCTTCTACATCACATGCATCAATATCAGTAAATACCGGATATCCATTTTCACAACTATCCCTAAGATCAATACCTGCTACGATTTCTGCGTCTTTATCTTCTTTCACAATCTGAGTGATTACCTGACCCATATGGCCATTGCACCCATGCATAATAATTCTTGTCATGTATCTTTCCTCTTATTCTTTCGTCGCTTATATTATCTATTGATTTCAAGTATGCCTTAACGTACCTGCAAGATTGTTCTGTAATCTGCCGGAGGCTCTATCTTGACAAATGATAAAATTACAGTACTCCAAAATCCTTCATCGCCTGAGCAAGAACTTCCTGATGTGCAGCTTCCATCTCAGTCAGAGGAAGTTTTGGTGTTCCCACACCCTTGCCCTGAAGATTCAAAGCAGCCTTAACCGGAATCGGATTCACTTCACAAAAAAGTGCATCACACAGTGGAATAGCTTTCAACTGTAATTCGCAGCTACCCTTTACATCCCCATTTAAGAATTTATCAACAATATCATGAGTCTGTTTTGGTGCTACATTTGACAATACAGAGATTACACCCTTTCCGCCTAAAGACAGAATAGGTACGATCTGATCATCATTTCCAGAATACAGATCAATACAGCCATCAGCTAACTGCATCAGTTTTGCCACCTGTGAAATGTTGCCACTGGCTTCTTTGATAGCGACAATATTTTCTACGCTCTTAGCCAAAGTAACCGCTGTTTCCGGTAAGATGTTACATCCGGTTCTGCTTGGTACATTGTACAAAATAACTGGGACAGAAATGGAATTGGCAATTGTTGTAAAATGTGCAATCAAACCATTCTGGGTTGCTTTATTATAATAAGGGGTTACCAGCAATACTGCGTCAACACCTGCTTTTTCAGCTTCCTGCGACAAAAATACTGCTGACTCGGTACAATTAGAACCTGTTCCAGCAATAACCGGAATACGTCCTGCGACCTTCTGTACACAGTATTGGATACATGAAAGGTGTTCTTCGTTAGTCAGCGTAGAGCTTTCACCTGTGGTACCACAGATAATGATCGCATCGGTACTTCCTGCAATCTGTTCCTCGATTAACATACCCAATTTGTCATAATCAACTTCTTTGTTTTCTTTCATTGGTGTTACAATGGCCACACCGGCTCCTGTAAATATAGACATGATTTTCCTCCTTAACAGTAGAAAAGAGGCTGACGCGAGTCTGCCTCTAAAGAATTCACTATGGTCTTATTCTTTAGATAGCGCCCCATCTTACGATGACAGTCATAGGGTTCTTCACCATATGCCCAAGGATACCATGGCAGTCACCATATCCTTTCGGCATCATTTCCTTTCGCTCATCTTCTTCTGTGTCTGCCACATCTGATAAGTTACTTATAAACAATGCAACCTCTATCTTCACATAAATGTTATTTAATGAAACTATAACACTATTGAAAAGCCTTGTCAATCCATATATTCCTTGAGTTTCCGCAGTTTTATCCACAACTGCGAATTTTATCAGATTTACAATAAACAACTTTCAAAAAATGCCCAAAATATAAGGAATCCAGACTCTTTGTTTGGTATAATTAAAGTGACGAAACA
>JAQVHQ010000104.1 GCA_028696165.1 Lachnospiraceae bacterium | reverse complement strand
ACTGTTATACATAGAGAACACCTTTCTTTGTCACCGTATTGGTTTAGTCGCTTAATACTTTATCACAAAGTTGGTGTTCTCTTTTTATTTATTTTCCATTATCCGAATAAAATTTTACGCTAGCCCAAAAAGAAACAGACAAAAGAAAAGTAGACAAAAAACTAAAAATCTCCACACACAAACTAAGCTCCTACCCTTCCTACCACCACAAGCCCCGTGCCCCGCACGAGCCCTCACTGCCAATCCCGCCTCCGCCACAACCTTCCGCCTTAGAGGAAATAATCGTTTCGCCCTGGCGACAGCAGCCTTGGGGATATGTGAGTGCACAATGGCTCCGTATGCTAAGTAAGACTTAGCATACGGAGCCATTGTGCACTCACATATCCCCAAGGCCGCTGTCGCCAGGGTGAAACGATTATTTCCCACCCCTCTTACTCCAACACCTCACTCAACACCTGCAACCCATACTCCGCCAATTCATGATCCTCTTCCCCAGTACCACCACTGACGCCAAGTCCACCGATAATCCGTCCTCCAACCTTAAGCGGCACTCCACCGCCAAAGATCACAATCCGTCCGCCATCCGTAGATTCTACACCATAAAAAGTCTGTCCCGGCTGTGCTAATTTCGACAGCTCCATGGTAGACATCTTCACAGCCACAGAAGTATAAGCCTTCTTCATAGAAATATCAAAACTAGCCAAAAAGGCATCATCCATCACATGAACCGCAATCATATTGCCATCCGGTCCGCACACGCTGATAACCGCCTTCTTATTCTTCGTCACAGCAAAAGCTTCCACCTTCTCAATCAACTTCTTCGCCTCTGCCAAACTGATTCTCGTCTTATCCATATATTTCAAACTATCCTCCAAAACCTTAGCAACCGCCGCCTCAATAGCTGCCAGATTTTCACTATTTACTTTTGCATCGACAGCTTCCATAGAAATACTCTGGCTTAATTCTAAATCTTTATCCCTTGAAATCATATCTCTTTCCGCCAAATGCTCAAAAGAGTTTCTATGATAATCTACCCATCTTGCAGACACATACAGATAATCCGACAACCTGTTCATAAATTCCTTCGCCGTACCATCCACTGGATGATTCTTCGCAACCTCAATCAGCCATCTCTCCGCTCTTCTGGCCACAGTTCTGGCTACATCCAGATGTGCAGATTCCATACACTCTCCAGGAAGAATAAACTCATGTTTTCTGGGAAAAGACCCTTCTATTCTGTTAATCTCCAGCTCCAGGCTCTCCACTTCCGTCTTAGACAAACGCTGCTTCTGATTAAATGGATCTGCAATCCCAGCCATAATCGTCATCAGATTTTTTTGAATCTGATTAAGCATCTCTCTCTGACGATTATCTCTGGATTCTGCTTTTACCACACCCAGATTACTGGTCAGTTCATCAATGCTCCCCAAAAGCTGTATTCTGTTATCTGTCTTGGAGACACTTTGCGCACCCTTTAAAGTAGTCATGCCCTTGTCTCCGCCCTTTGTAAAAATATTGGTGTTTTTCTCCATAATTAATTACCCCTATATCTGAAATGCTTTACGTTTAATCGCTCTTGCACTATTCGTTCCCAATTTGCGGCTCATCTCTTTGTCCGGTCTGTCCAGTAAAAACACTGGCTTATCCCGATTTACATTTCTCATCTGCATAGCTGCCATTCCATAAGAAAGACCGATTCCCGAACCCAGAACAGATTCATTCGCCGCCTCATAGGCCAAATCTCTGGTATCCATCTCCGGTTTTTCAATCACATCAAACAGAACTCCTTCTTCTTCAATTCCAGCGCAGATTTCCTTTAAAATATCTGCATCCGGGTTATATGTATAGATAAAAATAGATGGTCTGTTTGTAATCATGGATACCTCCTAACTTTCCTAATATTTGACGACCTAATATTTCACATCTCTAATATTTCACATTTCCAATATTCCATGTTTTGTCAGTTTTTTTCACCTAGATAGGACATCACCAGTCCTGTCGCCACGGCATTTCTCGGTCCTTCTGTCCTGCGGATATTTCCCCGCCCGCACACTATCCTGTAATTAGAGAATTCTTCCATCAGCATCTCCGGAATCTCGAAATCCCAGGCAGAACCTCCAACCAATACAATATTAGGAATCTTCCTTAAATCATTCTCTGGTGCTACTTCCCGCAGTGCTCTCAGCGCATTGGTTACAAACACTTTTTTCTTGGCTTCCCGGCGAACCTGTACGATTTTCTCCATAGATAAATCTTCTTCTATTTTTATCATATCATGTGGTTCTAATAATACCACAGAGCCAAAATATCTGGGATCAATCGCATCCTGGAAGAAATGCATAGCACCACTTTCCAGTCTCATGTGAAATAAACTCTCCACTCTGGCTAAAGGATATTTTTTGATTTCCTCTGCTGTAGTTCTGCTGTGCAGCCCTAACTCGGTCTGTATCAGCATAGATACCAGTTCCCCTGCACCCGCCTTGTGTGTTGCTGCCACCTGACCGCGTTCATCAATCAGCGCTGCATCTGTAGAACCGCCGCCCAGATCAAGTATAGCCAATGGCAAGGTTGTTCCCGGTGTAGTCAAAGCTCCCAGCGTCGCCATAACCGCTTCTACCCCTGCTACTTTTACCGGTACGCTAAGCTGCCGGTTCAGTTCATAAGCGATTTTCTCCATCGGCAGCTGCTTTGTCTTGACCATGGCGGCTATACTAACTGCCTTCTCCAGACAAGTCTCTCCTGCCAGTGCTCCGGATACTGGTACCGGTGCCAGTGTATCCACTGCCAGAATATCTGTGATTCTGATATCCTCGCTGCTTTCGCTGGATATATTTCCCATATCTCTCTTGATGCCGGAGAGCATATGCCCTACATTCGTACTAGGCTGTCCGCTGATATCTTCTATCTCACCAGCTGACTCTAACTTTTTCATAATTGCTTCTGCACCCGCATCAATGTTTACCTCTACAGTCTCTGCGGGCAAATCTCTATGTAATGGTTCCTTTCCGGAGATAAATATCGTCCCGGCAGGAAGTACATTCTCTCTCACATTACCGTGTGGGGTCCGAATAACCACCGCACTGCGCTTTCCTATGAGACTTTTTGCAATTGGCGTTACCGCTTTTGTATCTGCCGCATCCAATTCTAATAAAGTTGCAATTCCATATGGATTAGAAAGCATTCGAATATTCTCACCCGGAAGTGCGACTTCAATAGCCGCCCTCTTGCCTTCCGGTACATAATCAATATTTCTCACCTCATCTACAATAGGAATCTTTTTCTCCAGTCGATTCTCAACCAGAACCGCTTCATCTGCCTGAAGTATAATTCCCACGATATCAAAAGTTTTCATTCCCTCATTGATAGACTTTGCAATTTCTTCATAATTCCAGCTCTTTTTGGCCGCAACTATATAAGGCACACCCGTTTTTGCCTGTGACAGGTGTTCCAATTCAATTAATTTCCCCACTGCCTGTCCTGCTCCAGCCGGAGTAGATGGATTATGACCAATCATAGAAGAGTCCGTGATAATCGTCTCTGTGATAGTCTCCATGGCGGTGTCCCCAATGACCGGAGCTGCTTCATTAATGCGAATCAGATCCAGTTTAGAGATGGGCATATGCAGTTTTTCCATAGCTTCTTCCAAAGCCACACGTATACCGGCTACATTATCCAGCGTACCTTTTGTTCCGGTGGTGAATCTTGAGACACTGGATAAAAACCCCAGATTTCCCGCATCATTTACCTGTCCGATACATACTTCAGTAGTGGAATTGCCGATATCAACACCTGCAATTAGTTTCAAAGAAGGATTCCTCTCTTTTCATATATTTCTAATGCTTCCAACACCAGTTTTGCGCAGTGCGGAGCTTTGTATTTTTCTAATAATTCCTGTGCCATAAGCGCCAATTCTTCTTTTGTAGAACGATTGGGTCTCAATTTATTATACATATTCAAAATCACATCATCCGGCACATCCACAAGTTCAGCCGCTCTCTCGAAATTTGCAGCCATTGCAGGATTATCATTTTCCATGCATACCTGGCCTTGTTTTCCAAGCATTTCTTTGGAAATTTTGATGTCATCCGCAGTAACATTGCCTTTTAAAACTTCATCCAGAGTCAAATCATCTAATTTCTTGCCTGTTTTAGAAGTGATTTGATCCTTTTCGTATTCGCCTAATGGGTATCTCATTTACTTTTCCTCCCATTCAATCATAGATATATTCGGGTCAACCTGTTCAGTCTCCTTAATATGCATCAGAGCTGCTTTAACCTGATATTTGGCACGGACCATAGGGTCATTGTCTCCCTCAATTGGAGAAACCTTCTCTCCCTTGGCATATTTAGCCGCATTTTTTCCTATCTTACGATAGGTTTCCAGCGACATAAGCGGTGCCTGTGGAAATAATTCCAGATTTGACAATGGATATAAGTCCTTCTGATGAATCACAGTGGTACCCTTAGACTGAATTCCAATTCCGATTCCAGAACCACTGATTTTAGCTGCATCTAATGCCATAAAGCACACATCGGAAGTCTTTAATACTTTTACAACTCTTGGAATCATCCCCTCTTCTTCTATACCCGCTTTTACATTGCGCAGTACTTCATCCAAGGGAATTCCTGTTATGGTCTTCGTAATCTGACGGCCAAAGGCAGGTCCCACTCCGATAACAACTTCTTTGGGGTTCGTACTCTTCTTTGCGATTGGATAACCTTCGTAGGAAGTTTTCTCAGTCAGACGCTCTCTCCCGTGCATAGAACCTGTAGAAGCGGCCTGTGCAGACTGCTGATTTAACTGGGCAATCACTGCTTTCGTAATCTGTTCAATTAATTGTTGTTCATTAATCTCCATATATTATCTGCTCCTTAATATCCCTGCGTTTATTCAAATTCACCTTTTCATCCTAGAATTCATCAGGATTAATAATATGCGGGATAGCCTTAATTTCTTCCCATCTTTTTCCATCTACACGATATCCGGTTCCAGGCCCCATATAATCATTTGGTGTATTAACTCCTGACATTACTTTGAAATTCTCATCCAGAATCGCAGCGGTGTGCATATAGTCTCCGATTACTCTTTGCTTTAACATATTTAAAATGCTCTCTGCCACATCCTTATATCCGGTCTCTGCCAATGCTTTTACGATATCAACACCGGTGATATTCCTCTTCATCATATCTTCTGCTGCCATCAGATCAGACACTACGTCTCTCTTTAAAGTGTCTTTACTTCCATGAGCATAAGTAACTGCTTCTACCTGTTCATCCGTTACTTCCGCCAGTCCCAGATATTTAAATACAGCCTGAACAGCCTTCCCCGCCTTATGCCTTACTGCAATAACATCATCTTCTTTCACAGGTTTCAGTCCACCATCTACCTGCATATCTCTCTGCAGTACATTATAATCATCAAAATCTTCCGCATCAAAATTCGACCCGGCAAACACATTATCATAATTAGGCTCTGCTGCATATCCTGAGAATATGAAATCCGTTCCCGGCATAAACTGCAGCATAGTTCTTGCGGTTCTTCGCATATCCGAATTAGAAAAGCTCTGGTCGTTGGAAGAAGCACATTCCAGTCCCAGCAAAGATGCCACCAGATTCTCACCCATAACTTCACGTATACCTGCTGGAACACCTGCTGCTATACCGATACAGCTAACTGATCCATTCTGAATACCCTGAGAACCGGCACCCTTAGTCACATAGAGACATTTACACTCCAGATACAGCATAGACTTCTTCTCTGCACTGCCCATAAGCACCTCGGAACCTGACCCGGAAGTGAATCGCACTTTCAGACCTCTTGATGCATATGCCGCATTTAAAAATGCTTTTGAATACGGTGTATCATCACCGTCTATAAATACTTTCTCTGTACCATATACTGACAAAGTCTCTGCATAAGTAGTCAGTCCACGGATTCCCAGTTCCAGTTCTGTAGCTTCTTCAACTGCGCACTGTGTAAGTACACCTTTTCTTCCAACCTGAGAACCAATCAACAGCGCCAGCGCATTAAAAGGGGCATAGCGTGCAATCGCTGTCGTAGTCTCTTCTTCTGAAAATCCGCGAAGTGCGCCTTCTGCTGCATCCGCTGCAATCTGAATCGGGTCATCTTTTAAGTTTGTGATATGAGCCTGATTACCGGGAATCTTTCTGGCACGCATCTTCTGCATACCCATCATCATCTCAACTACATTCAGTTCATTGATAACCTCCACCATCTTTGCCGGCGTAATCCCGGAGATAATTTCCAGAATTTCTTTTCGTGAAACATGAATGTCCACAATCTTTCTGGCTATATCTAAAGAAGGTATCGCCATAGACGCTTCCGTGCGATCCTTTCTGATTACATAATCTGCGATAAACTGATCTATAAAGTCAAAATCACTGCGGGCAATACCATCTAATTCTGTCACCACACCATTCTCAACCTTAATAGATGGCTTCGGATCATACGGACTCTTCATAGAGATAAAGCCCATCTCCGGCCATTCATCGATATATCCGTCCATATTGACTGGACGCTTATCCAAGATTTCTATACGCTTTGATCTTTTCATAATATTCACCTTTATTCTTATGATATTTCCTGACAATTACACTTACTATCATTATAGCACAGCCACAAGAAACGTCAAGAAATTTCCTGTAAATCTAACAAAAAACCACAATTATTCAACTTGCTCATTTTTATGCGTGTTGATTCTTGTGGTTTTTATTTTTGTAACTACCAGGACTTGTGGTTTGTTATTTTAAGTTTACTATATATAATCATTATCTTAGCAACAATGCCAATTATGGAATACACGAGAACAAGCGCTACTATTCACTCGGATTATAAATTGATTCTCGAGGCATATAGCAGACAGAGATTAATTCTTGCCTCGTGCATACTGAAAAGAGTAAAGTGTACCCCCTGTCAAGGACATTTTGCGTAAAATTTGATTACCCAATTTTGCGTTTTGCCAATAAAGGATTTATTCCTGTTGTTAAATAGTTATAGTATTCATTTGGTGACATTTTTTGCAGT
>JAQVHQ010000042.1 GCA_028696165.1 Lachnospiraceae bacterium | reverse complement strand
ATCTGTATTTGTGACGAATCTTTTTAAGATTCAGGCACGAATACATTTTGTCTTGATTTGGATTTTGGGACTGATAGAATACACCTGCTGATTTTGAGCCGCAAACTGTTTAATCAGCAGACACTAAGTATATCCTCATCCCGGATTCCGCAATTATTTAATTCCTCTATTAAAATCGGGATATAAGTCTCGGGAGACTGCCATCTTCTGGTCACATCCGAGATAACTATACATACGCTCTCCCCTGGATGAACCACTTTACTTAACGGCGGTGACGCAATGGGATTCGATAATGCATAATGTATATGTTCTTCTGTAGTTCTCTTAACTAATTCCACCGGATTGGATTCTAATTCAGCGGCGATAAATTTCTCTGAAATTTTCACTTCGAATTCTTCTGTCCCGTATTTCATATTCTCTCTTGACATGTTGTTTCCTCCTTACGTATACTGCAATTTCTGTCCTGGGATAATTATACACCTTTTAACATGGTTGTAAATAATCCTAATAGAGCATCTTCCATGTGCTTTAATCTTCAAACACATCCACTGCTTCAAAAAAAGTTTCACCCCGCTGTCTATGCATTGCCTGCATTGAAACAGTGGGGTGAAACTTTCTTGCTTTTTAGAAATGTTATCATCGCTAAACATAATTTTATCTTTTCAGATGGAATTATTTTCCCATCTGTTCAGCTGCTTTATTTACACAGCTCAGTGCATTCAATGATCTTGGATATCCAATATACGGTACACACTGTGATACTACTTCGATTAAGAACTGCTTATCATTTCCCAGTCCCATATTGCCCATGGCATGTGCCGTCAGCTGTGGTTCGCAGCCGCCCTGTGCCATGATATAGCAGAATGTAACCATCTCCCGCTCGCGGTCACTGAGACCATTTCTGGTGTAGTAATCTCCAAAACAGTTATCCGCCAGCCATTTCTGTATATGACGCTGTTCTTCGGCACCTTTCGCCCAGCTTTCACGCATGCCTTCTCCGAAGTAATCAATCTGTTTCTGATTTCCAGCTGCAAGTCTGGTATCTGCATTCACAGTTGCCTGAGCTTCCAATGGCAGTTTGATCCCATGGTCTTTAAAAGCATCATTCATAGCCTTAAGGAATGGGTACGCCCTGCCGATTCCCAGATATGCATTTCCCTGATACACTACTTCTCTGATTTTCACTGGTTCTAATCCCAGATTAAGTGCTCCTCTTACTATTTCTCTGAACATATCAATTCCCTGACATCCCATTAATGCCGCCAGAATTGCCATCATACGGGTATTCTCATCCAAACTGCCATGAGAAGGTACTTCATCAAATGCAAAATTAGTGATGATTTCTGAATATTCAGGATCTGTTTCCTGCAAAAATACATCTTTATTTAAAAACATTTTTTCATATAAATCTTTTGCCTGCTGTGTCATATTACTACTCCTTTGTCCCCGCTGGTTATGCCAGTTTGTTATACGCTTCATCCGATACTTCTTCGCACCACTCATTGGAAGTTTCTTCGCCCGGGCACTCTACTGCTATATGAGAAAACCAGCTGTCAGCCTTGGCACCATGCCAGTGTTTCACTTCTGCAGGAATCGTAATGACTTTGCCCGGTACAAGTGAAACTGCTTCTTTGCCCTCTTCCTGATACCATCCTTCTCCTGCTGTACACACTAAGATCTGTCCGCCACCGCTTTTAGCATGATGAATATGCCAGTTATTGCGGCATCCTGGTTCAAATGTTACATTAGCCAGAAACACTGGGGCTTTTCCAAATTCTGTAAGCGGATTCAGATAAGAATTTCCTGTGAAATACTGTGCATACCCGTCATTTGGTGTACCTGTTCCAAACACATTTACCTTCTCAAATTCTTCTTTATTATCTACTTTACTCATAATAATATCCTCCTGTTTCTTTCAAGTTTAATACCTAAACCTGACTTTATGTCAAGAGTTTAATTTTTCAAAAGTACAAGTTTTCTGCGATTTATCTGCCAACTGATATCAAACTATTTGCAATCATCCCTATTACCACCACCGCAACTCCTATGAAGCCTATGACTGTAGGAACCGTATCTCCCAAAAACAATAGACTTCCTATCAAAGTAAATATAACTTCTCCCGACTGTGTTGCTTCTATAACTGCCAGCTGTTTGGGATTGCTTTTAACCAGATTTGTCGCTTCAAAGAAGAGAACGGTTGCTATTACACCTGAAAACAGCGCCACTATAAAAGCCTGGAGTGATTGGCCCGCCGATGGCAGCCCCACCTGCACACAGGCAATCCCGGATAGCATCAGCCAAAAGGGCATACTGCATAAAGTCATACCAAACACTCTCTGAATCGTGCTGATTTTCGATGGACAATAACTCATCATCTTTCGGTTTCCCAATGGATAGGAAAATGCAGCCACAAGGATAAGTCCCAGTGCTGGTAATACACCTTGCCCCGTCCCCTGGTATACATTGTTGATTTGGAGCATAACAATACCAGCCAAAATCACCACTGACATCAATAAATTTTTCACCGGAATCTTATGTCCAAATAAGGGTGTCAATAAAACTCCCGCCACAATCGTAATCTGCCATGTAGCCGCCACAAACCAGGATGCACCATAAATAGATGCCATAGAAAGCGGTGCATAGAACAGACCGAATCCCACGGTACTCCACAGCAGCCATTTTCCAATATTCTGTCTGATTTCCTCCAGAATTTCTTTCATACCATGCTCTTTCCACACAAGAACAGCCATAATAGGCAATGTAAATATATAACGCAGGCAGGCACTCCACATCCAATTTCCGCCTGCCAAGTTCATACTTCTGTTGAATATAAATGTAAATGCAAAAAACAAAGATCCTAAAACCCCGTAAATTAGTGCTTTTCTCATAACGTACTCTCCTATATCTTATTGCGTCTTTTATATTAATTCAAATCGAAGAAAATATCCAGAAGAAATCGCAGCATACCTCCATCTTGATTTAATTTATTTAGATTTGATTGAATTTTATTAATTTTTTGTCAAATTTAACATACAATTTGTCGACCTGTAATTGACATTTATCTGCTTCAAGCGTAAAATATAGAGTAGCTATCGTGATTATGCGAATAGAAATACATACTCTTGAAGGGGGAACAACTTATGTCAACTTCTGAAATGTGGACAATTATGGGAACTTATTTTGGTGTTTTACTTGTTTTTGGGGTTATCTGGATTATTGCCAACTGGAGAATCTACTCTAAGGCAGGCGAAGCCGGATGGAAATGCATCATTCCAATCTACAATACTTATGTATTGTACAAATTCACCTGGAAAACTCTGTTTTTCTGGATTTTCTGGATTTCAAACATTGCAATATCCATGCTTAACTATTTTGGCGGAACCAACAAAATTGTCGCTGTCATCGTATTATGCCTTAGTCTTTTATCAATAGTTCTTGCTATTATTCAAATGCATAAACTGTCTGTAAGCTTTGGACATGGAGTAGGATTTACTCTGGGATTGATTTTCCTTAATCCTATTTTCACATTAATTTTAGCTTTTGGTTCATCTGAATACATTGGTGCTCAGGATTAACTTAGCAAAATTCACTAAATGCATTTTAGAGACTGTTGTACTTACTGATTCAAGTCAGTGGTCTTCAGTCTCTTTTTTTACACATTTAAACTAAAAGGAGAATTATACAATGGCAAATAAGATTCCCGTGAAAACACGAAGATATATAGAAAATGCAGCAATTTTCATGATGATACTCTTAGCTTTATTTATATTTGTTGTAACTTTTATACCCGCTTCTCAAGCCCAGGATTACTTATATCGTTTTCTTGGAACAACACGAACTTTGCAGCGCTTCTTCGCTGTTGTATTCCTGGCCAGTGCCTGGCGACTGTACAAACGCTCCCATCTTGCCTGGATTATCTCTATAGTGATGATTGCCTGCAGTATAGGTATTCATAGTTTCGCTCAGCATAGCTTTTTCATGATTCCAATCATCATAGAAACGCTTTCCTTTATTGTCTTCTGGCTTTTCTATCGTGATTTTTCCCGACCTATGGACCGTTCCACTGCAGTACATGGCATGTATATTCTGCCGGTTATGGTAGTTCTTATGCTTCTAAACCGCTTTATCGGACCTGCCATTGAGTTAAACTGGCTGCTTCTTTATATTGGACTTCTTCTGATTTTTGCGCCATTTATGCACCAGCCGAAAGCAACGCTATCCGATAAAGAGCATGTTTTAAAATTATGCAGGACTTATGGATATAATCCTTGTGCCTGGCTGGCATTAGAAGATGATAAGACTTACTTCTTCGGAACTCAGGTAGATGGGGTTGCCGCTTATGCAGTCTCAGAAACCACCATGGTAATTTGCGGAGACCCTATCTGTGCCGATGAAGATTTTCCGGTATTTCTAAAAGAATTGTCTGATTACTGCGCACTGAATAATTACGATATGGTTTTTCTTGCAATTACCGACCGATATCTGGAACATTATAAGAAAATGGGATTTGGTTATGTAAAATGCGGAGAAGAACCCCGGTTCAAATTATCTGATTATGATTTAAAGGGCGGAAAAGCTGCAAAAGTTCGAGCAGATGTCAATCATGCACGCAAAGCCGGATTAACCGTATGTGAATACAAACCGCTGGATAAAAGAGATCCTGAGATTGAGCAGGCTATTGATGATATTACAAAAGAATGGCTTGGTACAAAGGATTGTAATGAACTTATCTTCACACTGGGCGGGGTCGGTTTAGAGGATCCTAATGATAAGCGATACTTCTACGCAAAGGATGACGACGGTGTAATTCAGGGCTTCATGGTATTTCTTCCATTTTTAAATGGTACTGCATACTATGCGGATGTCACAAGAAGACGAACCGATGCACCTCGTGGTGTTATGGAAGTCATTCTATATGACGCTTTCCAGATCATGAAAGATACCGGTGTGGAATGGGGCAGTATGGGACTGGCACCATTAGCCCATCTGGATAACCCAGAAAATGACAAAGGTAATGAACTGATTGCCGCCATTCTCACCTTTGTCCATGACCATATGAATTCTATCTATGGATTTGACTCTCTAACCCGTGCCAAAGAAAAATATAATCCTACTGTCTGGCTTCCGGCATATTTTGCCTATATGCCAAAGATTTTGTCTCCGCAGATGGCTCTGGCCGCCGTAGCTGTACAGAGTCCTAATGGATTAACTGATTATATTACAGCCTTCTTTAACAATCTGAAAAAAGATGAGAAAAAGGGAATGGATGAAAAAAACAATGAGCAGAAAAAAGAAGACAAAAAAACAGAAGCAGACGCAAAAACAAATTCATAAACAGACTCATAAACAAAATTCTAATCAAACCTATAGCTATGTTGATTCACACGGAGCAAAAATCCATTACCAGATAATTGGTAATGGATTTCCGCTGGTGCTTCTGCACGGGAACGGTGAAAGTCATAAAAACTTTCAGTATCAGATACAATATTTTAAAAATGATTATCAGCTCATATTAATAGACAGCCGCGCTCATGGAAAATCCACCTGGAATCAGGAGTCTCTTTCCATTTCGCTTCTGGCTCACGATGTGATTCATGTATTGAATGAATTGAAAATTAAAAGTGCCGCAATATTAGGTTTTAGTGATGGTGCAAATATTGCCTTTCAGATAGCGCTCAGATACCCAAACCGCGTCTCTGCTCTGGTTGCCGTCAGCGGCAATATCTTCCCTCGGGGAATGCGAAAAATATTTTATTTAAGTATCGTTATAGAACATCGTGTAATCAGCTTATTTTCTCGCCTGTTCCCATCCTTGAGACATCATCAGCAGCTTATGGGACTCATGGCACTGCAGCCGCAGATATCCTTTGCTCAGTTAAACACTATCACTGCCCCCACCTTAATAATGGCAGGTGATAAGGATTTAATCGAGACAAATCACACAAAAGCAATTGCCAGTGCGATTCCTTCTGCTAAACTGGTTATTCTCTCCGGTGCTGACCATTTTGGACTATATAATCAACCGGACCAATACAATAAGATTATTGCTGATTTTCTAAAAGAGGTTATCACTGACTGATAACCTCTTTTAATATCTGTAAGACTACATCTAAATCAATATCTTCTATATCTGCATAATTTAGAATCAGCAGATGCTCCCGATTTTCCACTGTTCCATTACAGTAATCCGAAAGAAAAGAAACATTAATCCCCTGTTCTTTAGCCTTTTTGGCAATCTCTTTATCTGAAACTTCTGTATTCAGACAAAGGATAAAATGCGTCCCCGCATTAAGCTCATAGATTGTGCTTATATCAGCAAGCGGTGAACGACGGATTGCTTCTACCAGTATATTTCTCTGATTTCTGTAATATTTCTTCATGCGATTAATATGACGTTCAAAATACCCTTCTGAGATAAAAAGAGCCAGATTATACTGCTCAAAAGTGGAAGCTGAACAGGAATAGCAGCGCATGCTTTTTTCGTAATGTCTCATAAGTGATTCCGGCAGAATCATATAGCAGATACGTATGGCCGGCGAAAGACTCTTATAAAAGGAATTCATATAAATCACGCGTTCCTGCTCATCCCTGGAGAAAATAGTAGGAATCAACTTTCCTGTATAGCGGAACTCACTATCATAATCATCTTCTATAATATATCGATTTTTCTTCTGAGAAGCCCACTGCTGCAATTCTCTCCTGCGGCTTATAGGCATTACCAGGCCAGTAGGGAACTGATGACTGGGCGCCAAAATCACAACGCTGGTATCTGTTTTCTTCAGATGTTCTACACTTAGTCCCTTCTCATCTATGGGGATATAATTACACTCATAGCCATTTTTTGCAATCAACTTTGCAGTCTTTTGATATCCCGGATCTTCCATGCCATATACCGTATCATTTGCAAGCATCTGAAACAATTGTACATATAAAGCTTCTATCCCGCTTCCTATGACAATCTGTTCTGGCCTTACTTCCATTCCTCGCTGCTGATATAGGAAAGCCGCTATAGCTTCTCTTAGTATCCGAAGCCCTCGAAATGGTACTGCCTCTAACAGGCAGGGGGCATTGATGGACAAGGTTCTTCTCATAAGTTTTGACCAGGTAGCATAGGGAAATTTATTTCGATTTACATAATTGTTTTTAAAATCCGCAATCCAATGCTTTTTCCCTTTTCCTATAGCAGTTTTTTGCATATCCTTTTGTATGTTTTCCACTGAGTTTTTTGACTCCGCCCTATGCGATGGCTTTGTTACTACAGACTCTATCATTGGACTCACAAAAAAACCTTTTCGTTCCTGTGAATACAGATATCCTTCCATAAGCAGCTGCTGGTATGCATTTTCCACAGTAATTACAGCTAGTTTCAGGTGCTCTGCAAGTGCTCGTTTTGACGGTAGTTTCTCGTCTGCCGCTAGACGCCCTTCCAGAATATCCTTTTTTATACACTGGTATAAATATTCATATCTCGACAATCCTTCTCTGTTATCCATATCATATGTTAGCATTCATCTGACCTCATAAAATTATCTTAATTTGGTTCTACAAGTAATATCAGTTTCTATTATAATAGAATACAAGCCGAAAGTAAACCTGTGAAAACCGCTTACTCCTTATGTCATGTTGTAATAAATGATTTAAATGTGTGAGTCTCTCCTCTCTGATATACTTTATCCCATGACAGGCGGTCACTTTCACAGGCAGTAAATATGAATGTTCATCTAACTCCACTTAGTTGAACAGTGAGGCACAAAAGGGAAGAAAATCATTCGGATTTTCTTCCCTTTTTGTATCTATTCTCTTTCTAATCAACTCGTATCACTAAGCTGATAACCAAAAACAGCGCACCCAAATAGCTAACAATAAGAGATAACATTCCTCCATACACATGCAGAACTATACCTGAAATATTTATCACTATAATAAGACAGCCAACTATAAGAAATATTTTCTTTTTCTTTAATTTTATAAATTTCTGTTCTTCCAGCAATTGTCCTCGATTTGATGACAAACTTCGAATTAAAAGAATAAGCAGCGTCAAGAAAACAGCTGCGATCACTATTAATATAATTAGACCTACCATACTCACCTTCTCTCTCCTGAAAAATTATCTTATAGCACAACCACACTCCTCACAAAACTTATGCCCTGGAATAACTTTTGCTCCACATTGCGGACACCTTTGCTCCATTTTAGTACCGCATTGTTCACAAAAACGCACGCCTTCCTCAACCTCAGCTCCACATACTGGACACTTAGCAACAACTTTTTGCTGATACTGAGGACGCTCTTGGTACTGTGAATTGCTCTGTTGGCTGCTGTGTTGCTTTTGATAATTGTTTTGATTTTGATAATTATTATTTGACTGATAATTTCCCTGGTTTCGATTGTTACTATACTGATTATGAGTATACTCTTCTCTGTTTTGTCTCATCTTCGCATCTTTTACTTTTCCCAACGCAGATGTATAAGAAATAATCGCGGCAATCATTACTATAATTGGTATACACATAATTATAAGTGCTAATATTGGCATTTTATCGACTCCCCCTATTCAACCTTTGTAGCTATACTTATAATGAAAAGGACTACACTTATTATCATTCCAATTAAGACAATAGCCACACCAAACATATTTCCCGCTATAATGCTGATAAACCATAAAACAATTCCCCAGATCATATAATTCTTCTTTCGCTTTAATGACTCCATACTTTCTTCAACATCATCAATATTCATGCCCTCTGCTCCTCTCGATATTCCTCCAGCCTTTGACCGCATTCTTCACAGAATCTATGCCCATATATTGCTTTTGCCCCACATTTGGGACATTTCTGTATAATATGTGCTCCACACTGATCACAGAACAGCGCTTCTTCTTCAAGTTCTGCACCACATATTCGGCACTTTTCTTTTTCTCTTTTTACCATTTTTTCTTCTATACTTTTCTCTGTTACCGACTCCGTTACAGGCATTTCACCTATAGGTGTCTTAAGTTCTTTTTCACATTAATTACCACAAGGGTAGGTGTTCCAAAAATCAAAAACAATGCTTATTATCGAAATGCATACCTCGAATACTGCACTCCCATCTGCTGCAGTTTTGCAATCCGGGTGTGTTTATCTGGATGGGTAGAATATAAAGCTTTCAGTAATCCATTGGTATGACTTGCTTCCATTACATCCAATGCCGATGCCAGTTCTTTTCCAAATCCCAGCTCATAGGCATAGGCATCTGCAACCAGCTCATTCTGACGCATAGACCACCTTAGAAAGAGCAGGCAGAATCTACTCCACAGCCAGATTGCCCCTGTAAAAAATCCTCCTGCTAAAAGAGAAAAGATTCCAGCTGCCCACGAACGACTTTGAATACTAAACAGCAGCATAAGACCCGTAAATATGTAAGATACGATTTTCAAAACCAGTAAAAATCCACATATAAAAATGTTTGACCCACCCATTAACAACTGCAGCACACTATGTCTATAACGAAGATGTCCGACTTCATGAGCAAGAATTCCCATTACTTCTCCATCTGGCAGATCCAATAATCCATCGGTGACACAAATCGTATGATATCCCAGAGCATATGCATTGGCATATTCCTCATGTATTATCTTAAGATGAACTTTCTTTGGCACATCCGGTGTCTTCTTATACGCTTTATCGTAAACCACTTCCAAAAGAGGAACCACCTTAAGTTTTACATCCACACGCTTTATCTCTTCCGCTCCCGCCAGAAAACATAGAACCCATTCTCCTACGGGAGACAGTGAGAGTGCCACACCTGCTATGTAAAACAACGCCATAGGCAGCATTGCCTCTTTATCACCGCCAAACAAAGCCACTATCACAGCCATGTTACATAAAAAGAAAATGACAGTTCCTATATTCGCTATCTTCACGATTCGTGCTATCTTATGCCATATATCCATAACGTGCTCCTTCATCGAATCCTGTTTGTAGTTACTACCAGCGGCTGCCCTGTCAGACATGTATTCAAGTGGCTGGCACTTACAATACCAATGGACCCCCATCCAGTATCACTGATAACAAAATCATTTCCATCCTGAGATACACTGATGATAGAAATCAGATGATTCCCCTCTTGTCCATTATTCCAGAGCCTTTCTACATTCACACCTACCATCACACCATGACCACTTCTTACCAAATTGCTAATCTCCGTCGTTGTTCGGCCTGCATAATCTTCAACCGGCGACAGATAGGTCTCCATTCCAAATCTTCCCAGAACTTCCTGACAACCACTGGGAAGTATTCCTCCTCTATCCTGCGGATTTTCTGCAGATTGATTTAATATCCGCTGCACCCCCTCCGAGGACTGCATGGCAGCTTCTACTACATCATTCTCTGTCACTTCACTCATGCCTGCCATTCTAAGCAGATTAGCGCACTGACATAAACCACAGGTTCCAGCCATATCGTGACTATTATTACCCTGCTTGTGAATTAGCGAATCATACACATCCAACGGACTGCCATACAGGCTCATCATCCGCCCACCCATGAGAGTTGGTGCAAATCCGATTTCATTTCCACTAGAACTACTTGTATTTACAATATTGTCTACATTTCCACTATTTCTTCCGGCAGAGCCACTCATGCTTCCCATCTGTACATTCTCATACTGTGAAATCGCATGAAGTAAAACCTGTATTCCGCGTTTTCCCTGTTCTAGAGGAACTTCTACCTTCTGCAATGCACTGCAGCATTCCTCAATAATTCTCACAAATTCCTGATATTTCCGGTCTCGCCAGGAAGAACCCATAGACTGACATTTCTGTCTTAGATGTTGTCTGGTTGTTCGCACCTCAGCTTGAACCTGTTGTGTTTTGCGTAATAACTGTGACAAACTTTCTGAATCAGAACTTACACCGCCCATAGTTGCCTCCTTCCTGTCTTATATGGTCCTATTCTCACATGCCTTCCTATACAGAACATTTTCAAGATTTCTTCGTCATTATTCCTCTGAAATAATTTCACAATCTTCAGTGCTCTCTTTAAAGTTGTTTCTAATATATGTTTCCAATTGCTCTGCTTCCGGCATGATATATGGTTTCAACTGGAATTTATTGCGGATTCCATCTGAATAATACACAATATTAGATGGCAGACTGGCTACTGATACTCCTTCCACCAGGCTATCTGCATCATTATCAGATAATGCAAACAGTATACGTTCCGGGAATTTCGCCAGTATACGTTCCCCGTAATACATACTTTCTTTAACACTCTGAAACTCTAAACAGGTTACGATAAAATGAATACCATAACCGGATCCATCTTCTATCATCTTAAGCAGCATCTCGCCAGCACTTAAATCATAACTATTCTTAACCTTTGGTTCTTCCCGTATCTTGAAATTTTTGATAAATGCAAATGGATCTTCAAATCCTTCCGGCGTCTCCTCTTCCTCATTTTCCAGAATATCCTCCTCCTCCATCTCATCTTCCGGCAGATATTCTGATTCTTCCAAACGTTCACCCTTAAACATCGTCATGATAATATCGATAAACTGAAGATTTCTTATCACTACATAGATTTCTTTTTCTCCGGAATGTCTCTTAAGTTCCATATATTGTTCGAAGACTTCACGAATAGCTGTGATAATCTCTCCACGATCTTTAGCAAGATGAAAACGTCCATCAAATTGCTCATATGCCTGATAATACTCCTGCTCGCCTTCTTCTCCCACTAACCAGTTTCCATCTATACAGTATAATTCGTTATGCTGGTTGAGCAGCACAGAGAGCATACATATATTTGCTATATTGGCGGCCATTTTCTCTTCTGCTCCGCATATGAGGAGATTGTGTCGTTTCTTCCGGTCAATCTGCATGGCAAATGGAGGCGCAACTTTAATCATATTACCCAGGTAAATCTGAGTGATACGTTCATTGGTAACTCCAATTTTATTTTCATCAAAATATGATAATAGTGGTATCGTTCTGTTGCCCTCGAAAATCTGTGTGGTGCATTCTGCGTCTGCGAAATTCTTCTCTATTTCTTTTAAGTATTCTATCTGAGTTGCATCATCACAATAGGCCGCTCTGAATCCAATATTATCTGATTCCACATATTCCAGATTCATAACTGCTGTACCGATAGGCCCCTTCATCATCTCTAAAGCTTTCGAATCATTTTGGTCACCGAACAAATATCGGGCATCATCTTCTCCACATTTAAGTCCTATACGGATTCGCATCTGCTCTATAGTTCCTTTAGACAGGGTCAAATCACTAATTACCTTGGTGGACTGTGTTGCCATAAGAAGATGAATTCCAAAAGCACGTCCTTCTGTTACAATTCGTTTTGTCAGTTCTGCACAGTTCATCGCCACCTTACGGTTTGCTGCATCATTAAATAGAATCTGAAACTCATCCATTATTACCAGAATACGGGGCATAGGCTTCCCTGTGTACTCCACATATCCTCTCATATTGGTTTGATTTCCATTTTCCTTGAACAGCACACTTCTCCTGGTCATCTCTTCAATTAGATTTTCTAGAATGCTTTCCCCGAATTCCTGCATGGCATCTAACGCCAGAAGTTTGACGTGGGGAAGACGCGCTGATTCATATACTTTGAATTCTGTACCACTCTTAAAATCCATCAGATATAAGTTCAACTGATCCGGTGTATAATTTAGCATACTGCTCATAATCAAAGTGTGCAGCAAAGTAGACTTACCGGAACCTGTTGCACCGGCAATCAATCCATGATGCGACGAACCGGTTCCCATACGCAGTGATATGACTTCCTGCCCATCGCCGATTCCGATTGGTACGATAAGCTGCTTTTCCGAAGTTCGTGAGAATAGTTTTTCCGGAAGCACATCAGTAAATCCCAGACCCTGTTTTTTAAGCTTCTCATCCATTTCTTTATATTCTGCGATAAATCTCCTGTTTTGATCCGGTGCAATATCTCCCTGAATGGTGATATTCAGATGAAATGGAAGCAGCTGATACCGTCTCTCCTGATACTCTATCCTGCTGCAGCACTGGGCAATTTCCTCCATGCGTGCTTCCTGATTATCGTACTTCGAGAATGGAATATCCGGATTTGAACAGATAATGGCATAGATACCACAGCGATTTCCATTTTTTAAAATATTCATCAGATAGTCCATACTGTAACTATCCATTCCCGCAGGGAAGTCATATATCAAAAGCAGCGTAACTGCCTCTGTTTTCTTTGGTGTGTTCTGATTATAGCTGAGTATATTATCATAACGATTACCCAGCTTTTCCTGAATAATCTCATCCATCTTCTGATTCATCTTCTTCAGACGTCCTGCGATTTCATCTCCGGAAGTATATATTTTCTCATCAAAAATATCTGGAACTGCTTTTCGAAGTTCCAGAAATGGACTGATGCTGTTTCCCCTTCCCTTGCTGTCAAATACACATAGATTAAGCTTCGGCACTGGTATTGCAGATAAAAAAGTCCAGATAATGTGCTCTGTAAATGCGGATACCTGAGGCTTTGTAACTTCCGGGGCTTGAATCAACAGATGAAAATCAGAACCCAGATCAAACATAAATGGAAGTGTCAGCATATTGCGTCCTTCTTCCTGCTCTTTATTCTGCCCGAATTCCTGGCATATCACTTCATATCCTGGACTCTCTGCAAAGATATCTGCAGGATAATCCAACGTTCCTAAGGTTACATAACGGGAAAATACCGTGTCTGCAGCTGGTGTTCTGCCATAATTATGTTCAGCCAATCGAACCTGTTCTTTTAGATAATTTATATGCTCCCTTAATATATCCTCATTACTGATTTCCAATAATTTCCGAATCATAGGCGGGAATGCAATTCCACGATTCTTCATGCCTTCATACAGCAACAGATATTTATCAAAAAACGTCTGAAACGTCTCTGCCGACGGCATTAAATAATAGGATAATGGAAGTCCTCTTAGTGATAAATTCTGACGTGTTTGTATAATAGATGTACATGCCTTTTGTATTTTAGTTATATTATTTAAGAACTCCCTGGAACAGCTGGCAGCATCACATCCTGCCATTTCGATATTTACATAAATACCGCAGCGCTCACCACTTTTTAAAATTGCATAAAGTTCTTCCAGGCTATGCTGATTAAATCCTTTTGGAAAATCAAAAATCGTCAGTACTTTTACTTTCGGTTTTGCTTCTTCCTTTCCATTTGCCTCGGTATTTTGAGGACTAATTTCAAAAATATTTCTATAGCTATTACCCAGACGATACTGAATGGTAGCGTCAATTTCCTTATTAATCTCGCTGATTTTCCCTTGAATTTCCTCTTCTGTCAGATAGATTCTGTCCCCAAATAAAGGCGTTAATTTTTTTCTTGCATCGAAATAAGGGGCTATGCTGTTCCCCCTGTTTTCCGGGTCTATAATTATGTATTCTAAATCTGCAACTGGCACCATAGATAAATAGGAATACATCTGTCCCAGCAAATATTGCTGTATGATACTTTTATCACTATGATCTGAATAGATCATCTTTGGTCTGTTCTCTTCTACTGAACCAGTAAGAGGCAGCCGGATTGCACCGTCTGCTATCAAATCACTACACTCATCCTGTAATAACGAAGCAACAAGGGGAGACGCAACAAAGTCATTTATCTGATATGATACATACTGCTGCGTTAATACCCCATTCAAGATTTTCCTGCCCGTATTGACCTTATTCAGATTTTGACGATACTTTAAAGAAACCTCTGTCATTTGCCGTACTATATCATCTGGCAAAACTTTCTCCAGCCGGGCGCATACTCTATCTGCGGTGCTGTCAAGGAGTCGATTCACAGACTGTTCTAATCCTATTCGTTCTGTTTCCTGGCGTTTCATCACCTTTTCACGAACTTCTTTGTAGCTTTGATTATCTGCTGCAAGCTGTTCTTCTGTTAAGTCCGGCAGCATTCCACTAATCTCTGAGACAAACATATCCACTGTGTTTTTCAAAATGATAAGTTCTTCATAATCCTGTTTTCTCTTTGCAGAAAAAAGGTAATTTAATCCATTAATCAGAAACGGGAGAATGTCCTCAGAATATTTTCTCATAATATGCGTATATTCCTCTTTGATATTTTCCAACGCTTTAAAGTAATCCGCAGTACCACGATAACGCTCACTTTGTATATGGGACAGTTCTTCAGACTTTTTCATTTTAGTTTTCACATAATACTTATCTACTTGTGAAAGATGGGCATCTAATCCACTGATATCCATCTGTATCTTTTGGGCATCTGCCATCATCTGATTTGTCTGATTATGGATAGATTGCGTTCTTTTCGTATGTTGTTCTTCCAGATTCTTTCGCTCTACAAATTGTCTGGTAGATAATCTGGTACGGTCATTTTTTTCTGTTTCCTGGCATGTTCTTAGAATGCCATCTGCCCAATCCGCAAAATTATTAATCTCACCGATTAGTTCAAATATTTCCTGCTCCGATATGATTCCCATGTAGTTCTCCTTCTTCTAAACGACATGCATTCTTACATTTGTCATTGAATCCAACTACCAGCGATGTGGATACCTGCAGCGGATAACTGAAAATCTCCACCATTTCACCTCCGATTTGGGGATTACTGGTATTGCATATAATTGTATACTGTTTCAAATCCCTTAGAAGACGCGGTATATATTCCTGATTTGATGCATTAAGTATATCTATGGCAAGTTTGATTCCTATTGTAGTAATATAATTAATATCCGCAGATATCCCCGGTTCGAATTTCAGACCTTCTGTATCTTCCTGATTAGAATATACATGATGACTCGCCTGCGCACGTTCCGATATATTACCGCCATCTCCCAAAGCACAACTATAACAAGGCATTCCCTTACCTGGTATATGGTAGAAAATCTCACCCGCATACGCGCGCTCCCAAAATCCTATAGACAAAAAGGCAGCCTGATAGTAAATACTGATACGATTTGCATATACGTCCGCCGCACGATTATCTGCACAACCAATAAAAAGAGTAGCTCCCTCTACACAGAACTTATCTAACATATCCTTAGGAATATTCTGTAAAATCCCGTCAAATGTCACCACCTTAACAGCTGGATTAATGCATTTCAGTTTCCTGGATAGCGCATCCACTTTCAGGTTTCCTACGTCTTCAATACCGCATTGGTGACGGCACAGATTATGGTATTCTAAAATATCCGGGTCTATAAGTAAAAAGGAACCCACCCCACAACGGGCAAGTTCCATGGCAGCCAGACTTCCAACAGATCCGCACCCTAAAAGAACCACCTTCTTCTCTGCCATAACATTTGTTTCCAAAATTCCTTTATTACGCGAAAAAATGCTCTGGTACAAAGAATAAGCTTCATAGGTAATCGGTTGTCCATCACAGAAAAATGCAAGACCCTCTTCTGTGACCACTGCACAAAATCCTTCTTTTACTGGTTTTGCATTGACAGACAGTACTTCGCCAAGTACTTCACCTTCTTCTTTTATTTCCTCTGGAAATATATTATATATTCCAGTCCTGTCAAAATATCTTCCATAGAGAACCCGTGGTGCAGTATTCTTCTGCTGTTTTTCGGAGATAAATACTGTCTTTTTCTTTTCTTTTATTAAAAAATCCAGTTCTTGTGTCGCAAATTTCATTATTTTCCTCTTTTCTCCATCTGACTTAGATACGTCTCTACATCCTGATAAGCTAATATCTCTGCTGGGATTAATGCATTTCCTGTTTCATAATCGACTTTTTCGTAAGTACATTTTTTTGATACGTGATATATTGTAAGTCTAAATTCTGGATCCAGATTAACCAATGCAGACACAGCTCCAAATTCGTGGAGCGCTGCATACTTTGCATTGGTGCCATCATCTGTCCCTGAAAAGATATCGAAAGAACCTGGATGTCTGTGCCACAATCCTACCAGACCAAGTTTTGATTTATATAATCCTGCAATCTTATTAATCAGATGCTGGGTATACTTTTGATCATACTCAAAGTATGCTACCTCAAACCTGGAATTTGGTCCGGGGTCAATAGCTTCCACGATATAACAGATATCATCTCTGCATATTCCTAAGAAAAGACCGCCCGTTTCTGTATTCCTATGCTCGAGTGTCTCTGCCAGTATCGCACAATAAGCCCTGTCTGATAATATGACTTTCATATATGTCCTCCGCTTATTTTCTAATAATTTCCCTCCAGAGCCACTTCATCACTGATTTCTCCATTCATCCACATCTCACACAATATAATCCATTTACAAGCCCAGCTTAGAGCCGAAGCTGCAGATGTGGAATGCGTCTGACCGGATTTAAAGTACTTAGGGTCTGCTGTACAGATAAAATATTCTTCATCTCTGCCAAAATTATCTCGATAAATATGCGGCAAACCAAGTCCCAGTCCCTTTTCCGGCTGAATCGGCAGCTGAGCAGCTATATCTTTCAATCTAGGTGCTACTGGAAGAATCTGCACCGATCCCCCGTAATCATATTCACTATGTACCTGTGGATGATCATTTTTATAAATAAGCATCAAATCCCAGGTTATTCCATTAGGACCTGTGGGTTGTACAGTCCCTCTCCAGTAGAGTCGTCCGGAACCATCCTGCAATTGGTAAATCTGAAATGACGGGAAAAATTTACGCATTGCCTGCACTTCTGCTTTGTATAGGTCCGGATCTCTTTCATACCAGTAATATGCCATATCAGGCCAACTTTCCGTCTGGTACCTGGATTCCCGTCTGTCCAGCTTGTACCGCATCCTCTTTTATCTCCACCTCACCGCTAGGAGTTACCACAACTGGTTCTCCCTGTCGAAGTGCCTGTGCTAAAGCCTGCCTTCTTGCTGCTACTGCATCATTGTTATTTTCCATGATTCATACCTCCTGAGTTTAATTTTTTGTAGTTAACGAATTCAATATTTAGTTTTTGTATTTTTATCATGAGAACCTGCCTAAGCTGCAAATTCCCGGATAATCTCTCCATTTTCTGCAATTCTGGTTATGTACTGATGAATGGTTGCCTCGGCTTGAGCTTCACCCTGCTGCATAACAGTCTGTGCGTAGCTGTTTCCCTGCAGCTGACTCTGCTGTTTTAGAAGAGTCTGCAAATCCAAATTCCGGTTTCTGTTTCGTACCTGTGTATATTCCATATAGTCACGCATACGTGCTAAAGCATCTGTATCGTACTGGATAATACCATTGGTTTTTTTCATATATGTAATATAATGTATCAGCTTTTTCGTTGTATCAAATATAGCCATAAGTGCATATAAGCAGAAATAAAACAAAAATTTCCCAATTCCAATAGCTACGGAAATCATAATATTTCCAGATGGAACAAAAAATCCTGGTACTGCTGAGAGAAATCTCTTAATAAACGTAGCAAAGCTTCCTCCAATTGCAGCCATTATAAGGAAATCTACTAATGCACTGAGAATACCATTTTCTATTCCCATAGCTAATCCAAATAATCCACCAACGATAACTCCAATCATGAAGAACATAAACTGCTGTTTGATGGATGAATAATTGTTGTTCAATCTGTCTATGTCTTCTTGCACAATCTGTGAGGTACAGTCATAGCATAGTATCTGACCTGCATATTTTCCATCTGTAAAACCATATGACTCTGCACAGTCTTCACATAATGGTGCTCCGCATCTTGCACAATTCGTAACCGCTGGCTCTGTCTCGTGATATGTGCATACCGGTCCTTCTGGTTCCCAGCTGTTATCCGGTGCTGTAAAAGTAGGCATTTCTTTTTGTGGTGAAGAAAATCCTTTTGGATTAAATTGTTTCGCATTGTTCATATTGTGGATCTCTGACATCGAAGAATCCAGCTGCTGAGGCGCACGGAAAGCCGGTATTTCTTCCTGTGTCACGTTTTGTGGACCCCGGAAAATCGGCATCTCTTCCTGCGCTGTACTTTGTGGACCTTGGAAAATCGGCATTTCTTCCTGCGCTGTATTTTGTGGACCTCGGAAAACCGGCACTTCTTCCTGTGCTATATTTTGTGGACCTCGAAAAACCGGTGCTTCTTTCTGTACTATATTTTGTGGACCTCGAAAAACCGGCACTTCTTCCTGTGCTGAATTTTTTTGATTTCTAAATACAGGAACTTCTTCTGGCATCGGATTCATTTCCGGTTTTCTCGGCATCTTATATATTGGCCTTGGTTTCGATTCCTGTCTCACTTCCGGTTCATTTTTCTGAAGTGGTCTATCTGCGGACTCAAACTTCATCTCTGCTGTAGGGGATGCTGTCGGCTGTATTATGTCAACCTGCATTCCACACATCGGACAAAACTTTGATGTGGGTTTTAATTTTCCACCACATCCGGTGCAGACTTTCATTTGAGATATAACTTTATTCCCACAATGAGGGCAAAATTTCGCTGTATCTGAAATCTGTCCTCCGCAATGAGTACATAGTTTCAATATTATTTACCTCCTCATAGCCGACACAATAATTATCTGCCGGTACAGTCCATTCGATGTCTAAAATCCTGTACTATTATACTTATCAAGTGACTGCGCCAGTTTTTCCAATTTAGGCAATGCAGCTTTTAATGTATCTACCGGCTGCTCTGTCAGTCTCGCTATTTTCTGCATCAATAAATTAAATTCTGTAGCTTTATCATCATTCCAGTTTCCCGATGCGGATGCTCCATTTCGTATTCCATCGCTGATATATTCAATGTCTTTGATGGTATTCTGAATATCTTTCTTCATTTCCCGGATTGCCTCCGGCGATGCTTTTACTCCCATCCTCTGCCTCCTTTATTTATGTATCTATTTGGTTTGCTATCCTTTTTTATAAGTTATTCTCTTCATATTCCTGAATTGCATCCAGCAGTTTTCCCAGAGTACTCTGGCAGTTCTGTAATTCTCCGATTGGTCCTTCTAACGCGCTGGCGCATTCTTCAACAATTCCACCCAAACGGATATATTTCTGATCGTTCCAGCCCTCGCTTCCAGCATTTTGATAGCTGCGTTTTAGGGTTTTTGATGCTGTCTGCAATTCGTGTACGCATGTTTTACATACACCAATTCCAGATTTTACTGCCATTGATTCTACTGATACACTTCCTGCCATAAGTAACCTCCTCTATAATCTACAGATTAACTGATAGATATTCATCCACACAATCCATGCATGTTTTTACTGCACTTTTCTTATTTCCTGCACTGTCTCGCGCCTTTCCTTCAAAGTGACTGGCTATCTTTGAATAATAGGTCACCTCTTCTTCCATGGAGTGAAAGGCAGACTTTAATTTATCCAGCTTTGATTTATTCTTAGAAAGCTCATTTTTACAATTTCTAAGTTCTGCCTCCAGATTCATCCTTTGATATTCCAACTGTTGTCTTCGCTTTTTCTCTTCTTCATTCTCATTTCCACAATCATGAATCGCATGTTTTATCTGTGTCAGCTGTTTATCACAATTTTTAACACGTTTCTCTTCTGCCTCAATGGTTTTTTTCAATCCATCAACTCTTCTTCTACCCTGTTCTATAGAAACGTCTCTGATACGCGCAGCTTTCGATGATATTCCCCGCACAGACTGCTCAAATTTTTCCAATGACTTTTGTGCTTTTTCTAATGCCTCTTTTGATACTTCTACCTCTGACATCTGGCTGCCCTCTCTATCCTATACTCTGGAAATCTCTAATCTTCTCTGCAGCTTTTTCCCCGGCCTGAAGAACCTGTCGGGATTCCTGTGCAACTTCTCTTACTGATTCTGATAATTTCTTATATTTCTCATCTTTCCAGATTCCTGACAGTTCCTCCATTCCACTGCTCAACTCTCGAATTGAAGCCTGAAGAAGCTGCATCTCCCGATGAAGTTGTTTACTTAAATCGTCCATTTTTGCGTCTCCTTCTTATCATCTCAATACATGTCTTTCTCATTATTATCCCATATTTACTGTAGGTTTCCGTTCCCGTTTTCTACCTTTAAAAGTCCTTTTTCAACTTTACAAATTTCGGAATACAACAAAAAAAAGACCAGACAGCATTCTCTCCACTATCTGGTCTTTTACTAGTTCATTTCGTTCTTATCATAATCTGTGTCACAAATGTCTTTCCATTATCTTTTACTTTTAATACTCCATCATATTTGCTCACTATATCACTTATAATCTGCATTCCGTATCCATGTTCCCTGGGATTTTCTTTTTGAGTTTTCAATGTTTCGCCTTGAAAGGTGATGTCTTCTGACTTCGTATTCTCCATAGTTACAATCCAGAAATTTGCTCTCATAAATGCCTTGATTTTTATAAGCTTTTCACCCGCCTTTAGACGGTTACATGATTCAATTCCATTGTCCAGCATATTTCCAAGAAGACCTACCATATCAACCGGGTTTATTCTGTCTTCCGGAACCATCAAATGACTGTCTAATGTAATTTGATTATGCTCACATAAGCGGAATTTATTACCTAACATGGCATCACATACTACATTCCCGGTTGATTTCAGGTAAGATGTTGTATTCTGCGGAGATAACCGGGATACTTCCATTATTCTCTCATCCAGTTTTTTCCAACTTTCTTTTTGCAACACCCCTTCAGCCAATAACGCTTGAAGTTTCTCTCTCTTTTCTTCCTCCTGCTTTTTCTGCCATAATATTAATAACCCAATTAATACTATGACGAGAAAATTATAAGCAAAAATCCATATAAGTATATTATCTGTATTTTTGAAATATACATATAATGGGATATTACCCATAAATAAAAAGAGGCTAATCAGGATATTTCTGATAAGTTTCTTCTTATCTTCTGCATTTTGTCGTTCCTTTTCTTCTGTGGGGATAGGTTCTTGCCTGTTCCACTGTTCCTTTATCTCTGCAATTGCAGCTTGTACCTGTTTCCAATAAGCATTACCTTCCTCTATAGTATTTGCAATCTGCTGATGATTTGCAAAATCATGTTGAATTTTACGAAAAGTTGCTTCTTGCTCTTTCAGGGAATGATAATATGCATACTGATTGAGCATAACGGCTTCCAAATCCATACGCATCTTTCGTTCGTGACTTCGCTCTGCAGCTAAATAAGCCCACACTACAAACGCAAGAGTCAGAAGAATATATACATTCAGCAAAATCATGCTAATTTCCATATTCTGTTTAAGAACAGATACATATAGCATACAAACTTCCACCAGAAAAAAGGTACACAATATTCCGGCGATAGTTCTATAGGATATTTTTTCCAAACATTCCCTCTTCATTATCCAATATGTAAAAATCAAAGATATGATTGCTGCGAAAATAGTTGTCATATATTCATTTCCAATATAATTTGGTTTAGCCATATAATCTATCGACTGCATAATCATCGACATCAAAAGAGTAGCGACTACCTTAAATAAATTCCCAATTGTCACATAACCTATGAGATAGACTGGCAATTTTAGACTTTTTTCAACCACATAATACATAAAGCATGGTATGAAGAATTTAAGGATTTCCAACACTATAATTATCTCCAGCGGACCCTGCAGACCAATCATTGCGGTGCAGATATATGCTATACCATAAGACACTGCGAATCCCATCGTAAGCGGAAGCTTTCTCCATTCACTTTTTGTCAGTGTAAATATTACTACCAGGTATATCAAGCAGTTCGATATCAACTGCATAAGCTGAGCTGCATCCATTGTATGTCCACCACCTTTTACGCAAAATATGCTAAATATGCCTCTTTCGTCTTCTGATACCGCCTCTTACTAACGGGAATAACAGTTCCATCATATAATATCATTTCTTTCGCAGAAAAATAGCTGACTGCGTTCATATTCACCAGATAGCTTTTGTGGGGGCGAAGAAAATTATCCGGAAGTTTCTGCTCAAGATCATCTAACTTCATATAAGTAGTATATCTATCCGTTGATGTAATGATTTCTATGGTACGGTTCTTGCTTTCTGCATAATGAATATTCTGAGAATATAACTGGATAATCTTTTTATCCTCCATAATAGTAACGGAATAAGCTCTCTGCGCTAACTGCACCTGCTCCGCACGGCTTAGTGCTTCCCGGATTTCTTCATCCGTGAAAGGTTTCAGTAAAAAGTATGTAGGAATTACTTTAAAGATGTCTTTGGCATAGTCTATATATCCTGTAATAAATATGATTGCCATCTGCGGAACATATCTCTGTAATTTCACCGCCGCATCAATACCATTTTCTTCGTGAAGCTGAATATCTAAAAAGAGGATATCAATACCACCATCTTTATAGATATATTCTTCTAATTCTTTTATAGATTGTGTCTTTATAATCTCATGTTCCTCGCTGACAGTTGCTTCCAATTGCTCCTGCAGTTTTATACATACCTTCCATTCGTCATCACATATTGCTATTTTTTTCATAAGCACTCCTGGTTGCCATTCATTTAATTATTGCTTTTTCATATAAAACATCATATTTTCTTTTTTGTTTTGTGTCAACCTGTATTGTGGATTTTTCAAATACAGCATATAAAAAGTGCTATTATAAAAAAGTGGAACAAGAGATTTTATTCTCTTCTTCCACTTTTTATATCATTCTTCTTTATAATGTCCTTTATTTCGTCTTCTCCGAATCAGCCTGCGCATATGCCGTCTTTTTCGGTGCCTCTGGTTTAGGCGGAGGATTATATCCTGCAGCCTCCCACAATGGTGCATTGTACTCATACAAAGCATCAATTAATGGTTCACTGATTGTAGCATCAACCATAGTTGGATGTGCCACCCAGCCGCCATCAGGAGCCATAAGTTTCAATCTGTACATAATCTCATCATAACGTTCCTGATAAGTCGCACCTTCACGGTCTAAAATCCCCTGATTATCAAATCCACCTACGAAGCACAGACGATCGCCATATTCCTTTTTCAATTCATAAGGCTTATTCGTCAGCTGCAAAGGATTAAGTCCGTCTATTCCCAGTTCAATAAAGTCCTCAATCATCGGTGCTACATATCCACAGGAGTGATGTTCATAAAGCATTCCCAGCTCGTGAACGGTATCTATGATACGTTTCAGATGAGGTTTAATCATCTCTCTCCAGGTATCAAGTCCCATAAACATCCGGTTATTGCTTCCATAATCATCATGCATCTGAATCTTATCCGGCTTGTAATATTTAGCAATTAATTTCATTTCTTCAATTCTGTAGTCTGCGATTGCTCCCAGAAGTTCATAAGTCTCTTCCGGGTCTGTAAGCAGATAGCAAAGTGCATCTTCGATACCAGTCATAGCATGAAGCTGTTCAAAGAGACCATCTACTACGATAACACTTTGAATCTTATTCTCTCTATCCCAAGTCACAGTATCTTTTGCAACGCCAGCTTCCCAATCATAACTTTCCGGATTAGGAATTTTAACTACTTCACGCCACTTCGCGATGTCTTCCAACAACTTCGTCCCCACAGTAACCATGGGACCTGGCATCCCCGGATTGAAGGTCCAGGATACACCGAAGGCGTCTATTGTTGTTCCAAATCCTGCAGGTCCTTCCGGTACACAGGAAGGAAGGCAGGTGTTCTGATCCAGGATTTGTGAAGGCACCCATTCCGTCTTTTCATGACGGTATGCTTTTAATATGTTTTCTCTTGCTGTTGTCATGCCTGTGCCTGTTTCTTTCCTGTTAAAGCCAGAGCGATAAATCCTACAACACATCCGGCGATAATAGCGATGCTGGCTACCTGCCAGTCAGCACGGCTAGCTGTCATATTAAGAGTTCCGGTGATAAATTTCAATACATAAGCAGACAGGAACTGTCCAATACCTGTAGCACATACATAGATAGAAATCGCTACTGGAGTCTTAGATGGATGAGTTACACTGGCTGCAGCCTTTAATGTCAAAGAAGGATTGGTAAATCCAAAACCAAGACCAAAGATAGCTGCTGATACAAAGAGGACCGGAAGTGTCTTTGCCTGAACTGCAACTGCAAATGCAATACCTACCAGAAGGATTGCAACAACAGGTGTGAATTTCTTGAATAATTTTGCAAATAAAACATAAATCAAACCAGCAATAAATGAAAATGCAGTAAAAGTACTTAAAACATTAGCAGTATCCAAAGCTTCACCTAAACCATCACCGGTGATAACAAAAGACATATCCTGCATAAATGAGAACTGTACAGTATTGAGAAGGAATCCTACAGCTGCACAGATAACCAGTGTTGTAGTGAATTTACCTTCTGCTTTTCCATCTTTTTTCGCCTGCACACCATTATCTGGAAGGAATACAAGAACCATGATTACAATCGGAATTACCAGTAAAAATCCAAGGAATGCAAATCTCCAGCTATATGCAGTAAGGATACCACCTAATGTCTGGAATACAACTCCGGCAAGAGCACCGATTGCACTCTTCCACCCCATCATCGTATCTTTTTTTGCACCTTCAAATAAATCAGTAACAACTGCAGATGCCAATGGGAAAATTAATCCATAACCAGCACCAAATACAACTCTTGTAAAGATAACAAACTGAATACCGCCAAAGAATGCCGGAAGAATACCAATAAAGATTAATCCACTGGCAATCAGGATACATTTTTTAATGGACAGTTTTGTGGTCATCCAACCTGAAACTAATGAGAATACACACAGCATCAGCGATGGAATAGATGATATTAACTTAATAGTTTCCGGTGCTGCATCTGGAAATGCTGCTGCAATCGCAGAAAGTGCCGGTGTTGTCATACTTGTTGTATACATCAAAAGTGCTACAACCAACGATGTTATCTGTACTAGTACCCCATATTTCGGTTTTGTTTGTTCGCTCATAGCAAACCCTCCTCTAAATATATTAGTTTTTACTTACTTTTCCTCTGAATAGAAGGAAGCTCCATATTTCTTTATCTCATCTAATGCAATTGCATTTCTCGGTGACATGGATACTGCAAATGGAATATAACCACCACCCGGCGCCAAAAGATCTATCTTATTTCTGACTTCTTTTCGTATCTCTTCTTCCGGTACTGCATCGTTGTCCACAATATTCTGTGCATCGATACCGCCCATAAAAGCGACCTTGTCACCAAATTCCTTTTTCCATCTGCCAAGATCATTAACCGGCTGAGCCGGATCCATAACATCCACACCCAAATCCGCAATCTCACCGGCAATCCTGTCGATTTTTCCACATGAATGCATGATAAAGTAAATACCCAATTCATGTGCTGCATCTACAGCCCTTTTAATATGCGGCCGAATCAGTTCTCTCCAAATATTCGGATCAAAGAATAAGTCTCTTTGCTGTCCCCAATCATCATGGAAATGAACAATATCTACGTGATAGTATTTCTTCAGGTAATACATCTGTTTAATCTTAAAATCAATTACCGCTGAAAAGAATTCTCCGCATTCCTCAGGATCTGTCATCAACGCACACAGTGCATTTTCAAATCCCATCAACGCATGCATTCTCTCAAAAGGTCCTGTAGGCATGATGATAAACGTCAATTTGGAAGGGTCTCTTTCCTTGCAGTCTTCCACTGCATATTTTTCCCAATCCCAATTATCAAGATCCGGGAAAATAACCTTCTCCCGCCACTCTGTAATATCTTCCAATACAGGCTTCCTTCCTGCGGTAGGAACTGCCAGCCCGCCTTCACAAGTCCAGTGTACACCGAACCAGTCATAACCGGTCACATATCCCAATGGCTTCTCATGAAGTGCATTGGCTCGAATCATCTGGAAAGCTTCCGGCTGATATGGTACATAGTCCGGTACTTCATGATTCAGCATTTTCAGCATATTCTCTTTTGGAGTCAGCGTCATGCATCCACCTTCTCTCCACACATTAACTTTCTTCCAGCCACATAGATTGCTTCAAATGGATCGATTTTACAATCTGGCTTTGTATTAACCAGCCAACAGATATAATGTCCTGAAGGACCATATGTATTAATAGTTTCTGTAATCTGTGCGATATACTCTTCATCACTGCATGCAGGATTTGGAGTATACACAGAAACCTGTCCCAACTTATCTCCATACTGATCTAATAAAGCTTTCTTGTCGTTACAGTTATCCTGTCCCTCCCAGAAATCAAATCCGGCTTCTATGTAATATGGAAGCAGATTTCCGACGCAGCCACAGCTATGATAATTTACGTACATTCCCAGCTCATGAGCTGCTTTGTTCATTCTCTGATAATGTGGCATCATAACTTCCTGATAGGTAGCAGGTGACATAAATGAATTATTCTGTGTACCCATATCATCATGGAAAGTAATCACGTCCGCACCATAATACTCTTTCGCAATCTTAATCAGTTCAATATGAAAATCTGTGAACTTTTCAAATAATGCCTCAACCTCTTCCGGTTCTGTTAACAGATATACAAAAGCATCTGCAAAACTGGTCAAATCACCCAGACGTTCCAGGCAGCCATTTACGATACAGAAGTTCGTTGCACGGTCCGGCTCCATTAAGTCTGCATAATTTTCTTCATAATCCTTTTTCCAGTCAATGGTGCTAAGATCCGGAAATTCCAGTTCCTCTCTCCAATTTGTAATGTCACTAAGTCTGCGGGTTCCCGGTTTTACCATTGCTGCATTGGATTTTGGTTCATACTGCCACTCTATACCAAACCAATCGATACCACCGTGGCATCTTGCCTCTGCGTCTTTCATAACAAGTGGCTGAATTGAATTAAATTCTGATGACATATTCGGCACCCAGAGAGGTTTCTCCCCTCTTGCCATACGCAGGAAATTCTCCTTTGGCGTAATTGGCGTATTAAATATTCTCGCTGGTCTTCCTGGCATTCCATAGGGTTTAGGTACAGGTTTGTACTCACCCATCTCCTTTAACTCAACCTCTGGATTAAATGCATATTCTCCCATTAGAAATACCTCCTTTATACTGAAATTATATGCTTTTTAATCCACACAAAAAACGGTGCTAAAGTACAAATTTCTGTCATCCTCTCTCGCTTTTAAAATGACTTTTTGTACCTTAGCACCAAATTTTATTCTATTTCAAAATGTCCGAAATTATCACCAAATTTCTTTCTATAGAAATTCAGTATCAAAATAGACTGTTTCATATAATCTCTATTGTAAGTATTGTTCCAATCATAATGCATCAGCTCTGTAAGTTTACCCAACCGATATACCAGGGTATTTCGATGTACGAACATGGCTTTGGCTGTATTCACCAATGAACATTCATTATCAAAATAATTTTTCAAAAGATCCAGCCAGCCTGATTGTTTCTTTCTATCCAATACCTCCAGATGCAGCACATCCGGATGAATTGCGCAGTACATGGTCTGAGGATCGCTGCATTCTATCAGATAATATAAAGCATAATCGTAAAAATAGTATTCTACCTGACCCGGATTCATAAGCGTTCCATAAGAAATAGCCGCTTTTGCCTGTTCATAATATCGCTTCATCTGCCATACTCCCACAGATGGACTGCTTACCCCTACCTGATACTCGATCACATTTTCCAATGCGATTCGTATGGTTTCCATCAGGGTTTGTTTATCCATATATCTCAGATTATATACAACCATAATCTCATCATCTCTGGTCATAATATATACATTCAGAGAATTTCTTCGAATCTGATTGCTGACCAAGGCCCTGCTTCCTGCATCCTGATATTCCTTTGGTATTTTCAAAATACAGATTTGGAAAATATCATCCATCTTCCAATCCAGGTAATCCATCTGAGCTTTCAACATGGTTTCCAGTACTTTTTTTCCCTGAATCAACTCATGAAAAACGCCTTTGTTCATATTTAATGTATCCTGATTTTGTAACAGATAGAGAGATGGGGTGATAATCTGAAGCAGATATTGAATCACCTGAATATCCCCTTGATTAAATTCTCTTTCTTTTCCCAGGACATTTAATCTGCCGCAATAAAAATCCTGATAATATATGGCAGTAGTTAATGTATCATAATAAACTTCCACATTGTCTTTATGTAAAAACTGTACTTTGTTCTTAGAGTACATATCCACAACTGAATAGGAACGTCGCATCTTACGTATAAATTCCAATGAGCTGTACCTGTTTTGGGACACATATTCCCACTCTGAATCCACTTCATCATCAACATACTGGCTGCACATTGCCAAACAGTGATTACTTCCATCCATTAAAATAACCGGATTGCCAAAGAAAAACCAACAGTCATCAATAATTTTCTGAAAATCCATATCATAAGCTGCCTGCTGAATGGAAGGTGTCCAATCATCATAAAAATCAAAAATTCCCTGTACCAGATTAAACGCATAATTAAATCCTATATCATGTAGGAGCAGGTAATCATCTCCCGAACGAATATAGATATCATGATCCATCTCATACACATGCACGCAGTTTGGTGCGATTACGGTTCTCGCTCCGCGTAGTTCCATAGGCGCCTCACCATTTATATGAATCTCCGGTTCCAAAGCATTGAGCCGGTTTGCTATCATCCACATACTCAATCGCATAATCTGTCTTCCCCCTTGTCATTAGTCTCCTTTATGATTCATCGAAAACTAACTTCCATTCTACCATGTTCTGCTATTTTCAGTCAAATTAGTTCCTATAGCAACCCCAGAAAAAATGCTTGTTGGCAATCTTTGTTGCACCATATCCTTCTTCCAGATGCTTGTAGAAAAATCTTTACCAGAACGTTTTAAAAGAAAGGAAAAATAGACTAACTTTACCGCAAATTAGATGGGTTGTGTATACGTAAACCTCTTTATATATCTTCTAAAATTATTCTTTATCCATAAATTTTTCATTATTAAAGTGCATCAACGCTTTGTCTACACATCTCCTGTCGGCACACAAGGTTTATTCTATTCTGTATGGTGATAAATAAATCTGTATTTTTCCTGACAACGTTTTGATTTTTCATTTCTATCGTAATAACTGCACCACATAGTTGAGTAAGTATCCCAAATCTTCAAAAGCATATCACTACATCCTTTCCATACTGTCCTCATTCAACAGGAAATCATAGATGCTCATAATAAGTATTCCATCTTCACTATATGTTGGTGCCGGCATGTCCTTTGTAATAATCATTTTTTTAAAAGAGTCTTCGATTTTTTTCAAAGATCTCTGTTCCTGCTCCATTTTCTCTTTTGTTGGCAATGCCAATGCCGATTGAATATAATACCTTTTGGACCCTTTATTGCATATAAAATCCACTTCCAACTGCTTTCTGGTCATTTTTCCATCCGAATCTCTCTTCTGTACAGTAACAACACCCACATCAACATTGAACCCACGAGTAATCAATTCATTATAAATGACGTTCTCCATGGTATGTGTATCTTCCAGCTGTCTAAAATTAATGCGAGCATTGCGCAACCCCATATCACTGTAATAATATTTCATAGGCGTTCCAATATATTTCCGTCCTTTGATATCATATCGATACGCGGATGATATTAAGAACGAATCAGACAAATACTCTAAGTAATTTCCTATTGTCTTCTGGCTTATGTTTACTTTTTTCACAGATTTAAATGTATCAGCGAGCTTCTTTGGATTGGTAAGAGAACCGATATTTGATGCAATAATATTTAAGAGTTCTTCTAATTCCGCTCGGTTTTTCACTTTATGACGTCCCACAATATCATTAATATATGTCTCATCAAAAATGTTTTTCAGATATTCTATCTTCTCTTCCGGCGAAGATAATTGCAGTACTGATGGGAGTCCCCCATATAAAATGTATTCGTTCCATCCATCGTATTTATTTCCTGCATACACTGACATGAACTCTTGAAACGAAAGGGGATTCATACGCATCTCATCCCCGCGTCCTCTAAATTCTGTAATGATATCCTTTGATAAAAACTTCGCATTACTCCCGGTCACATAGACATCTACATTAGAAATACGCATAAGTCCATTCAGCACAGCTTCAAATTCCACCAACAATTGGACTTCATCGAATAGAACATAATACTGCTCATCATCGACAATCAAGCTTTTCATATATGGATATAACACGTTAGGATCACGATACTTCATATTTTCAAATGAATCAAATGCCATTTCGATAATATGGTCTTTTGAAACTCCACTCTCCAACAAATAGTTTTTAAAGAGTTGAAACAGTAAATAGGATTTTCCACAACGTCTAATTCCCGTTACCACTTTAATGAGCCCATTGTGCTCCTTAGATACAAGTTTATTTAAATACAGATCTCTTTTAATCTCCATCGCGACCTCCACTTTATTTTTTTGCTTCATGTAGCACTTTTATGTAATTTCATTATAAATCTTTGCATCTAAAATTACAATATATATAACATTTTTTGCTTCGTGTAGCATTTTTTTATTCACAATAATTAGTGTCTGCTGATTAATTCAAAAATCAGCTTCAAGCACTTGATTTTACTGACTTTCACGCCTTTGAGTGGTATACTATAAGTGCACGGATTTTGATGAATTCAAAACTTTTTTCGTGC
>JAQVHQ010000006.1 GCA_028696165.1 Lachnospiraceae bacterium | reverse complement strand
AGTAATCCATCCATTTAACCATCCTTTCTTCACCTCCGAATGACAGTATATCATTCGATGATGCTCAGTAATAGTTGCTGGATTTTATTTGCCTAAATCTGCTGGTTATAGTTTACCACTTACAATTGTGGACGAAAAAAGAAAAGACTATGATGTAATTACAAAAAAACAACAAAAAAGTATACAGAAATATGAGAATTATGTGCAAAATGGCAAGAAAACAATTCACAAATGGCAAGAAGACAATGTGAAAGTATAAGAAAAGAATGAATAAAAGCTACGGAGATAATGTGTAAAATGTCATGAGAGTAATGTGAAAAAAGTATCAATGTAGTGGAAGGCATTAAAGCAGTGCAAAAAGTATTAAAGTAATGCAAAAAAGGTATCAAAGTAATGGAAAACATATCATAAGGCAATTGACAGTGGGTGCTGCAATTACAAAAAGGAGGATATTATGACAAGCAGAGAGAGAGTAATGGCTTCGATCAATCACAAAGAACCAGATGAACTGGCTATGGATCTGGGAAGCAATGTAAGTGCTGGAATATCAGGAGTAGCGTATACAAATCTGAAGGATTATCTGGGAATGAGCGGGGGCCATACCAGAATCTATGATGTAGTACAGCAGGTTGCACAGCCGGAACTTGAGGTTTTGGATTTGGTGGGAGCGGATGTGCTTGATGTGGGTCGTGTCTATAATGAGAAGGACAGCGACTGGTATGATGTGACTTTATGCAATGGAAAGACTGGACAGTGGCCTTCCTGGTTTAAACCGGTACATATGGAGGATGGTTCTTACAATGTATATGCTGCAGACGGAACCCATATTGCAAGAATGCCAAAAGGCGGGATGTGTTTTGACCAGATGTATTTTCCATATCGAAATGCTTTCCCGGATAATTATGACAATCTGGATGCTGAGATGGGAAAGGTTCTGTGGAGTGCTATGGTTCATGCACCATGGGATCATAAAGCAGATTTTGCCACAGAGGAAGCCTTCTATGAAGATTTGCGGAAACGCTGTATTGAACTTCGTGGTCAGACGGACAGAGCCTTGATGATTACCTGCGGATGTAATCTCTTTGAGTGGGGAACCTTCTTAAGAAAAATGGAAAATTATCTCATGGATACCTATTTGGAGCCTGAGAAAGTAATCGAGTTAAATGAACAGCTTATGGTTCGTCATTTGGATATGTTAAAAAAGGTCTGTGATTCTGTTGGCGATGTAGTGGATATACTGCGCTTTGGCGATGACCTGGGAATGGACACCGGTATGTTTATGGCAAGAGAAAAATATCAGGAATTATTCAAACCATATCATACACAGTTAAATGATTATGTACACACACACAGCCAGATGAAGACATTCTTACATTCCTGTGGTTCTATATATCCGGTAATGGGAGATTTGATTGATGCAGGGTATGATATCATCAATCCAGTGCAGACTACCGCCAAAGATATGGATCCAGCCAGATTAAAACAGGAGTTTGGCAAAGATATTACATTCTGGGGCGGCGGTTGCAACACGAGAAGAGTGTTGAATTACGGCAGTCCTGAGGAAGTATATGAATATAGTCGTAAGATGATTGACATATTCTATAAAGATGGTGGATTTGTGTTTAATACAGAACATAATATTCTTCCGGATGTACCACCGCAAAATATCATGGCAATGTATAAGGCTGTGGAAGATTCTAGAAAATAAAGTGAGTCAGAATTGTATTCACTGGTTAAAAGAATGTACAGATAGCTAATCAGATAAGCAAAGCTGTAAATATGCAGATATACAGCAGTGAGTATATATTAACATACAAATAGACTGGGAAAATACGAGGTGCCAAATAAGAGATATAGTAGATAGAGCAAAAAGTTCTCGTCCGCGATATCTCTTATTACTTAAAATAAGAAAAAATTGTACTATAAAAGTTAAAAAGAAAACATATATAGTTAAACGTTTAAATTTAGTTTAATTTCAATGTTGCGCCTATTGTGTAAAACGTTTAGAATATAACTATAAAAGTTATACGGATTCGTTATTTTGTCTATTTTTGCAAGCGAGATTCAAAAAATAAAAGTAAAATTGGATATTTCTGTAGAATAAAGAAAACAATTTTAGTGAAAAATGAAAATTTCATAGTGAAAAAGATATAATCCGAATTTGAAATAGTTATTACAAAGACTGGAGGGCGCTTATGAAAAAAAGAAT
Source organism: Lachnospiraceae bacterium (assembly GCA_028696165.1). Lineage (GTDB taxonomy): Bacteria > Bacillota > Clostridia > Lachnospirales > Lachnospiraceae > JAQVHQ01. Next base: position 100,208 of record JAQVHQ010000006.1, on the reverse strand, counting down.
AATGTGTTTTGGTGATTCTAACACATGGGGTGCAGTTCCCGGACAGGCTTACCGCCATCCGCAGGAAGTTCGCTGGACCGGTGTGTTACAGGAAGAACTTGGAGATGATTATCAGATTATCGAAGAAGGCTATAATGGACGGGTTTCCGTACATGATGATCCGGTAGAAGGAAGACTTTCCGGAATCGCTTATTTTGCACCTTGCTGTGATACACAATCACCGTTGGATTTGATTATTATCATGCTGGGAACCAACGATATGAAACTTCGTTTTGGTGTAGAACCACGGACGATTGCATATGGATTTGGAAGATATTTAGATGCTTTAAAAATCACACCGATGGACGGCAATCCACCGAAAGTATTGCTGGTTTCTCCGATTTTAATTGATCCGTCTTATAAGAACAATGCACTGTTCTATGACATGTTTGGAGAAAATGCTACGGATCGTTCACAGAGACTGGCAGAGGCTTATAAGGAATTCGCAGATGCGAATGGTATCTATTTTATGGATGCATCTTTATATGGAAAAGCTGATGCAGCGGATGGTGTTCATATGGCAGCAGACTCACATCTTCGTCTGGGCAAAGCATTTGCTGAGAAGGTGAAAGAAATATTGCAGTAGAGCAGGTTTGTGCAGCTGGAATGGAGTGACCTATGAGTAAGAAGCTTAAAAAAGATAACCAGACAGACACCCTGGACAAAGATATTAAAAAGAAACAAAGACAAAATAGAAATATTATTATTTTCACAATTGTTCTTGCAGCAGCTATTGTGCTTGGTACATTGGGAATCCTAATGTATCGGGGCGGATTTATCCAGAACAATATGTCAGCAATAACCATTGAAGGTGAGAAGTATAAGTTAAGTGAATTTAACTACTATTATTATGCATACTACAATGCATACATAGATGAAAATAGTCAGTATATGTCTTACATGTTTGATGAGAGTGAATCTTTAAAAACACAAGAATATGATGAGAGTCAATCATGGTTTGATTTCTTCTCAGACGGTGCGAAGGATTCCATGATCAGTGTGATAGAGGCCGCGAAAGAAGCTAAAGAACAGGGCTATGAATTAAGTGAAAATGCAAAGGAAGAAATTCAGGACACGATCACTTCCATAGAGGAATCAGCTAAGACCGCCGGCATATCTGCAGATAAATATTTGGAAAATATTTATGGAAAAGGTATGACCAAAGACTTATACAGAAAACATCAGGAGTATTCCTATCTTGCATCAGAATATGGAGATTATCTAAAGGCAGGATATACATTCTCAGAAGACGAAATCGAAGATTATTATCATGAGAATTTTCAGAAATATACATATGTTGCATATGAACGATTCTATGTGAAAGCCAGTGATGTAGATACCGAACCTACCAAAGAACAAAAGAGTGAGGCGTATGATGTTGCCGAACAGATGTTAGAGAGAGTTCAAAAGGGTGAGGATTTAAAAAAAGTAAGCGAAGATTTTGAAGATAAAGGAACTTATTATTCCTTTGATGATGCCTACTATGATGTCTCTTTCTCTTATGGAGACTGGTTGTTTTCAGAAGACAGGAAAGATGGAGACAGCAATGTCATAGATGATGGCTCAGGATATTACGTAATGGTATTTCACAGCCGTAACGAAGGAGATTACAAGACGGCTGATATCATTGATTTATGCTTTGCAGTAGATGAGACGGCATATGACACCAGCCAGGAAGAAGAACAGGAGAAGCTTAACCAGGCATATGAAGATTCCTGTGGGAAAGCGGAAGCTGTTTTGCAACAGTGGGAAGCAGGAGAGAAGACTCAGAAGAGTTTTGAGGAAGCTGTTTCAGAATATGAAGCGGAATCAGATTCCGATGGGACTTTCACGAATCTAACCAGGAATACATTGGATTCTTCTTTAGATAAATGGATTTTTGATGAGTCCAGACAAAGTGGAGACACTTCCGTGATTTATACCAACGGTGGTTTCCATGTGATTTATTATATGCAGCCTGGCGAGGAAGCCTGGAAGGCAGAATCTGAAAATGATCTGCGGGAAGATATCTATAATCAATGGTATCAGGGACTTACGGATAATGCAGCAGTCAGCGAGAGTAAATATGTATTGGGATTTGCTGGCGGCGAGAGTGAATAAAGAGAGAAGGAAGGAGTATCATCATGGGTAACGCATCAAATAGTGAATCGGGATATGCTTTGGATATGAGAAGTGTATCAAAGAGATTTCCCGGAACCCTGGCAGTTGACAAGGTTGATTTTCAGGTAAGAGCCGGAGAAGTACATGCTCTTATGGGGGAAAATGGAGCAGGTAAGTCAACACTGATGAAGATGTTGGCGGGGCTGTTCAACGACTATACAGGAGAAATATATATTAATGGAGAAAAGAGGGAACTGCATTCACCTATGCTTTCCAAAGAATATGGTGTGGGCATGGTTTATCAGGAATTATCAGTTGCCAGAAGTATTTCCATCTATGAGAATCTTCTTGTAGGACGTCTTCCAAAGAAGAATGCTCTCTTTATTGACAAGAAGAAGGCAATCGAAGAGTCGAAAAAACTGTTGGCAAGAGTTGGACTTTCCAACTTAGACCCGACAATCAATGTATCAGAAATCAGTCAGTGTGATGCACAGCTGGTTGAGATTGCAAAAGTTCTGGGAAATGAACCTAAGATTCTGGTCTTGGATGAGCCTACATCAGCATTATCAAGTGAAGAGGTTCAGCGCTTATTTACTATTGTAAGAAACTTAAAAGAACAGGGATTGGCCATTGTATATATTTCCCATCATCTTGCAGAGATATTTGAAATCGCAGATATGGTTACAGTTATGCGAGACGGCAAAAAAGTTGACTGCTGTCCAATAGCAGAGACCAATACTGAAAAGTTAGTTGCCAGCATGGTAGGTAAATCAGTAGGGAACCTATATGAGGCACATGAATCTTCAGCAGAATCAGAGGAGATGCTTCGTGTAGAAGACTTTACCAGATGGGGGTTTTTCCATCACGTAAACTTCCAGCTTAAAAAAGGTGAAGTGCTTGCAATATGTGGCCTGGCAGGCGCCGGACGTTCAGAGATTGCCAGAGGACTCACGGGTATTGATAAAATCAATGGTGGAAAGATATTTATGCATGGAAAGGAAATCGAGGTTAAGAATCTCGGAGATTCCATCAGAAAAGGTATTGGCTATCTGACAGAAGATCGAAAAGTATATGGATTGGCTCTTCGTCAGTCGGTGGGAGATAACATCTCTTCCTGCATTATCAATAAAGGCGGAAAAGGTATTTTATATAATGAGAAAAATCTCCAGAAGATTATCAATGAGAAAATCAATGAAATGGAAGTGTACCCTGCAGATCCGGACCGTCTGGTTAACAGTTTCTCAGGAGGCAATCAGCAGAAGGTACTTATGGCAAAATGGCTGGCAGCAGGTGTTGACGTGCTTATTTTGGACGAGCCTACAAGAGGTGTAGATATTGGCGCAAAACAGACCATTCATGAAGTAGTACGCAACTATGTATCGCAAGGTCACTCATGTATCTTACTTTCCAGTGATTTACCGGAGGTGTCCGGTTTGGCTGACCGCGCAATCATTCTTAGGGAAGGTCATGTGATTGGCGAAATCCCGAAAGCCGGAATCAACGAGAATTCATTATTAATAGCAGCGAATGGGGAGGGTGAGTACGTATCATGTCAGAAGTAAATAACAAGCCGAAGACAAACACTGCAAAAGTAGATACAAGAAAAGAAGAAATTAGCAAATTCAGCTTGATTTTTAATAAGCTTGGCATCTATGTGGTAGTAGTATTATTGATCATTATCGGCATGATCGTTTCAAAAGGAAGCTTTTTCACAGCAAGTAATATTCAGTCAATACTGGAAGCAGTAGCATTAATCGGTATGGTTGCTTCTGGTCTGACATTTGTAACCTATTCAGGAAACTGGGTAGATATGGCAATTCCGCTTACTATGGCAGCAGGTGGTATGTTGACCGTGCAGACAATCAACTTAGGATTCATTCCGGCATTGTTAATCGGTATAGCAACCGGTGCTCTGATTGGTTTGACCAGTGGATTTATGATTGGTAAGTTCCGGGCCAATGCGATTATCTGGACCTGGGGATTTAACCTTCTGCTTTCCGGTGTGATTCGCTTTGTATGGGGTGGAAAACAGTTATATGCAGATCAGGTGGCAAATGATTCAGAATATGCACAGCATGCAGCCAATACATTTTTCTCTATTTCAAGAACATATATTGGAAAATACATTTCTCTTATGGCAATTGTTATGATCCTCATGATGGTGGCAGCTTGGTTCATCCATACCAAGACCAAATTCGGTCAGGAACTTAAGATTGTCGGAACAAACTATGAAGTGGCAAAATACTCTGGTATCAACTGTACCAAAGTTATGATTATCGTATATGTGATCAATGGTATTACAGCTTCAACAGCAGGTATTTTCTTTTCAGCATTGAGAAAGACTTCTTCTTATGAAAATGGAACCGGATATGATTTCTCATGTCTGACAGCAGTATTATTAGGCGGATGTCTGATGGATGGTGGTAAAGGAAGTGTGGTAGGAACCTTCGGTGGTGTTATCGCTTATGGTATCTTAAATAACATTCTTTCCTGGATAGGTCTTGGAACCTATGAGAAATATCTGGTACAGGGTGTTGTATTCTTGTTTATCGTTTGGCTGAATACATATTCTAATAGAAAGTTGGGTAAAGCGTGATGAAAGATAAAAAATTTAAACTTAGTGCAAACTTAATTAATGAATATCGATCTTTTATTTTCCTGGCGCTGATACTTATTATTGGATTATTCGTAGAAAGATTCTACTCAGCATACAATATCAGTGCTGCAACCGGTAATGGAACTCTGGTTATCTGGCTCGGACTGGGATTTACCGTCTGCATGATTGCCGGACATATGGACTTGACCATTATGTATATGTCAACTCTGGGAGCTCTTCTTACTTTGGGATTACATGCACAGCAGGGTCTGCCATGGGGAGTTGCAATTCTCATCGCAACTTTGGTAGGTGTATTAGTAGGTTTGATTAATGGACTGTTGGTAACACAATTGAAACTTCCGGCATTTATCGCAACATTAGGTATGCAGTTCGTACTAAAGGGTACGATGTATATTTATACGGGTGGTGAGGAATTAAGTATTGGAAGAGATTATGATTTCAGCGATTTCTTAAACAGCAATCCGATTCCATTTATTCCATTTTCAGCCTATTTCTTAATTGCAACAGTTGCAATTATCATTGTTATGATTATATTTAACTACACCAGATTCGGCCGTAATATCTATATGATTGGTGGAAACTTGGAGACAGCCTGGTTAGCAGGTATTAAGAGCAATTTTGTGACAGTTATGGCATTTGTCATCTCTGCTGCATCCTGTGCGCTTGGTGGTGCATTAAATGGTATCTACTCAGGAACAGCCGGAATCACCATGGGTGAGAAGGGTATCAGCCCACTGATGATTGCATTTACCGCAACCATTATCGGAGGTACTGCCACAACAGGTGGTAAGGGAAGTGTTGTCTATACATGGGTATCCTTAATTGCCATTGCACTCTTAAAATCTATCTTTAAGAAAACAGAGATGCAGGTGCTGGTTATTGCAGCAATCCTGATTATCTGTATCGTATATGAGACTCTGGCCATGTATAACAGAAATAAAACGGTTGGAACAAGGCCAAATCTTCACAATGAGTATTTAAAAGAGCACGGAAAAAACTAATCAGAATAAAAACGTGTAAAGTGCATGTTTTTTATAAATCATTTAAAGGAGGAAATTTAAAATGATGAAAAAGTATTTAGCAGTACTGCTCAGTGGAGCAATGTTACTCGGGGCTGTCAGCATGACTGGATGTGGAAGCAGCAGCTCTTCAGGCTCAGGAGATGCAGCAAAAGAGGAAACAGCAAGTGACAGCGGTGATTCAGAGGAAGCTTCAGGCGGCGGTGGAGACAACCTTGCAGAATCAAAAGACATGCTCACAAGTGCTATCGATTCCGTAATGACCACAGATAATCACAAGATGATGGATGCTGGTTCTACTTTCGATGTACCGGAAGCAGAGGGAACAGCAGAAGAGTTGGATAAACTCGATGATTCAGATTCTGCAAAATGGCATTTCTACGAGTATCTTGACTGGGATGAGGCTGAAGACGCAGAATTCCCTGCATCACCTGCAGATGGACAGAACGGCAAACATGTCATCTTAATCGTACATGGTGCTCATGCATGGACAACCTGTTATCAGGAAGCTTTTGAACAGGCTTGTGATGCTGTAGGTATGACTGTTGATGTATACGATCCTAACTGGGATCAGTCTACACAGGATGGTTATGTAGACCAGGCCATCAACGAAGCACCAGATGCAATCGTAGTTATCCCTGTAAGTGCTGACCATGCAGCTCAGCAGTTTAAGAAAATTACATCAGCTGGAATTCCTGCTTTCTGTAGTAATACACTCCCAGAAGCAGATGCTATGAACTTTATCTTAGCTTACACAGGTCCTAATGACTGGTATCAGATGAGAAATCTGGCTGATAACCTTGGCGAACAGCTCGGCGGCGAAGGTGGAGTCTGCTACATTACACATAATGTAGGTACTTCTCCATACTATGCTCGTACATTTGGTCCTATGTCTGAATTAGCTGACAAATATCCTAACATCAAATCTTTGGATTATCAGTCACCTGGATTCGAAGCAGCAGCAGTTAAACAGGTTGTATCTGACTGGATTACAAAATATGGTGATGACTTAAATGCAATCGTATTAGCAGATGACTCTGACCAGGCTATCGGTGCTACAGAAGCATGTGAAGCAGCAGGCCGTGATGACATTATCATCGTTGCAGCTGGTATCTCTAAACAGGGTGCTGAATTAATTCAAGGTGGTAAAATGTACGGTGCTTCTTATCAGTCATGCCAGGCAGATGCTGGTTTAGCAGTAAGAACAGTTTCTGAATATTTCAATGGCGAAGATATCGCTCGTGTATCTTATATCGGTACTGATATCATCACAAAGGATAACGTAGAAGACTTCTTACCATGTCAGTGGTAATCAGAAAGATATTCTTTGTTATGAGATGTTGTATATAGAAAAAGAAGGGCAGGGGCTTTTAACGCCTTCTGTCCTTCTTTTTCTAAAAATAATCAGAAAAACATTAGAAAAGGAGAAGCTATGAAACGATTTGGGCAAATTATTGGGGTAAAACCGGAAAAGTTGGCAGATTACAAATATCATCATGCTAATATATGGCCGGAGATTAATGCTATGATTAAAGAGTGTAACATTCAGAATTATTCGATCTATAATTTTGGCGATTTACTGTTCTCTTATATGGAATATGTGGGAGATGATTATGATGCAGACATGGCCAAGATGGCAGCAGATCCGAAGACGCAGGAGTGGTGGGATTTAGTTATGCCTTATCAGCAGCCGTTAGAAGCGAGAAAAGAAGGTGAATGGTGGGCTGATATGGAAGAAGTGTATCATTTGGATTAGGAATCCTTATAGTGATTTAAAAAGAAGCTAGCGTCATAAAAAATATGGCGACAGCTTCTTTTTTAATGAAATTTAAGAAAATAATTTCAACATATTATTATGTGCATGACGAAGGGCTCCGGCTATATCGGACTCTCCGGCACGAATCTCGTGGAAAGCATCACACAGGACACTTTCAACTTCCGCAGGAAGAATCAGGCGATTCTTTCCCTGATAGGGATAAATACGCGATTTGGAACTATTGATGCCTTCTTCTGTAAGTGCCAGCCAGGGATATAATTTCAAAAGTTCATGGTTCTCATAAGGGTAGTGTACCGTGGACTGACTGGCAAGGATTGTCATATAGTAGCTGGTCTGGCGCTGGGCAATCCAGTGGAAATAATCACTGATTAAATCCATTTTATCCGTAGTCTTTGAAATTCCCAGATGCCAGCCGCAGTTTGCCGGTGTCTGACCGGGAAGCATGCTGTATCCAATCTGGGAAATGATATCCTTGTGAATACTCTTTCGGATTTTTGCTGCATATTCGCTGAAAGAGATAATCATAGCGGTTTTGCCATTTCCAAAGTCTTCAAAGGTCTTATCTGTAGTGACATCGGTTGAACCATTTTCGATGTATTTAGTAGTTTCCAGAAAGTTTTGCATACCTTTCATGTTCTGTGGTGTATGGATAGCAAGGTGATTATTCTGGTCATATAATCCACCTCCAAAGCTCCACAGACGAATCAGCAGTTCCAGAGCTAATTCTTCGCTGATAGCGCCGCCAACTGCAGTTCCGTAATCTGTAGGAGATTCTGGATTATATTCTTTGGTGAAAAATTCTGCAATTCCGTTAAATTCTGTCCAGGTTTTTGGCGGGCGCAGGGAAATACTGTGCTTTTTACGGAACATGGTCTTGATATTAGGATTTTCAAATAAATCTTTTCGATAGAAGAGAATATGGGAGCCTCCGATAATTGGTACACCATAATATCTGCCTTTATAATTAGTGTTCTGCAGATTCTTCTTTAAAAACTGTTTGCTGTAATTTTTGTCTGTCTCTATAAAATCTGTGATATCAAGCAGTGCGTCACTGTTAACCAGGTAGGTAAGCCAGGATACATCAAACAGATAGACATCATAGTTTGATGTAGGACGTTTGGAGTCAGCCAGTATTTCCTGAATTAGATCATGGAAATTTAGATATTCAAATGTGATTTCAACATCATTTTGCAACTCGAAATCCTTTGAAATACACTCCAATGACAGAATGGTTGGCAAGTTAGCAGCTAAGATACGCAGACTGCGTTTATGTGCGGTCGGTGGAACAAAGGGGGTGGGCAGGCTTGGAAGTGTAACTTTGTTATGAATGATATTATCCTGTACCAGATAAAATACTTTTTCATATAAGTGCGGAGATTTGATGTTCTCCATCAGCACATTAAGGGAACGAATTCCAAGTGTGTAGGCAGGTCTGGAAGTATGGATGACTCCAGGGATGTAGTCCGAATTGTTCCAGCATTCTTCGCCCAGGCTGATAAGGCAGGTGGTTTCCGGTATCTTGATATTACATAAATGGAAAGCCTCCACAATGCCGCGGGTGATAACTTCTGAGAAAGCGATAATAGCCTGTGGTGGATGATTAACCAGTTGGAACATAGATTTACGAAAGGCACTTTCTTTAGTGTTATCCGTATAGATAATATTTCCCTCTGGAAATTTAAGTCCGGCTTCATCAAAAGCGTCCATCGCACCGCAGGAACCGTCATAATCAGAGAAGAGATTGTTGGGATCGGTCATTAATACGATATTGCGATATCCCTGCTCTAACAGCTGCCTGGTAAGGTAATGACAGGTTTTATAATCATCAAAGGCCAGAAAATTCACATCCAGTCCCTGTGGAAAATTATCAATGAATATATGGGGGATCCCCTTATCAATCAGATTTTTCTGATAAAAGGTCTGATTTTTAGGCTGGCAGGAGAGTATAACCAGTCCGGATACATTCTTGCTGATAAACTGCTGGATGATTTTAGATTCTAATTTAGGTGTGTTGTAGGAAAATGCAACGGTTACGGAATATCCGAAGTCCTCGCTTCTTGATACAATACCCTTTAATAATTCCGAACGGTAGTTATCATCGATATCAGGAAAAACCACCCCGATTTCTTTGACCGTATTGGATTTGAGATTACGGGCGGAAGAATTCGGTACATAGTTTAGTTCTTCGATAGCCTTCATTACTTTATAGCGAGTCTCTGCTTTTACGCTTTTTGTGTTATTTACACAATAGGATACCGTCGCGATAGAGACACCGGCACGGGCAGCTACATCCTTTAGATTACTCAATCAGAGCACTTCCTTTCTTTGTATGCAGACAGTGAGATGAGCCAACTTCCAGACAAGGTTAAAGCCTATCGGAAGACATAGTCACTGAGCAGACGTTTAACTTTTTAAAACTACTTAAAAACAGTAAAAAAAGTACGATTCATAATCTAATAGTGTCATATTTTAGGGGCAATGTCAACCTTAAAATGAGAAATTAAAACAAAAGGTTAAACGTTTAAAAAACATATTTAAATTATATTGCTTTTTAACTGCAGACTAGCCTATAATTAAATCATAAACAAGTCGTGAAGATATAGAAGGAGGAAAAAAATGAATAGTATTGAGCGTTTTATAGCAACAGCGGAAAGAAAACCTGTAGACAGACCAGCTTGCTGGCTGGGCGATCCAACTCCAGAGGCAGTACCTGCACTTTGTGAGTATTACGGAGTAAATGATATCAAAGAATTGAAAAAGGTATGTGGGGATGATTTCTATGCAGTAGAGATTCCATATCATTCAGATACCTGTAATGCGATTTTTGCAGCATTTGACTGGTATATGAACGGATCTAATGTAGATACCGAGCATCGTACTCTTACAGCAGATGGTTGTTTTGCACATTGTGAGTCCTTAGAGGATGTGAAGGCTGTTAATTTCCAGTGGCCGGATCCTGAGAAATATATTGATCCTGAGTTATGCAGAAAATTAGTTGATGAGGCTCCGGATGATAAAGTTGTTATGGGTATGTTATGGGCATGTCATTTTCAGGATGTATGTGCATCTTTCGGTATGCAGACCTGTCTGATGAATATGGTAATTGAACCGGAGATGGTACATTATGTAGATGACCACATCGTTGATTTTTATTGTAAAGCATTAAAAATCTTCCTGGAAGCTACCAAAGGAAAAGTACATGCTATTCTTATCGGAGATGATGTTGGAAGCCAGAGAGGTCTGATGATCAGCCCGGCTCTTATCTCAGAATTTGTAATTCCGGGTGCTAAAAAGCTGATTGACATCGCACACAGCTATGGCGTTAAGATTATGTATCATTCCTGCGGGTCTATCGTAGAAGCAATTCCGCTTTTAAGAGAAGCCGGAGCAGATATCATTCATCCAATCCAGGCTTTGGCAGCAGGTATGCAGCCGTATAACTTAAAAGAAAAATTTGAAGGAACTATTTCCTTCTGTGGTGGTGTGGATACTCAGGATTTACTCCCTAATGGTTCACCGGAACAGGTAAAGGATAAAGTAAAAGAATTAAGAACCTATTTCCCAACAGGTCTGATTGTATCTCCAAGCCATGAAGGTTTACAGCCAGATGTACCACCGGCAAACATAAAAGCATTGTTTGATGAGGCAACAAAAATCTATTAATATGTCCCCTATATTAACACTATATAAATAAGTAGAAAGAAAAAGATGGATAAGGAGGAAGCTCTGGTTCCATCTTTTTCTTTTATTCTAAAAATGCCACGGAGGCATACCACAGAGGCATACTTGAATGTGCAGTTGTCAGAAGTTACCTTGGAATAGAAATAATGTACAGAAATAAACAAGAAACTTCTTTGCTTTTTGGTGAAAATGAGGTATAATAAAACACAAGGTTATAGAAACCAAAAGATTGATAATTCTAAAAAGCAAAGCGTAGGAGGAATCGGAATGTTAGTTTCAGCAAAAGAAATGTTAGAAAAAGCAAAAGCTGGTCATTATGCAGTTGCCCAGATCAACATCAACAACTTAGAGTGGACAAAGGCAGTTCTTACAACAGCACAGGAATTAAACTCACCAGTAATCCTGGGAGTATCAGAAGGTGCTGGTAAATACATGACAGGTTACAAAACTGTTGTAGGTATGGTAAATGGTATGTTAGAAGAACTTAACATCACTGTTCCAGTAGCACTTCACTTAGATCACGGCAGCTACGAAGGATGTCTGAAATGTATCGAAGCAGGATTCTCATCAATCATGTTCGATGGTTCTCACTATCCAATCGAAGAGAACGTTGCTAAAACTACTGAATTAGTTAAGATTTGTGCAGAAAAAGGTATGTCCTTAGAAGCAGAAGTTGGATCTATCGGTGGAGAAGAAGACGGCGTTATCGGAAGAGGCGAATGTGCAGATCCTCAGGAATGTAAACAGATTGCTGATTTAGGTGTAACTATGTTAGCAGCTGGTATCGGTAACATCCATGGAAAATACCCGGATAACTGGGAAGGCTTAAGCTTTGAGACTTTAGATGCAGTACAGAAATTAACAGGTTCTATGCCATTAGTACTTCACGGTGGTACAGGAATCCCTGCAGATATGATTAAAAAATCTATCGAATTAGGCGTATCTAAAATCAATGTAAACACAGAGTGTCAGTGGTCATTTGCTGCTGCAACACGTGAGTACATCGAAGCAGGTAAAGACAAAGAAGGAAAAGGCTTTGACCCTCGTAAATTGTTAGCACCAGGTACTGCTGCAATCAAAGCGACTGTTAAAGATAAGATGGAATTATTCGGATCAGTTGGAAAAGCTTGAGAATAATTGTTAAAAAGATTTCTGGAGGACATTGTTATGAAAATGACAGTGTCCTTCTGTCTATTTTTGGAGAAAATCGGGTATTATATAGTAAGCGCAGTTTGCAAAAATAAAGGGAAATAAAAGCGGATATAAATTGATTAAGGATATGGGAACAGCAATAAGTTAAGCAGTCAGTGAGAAAGGGTGATTACATGACACAGGACGAATTAAAAGCAACATTAAAAGAAAAACGTGAGCGATTATTTGTACAGCAGCAGATGATTAAGGAGAAGAAACTTCCGGTGCTTGTTCTTGTAGAGGGATGGGGTGCCTCTGGAAAAGGAACTTTAATCAGTTATCTGATTCGTGATCTGGATCCACGATTTTATCAGGTTGTCTCTATGAAAGAGCCAACAGAAGAAGAGCGAAGATATCCATTTCTGTGGAGACATATCCAGCATATTCCTGAACAGGGGAAGTTTGTGTTCATGGATTGCGGATGGATGGCAGATACTGTTCGTGATAAGCTTCTTAAGAAAATCGATGATAAAGAGTATGAAGAGAGAATCCGTGATATCAATGTGTTTGAACGTCAGTTGACGGACAATGGATATATGGTATTAAAGCTTTTTATCGACAGTCCGGGAAAAGAACAGAAGAAGCGAATTGAGAAATTACTTGACAGTAAGAATACCAGATGGAGAGTCAGCGAGGATGACTTCTATCAAGTAGAGCATCATAAAAAATGTAAAAAGGCATTTGATAAGTATATAGAAGATACAGATACTAAGAATGCTCCATGGCATATTATTAAGAATAATACAGAATTAAAGGAAGTAGAACTGGAAGTCTGTACATTACTTACCGATGCCATTGATAAGAAAATTATTGAGAAACATATGGATTCAACAGTACTTGCTAAAAAGTTCCCTATGTATCCGACCCCGCTTCTTTCAGAGGTGTCTTTGGATGGAAAGAGCATGACCAAAGAAGAATATGAAGTGGAACTTAAAAAGGCACAGAAGAAGTTAAAAGAACTTCATAATAAGATATACCGCTATCGTATTCCTGTAATTATTGCCTATGAAGGCTGGGATGCAGCAGGTAAGGGCGGCAATATCAAGCGCATGACAAGTGCTATGGATGCCCGGGGATTTGAAGTACACCCAATTGCATCTCCGGAACCGCATGAACTGCACAGACATTACCTGTGGCGTTTCTGGAATCGTCTGCCGAAAGATGGTCATGTGGCAATCTTTGACAGGACCTGGTATGGACGTGTTATGGTAGAGAGACTGGAAGGCTTCTGCAGTGAGGATGACTGGAAACGTGCTTATAATGAGATGAATGAATTTGAGTATGGACTGAACGAATGGGGCGCTATCATAGTGAAGTTCTGGGTTCAGATCGATAAAGATACACAGTTAGAAAGATTTACCCTTCGTCAGAATACACCGGAGAAACAGTGGAAAATCACCGATGAAGACTGGAGAAACCGGGATAAGTGGGACGAGTATGAAGTGGCAGTCAACGATATGATACAAAAAACCAGTACCGAGTATGCGCCATGGCATATCATAGAGTCCAACGACAAGTATTACGCCAGAATTAAAGCAATCAATACGGTAATAGATGCCATCGAAGGCCGTCTTGCAAAAATTAAATAAAAGTGAATAAAAATTTTCACGATTCATGGAGTTTATTGATAGAATTCCATAAAAAATGAAAAAAACAGAAATTGCACTTGATTTTTGCACGGAGATGGGGTATCTTATTAACAGATTGGAAAGCACATTTCCAAATGTACGTAGCGAACAAAGGCGTTCCACAACTGTGGAGCGCCTTTTTTTATAGGATACCCTGTAAAGTTCGAAGCAAATATAATGCCGATACGTGCAAGAATGAAAGTCGAAAGGAATGAACAAGATGAGCGAGTATATTAATGTAGCTGAAATCTTTGGAGAAAACGTATTTAATGATGCAGTTATGATGGAACGTTTACCAAAGAATGTTTACAAGAAATTAAAGAAAACAATCGAAGAAGGAACAGAATTAGATCTTGCGACTGCTGATGTAATTGCACACGAGATGAAAGAATGGGCGATTGAGAAGGGTGCAACCCACTATACCCATTGGTTCCAGCCATTGACTGGTGTAACCGCTGAAAAACATGACTCCTTTATTTCTGCACCAATGGCAAACGGCAAAGTATTAATGAGCTTTTCAGGAAAAGAATTAATCAAAGGAGAGCCGGATGCATCTTCTTTCCCATCAGGTGGATTAAGAGCAACTTTCGAAGCAAGAGGATATACAGTTTGGGATTGTACTTCTCCAGCATTCGTTAGACAGGATGCAGCAGGAGCTACACTTTGTATTCCAACAGCTTTCTGTTCTTACACAGGTGAAGCACTGGATCAGAAAACACCATTACTTCGTTCTATGCAGGCAATCAATGAACAGGCTTTAAGATTAATCAAATTATTTGGTAATACAACTTCTAAGAAGGTTACACCTTCTGTTGGACCAGAACAGGAATACTTCCTGGTTGACGAGAAGAAGTTCTTACAGAGAAAAGATTTAATCTTCACAGGACGTACCTTATTCGGAGCTATGCCTCCAAAGGGACAGGAATTAGATGATCATTACTTCGGAACTATCCGTCAGAGAATCGCCGGATACATGAAAGATGTTAATGAAGAATTATGGAAATTAGGCGTAAGTGCTAAGACACAGCATAACGAAGTTGCTCCTGCACAGCACGAATTAGCTCCTATCTATGCTGAATGTAACGTAGCAGTTGACCATAACCAGATCGTAATGCAGACATTAAAGAGAATCGCATGCCAGCATGGTATGAAGTGTCTGCTTCATGAAAAACCATTTGCAGGTGTTAATGGTTCAGGAAAACATAACAACTGGTCTATTACAACTGATGATGGAATCAACTTATTAGAGCCAGGTAAGACACCTCATGAGAATATTCAGTTCTTATTAGTATTAGCTTGTATCTTAAAAGCTGTAGATACACATGCAGACTTACTTCGTGAATCTGCTTCCGATGTAGGAAATGACCACAGACTTGGAGCTAATGAAGCACCTCCTGCAATCATCTCTATTTTCTTAGGAGAGCAGTTAGAAGATGTATTAGAGCAGTTAATCAGCACTGGTTCCGCTACACACAGCTTAAAAGGTGGCAAATTATTCACAGGTGTAACTACTCTTACAGATGTTAACAAAGATGCAACTGACAGAAACAGAACTTCACCATTTGCATTTACAGGAAATAAATTCGAGTTCCGTATGTGTGGATCAAGAGATTCCATTGCAGAACCTAACACAGTACTTAATACCATCGTTGCTGAAGCATTCAAAGAAGCTTGTGATGAATTGGAAGCAGCAGATGATTTCGATTTAGCTGTACATGATTTAATCAAGAAACTTGCTACAGAGCATCAGAGAATCGTATTCAACGGAAATGGTTACTCAGATGAATGGGTTGCTGAAGCTGAACGCAGAGGACTTCCTAACCTGAAATCTATGGTAGATGCAATTCCTGCATTAACTACAGATAAAGCAGTTAAATTATTCAGCGATTTCAATGTATTTACAAAAGCTGAGTTAGAGTCTCGTGTTGAGATTCAGTATGAAGCTTATGCAAAAGCAATCAACATTGAAGCAAAAGCTATGATTGATATCGCAAGCAAACAGATTATTCCAGCAGTAATCAAATACACAACTTCTCTTGCTAAATCTATCAACACTGTAACAGCTGCTTGTGGAGCTGATGTAAGTGTTCAGACAGAATTGTTGACAGAATCTTCTGCATTATTAGCTGAGACTAAGAAAGCTCTTGTTGAGTTGACTAAAGTTACAGAAGAAGCAGCAGGCAAAGAAGAAGGCGTAGAACAGGCAACATTCTATAAAGATGCAGTAGTACCTGCTATGGCAGCTCTTCGTGCACCAGTTGATGAACTTGAAATGATCGTTGACAAAGAGATGTGGCCAATGCCATCTTACGGCGATTTATTATTCGAAGTTTAATTAATAAGTTACTTTTTGTGAAAACAAGGACGTTTTCCCCCAAGGGGAAAATGTCCTTCTTTTAAATCTTATATAGGAAGTATGATTTATCTATTTCTTATATGAATATGAATGAGGAGGAAAAGGCTATGAAAAAACTGGAAATTGTAATTAAACCAGAGAAGTTAGAAGATTTGAAAGCTATCCTTGATGAATGCAATGCTAACGGTCTTATGATTAATAACATTATGGGATATGGTAACCAGAAGGGATACAAACAGTTATATCGTGGTGCAGAGTACAAGACAAATCTGCTGCCAAAGGTTAAGGTAGAAACTGTAGTTGAAGATGAAGTCAGTGAAAATATCATCGGCAAAGTTGTAGAACAGATTAACACTGGTAATTATGGAGATGGTAAAATCTTCGTATACGAAGTACAGGATGCAGTTCGTATTCGTACCGGTGAACGTGGTTCAGAGGCTTTATAGGTCTCAGAGATTTAAAATTGAGATTTATAGATTCCGGAGAAATTACGGGTTTGAGGTTTATGGATTTCAAAAAATGAGTTTTGAGGAAATTATTGTGAAAAAAATATTATATAAGTAATTGTTATCAAAGGGGATAACTGTTAGATGAGAAAATCACTGGCGGTTATTCCCTTTTTTACAATGAATGATGAGGAGGAACTATTATGGATACACAATTATTATTGAATATTATGTGGACATTTTTAGGCGCAACACTGGTATACTTTATGCAGGCCGGATTCGCCATGGTAGAAGCAGGTTTTACAAGAGCAAAGAACTCTGGTAACATCATCATGAAGAACATGATGGACTTTGTATTAGGAAGTATTTTCTTCTTCTTAATCGGATTTGGTGTTATGTTTGGTAATGATTTTAACGGTATTATCGGAACTTCTGGTTTCTTAAATCCTACTACATTAGCAGATGCTGAAGGCATGATTAATGTTGGTGCCTGGGATGGTTATACAGGACTTCCTATTGGCGTATTTCTTATTTTCCATACTGTATTCTGTGCAACAGCTGCAACTATCGTATCTGGAGCAATGGCAGAAAGAACAAAATTCTCTGCTTACCTGGTATACTCAGCAGCAATCAGTGTATTTATCTACCCTGTAACAGGTCACTGGATCTGGGGCGGCGGCTGGTTATCACAGTTAGGATTCCATGATTTCGCCGGTTCTACAGCAGTACATATGGTTGGTGGTATCTGTGCATTTATCGGAGCTAAAATCCTTGGCCCTAGAATTGGAAAATACAATGCAGATGGTTCTGCAAATGGTATTCCTGGACATAATATCCCTATCGGTGCTTTAGGTGTATTTATTCTTTGGTTTGGATGGTTTGGATTTAACTGTGGTTCTACAGTTGAAGCAACCACAACTATCGGTGATATTGCTATGACAACTAACCTTGCAGCAGCTGCTTCTACATTAGTTGCTTTGATTGTAACATGGATTAAATATGGTAAACCTGATGTTTCTATGACATTGAATGGTTCTTTAGCTGGTCTGGTAGCTATTACTGCCGGATGTGATGCAGTAAGTAATTATTCTGCTTTAGCAATTGGTGCTATCGCAGGTGTGGTAGTTGTATTCGCTATCGACTTTATTGATAAAGTTGTTAAAGTTGATGATCCGGTTGGTGCTGTCGGTGTACACGGTTGCTGTGGTTTACTTGGTACTATTTTAACTGGTGTATTCTCACCTGATGTTTCTGTTGTTACTCAGTTAATCGGTGTTGGTAGTGTACTTGTTTATGTTACTATTCTGGCTATTATTATCTTTACTCTGATTAATAAGACTATTGGTCTTCGTGTTAATAAAGAGGAAGAGGTTGATGGTTTGGATTTACATGAGCATGGTGCTCCGGCTTATGCGAACTTTAACTTACATAGAGATAGATAATTTTGATTTGATTTATTTGGCGGCAGTCCTTGGGGGCTGTCGCTTTTTTGGTTGCCATGTATGCGTAGAATGGGTCAGTGGATTTCTTTTTAGTGGGGAAGGGACGCAGGAAGCATCCGGTCAGAAGGGCAGAGAACACTGGCAGGAGAAAAGACGATACCTTTGCACGGACTAGGGCAACGCCCCGGGGAACTATTTATCAACTGCGACTAAGGCGCTCGGGTGAGACCTCGCGTCTAAGTCTTAGTAGATAAAGGATTTCCCCGTGGCTAAGGGCGCCCTTTGAATGTCCGTGCAAAGGTATCGTCTTTTCTCCTGCGGTGTTCTCTGCCCTTCTGACCGTATGCTTCCTGCTGGGTTCGGCTGGAGGCGGGTTTACGTGGTGGGTGCGGTTGTGGTAATGGCAGTGAGGGCGCGTGCCGAAAAGATGGCACGGGGCTTGAGGCGGACGGGAGGTTAGGGGCTGGAATTGTGTGTGGAGGGGAAAGTAGGGTGGCAGTGAGGGCGCGTGCCGAAAAGATGGCACGGGGATTGAGGCGGACGGGAGGTTAGGGGCTGGAATTGTGTGTGGAGGGGAAAGTAGGATGGCAGTGAGGGCGCGTGTCGAAAAGATGGCACGGGGATTGAGGCGGACGGGAGGTTAGGGGCTGGAATTGTGTGTGGAGGGGAAAGTAGGGTGGCAGTGAGGGCGCGTGCCGAAAAGATGGCACGGGGCTTGAGGTGGACGAGAGGTTAGGGGCTGGAATTGTCAGTGGAATTGTGGATGGGAGGTTAGGGAATGAGATTGTGGGTGGAGTTGCGGGCGGAAGGGTTTGTTTAGGGAATTGGTTGCAAAATCTTCTCTTTTAGTTTGTTGCGATAATGAATAAGAAAATAGCTGAATCAAAATAGAGGATGAATCTACATCGCTCCTATAATCATAAAAGTTTTTGCGTATAATAGAATTGAAAGTGAGCAGGGATTATGATACACTTAATTCGAAAAAACATAGCAAGCTGTGATGATTCGAAATGGAGGCAAGGGATAATGAATGAAATCAGAAGAGACTTGTATTTAAAGCAGTTGATTCAGCGCAGAGAAAATGGAGCTATAAAAGTAATAACTGGGGTAAGGAGATGTGGTAAATCTTTTTTATTGTTTCATTTATACAAGTCGTATTTACTTGAAGAAGGGATTGATCAGTCACAAATTTTGGAAATTCCCCTTGATGATGATGATTACGAAGAACTGCGTGAGCGAAAGAATTTAAGCAGATATATAAAAGAACACACGGATAGTGCTAAAACTTATTTTGTTTTCCTGGATGAAGTGCAGTTCTGCGATGGATTTGAAAGTGTTTTAAATGGAATTTCGAGGAAAGAAAATCTGGATATTTATGTAACAGGGAGTAATTCGAAATTCCTTTCTTCTGATATCCTGACGGAATTTCGAGGAAGAGGGGATGAGGTAAGGGTATTTCCGTTGTCATTTGCTGAATTTGTGTCTGCTTTTGATGGAGATAAAAGTGACGCCTGGCGTGAATATATGATGTATGGAGGAATGCCACGTGTTTTATTCTGTAACTCAGATGAACAGAAAGCAAAATATTTATCGGATCTATTTCAAAATGTATATATTAAAGATGTAGTAGAAAGAAACCATTTAAAAGATGAGAATATTCTATCCGATGTTGTAAATGTATTGGCTTCATCTATTGGCTCTTTGACAAATGCAAATAAGCTTGCAAATTCATTTCAGGCATCAGGAATCAAAACAAATGATAAGACCGTGAGTGCCTATATTGCACATCTATCAGACGCATTTTTAATTCAGAAAGCAGAAAGATATAATGTCAGGGGGCGTAAATACATTAGTTCTCCAGTTAAATACTATTTTACAGATGTGGGACTGCGAAATGCCAGATTGAATTTCCGTCAGTATGAACCTACACATATCATGGAGAATATTGTGTATAATGAACTTGTCATCCGAGGATATAATGTGGATGTTGGTGTTGTAGAAAAATATTATAGAGATGACAGTGGAAAACAAAAAATAGCATTACTCGAAATTGATTTTGTATGTAATAAAGGAAGCAACCGTTACTATATCCAGTCTGTCTATTCATTGCCGGATGAGGATAAAATTAAACAGGAAATGGCATCCTTAGACAGAGTTGATGATTCATTTAAAAAAATCGTGGTGGTAGCAGATAATATCAAACCTTGGCATAATGAAAAAGGCTACCTTATTATCAATGTAATCGATTTTTTGCTTAATGAAAACAGTCTGGAACAATAAGAATTCATTTACTTGACTGCTATTACCTAAGCAGTCAAGTACTACACGTTCCAGCGCAACCATCCGGCAGAATCAGATAGATAAATGAATTTAAAAAATGGACATATAAAAATCAGGATTATCCAATTTTGTTCCCATATACCATTTGTACTGATTAGATAAGAAAAAATCTGATTTTAAATTAAACGGAACAAAATGGAGGATAAACCTTCAAATGTAAAGAGCATTAAGTGGTGGGTGGGGACTTGCTTGAGTCAGTAGGGGATGCAAGTCTCTACTGACAAGCTGCGAGGTGGATTTCGAATGTCCTCTTGACAATTAATCAGAGGAGAGATACCCAGGGACAAATAAAATTGATTTGAGATGCTACATATATGCAGGGGTATAAAATATGGGTTGCAACAGTGTAGTTGAGATTTATAGAGAAGTGTGAGGGTTATGAATGTTGATTCGATTGGATAAGTATTTGGCGGATATGGGGGTTGGAACTCGCAGTGAGGTAAAGTCTTATATTCGTAAGGGATTGGTTTTGGTGGATGATTTGGTGGTGAAGAAGCCTGAGCAGAAGATTGACTCGGATAAGCAGGTGGTGGTTTGTAAGGGTAGCCGCGTCGCTTATGAGGCTTTTGAATATTGGATGTTGAATAAGCCGGCAGGAGTGGTTTCTGCTACAGAGGATTTACGGGACAGGACTGTTTTGGATTTGCTTAAAGGGTATGGACGGAAGGATTTGTTCCCTGTGGGCAGGCTGGATAAGGATACGGAAGGGTTGCTTTTGCTTACAAATGACGGTGGGCTTGCGCATGAACTTTTGTCGCCTAAGAAACATGTGGATAAGGTTTATTTTGCACGGATTGATGGTGTAGTTTCGCTTGAAGATGTGGAGTCTTTTGCCAGGGGTGTGGTGATTGATGAGGAGTTTACTGCTTTGCCGGCGAGCCTTCGGATTTTGGAGGTTGATAGAGAACAGGGGGTTTCGGAGATTGAAGTTACGATTCATGAAGGGAAGTTTCATCAGGTTAAGAGGATGTTTGAGGCTGTAGGGAAGAAGGTTGTCTATTTGAAACGCTTGTCCATGGGCTGTTTGGAGTTGGATGAGAGTCTTTCTCTGGGTGAGTTTCGTAGATTGACGGATAGAGAGATTGAAGCTTTGAAAGCTGGCAGTTATAATCAGCCCATGCAGTGATATGGGGAAGATGCAGAAGTACGTATACAGAAGCAACAGAGGATGAAGTGATACGTAAACAGGAAGCGAGTACGTATCCGGAAGCAGAAAATTTCGAAATGATACGAAAATACAGGAGTTAAGTACGTATCCGGAAGCAAAAAAGTCCGAAATGACACGTAAAAACAGGAAGCGAGTACGTATCCAGAAGCAAGAAAGCCTCAAATGACACGTAAAAACAGGAAGCAAGTACGTATCCAGAAGCAAGAAAGCCTCAAATGACACGTAAAAACAGGAAGCAAGTACGTATCCAGAAGCAAGAAAGCCTCAAATGACACGTGAAAACAGGAAGCAAGTACGTATCCAGAAGCAAGAAAGCCTCAAATGACACGTAAAAACAGGAAGCAGGTACGTATCCAGAAGCAAGAAAGCCTCAAATGACACGTAAAAACAGGAAGCAAGTACGTATCCAGAAGCAAGAAAGTCCGAAATGACACGTAAAAATCGAAAGCGAGTACGTACTCAGAAGCGAGAAAGTCCGAAATGACACGTAAATTCAGGAGGTAAGTACGTATCAAGAAGCAAGAAAGTTCGAAATGACACGTAAATTCAGGAGGTAAGTACGTATCCGGAAGCAAGAAAGTCCGAAATGACACGTAAAAACAGGATGTGAGTACGTATCCAGAAGCAAGAAAGTCTCAAATGACACGTAAAAATAGGATGCGAGTACGTATCCAAAAGGAAGAAATGCTGACATGATACGTAAATTCAGGATACAGGCACGTACTCAAAATCAGTGGAAGGTTAATCTGATATGCAAAGGCATTTGGAAGCAGACATTTTATGAAGCGTGAGATATATCATGGTGGAGTGTGAATTGAATGTGTTAGTGTATAAGTAAGAATATATAGAAAGGAATGTATTGTTGAGAATGTATGACCGAGAGTGCACGGTTGAAAATGTATTAGTGTGAACCGGTAATCGAGAGTATACTATTGAAAATATATAAAAATCATATAAAAACTATATTGTTAAGAATAGCTTATAAAATATAGTTACAGAAATAGCTTGCAGGATAAAGCTTGCAAAATACTGACAAATCAGAGGAGAAGCAAATATGTACGAGGAATTGGATTTCTTAAGGGAGCAGGGTGTATCGGAACGATTAATTGAGCAGGTGATTGCTTTTCGGGAGAAGTATGCTGTGGCGGAGGAAGTGAAAGGGCGTGTGCTGAGTCCTTCTATGCCTTTTTACGGGAAAGAGATTTTGGAGATGGCGATTGCCGCGCTTTTACAGGGAGAGAATATTTTACTTACGGGGTCGAAGGCTACTGGTAAGAATGTGTTGGCTGAGAATCTGGCTTTTGTCTTTGGAAGACCTTCTTATAATGTGTCTTTTCATGTAAATACAAATAGTGGGGATTTGATTGGCACGGATACTTTTGTGGACAATCAGGTACAGCTTCGCAAGGGAACTATCTATCAATGTGCTGAGATGGGTGGTTTTGGTGTATTGGATGAGATTAATATGGCGAAGAATGATGCTGTTTCTGTGCTTCATGCAGTGTTGGATTATAGAAGAATTATTGATGTGCCTGGATATGATAAGATTGATTTGAATCCAGCGGCTAGATTTATAGGAACTATGAATTATGGTTATGCCGGGACGAAGGAGCTAAATGAGGCTTTGGTTTCTCGCTTTCTGGTTATTGATATGCCGGATCAGAATGAAGAGACACTGCAGCAGATTTTTACAAAGATGTTTCCGGATATGAAAGAGGATGCGGGTAAACAGATGATTGGCTTATTCCTGGATTTGCAGCTGAAGGCTGAAAATGGGGAAATTTCCACAAAACCGTTGGATTTGCGAGGATTAATTGCTGCACTTAAGACGATTCGAAGCGGGCTTGCTCCGTCATTGGCTGTAAAGATGGGAATTGCTAATAAGTGCTTTGACAGTTTTGAGAAAGAGATTGTTGAGGATGTTATTTTGACGCGAATTCCAGATGAGTGGACCATCGATGATATATTTAAAAGCTGATAAGGCAACAATGTAGATAAATGAGCAAAGCAGGAAAAACAGCAAAGCAGATAAATCAATATTGCAGATACAATGGGAAACAAAAATAGTTTTCAGATGTGGAGAATAAATGAAAAAAGACGCAGAGGAGTTAAATAGTAAAGCCAGCATTTTCCACAAGGCATTGACGGAGGATATACTGGAAGAATATATGATAAATGCAGGTAATGATGCAGGTAATGATGCAGGTAATGATGCAGGTAATGCAGGTAATGCAAGTAATGCAGGCAATACAGGTAATGCAAGTAATGCAGGCAATACAGGTAACGCAGGCAGTACAAATAATATAAGTAACACAGCCAAAGCGAATCATACAAGTGCTAAAAATGATGTCTCTGAATCTACAGGATCCGCCATGCATACAAGAGCAAAATTGCAGGTTCCGGTACTTGATGAGCAAGAGGTGGAGGCTCTTCGTGAGGAAGAAAAGCGGGAAGAGTTAAATCTGGAGCTGGAAAACCGGATTAAGAATCTCATTTGGACGGTAAGCGGTGATTATGAGCTGCAGTGCAAGGTGAATCTGGAGTATTTTCTGAAAGCGAAGGAAGCGGCACTTTATGAAGGTATTAAGCAAGGTGCTTTTGCGAAGTACTTTAACAGGGATGAGCTGACTCTGTATATTATGAAGAAGACTTATCGTCATGCAGTGGAAGAACCTCTGCTTTTGGTGACGCAGGTCTGTATTGATGCTGCCATATCCGAACGAATCGGTGTGGAGCGAAGAGGCGTTGCTGCCATTCGCAAGAAGGCCTATGAACAGATTCTGGAAGAGGAGTTTGAGGCTTTGGCAAAATCTCCCTTAGGGCGTGTGAAGGCTGCTCTTTTGCAGGAAGGAATCAAGGGGCACTATGAGACGTCTAAGCAGAATCGGAAGTATATGGACCAGATACAGGCTCTTAGTAAGGCAACAGAGACTATGGAGATTATAAAAACGGTGGATACAGTTTATAACTCTCTGGTAGATCCTTATTTTGATAAACAGTGGGGAACTCTTGAGGAAGTGCTGGCTGTGACAACAGAGGAACTTACAGAGTTTGACTGGCAGGATTATCTTGACGAGAATGCCATGGAAGATTATGCGGAAAAACTGGCAGAACGCATCACCAGTTTGGAGACCTTTCAGGAAGAAGACGAGAAAAAGGATGAGGCTAATCAGAGGCGAAAGATTGTGGTTGCCAATGAAGAAACTCTTAAGAAAGTCTATTCTTATGTGGAACTAAATTATGGAAAGACTTATCTGACACCAGTTGAAGAGAAAAAATTAAATTACAGCTTATGTAAAGGGCTGCACGGAGACTGTGGACTTTATTTTACAGAAGGCATTTTGAAAAATCCGGTAAAGCGAAATTATCAGTACGAGTATGCCAGAAAACAGCGAGATAAGAATAAATACGCCTACTATGACAATCATCGTGTGGTGAAACGCAATATTGAGAAATTGACAGATGTGTTTCGAAAGACCAAGACCATGCAGCAGGAAGAAAGTGAAGTGCTTATGGATAGAGGGAACTTAAAACCTTCTCTGCTGTGGAAAGTCGGACGTACCAGAGATGCCAGAATTTTCACAAAGGAAATCAAAAACCAGAGTGAGGAAATGGTGGTGGATATTCTTATAGATGCCAGCGGTTCTCAGCGGCCGAGGCAGGCGCAGGTTGCCATGCAGGCTTATATTATCAGTGAAGCACTCAGCAATGTGGGTATTACCCATCGTGTCATGAGTTTTTGCACTTTCTGGGATCATACCATCCTGCAGCGTTTTCGAAACTATGAAGATGACAGAAGTGCCAATGAGAATATCTTTGAATATATGACATCATCCAATAACCGGGATGGTCTGGCTATCAAGGCGGCGGCACTGGACTTGCTTCAGCGGGAGGAAGAACATAAGATTATGATTATCCTAAGTGATGGGCGGCCTTATGATGTAATAGTCAATCGTCCTAACGCCAGAAATCCGAAACCATATCAGGGGAATTATGCCATCAGGGATACCGGATTAGAGGTTCGCTCCTTAAGAAATCTGGGGGTGTCAGTGTTGGGAGTGTTCGCGGGAGAAAGAATCGACCTGGATGCAGAAAAGAAAATCTTCGGCAAAGATTTTGCTTATATCAAGCGAATCAATGACTTCTCAGATATTGTCGGGCGCTATCTGAAAAAGCAGATGGAACTATAGAAAAATGAAAAAAATAAAACTTTAAGATGGCGCAGAAGTAACGTGATAATACAATAATGTGATGAAATAAGGGGAAGCAGGAAGAACTGTTTTCTCTTATTTATTTTTTGAACAAGAAAAAGTAAAAATTGTATGGGTCATAAAAGTAGTATTTTTGAAAAATTAAATAACATCGCCAAAACTAAAAAAAGTGTAAAAATTTGGTAAAATAAAAATGCAAACGTCCTTGAAACACGGACAAATGTCATGTATAATGATGTAATCATTGTAAATTAAATTTTAAGCACATTAAGAAAATGTCTTTAAGAAAATATTTTGAGAAAATATCTTGAAGTAAATATCTTAGAAAAATATCTTGAAGTATATATTCTACAGATACTATATTACAAAGAAAGAAAAGATATAGATGATATGTTGTTAAATTTAAGGCGCAATGCGTATACACATACACGGTAACTGAAATAAGCACCACGGATACACCCACAAAAGAAGTTGTACTTATTTCAGTTGCCATGCATGCGGGAGAAGGTTCCATGAACTTTTTCTGAGGTATGTATCAGTACTATAAAACACAAAGGGAGAAACGAAATGAACGAAAAACAAGAATTCAAACCGTACATAAGTGCGGACTCAGTTGTCCCGGAACTTACATTTACTTCTATTTTTGTAGGTTTACTCTTGGCAGTAGTATTTGGCGCAGCCAATGCTTACCTGGGACTTCGTGTAGGTATGACCGTATCTGCTTCTATTCCTGCAGCTGTAATCGGAATGGGCGTTATCAAAGTCATCCTGAGAAAAAATTCCGTATTGGAAAGTAACATGATTCAGACTATTGGATCTGCCGGAGAATCATTGGCAGCTGGTGCTATCTTTACCATGCCTGCATTATTCTTATGGGCAGCTGAAGGCCAGGGAACTATGCCATCTGTCGTAGAAATTGCATTGATTGCAGTATTTGGTGGTGTTTTGGGTGTTCTTTTTATGGTTCCACTTCGTAAAGCTTTAATCGTACAGGAACACGGCGTGCTTCCATATCCGGAAGGAATGGCTTGTGCGGAGGTTATCTTAGCAGGAGAAGAAGGCGGTTCAAGTGCTGCAGCTGTATTTATTGGTATGGGTATTGCAGCGGCATTAAAATTCATCGTTGATGGACTTTGCCTGGTTAAAAGTGTAGCGGTTATTACCATTGAGAAAATTCATGGTGAAATCAGCACAGAAGTATATCCTGCCTTAGTCAGTGTTGGATATATCTGCGGATTTAAGATTTCTTCTTATATGTTTGCAGGTGGTATCTTGGGATGGCTGGTATTAATTCCGGCAATCTACTTATTTGGACAGGACTCCATCGTTCCACTGCAGGATGTCTCTATTATCGAATTATGGGATACTGCAGGAGCAAGCGGAATCTGGAATGCATATATCAAATATATCGGTGCAGGAGCAATCGCAGCCGGTGGTATTATCAGTTTGATTAAAACTCTTCCATTGATTGTACGTACTTTCAAGGGTGCTATGGTTGGTCTTAAGAATTCTCAGGGAACTGGAAGTGAGACCAGAACAGACCAGGATCTTAAGATGCCTTTCCTTTTAGGAGGTATCCTGATTTGTATCGTACTGATTGCACTGGTACCAGCAGTACCTGTTGATATTATTGGAGCAATCTTAATCGTAATCTTTGGATTCTTCTTTGCAACTGTATCATCTCGTATGGTTGGTTTGGTAGGAAGCAGCAACAACCCGGTATCAGGTATGGCTATTGCTACATTACTCTTCTCTACTTTATTATTAAAAGCAACCGGACATACCGGAATCGCTGGTATGACAGGTGCAATTGCGATTGGTTCTATTATCTGTATCGTAGCTGCTATCGCCGGTGATGCATCACAGGATTTAAAAACCGGTTACATCTTAGGTGCTACACCTAAGAAACAGCAGATTGGTGAATTACTTGGTGCTGTTGTATCTGCTATCGCAATCGGTGGTATCTTATATCTGTTAAATGCAGCCTGGGGATTTGGTTCAGAAGCAATTCCTGCTCCACAGGCTAACTTGATGAAGATGATCGTAGAAGGTGTTATGAATGGAAATCTTCCATGGGCACTGGTATTTATTGGTGTATTTATCGCTATCTTTATCGAATTACTGCGTATCCCGGTTATGCCATTTGCAATCGGTTTATATTTACCAATTGAATTAAGTTCTTGTATCATGATTGGTGGAGTTATCCGTTGGGCATTAGAGCGCAAGAAATATAGAGACGAAAATCATAAGAAGAGAGTTATCAATGGTGGTGTACTTTGCTGTTCTGGTATGATTGCAGGTGAAGGGTTAGTAGGAGTATTGCTGGCAGTCTTTGCTGTACTTCATATTAGTCCGGATATATCTGGTATCATCAGTTTTGGACAGATTGGTGGACTGGTAGTATTAGCATTGGTTATCCTTACAGTATTGAAGTTCTCTATCTGGAATAAGAGTGCAAATGAGGAAAAATAAGAACAAAGAAAGTAAAAATTATCTGGACTTTATACCGATTAAAAATCCGGATATGAAATGGGACGTGGATGAGAACCAGGTGGTGACCTTCCACGTACCGTTAAAAGGCTTTTTTGCAAAGGTGGCGCAGGTTGCCTTCAACAGACCGAAAGAAACACATATTTCTCTGGAAGAGTATGGAAACTTCATCTGGCCGCTTATAGATGGGAAGAATACCGTCTTTGAGATTGGCTTAAAAGTAAGGGACCATTTTGGAGATGATGCAGAGCCTCTGTATGAACGTCTGGTAAACTATATGCGAATACTCCAGGGGAATCGCTTTATACTTATGGAAGAGAATTTCTAAGTTGACATAATACTATATAGGGTGTAGATAATATATGCAACAAGAGGCGAAACAGAACTAAAAGAAAGCCGCCGCATCACATGGAACCATTCGGTTATGTGGTGCGGCGGCTTTTTCTATCAGAAATCAATTTGTTATTTCAGATTTTCCCAATTATGTTCTGTCTTTAAAAAGTACCAGGTAATAAACGGCGGCAGTACAGCGTAAGCCATGCATAGGAAAATGTTATTTCCCATAAAGAATACATTTACCACATAAGCAGCGGCATTCAATATGCAGAATAAATAGAAGCCAACTCGTTTTTTCATAAACAGTACAACTGCGATTCCAAATACAACTGCCAGATTAAAGGCGACATTAATCCAGGAAGCAGAAGCGTTTTGTGTGGCGCGCAGTGTATTGAAAACCGATGAAGCAAAGATAAGTGCATAGGCGGCCAGCATCAGGCCCAGCCATGTTTTACATCTTGTAGTCATAATAATACTCCTCCTTGTTTTTGGTAATACTTATTAAGACAGTATAGAAGAAAAATGAAAATTAGGCAAGAAAGAAGAGAAAAATATGTATAAAATAAAAGAAAAAATTCCATTTTGGGATTATCTTCTCATATTAGTAGGCACAGCCGCCATGGCATTTGCCATCAATGCCATCTTTGAGCCTTGCGGATTGGTAACCGGTGGGTTTTCCGGTCTTGCTATTATTATTAAAGCTGTGACGGGTAAGGTAGTCGAAGGTGGAATCCCGCTATGGATTAGTAACACGGTATTAAACATCCCATTGTTTATTATCGGAGTTCGAATCAAGGGTGGAAAATTCATGGGGAAATCCATCTTTGGCGCAATTGCATTATCTGTATGGCTTGCGGTATTTCCAACTATGGATCTGGTCAAAGAAGATTTGATATTAGCCAGTTTATTCGGTGGTGTGGTACAGGGAGTGGGAATCGGTCTGGTATTCATGGGAAATGGTACAACTGGCGGAACAGATACTGTGGCAGCATTAATCCAGCATTACCTGCGCCATTATTCCATTGCGCAGATTATGCAGATTGTAGATGGTGCCGTCGTTGCAGCAGGAGCTTTTGTCTTTGGTGTGCCAAAAGCCATGTATGCTATCATTGCAATCTTTATCGTATCAAAAATCTCTGACAGTCTTATCGAAGGATTAAAATTTGCCAAGGCCGCTTATATCATCACCGACCGCCATGAAGAAGTATCCCATGCCATCATGCATGAGTTGGATCGTGGCCTGACTGGTATTCATGCCAAGGGGATGTATTCCCAGGAAGAGAAGACCATGCTCTTTTGTGTGGTGTCAAAAAAGCAGATTGTGACCTTAAAAGAGCTGGTAGGAAGAGTCGATCCAAGAGCATTTATCATCGTAAGTGATGCCCGGGAGGTGCTTGGAGAGGGATTTATTGAGGAAATGTTGAGAAAATGTTAACTTTTTTAACTTTTCCCCTTTTCTTTTTACACGATTTATATTAAAATATGGCATAAGGAGACCTTTGTGCTCCGATAAAATTGGGAAAATTATACAAATTACATTTTCCCCGGGGGATTGCAATAAGAAACAGACTATATAATGGAAAGAGGAATGATGTATGATTTCAAATCAGATACTTCAGAACAACGTGGAAGGTATAAAAGCAATTACAAAAGCGGACCTTTGCGTGGTTGACATTGAAGGAAAAGTATTAGCAAGTACTTTCAGCGAGGAAATAAGTAATAGTTCTGAAATTGTGGATTTTGTACAGTCTCAGGCAGAAAGTCAGGTGATTAAGGGCTATCAGTTCTTTAAGGTTTATGATGACCACCAGTTAGAATACATATTGATTTTAAGTGGCGAGAATGATGATGTCTATATGATTGGAAAGATGGCAGCATTCCAAATCCAGAATCTGTTAATTGCATACAAGGAAAGATTTGATAAAGATAACTTTATCAAGAATCTTTTATTGGATAATCTGCTGTTGGTTGATATTTACAATAGAGCGAAAAAGCTTCATATAAATACAGAAGCGAAACGTGTGGTTTATATTGTGGAGAGCAGCCAGGGCAAAGACTACAGTGCTATGGAAATCGTGAAGGGCCTTTTTGGCAATAAGAGTGGTGACTTCATAACAGCGATTGACGAGAGAAGCATTATAGTTGTCAAAGAAGTGAAAGAGAATGAAAACTACGCAGATTTGGAGAAAATCGGTGTATCCATCGCCAGTGCATTAGGTATGGACAAGGAAGATGAGACACATGTGGCTTACGGAACGATTGTTCCTGAGTTAAAAGAAGTATCCAGATCGTACAAAGAAGCAAGGATGGCATTGGATGTAGGTAAGATCTTCTTCGGTGATAAGAATGTGATTGCGTACAGCTCACTGGGTATTGGCCGTTTGATTTATCAGCTGCCTATCCCGCTGTGTAAGATGTTTATTAAAGAGATATTTGAAAATAAATCTCCAGACGATTTTGACGAAGAGACTCTGGTTACCATTAATAAATTCTTTGAAAACAGTTTGAATGTATCAGAAACATCAAGACAACTGTATATCCATCGAAATACATTAGTTTATCGATTGGATAAGCTCCAGAAAAGCACTGGATTAGATCTTCGTGTATTTGAAGACGCTATTACCTTCAAAATCGCATTGATGGTAGTACACTACATGAAGTATATGGAAACATTGGATTACTAAAAGGAGGATATTATGATTACTTTAGAAAACGTAAGCAAGTCATATGCTAAGGGCCAGCCGGCAGTTAATGATGTGACGCTGCACGTTGATAAGGG
Source organism: Lachnospiraceae bacterium (assembly GCA_028696165.1). Classification (GTDB taxonomy): domain Bacteria; phylum Bacillota; class Clostridia; order Lachnospirales; family Lachnospiraceae; genus JAQVHQ01. The sequence goes on along the minus strand of JAQVHQ010000006.1, from coordinate 68,588 downwards.
TGAATTCGTCTTTATCGTAGGAGACAGTGGATCGGGTAAATCTACCATGATTAAACTGCTGTTGAAAGAACTGGATCCCACCAGCGGAACCATCACAGTAAATGGACAAGTATTAAATAAAATGCGCCATAGGAAAATCGCAAAATACCGTCGAGGAGTCGGCGTAGTATTCCAGGATTTCCGTTTGTTAAAAGATAGAAATGTATACGAGAATGTTGCATTTGCCCAGCGTGTTATTGAACGTCCAAACCGCGTAATTAAAAAACGTGTGCCGGAAGTTTTAACTTTAGTAGGACTGGCAGAAAAGTACAAATCAAAACCAAATCAGTTATCAGGTGGAGAACAGCAGAGAGTGGCTTTGGCAAGAGCTTTAGTTAACCGTCCGGCTATTCTTCTGGCAGATGAGCCTACCGGTAACTTAGACCCTAAAAACTCATTTGAAATTATGAGACTGTTAGAAGAAATTAATGAACGTGGTACTACCGTTCTTGTAGTAACGCATAATCGGGAAATCGTTAACTCATTCAGAAAACGAGTGATTTCCATGAAGAAAGGCGTCATCGTAAGCGACGAACAAGAAGGTGGATATGTTGAGAATTAGTACAATAGGTTATACCATTAAACAGGGATTTAAAAATATCTGGACCAACAAGATGTTTTCTCTGGCATCTATAGCAACCATGGGCGCATGTATTTTCTTATTTGGATTGATTTTTTCCGTGTTTGTTAACTTCCAGTATATTGTAAGAACCGCAGAAGAAGGCGTAGCTATTACCGTATTCTTTACTGACGATGCAGATCAGGCTCGTATTGATGAGATTGGTAATGAAATCAGGGGAAGAAGCGAAGTTACCCAGTGTAATTTTGTATCTGCAGAAGATGCATGGAACAGTTTTAAAGAGGATTATTTTGAAGGAGATGCCAGTGTGGCAGAAGGATTCCAGAATGATAATCCATTGGCCAATTCCGCAAACTATGAAGTATTTGTTGATAAGGTTGAGAGCCAGGGTGAGTTGGTAAGCTATATTGAAAGTCTCGAAGGGGTACGTAAAGTAAACCAGTCAGAGGCGGCAACGAAGACTTTAAGTACAGTGAATCGACTGATTGCATATGTATCCGTTGTTATCATCGGTATTTTGTTAATCGTAGCTGTATTCTTAATCAGTAATACAGTTTCTATGGGTATCGCTATTCGTAAAGAAGAGATTGGTATTATGAAATTAATTGGAGCAACGGACTTTTTCGTTCGCTCGCCATTCCTGATTGAAGGTGTGATTATCGGATTGATTGGTTCAGCGATTCCGCTGGGCGCATTATACTTTATGTATAATAAGGTCATTCAGTATGTATTGGAGAAATTCCATATGCTCAACAGTCTGATTCAGTTCCTGCCGGTAAAACAGGTATTCGAGTCCCTTCTGCCAATCGGATTAGTCCTTGGTATGGGTATCGGTCTTGTAGGTAGTGTGATTACAATTCATAAACACCTGAGAGTATAGTGCAGGAATCTGCAACAGCTGGAAAATCAGGCTGTTACAAATTATGTAGTAAGAAATGTATGTAAATAGGGGATGTCACGAGGGCGGAAAATAGCTGGAGTGACATCCTTTTTATCTTAGAAGATAGAAACTTCAGCAAATTGGGGCAGCTTATGCGGCAATGAGGAATGAATAAGATGCAGCCTGGCATAAGATGGAATAATACGATAAAAAGGAAAGGCTTCAAAATGGACAAAGATAATAAGACATTATACAGAGGAATCATATATGGTATTTTGATTAGTATTCTTGTACTGCTGATATACCAATTGGCAGGCAGATACGGCGTGCTTCCCTGGGAACAGGAAAGTAAGACTTTGACCGGTGCCCAGTCGGAACAGAAAGTGGCACAGATTGAAGCTTTGATTGACAAATATTATCTGGAGGATGTGGATACGTCAGCCCTGGCAGAGACTATGTATGCTGGAATTGCCAAAGGACTTGAGGATCCATATTCCGTATATTATACCCAGGAGGAATACCAGTCGGTACAGGAGTCTTCCCAGGGGGAATATACAGGCATCGGAGTTGTTATGCAGCAGAATAAAAACACTGGTGTAGTGACGATTGTAAGGTGTTATGAAGGAGCTCCGGGAGCCGAAGCCGGCCTTGAGGCAGGAGATATCATCTATAAGGTAAATGATGAAGTAGTCACCAGTTCAGATTTAACGGAGATAGCTATAAAAATAAAAAATTCAGAGAATAATCAGGTACATCTGACCATAGCCCGTGAGGGAGAGGAAGACTATCTGGAATTTGATATTACGAAAGAAAATGTGGAGATACCGCTGGTTACCCATAAGATGCAGGATGGGCAGATTGGTTATATTGCTATCACAGAGTTTTCTAAAGTGACACAAGAGCAGTTTCAGGCAGCCTGGGAAGACTTACAAAATCAGGGGGCAAAGAAACTAATCGTAGATCTTCGTGATAATCCGGGTGGATTGGTCTCGTCTGTGACTGCTATCCTGGATCATTTTCTGGACAAAGACCAGATGATTGTGTATACAGAGGATAAGAATGGAAAACGGGAAGAGTATAAAGCCAAGGAGGAGAAGGATATAGATGTACCGTTGGTTGTACTTGTAAATGAAAACAGCGCCAGCGCATCCGAGATTTTTGCAGGAGCAATTAAAGACTATCAGTTGGGAACTCTTGTGGGAACCACTACTTATGGAAAAGGTATAGTGCAGCAGATATTTAAGCTGGGTGATGGAAGCGCCCTGAAGCTTACCATTTCCAAATATTACACGCCGGATGGCAATAACATTCACAAGACAGGGATTACTCCGGATGTGGTAGTTGAGGAAACTGAAGCAGCCAGTGCAGATGAAGCAGGCAATACAGATGAAGCAGGAAAAACAGAAACACAGACACCAGGGACGGATGAACAGGTATCTTCCGGGCAAAATACATCAGAATCACCAATAACAGACGTACAAATGCAAAAAGCCATAGATATTTTAATGGAACAATGATAAAATGGACATACTAGTGGCAATGCAGCTAAAGCAAACTTTCAGTGACAGAGAGTACTTAAAATCCTGTTATGAATAAGCGGGCAAATAGTGACATTGTCAAAATGACTATGTATGGAGGGTTGGCAATGAGAGAATTTGTGATTACAACAGATAATAACGCAGATTTACCGGACAGTTATTACACAGAACATCAGGTAGGATGCGTATCTCTGACATATACGCTGGAGGGAGAAACCTATGATAATAAGACAGCACTTCCAGTGCATGAATTTTACGAAAAGATGAGAAATGGTTCTATGCCCACGACAGCGCAGGTAAATCCGGAAAGTGCGCGGGCATTGATGGAACCTTATCTGAAAGAAGGGAAGGATATACTTCATCTTGCATTTTCATCCGGCTTAAGCGGAAGTTATAACAGCGCACGAATTGCAGGGGAAGAATTGAAGGAAGAATATCCGGAAGCGAAGATAGTTGTAATTGATTCTTTATGTGCTTCGCTGGGGCAGGGACTCTTTGTCCATAAGGCAGTGCAGATGAAAGAACAGGGGAAGACCATGGATGAAATCATTGCATGGCTGGATGAACATAAGCTGAACTTTAGTCATGTATTTACTGTAGATGATTTGAATCATCTCTATCGTGGCGGGCGTGTATCTAAGGCTACGGCAGTATTTGGAACGATGATTAATATCAAGCCGCTTCTCCATGTAGATAATGAGGGACATCTGATTGCAGTAGGGAAAACACGGGGACGTAAGAAATCATTGCATTGTCTGGTAGATATGATGGAAGAACGAATCGGAAGCTATCGCGATAAGAATGACATTTTCTTTATCAGTCACGGTGACTGCCCGGAAGAGGCAGAGTATGTGGCAAAACTGGTTAGAGAAAGATTTGGAATCCAGGACTGTTTGATTAATGCAGTGGGAGCCACAATCGGAGCACATTCCGGACCAGGTACAATGGCATTGTTCTTCTTAGGGGACAAGCGATAATAAGGGAAAAACTAAATATGAAAATATAAAGACGGTTCATACAGCTGCTCTATATAATATTGAAGCGAAAAGCCAATGTAAAATAACGAAACAGGTTATTTACATTGGCTTTTTGTCGTATAGGTAAACCAAAGAAAAATATCTGTAAAAATAAATATAATTTTGGAAAAATAAGAATATTTTTGGGAAAACATAAAAATGCATAGACAATAGAAAGAAATTACGCTACTTTAAAAGAACAATAAAGCCGTTCGAAATGTACAAAGGACAAATGAACAGAGTAAAAGAGAAGAATTCCAGAAAGGAGGATTTATGCAAAAAACGAATGGAAAACTAAGTACTTATTTGAAAGCATCCTATGGACTGGCTGATTTGGGATTTATGGTTATGGTAACCATGTCAAACACGTATCTGCTTATTTTCTTCACGGACATTGCCGGAATTACTGCGGCAGCAGCAGGAACACTTATGATGGTTGGAAGAATCATTGACAGCTGCAGCCCGCCTGTGATTGGCGCCGTCGTTGAAAAAAGCAGTTTGCGATGGGGGAAGTATCGCTCCTGGATTATCATAGGAGCACCTTTGATTCTTATTTTTAATGTATTGATGTTCTGGAATAATAAAATCGGTATGCCGGCGAAGGCGATTGTGGCATGTATCGTGTATGCGGCTTTTTGTATCGCTACCAATATTGCGTATACAGGGTATACTTCTTTGAATTCTTCCTTAACAGACAATCCAAAGGAACGTGTGCAGTTGTCTACTGTGCGTGGGCAGGGCAGCGCTATAGGTAAGAGTCTGGCTGGATTTTTGCTGATTCCCATGATTATCCTGTTTGGAGGAGAACAGGTTATGAATGCCAGGGGATATGCTTTTACAGCAGCAGTTACCGGCTTACTTTGTCTGGTGCTGTATGCGAATCTGATTCATGCATCAAAGGGAAAAGATATTCAGAGCGATGGCGGTGCCGGAAAAAGCAAAGATACCTTAAAGGTTAAAGAAATGCTTAAGCTGGTATTGGGCAACAGGAATTTAATGCTGCTGTTTATCACAGACGTTGCCAGGATTATGGGTATGCTGGTTATGTATGCGATGTTCCCGTATTTTTTCAAATATGTGGTACAGGATATCCAGGGAGCAGCACCGTTCTTTGGAATCGTTAACATTCTGGCCTTTGTGGGTGCAACCAGTGTTCCGCTTGTGACGAAGTTTTTGTCAAAGCGAAATGCATATCTGGCCGGCAATCTGATACTGGCTGGCTGTATGCTGCTTGCCAGCATATTCAGCAGTCGTGTTACTGCCATCACGGTAGTAATATCAGTCGGTTACATCGGGTACTCATGGGCAAATGTTGTAAACACTTCCATGTATGCAGATACGGTGGATTATGGTGAATATAAGACCGGTAAGAATGCCCGTGGTCTCTACTTTTCTATGTTTCAGTTATCTATAAAACTGGCAGCAGTATTTAGTACCGGAATTGCCGGTTTTGGTCTGGCATTAGTTGGATTTACTGCGAATGCAGAACCGACGCAGGAAGTAATTACCGGAATTCGATTTATTTCCATGGGTTTACCGGCGGCATTGCTGATTTTTGGAGTGGTTCTTTTGCTGTTCTATGATTTGAGCCCATCTAAGATGGAGAAAATTCAGGATGAATTAAAGAAACAAAAGGTGTAGAAGGAGGAGAGGACAATGGATATGAGTAAGAACACAATGATAGCGATTATGCAGGATATGCTGGTTGCGCTCTATGGGAAGGAAACAGCTATGCAAGTTATGACGGCTAAGCCCGCACCGCGAACAGGTCTGCCCATACCGCCAAGAGAGAATATGAAACTGCTGCTGGATCATAAAGAACCTATGTATATGCCTATGGGTTCCGACTGTGTTGCGATTATGCCGGATGTGGTAAGAGAGCGTACACCGGACAATAAAAGCGGAGAAGACTGGTTTGGCGTGCATTGGACTTTTGGGGAAACCGGAGGAGCGCCGATTGTAAAACCGGGAACAGAAATCTGTCATGATGTGACCAGATGGAGAGAAGCTGTTAAAATCCCTGATTTAGACGGGATAGACTGGGAGACCAGCGCAAAGGATATAGAGCCCTTTTATCATCCGGATAAGATGACCAGTTTCTGGGTTATGAATGGGCCATTTGAGAGACTGCATTCTATCATAGGAATTGAGGATGCATTTATAGCATTTTTAGAAGAGCCGGATGCAGTGCATGATTATATGGAGTTTATCACAGAGTTTAAGATTAAGCTGTTAGAGAAGATGATTGATCATTATAAGATAGATATTATTCTCTTTCATGATGATTGGGGCTCAGGGCAGAATGGATTTTTCTCAATTCCTGTTTTTGAAGAATTTATCTATCCGTATATGAAGAGAATTGTGCAGTATGTAAAGGGACGAGGCGTATATTTCGATTTACATAGTGACGGGAAGATTGAAAATTATATCCCTTATGTAGTAGATATGGGATGTGATATGTGGAACCCGGCGCAGTGTTGTAACGATCTTGGGAAAATCAAGAAAATGTACGGAAAGCAGCTGGTAATCTCCGGTGGTATGGATGACTATTATCTGGATTCGCCTAAGATAACAGAGGAGGAACTCAGACAATATGTCAGAGATAAAATCGATTTGCTGGCTCCGGGCGGAGGCTTCCTTCCAAAGCCAAACCCGAAGACTTTAAAGAGCAGCATGATTATGCAGGATGAACTTATGAAGTATACGAAGGATTATTATGGAGTATATAAATAACAGTATACGGTTTCAGGTTTTCGAATAACGGCTTTCATTGCAATCCTCATATTTTTACATTATACTTACCACATAAGCAGGGCGAAGTATACAGACAGTTAGTCGGTACATTTCGAGGCTGTATGTAAGTGGAATATAATATCTGTGATATGTGAGGGAACAGAAGATATGACTGTCAGGGAAGCAAGTGAAAAGTGTGAAATTTTAAAAAGTGCCAGTCCTGCATCGAAGGCTAAGATTATCTCCTATGGGATGCTGCGCAAATACAGGAAGAATGAAACTATCTTCCGGGAGCGGGAGACGGTGGAGAGTATTTTCTTCGTGGTGGATGGCTATGTGGCTTTATCTAAGATGAATCGAAATCACGACCATAAAGTTGTGTTCGTATATGGCGCAGGAGTTTTGCTTAATGAAGTGATTTTGGAGAAGAATATAGCTTCCATTACTGGATATGCCCTGGGGGATGTGACGGTACTGGCATTTTCCAGGAAACATTTTTTAGAAATCATGGAAGAAGACTTCCTCTTTACCAGAATGATTCTTAATTCTCTCGCCATAAAGACCAGGCGCCTCTACCATCAGTTGGGTAACACATCCAATGCCATGGTATTGGAAAAGCAGGTAGCTTCAAAACTATGGAAACTGGGGCGAGATTTTGGTGTGAGAGAAGATGCGGCTATCCGGATTGATTTTGATATGACCATTACTTTTCTGGCAGATATGGTTGGTTCTAAGAGAGAGACGGTGTCGAGGGTTTTGAAAAAACTTACGGAATTAGAATTAATCAGTATGAAAAAGAATCATTTTCGTATTTATGATATGGACAGATTAAAAGAATTTGTCGCAGAAGAAAAATAATAATATAAAACGTGAGATGCATCACGGTGAAATCCTCTTTGTTGTGTTAAAATGTGAAAAAAATAACAAGGAGGATTTCTTTATGTTCAAGGAAGAGTATGAGTTGGTTTCCAATGCGGCCAACGCAAAGTGCACTCTGTTGAAGAAAAATCCTGCAGGATACTTTATGTTGTCCATGCTGGCGGGGATTTTCATAGGATTTGGTGTACTGCTTGCATTTACCTGCGGAGGTTTATTAACCGGTCAGCCTTATGCAAGAATTGTTATGGGACTGTCTTTTGGTATCGCGTTAAGTCTGGTGGTTGTGGCTGGCGGGGAGTTATTTACCGGTAATAATCTGGTTATGGCAGCAGGTATCGCTAGGAAGAAAATCACTGCAGGTGATGCAGTAAAGCTGTGGGTTGTCTGTTACATAGGAAACTGGGTGGGTTCCATTCTTCTGGCATTGATTTTTCATGCGACAGGATGTGGTACCGGACCGGTAGGGGAGTTTATTGCATCTGCGTCAGCCACAAAAATGGGTATGTCGGTGGCAAATCTGCTGGCAAGAGGTCTGCTCTGTAACTTCCTGGTTTGTCTGGCTGTGTGGTGTGGATTTAAATGTAAGAGCGAGAGCGGAAAACTGATTATGATTTTCTGGTGTCTCTTTGCATTTATTACTACAGGATTTGAACATAGTATTGCGAATATGACACTGCTTACCATTTCTTTATTGAATCCGGTTGGACAGGCAGTGAGCGTTGGCGGATATTTTTATAATATTTTAGTGGTAACATTGGGTAATATGATTGGTGGTATTTTATTTGTAGCTGTGCCGTACTTTATGGCATCAAATAAGAAGGAGGACTAAAGATGGGATATGAATTGAATGCAGAAGGCATGAATCAGATTCTGGGAGAATTATCCAAAGAGTATAAGATTTATGCACCAAAATGTTTCATAGGCGGCGGTCGTTTCTCTGATACAGACTGTATCCGTTATGGAGAAATCAAGACAGTAGAGGAAATCGAATTTGACAAAAAATCAGAGTATTCATTTAAAGAGGTATTAAATCCAATCTCTGAGACATTATTTTTCTTTACAGAGGATACGATAAAAGAAGCTAATCCGGAGACGAAGGGAGCAATCGTATTCTTAAGAAGCTGTGATTTACATGCGCTTTTGCGAATGGATGAGATGTATCTGGAAAACGGACCGGAAGATTACTATTATAAGAGACTTCGTGAGAAGATGAAATTCGTACTTATGGGATGTTCCCAGGGATTTGAAAACTGCTTCTGTGTAGATATGGGAACGAATATCTCTGATAATTATGATTTCAGTATCGACCGTAGCGGTGATGGTTTTAAAGTAGACTGTAAGTGGGATGAGGCAGCAAGTCTCTTCGCAAAAGCTGCAGTGAAAGAGGAGGCTGTGACACCGGAATATGTAACTGAGACTGCAGTGAGAGTGCAGATTCCTGAAAATCTGGATGCAAGAATTATCGGAAGTCAGATGTGGAGAGAATACGATGGACGCTGTGTAAACTGCGGACGCTGTAATTTCGTCTGTCCGACTTGTACCTGTTTTACTATGCAGGATTTATATTATTCTGAAAATGGCAAAGTGGGAGAGCGCCGCAGAGTATGGGCTTCCTGTATGGTAGACGGCTACAGTGATGTAGCAGGCGGCGGAAGCTATCGCCAGAAGAATGGCGATCGTATGCGCTTTAAGGTATTACATAAAGTATATGATTATAAGAAGAGAACCGGACATCATATGTGTGTAGGCTGTGGACGATGTGATGATATCTGTCCGGAGTACATCTCTTATTCCAACTGTATCAATAAACTGGAAGCAGGCATGAAGGAGGTTACGGACAATGAATAGAAATGAATATGTACCTTTTTTATCAGAAATCGTAGAAGTAATCAAGCACACAGATATTGAATATACCTTCCGTATGACCTACGAAGGAGATGTTCTTCCGGGACAATTCTTCGAAGTATCCATTCCAAAATACGGAGAGGCACCTATCTCTGTCAGCGGAATCAGTGAAGGCCTTGTGGATCTGACCATCAGAAGAGTTGGTAAAGTTACCAATGAAGTATTTGAAAAATATGTAGGGGACAAGTTATTCTTACGCGGACCTTATGGCAATGGTTTTGATGTGAATCTGTATAAAGGAAAAGAACTGGTAGTAGTTGCCGGAGGAACCGGTGTATCTCCTGTGCGCGGAGTGATTTCGTATTTCGCAGATCACGAGGATGAGAGAAAATCCATGAGTATTATCACCGGATTTAAATCTGTAAATGATATTCTCTTTAAAAAGGATTTTGAATATTGGAAAAAGAAAATGAATGTGATTCTGACTCTGGATGCCGGAGAAGAGACTCCTGATCATAAGATTGGTCTGGTTACGAAGTACATTCCGGAATTAGAAGTTGCTGATGTATCTGCTGCTGTAGCTGTTGTAGTTGGACCACCGGCTATGATGCGCTTCTCTGTTCAGGCGCTTCTTGCCAAAGGATTTAAAGAAGAAAATATCTGGATTTCCCAGGAGAGAAAGATGTGCTGTGGCCTCGGTAAATGCGGACACTGCAGAATCGGAGACAAATATGTCTGTCTGGACGGCCCGGTATTTAACTACACAGAAGGCAAGAATCTTATTGATTAGAGGAGGAGAAAACCATGGATGTAAATACTAAGAAATTAAAAAAGAATGCCTATCGCGTGACCAAGGAACGTGGTTTAGCTGCTTCCCGTGTACGTGTGCCAGGCGGAAGAATGGACGCTAAATATCTGGCGGATATTCAGAATATCGCAGATAACTATGGAAATGGAACCGTTCATCTGACTATTCGTCAGGGATTTGAGATTCCTGGAATTCCGTTTGAGAAGATGCCTGAGGTCAATGAACTGCTTCAGCCAATTATTGAGGGACTAGGCATTAATCAGGAAGTTCCGGGTCAGGGATATACTTCATCAGGAACACGTAACATCATGGCCTGTGTAGGTAATTCTATGTGCCCATATGGATGCTATGATACCACTGATTTTGCCCGCAAGATGGAGAAAGCCATTTTCCCAAATGACTTACACTTTAAAGTGGCATTTACCGGATGTTCCAATGACTGCTGTAAAGTGCGTATGCATGATTTTGGAATTATCGGCATGACACTTCCTCAGTTTGACCCGAATCGCTGTGTCAGCTGCGGCGCATGTACGAAGGCATGTCAGAGAAAGTCAGTAGGAGCACTGTCAAACGTTAATTTCCGTCCGGTAAGAAACGAAGAAAAATGTCTCGGCTGCGGAGAATGCGTACTGGCCTGTCCGAATATGGCATGGACCAGAAGCGAGAAGAAGTATTATAAATTAACAATCCTTGGAAGAACCGGTAAGAAGAATCCTCGTATGGGAGAAGACTGGATTAAGTGGATTGATGAAGAAAGCATTATTAAGATTGTTACCAATACATATGCTTATGTCAGAGAATACATTGATCCTACTGCACCAGGCGGTAAGGAGCATATCGGTTATATCGTAGACAGAACCGGATTTGAAGAGTTCCAGAAATGGGCTTTGAAAGATGTGACACTGCCGGATATCGCTGAGGTGGTTACACCTATGTATTGGAAAGGTGTAAAAGTTATATAAAATTATTTTATTAGTATATCAAAAGGATATATGATAAAATAAAAGAAAGAAGTATTTTATAAGCTCAAAGATGAGCACCTTTAACAGGGTGTATCTTTGAGCTTTTTTATCTTGAATTCAGTGTAGAGAGGAGATTGGGTATGGCGGCTTTTGAGGGTATTAGTTCAGGGATTACTGGAATTGACGAGGTATTGGATCAGATCCGGCTGGGGGACAATGTGGTTTGGAGTGTCTCTTCACTGGAGGAGTTTGCTTTTGTGGTTAAACCCTTCGCAGCGCAGGCTATTCAGGATAAGCGGCAGCTGATTTATATTCGATTTGCAGAACATGAGCCATTTTTAGAGGCGCAGGAGGGACTGCAGATTTATAAGCTGAACCCGAAAGAAGGGTTTGAGGAATTTACAGTTCAGGTGAGAGAAATCATTACCCGTGCGGGTAAGGATGCTTTTTATGTGTTCGACTGTCTATCAGAACTGCAGGAAGCCTGGGCCACGGATTTGATGATGGGGAATTTCTTCTGCGTGACTTGCCCTTATTTGTTTGATCTTGACACAGTGGCTTACTTTCCATTAAAACGAGGGATGCATTCCTTCGATGCTGTTATGCGTATTCGCCAGACTACCCAGCTGCTATTGGAACTGTATCAAAATGGTGAGGAATTCTATATGCAGCCGCTTAAAGTGTGGAACCGGTATTCCGGAACCATGTTCCAGCCACACATCTATGAGAAAGAGACGGATAAGTTCCTGCCCCTCTTAGACGGCCTGAGCTTAAGCCGCTTCTATGGAGCAGTGGATATGGCAGAGTCGGTGGAGGACCAGAGTCTGGACCACTGGGATCGCTACTTTTCCTTATTGAAAATGAAGTTTGCTCACGGTACTTTAGAAAAAGAGGAATATCAGAAGATTTGCTCTATCATGATGACCAGAAATGAAGAAATGGCTCATATGATAGAGGAACATTTTTCACCGAGAGATTATTTCCTGATTCGAAATCGTATGATTGGCACTGGAATGATTGGAGGAAAAGCCTGCGGTATGCTTCTTGCCAGAAAGATGGTCAAGGCGCATCTGCCGGAACTTACGGGGAAGATGGAACCCCATGACTCTTACTATGTAGGGTCTGATGTGTTCTATACGTATATCGTAGCCAATGGCTGGTGGAAGACCCGGGTGGCGCAGCGTAAGGAAAGAGATGAATTTACGGTGTCTGCGGAATTTGGTCAAAAGCTGCGGGAAGGTAAATTTCCGGAAAATATCCGGGCGCAGTTTAGACGTATGCTGGATTACTTCGGGCAGAGTCCGATTATCGTGCGTTCGAGCAGTTTGTTAGAGGATGGGTTTGGCAATGCATTTGCAGGTAAATACGAGTCAGTCTTCTGTGTCAATGTAGGTGAGATGGAAGAACGTCTGGAAAAATTCGAAGAGGCGGTTAAGACGGTCTATGCCAGTACTATGGATCCGTCGGCTCTGGAATATCGACGAAACCGAAATCTGCTGGAATGTGATGAGCAGATGGCACTTCTTGTACAGCGTGTGTCCGGCTCTAGATATGAGTCTTTCCATATGCCGGCCGCAGCAGGTGTGGGGTATTCTTATAATGCATATAAATGGATGGAAAATATGGATCCGAAAGCCGGTATGCTAAGACTGGTTCTGGGACTGGGAACCCGTGCTGTGGACAGAACTTCCGGGGATTATCCTAAGATTATCAGTTTGGACAGACCGCAGGCGCAGATATGGCCTACGGTGGCGGCAAGGCATCGCTATTCCCAGCATCAGGTGGATGTGCTGGATATTAATCAAAATGAATTATGTACGATTCCATTATCCAGAGCGCTTCAAGAAGTTCCGGAATGGTTAAAGCGAATGCTTCTTAGCCATGATACGGAGGCTGAGGAGAGACTTCGCCAGCAGGGGAATAGAAGAGAAGTGTTATTCGCAGATTGTCAGGGGCTGGTTAATAAAGAAGAGTTTCTGGATATGATGAGGAAAATCCTTTCCATGCTGCAGGAGGAGTATCAGAATCCGGTGGATATAGAATTTGCTGTTAATATAGCTTCAGATGGAAGCTTTATGGTAAATCTTTTGCAGTGCCGGCCGCTGCAGGTGGACTCGGCAAAATCAGTTGCCATGCCGGTCTGTGAGGATTCGCAGGTGGTGTTTGATCTTCAGGATACGGCTATGGGACAGTCAAGGAAAGAGAAGATTGATATTGTTGTGTTAGTGGATCCGCAGAAGTATTATACTTTTCCTCATGCGAGGAAGTATGAGCCGGCGAAGATTATCAGTAATATTAACCAGAGTTATGGCAGTCAGAATAAGAATATGATGCTGATTGTGCCGGGAAGGATTGGAACTTCTTCACCGGAGCTTGGGGTGCCGGTGGTTTATGCGGATATTAGCAGGTTCCGGGCGGTGTGCGAGGTGTCTTATAGTGCGGCGGGGTATATGCCGGAGTTGTCTTATGGAAGCCATATGTTCCAGGATTTGGTGGAGGCGCATATTTTCTATGGGGCTATTTTTGAGGATGAGAGGACGCGGTTGTATCAGCCGGAGTTGCTGGATGAGTTTGACACGGAGAGTTATCTGGATGGGATGATTCGGGTGTTTGATGTGTCGGAGAGGGGGGCTAGGTTGTATTTTGATATGCTGAAAGGGAGAGGGATGTTTGTGGTTTGAGGGGTGTGAGATTGGAGGACGGATCGAAACACCAGCAGAGAGCCCGCTTGCGCAGATGCAGGAGAATTGGATGAGCTTCGTGCACTTAGTATGACTATGCCAAAAACGGCGGAAGCTGACCGAATCAACCACATTCGCTGTGTTTTCTGATGAAAACCCAGCTCAGGGTGGTTTTGAAATTGGGTTTTGTAAACCCAATTTCCTCGGTCAGCTTCCGCCGTTTTTGACTAAGTCATACTAGGTGCACTACGCTAATCATCCAATTCTCCTGCATCTGCGCAAGCGGGCTCTCTGCTGGTGTTTCGGTCCTGGGTGTTGGCGGCGTGAGGGGAGTGTTGTGGCAGTTAGAGCGCGTGCCATGGGATGGCACGGGGCTTGTGGTGGTATGGAGGGTAGAGGCTTGATTTGTGGGTGGAGATGGGGAGGGGCTGAATTTGGGCGAGGGGTGGGTGAGAATAGGGTGAAAGCAGGAAACGTTGCCAGAAACCAGGAGGAAAGCTGACAATTTAGCTGAGTGGTCGGGTGAGAAGAAAGCGAAAGCAGGAAAACTTGCCAGAAACCAGGAGGAAAGCCGGAAATTTAGCAGGGGTGGTCGGGTAAGAAGAAACAGGAAAACTTGCAAAGGGGCAGATGGAAAGTAGTATATGAGGTAAAATAGGAGTACTGATTGAAATTGCTGAAAATGAAAAAGCGGGTTGTCTAAAAATTGAGAAAGATATATACTATAAGAGATACAATTTTGTGATTTATTGTTTTATGGTAAATGCAATATTAGATTTGGTTGGGATAGATTTGATATAGATAATTTTATGTGAAGTTGAGGGAGTTTTATGACGAAGAAACAGTTGGCTTTAGAGGTGATTGAACGGCTTCGGGTGGAGTATCCGGATGCGGATTGTACTTTGGATTATGACCAGGCTTGGAAGTTGCTGGTTAGTGTTCGCTTGGCGGCTCAGTGTACGGATGCCAGGGTGAATGTGATTGTTGAGAAGTTGTTTGAGAAGTATCCGGATGTGGAGGCTTTGGCGGGGGCACCGGTGGAGGATATTGAGGATATCGTGAGGCCTTGTGGACTGGGGAGAAGTAAGGCCAGGGATATCAGTGCCTGTATGATTATGCTCAGAGATGAGTTTGGTGGCAGAGTTCCGGAGGATTTTGATGCTTTGATGAAGCTTCCGGGTGTAGGGCGTAAAAGTGCTAATCTTATTATGGGGGATGTGTTTGGTAAGCCGGCAATTGTGACGGATACTCATTGTATTCGGTTGACTAACCGGATCGGGCTTGTGGATGGTATCAAGGAGCCGAAGAAGGTGGAGATGGCTTTATGGAAAATCATTCCGCCGGAAGAGGGCAGTGATTTTTGTCATAGACTGGTTTATCATGGAAGAGAAGTATGTACCGCAAGGACTACGCCTTATTGTGACAGGTGCTGTCTGGAGGATATATGTAAGAAAAAAGGGCTTGAAACGAAGACAAAGGCTAAGACGAAGAAATAATGTGTTCTTAGAACTAAAATAAAGAGTTTGAGCAGAAAATAAAATACAAGATAAGAGGAGAATGATGGAAGCGATTATATTTGATGTAGACGGAACGCTATGGGATTCTACGAAGGTAGTAGAGGTCGCCTGGAATAAAGCAATTGAAGAGACAACGGATTTGGATAGAAGACTTACTGCTGAGGAACTGAAGAAGGAATTTGGTAAACCTTTGGAAGCTATTGTGGAGAGTTTGTTCCCGGGGATGTCTAAAGGTGATATGGACAGGTTATCGGAAGCTTTATTCACCTATGAGAATGCGATGGTTGCGAAAGAACCTTGTATCTTGTATGAGGGAATGATGGAGACGATTCCAAAGCTTGCTAAGAGATATAAATTATTTATCGTCAGTAATTGTCAGGCTGGTTATATCGAAGCTTTTCTGGAAAATACGGGATTGGGAGAGTTTTTTGTTGATTTTACCTGCCCGGGTGAGACTGGGAAGCTGAAAGCTGATAATTTGAAAATCATTATGGAGAGAAATCATCTGACTGAAGCTGTCTATGTGGGGGACACCCATGGAGATGAGCAGGCCTGTGAGGAGGCAGGAGTGCCTATGATTTATGCGGCTTACGGTTTTGGTGATGTAGTGAATGAGCATGTGTCTATTACTTGTTTTAGTGAATTAGACAGTATGGAGCTATAAGGAAGTTGTAAAAAAGCACTTTAATTGACAGTTATAAGTTGTCAATTAAAGTGCTTTTTTATAGGCATAATCAGGATAATAAAGTACGAATCAAATCCTGTTTTTGTTCAACAGTGAATTTCTTTCCGCTTCTGGTAAGAAGTGACTGTACTTCCGTGTAGGTAGGTTCGTGATGTTCTGGCACAGAAGCTGGTTTCTCTTTGCTACGTCCAATCAGATAGTCCACATCTACAGAAAAAAAGTCGGCAATCTTTTCTAAAGTTTTGATATCAGGTTCACGTTCTCCGCGTTCATACATGCTGACAGCACTGCGGAAACCTTGCCATCTACGGTGCGTCCTATGAACCGGAGGGCAGACTGGTGGCCGGTGTCTCGGCAGAACCGTATCCGCCGCATAAGCTCTTTATTCTGGAAGAGGCAGGGGATGAGATAAGAACATCCATGACCTATACGGAAAAAGGAAGAAATGCAGTTGCCATCACCGATGCCAGAGGCTTTACCACCACCAATACCTATGACGGGGCAGACCGCCTCCTTACGAAAGTGACGGATGCAAAGGGAAATGAGACACACTACAGCTACAACCCGGACAATGACCTTTTAACCCGTATCCATACACAGGTAAACGGTCAGACCATAGAGAACACCTATACTTACGACAGCGGTGACCGTCTGAGTGATATCGGACACAATGGATTTACTTATCACTATGACTATGATGAATTCGGAAACCAGACAGGGGTATCCATCGGGGACACCGTATTAGAGGAGAGCAGCTATCTTCCTCATAACGGGGAACTGGCGCAGACCACCTATGCCAACGGCGATGTGCTGGAAAATATCTATGACAAGGAACTGCGCTTAAAGGAGCAGAAATGGAACGGCAGCCTGAGCGGAAGAAATACCTATGACGGCTATGGAAATGTGGCAGTCCATGAGGACCTGTTAAATGGCATCCGTGAGGAATACCAGTATGACCTGATTGGAAGGCTGGTGCGCCAGGAGAACAGCCTGGGACAGGCCATGGAGATTGCCTATGATGGAAAGAACCGTGTGGAATCCATTTACCAGAAACTGGAAATAAAAGGCAGCGCAGGAACCGGAAACAGTGCAGGTATCACCTCGAAGATTAAGACCGGATATGTCTATGGGAAAGCGGAAAAGCAGCAGAGCCCGGGACTTTTATACGGACTGACCATCGACGGGGAGGAGAAGATAAGCTATACCTACGATGCCCTAGCAAGGCTGGCAGCAAAGAAACTGCATCTGGGAGACGGAAAGGAATGGGAGACTACTTACCGCTATTTAAAAGGAGCAGAAGAAGGAACCACCACCACCCTGCTGGAGCACCTAAAGAGCGGGGATGACACCTTAAGCTACACCTATGATGCCCTGGGAAATATCAGCACCATAGCAGAAAACGGAATCATAAAGACAGGGTATACCTACGATGCCTTAAGCCAGCTCATCCGTGAGGATAACCGCCTGGAAGATAAGACTATCTGTTATACCTATGATGCAGGCGGAAACCTAAGGACCAGGAAAACCTATGGATACACACAGGATGAGACCATCACGGGAGCAGTCCTGGAGGAACATACCTATACCTACGGAAACACCCGGTGGAAGGACCAGCTGACTGCTTATGACGGGGGGACCATCACCTACGATGCTATGGGAAATCCGCTGAACTACCGTGGGATGCAGATGGAGTGGCAGCATGGCAGGGAATTAAAACAGCTCGTAAAAGACGGATGTACCATCCGCTATACCTATGACGAAGAAGGCATCCGATTATCCAAAACAGCAGGAGAGACAAAAGAGGAATACTTCCTGAATGGAAACAAAATCGTCACCATGAAGGCAGGAACGGATGTGATGCACTTTATCTATGACGCAGATGGAAGTCTGTTCTCCATGAGATTAAACGGAGAGGACTACTACTACCTTCATAATGGCCAGCATGATATCACAGGACTGGTTGACAGCAGTGGAAACCGGGTGGTAAGCTATCAGTATGACAGCTGGGGCCTCCAGACAAGCATGACGGACAGCACACAGAGTAAGGCCGGAAGCAGGAATCCGTTCCGGTATAGAGAGTACTTTCTGGATGAAGAGACAGGGCTTTATTACCTGAACAGCCGATATTATGATCCCGAATGTGGACGATTTGTAAATGTTGATTGTGCAAGTCTCGTAGATACTATTCCAGCTACTTTCTCAGATAAAAATTTGTATGTATATTGTGATAATAATCCTGTAATGCGCAAAGATCTGAAAGGAAACTTCTGGGTTGCAGCAATTGCGGCAGGACTAGCAACACAGTATATAAGTGATGTTATCGATAATGTTATATCGGGGAAAAGAAGCATAGATATTTTCAAACCCAAATCCAGTGTAGGAGAATATATAGCGGCAGGGGTTACGGCAGTGATTCCAGGTTCTGGATTTACCGCGTCATTTGTTAGAAATGTTATTAATGAGGGAATCATAAATAGTGAAAAAATTCTAAATGATAAACCATGTAATTTAGGAAAGTCACTTGTTAAAGTGACATTGGGAACTATGACAGATTTTATTGTTGATGAAAAAATGAATAAAATATTGAGAAAGATAAAATCAAAAAAACCTTCGAATTTCCCAACATATCGAGGAAATCAGTATAAAAAATACAGAAAAAAAAGGAAAGCTATGCCTACTAATAAAAAATTGTACAGGAGAATGTTGCGATTACAAAAGGGGAATAAAGGATTAAGGATTGGCTTGTCATTTTCAATTAATTATGTTAGAAACAAATTGCCATGGTAAGGAGGATAAGATGGATTATAATTTAAATGGAATTTATTATGAAATATTTAAATGTGGAATTGTGCTGCCTAGTATGGGATTACTAATATTGGTTTGGAGTAAATTCTGGAATTCAAAAAAACGTAAGAAAATAGAATTTCTATTTGGAATTGCAGCATTGGTGCTTTCTTTTGTTATGACAGGAAATTATTTGAAAAAATTAAATAATGTAGAAATTATAAAATGTCAAGGCACTTTTTTTGAAGAATATAATGAGAGCAAGCATTTTTTTGAACGAGAATATACTTTTATTGACAACAAAGGGAAAAAACAATTTTATTATCTAGATCTTTTTAGCAAAAAAAAGATATTCTCACCAGCATTTATAGAAAACGATATATATGAAATTTATTATGATAAGGGTACAAATATAATTGTTAAGATCGAAAAGCTCGAATAATATGAAGCTTATTTCGGAGAGAATTCGTATTACATAATGTTAAGAAAAAATGGTGTATATTGTTTTATTTCTTCGTTATAAGCGCATTTAGAAAGTGATGGGAATTCTATGTTAATAACAGGAGAAACTTTAAAAAAATTAAAAGTGTGATTATATATGCTTAACAAGCAACAGGTAAAAGGAAGTGGAATAGTATTGATCGATGTTGTTGAGACTCCACCCGTTCCACTTCCTTTTTTGTACCCATTTTTAAGAAGAAAGCAGGTGAAAATAAAATGAAACAAAAAATAATCATAGGAACAGGCCTCATGGGAAGCACCGCAGCATCTCTTTTCGGAGGCTGGGACACAGCCTTACAGACACTGGTTCTGTTTATGGCTATCGATTGGTTTACAGGAGGAATTCTCCTGCCGGGAGTATTTAAGAAAAGTCCGAAATCAGCCAGTGGTGCGCTGGAAAGCCATGCGGGCTGGAAAGGGCTGTGCAGAAAGGCCATGACGCTATTGTACGTGCTCATTGCGGCAAGGCTGGATCTTCTGATGCAGACGCAATATATTCGGGATGCCGTGTGCATAGGATTTATAGTGAACGAATCATTATCCATCGTGGAGAATGCAGGACTTATGGGACTGCCGCTGCCGGATGGAATAAGGAAAGGAATCGATGCACTGAGTCTAAGTGCGGGAAAGGAGGGAAAATGATATGGGAAGTATGCAGAAGCTGCTGGATCTGGCAAAAAGCCAGACCGGCTACCAGGAAAAGAACAGTGCTTCATATCTGGATGATTTTAAAAAGAATGCAGGATATGGAAACTATACCAGATATTCCAGAGACGTAGAACGCTGGGGATTAAATGGCTGTCAGGCGCAGCCCTGGTGTGCCACCTACCAGTTCTGGCTGGAGGCACAGATATTTGGCGTGGAAGGTGCATTGAACAACTTTCACATGACAAGAAGAGATTATCAGGGATATAACTGCTTTGCCATCTATGATGCATTTTCAAAGGCAGGCAGGGTTTCCTCAAAACCACAGAGGGGATGCCTGGTGATATTTAAACATTCACACATTGGAAGAGTCGTGCAGATTGGAAATGGGAGAATCTATACTAATGAGGGAAACACCTCCGCTCTCTATGGAGACAGAAACGGAGGAACGGTAAAAGAGAAGGATTATGGGTTGAAGGATTCGTCTATCAAAGGCTACTGTATCATGGATTATGAGGATAAAGATACAGCAGCCACACCCACCAAGCCAGCCACAGCATCCCGGGGAATGGGACATGGAAAAGTAGAGTCTTTCCAGAAATGGCTGAATATCTGGTATCCGCAGATACTGGAGACATACTGTAATGGGCTTCTTGAGGAAGATAACCAGTATGGGAAAAAGACCCGGAATGGTGCGCTGGCAGTATGGAAGGATGTATGTAACCGGAAGTACAAGTATGACCTGAATCCAGGGAATACAAATTTCGGAGAAAAGTCCATGAAGGCTGCACAGAAAGCAGTCACAAGAAGTGGAGATGGTGGAACTTTTACAGCACTGGCAGAGGGTATTCTTGCAGGAAAAGGGTATTACAGGGGGAATATTGATGCGCAGTTCGGGGAGATGATGAGGGCCGCAGTCATTTCATTCCAGCAGGATAAAGGACTGAAAGTAGATGGTGTGATTGGAAAAGAAAGCTGGGGAGCATTATTTTCATAAAAGAAATATGCAAGCAGGCATCTGAAGGTGCCTGCTTTTTTAAGGGGGAGGGTACACAGATTACTATTGTTGTGAGATGCAGATGGGAGTATGTTCTCCATGAGATTAAACAGAGAGGACTACTATGACCTTCATAATGGCAGCAGGATAGCACAGGACTGATTGACAGCGGGGGAAACCAGGTGGTAAGCTATCAGTATAACAGCTGAGACCGCCAGACAAGCATGACGGACAGCACACAGAGTAAGGCCGGAAGCAGGAATCCGTTCCGGTATAGAGAGTACTTTCTGGATGAAGAGACAGGGCTTTATTACCTGAACAGCCGATATTATGACCCGGTAGTAGGAAGATTTATCAGTGCAGATGATTTAAAAGTATTGGATTTAAATCAGGAACATATGATAGAATATAACTTCTATGCATATTGTTTAAATAATCCAGTAAATGCGATTGATAGTGAAGGCGTATATGCAATTTTACTACAAATAATTGTTGGAATGGCGTTAGGAGTAGCATTTGAGGCAGTAGGTGAAATCACACAGGAGGATCACAAAATAAATCCCAAAAAACTTTTAGTTGCGGCAGTGGGTGGTGCAGTATCAGCTTCGGGATGTGGAAAAATTGTACAGAGCATAGTAGGAGGAACTGTAAGTGTTATTTCAGATACTATTGATAATAAAAATATGACGATTTCTGACAAAATATTAAGCTTTACAGTGGGAGCAGCATTTAATTATAGTGATGGCGCAGATGTTGGAAGAACGGTTCACAAATGGACTCAAGCAAATAAAATATCAAAGAGTTTAAGGAAAACAATAAAATCTATTAGTAAGGACACTAGAAAAGTTGTAAGAAAATACTTAAGAAAAAACTCTAAGAATCGAAAAAAAGCTATAAGAAAATTGGTGAGGAGTTATACGTCATACACATGGTGTACAGTAGGCGCAGGATTAAGTAAATATGCAGTAAGGAAATATAAAAAAAGAGGTCATTAAGATACATCTATTTAATGAAATTCAAATAATAATTGGAATAAACTAAAAGGGTAATCATAAATATCTTGCTACGAAATATTTATGGTTCGTGGCAAGATAGAATAGTTACAAAAATAAGGAAAATAAAATTTGATGTCCAAATTAAACAGTGGATAATATTAGTTAGGAAAGGACATATATGGAACTATACATAAAATATATGAAAAGCATATTGAGAGACTTATGGTCGCATAAGGGAAATCTTGCTTTGGCAATTATATGCTTTGGATGGGGTGTTTTCTTTTATAACGCATCAAAATGGACATTTCCGGAACAAAGAGAACTAAAAAAGGAAGACGGAATTGTAAAAGACGTGTATGAACATTGGGGAAGAAATATTTATTGTACGATTGAGTTGGAAGATGGGAGAAAATGTAATATTAAAACAGATATTTCAAACTGGGTTGAGTTTTACTTCGATTCTCCTGAGATTAAAAAAGGTGATAATATATTTTTTCTGTATGATGAGAATGATAAAGATGTGATTTATCCTTATGCGATATATGTTAATAAGAGAAAAATCTATTCGTATCAGGATAGGTATGATTTAGATGCTTATCAAAATCAATTTCCAGCAGAAAACATGGGTGCGGTATTCTTCCTTTTTGGAGGTGGGATTTTGTTATGGATAATCATTAATAATCCATGGAATGATGGAGTTTCCAGTATTAGTGTAAAACGAAAAAAGTTAGAAAAGAACAAACAGACAGGAAATCTTAAATATGAAATGCTTAAATATGGAGTTGAAGTATTTAAGATGCGAGAAGTGATTCAGTGTGTATATCTGGATAAGAATGAGATACATCAGATATTCCAATGTATTTCATCTGGTATAGGGTATTATGAATATTTCGATGATTATGTATGGAAAAACCATAAAGACTGTGAGAAGACTAAAATTATTCGACCTAAAAAATATGTATGTGTGGGTAAAAAAATCTATTTTAGAAAGATTAATTTATTGGAGTATAAAGAAGATTTTGATTATTTGCAGGAACGATACATACTTAAAACAGATGATTTGGTGAAACTAAGTACAGAAATTAATCATATTATCAGAGAAAAACGGATACATACTTATGAGAAAATTATAAAAGAAATAAAAAAAAGATCTACTGTGAATATATGTATGACGTTAAGTAAAAGAATTGATATTCAAATAAAAGAGGTAGAGGAAAGAAGACAATTTTTACAAAAACTTGATAAGATTGCTACGAAAGAATCATAGTGATTATAAAGGAAATAAGCCGATAGGTGGAAAGATTTAAAAAATGGAAAAATAGTATATTACAATTGACCTTATAGAAGATAGTATAAAATCTGGAAAAGCACCTTTATATGAAAATCCCAGACTCGTTGAAGAACAAAAATAAAATGCAGGTGTAAAACAAGAAAAAGAAGGAGATAAATGAAACATATTGAATAAAAGAGTCAAGAAGAAAAAAACACAATATTGGGAAAAACTCTTAAAAACTTTTACAAATCCAGAGACTGAAATAAATGATAAGATATTTAACTATTTATTAAGAGCTAAAATTCTTCTTATAGAGTTGGGACATATGGAGTTTGATGATACTAAAATGCAGTTGTTGGCTCCGTACGTTGACGAAGCAAGGGAGACTCTGTTGGAAAGAGCATTTTTTTCTGATGATTATTCTGCAGAAGTATTGGAGTCATATTTATATAAATATGAGTTAAAAAGGGAAGATGAGGGAACACTTATATACTTGATGGAATGCAATACAAATAATTTGGAAAAGAAAAAATGTTTGATAAATTTTTGCAAAAGGTCTAACAGCATGAAAATAAGTAAAATTGCGAGAAATGTAGAATTTGGTATGGAGTTAGTAAAGTGTATAGATGTTGATTTTATTAAAAATACATATCAAAAAAATCTCCAAAATCCATATATATTGATGGCGATTGCTAAAAATCCGATAACCCCACAAGAAATAAAAAAAGAATTAAAAAATGTAAAAGGAATTAAATATGCAGCACAAATACGCAATATTGTGTGATTATTTGCAAGCCATACATTTATTTTTGAAAATAATAGATTATTAGTAAAGTTATGAAAAGAGGAAGTGGAACAATCGCCACCCGTTCCACTTCCTTTTTTGTACCCATTTTTAAGAAGAAAGCGAGGTGAAAATAAAATGAAACAAAAAATAATCATAGGAACAGGCCTCATGGGAAGCACTGCAGCATCTCTTTTCGGAGGCTGGGACACAGCCTTACAGACACTGGTTCTGTTTATGGCTATCGATTGGTTTACAGGAGGAATTCTCCTGCCGGGAGTATTTAAGAAAAGTCCGAAATCAGCCAGTGGTGCGCTGGAAAGCCATGCGGGCTGGAAAGGGCTGTGCAGAAAGGCCATGACGCTATTGTACGTGCTCATTGCGGCAAGGCTGGATCTTCTGATGCAGACGCAATATATTCGGGATGCCGTGTGCATAGGATTTATAGTGAACGAATCATTATCCATCGTGGAGAATGCAGGACTTATGGGACTGCCGCTGCCGGATGGAATAAGGAAAGGAATCGATGCACTGAGTCTAAGTGCGGGAAAGGAGGGAAAATGATATGGGAAGTATGCAGAAGCTGCTGGATCTGGCAAAAAGCCAGACCGGCTACCAGGAAAAGAACAGTGCTTCATATCTGGATGATTTTAAAAAGAATGCAGGATATGGAAACTATACCAGATATTCCAGAGACGTAGAACGCTGGGGATTAAATGGCTGTCAGGCGCAGCCCTGGTGTGCCACCTACCAGTTCTGGCTGGAGGCACAGATATTTGGCGTGGAAGGTGCATTGAACAACTTTCACATGACAAGAAGAGATTATCAGGGATATAACTGCTTTGCCATCTATGATGCATTTTCAAAGGCAGGCAGGGTTTCCTCAAAACCACAGAGGGGATGCCTGGTGATATTTAAACATTCACACATTGGAAGAGTCGTGCAGATTGGAAATGGGAGAATCTATACTAATGAGGGAAACACCTCCGCTCTCTATGGAGACAGAAACGGAGGAACGGTAAAAGAGAAGGATTATGGGTTGAAGGATTCGTCTATCAAAGGCTACTGTATCATGGATTATGAGGATAAAGATACAGCAGCCACACCCACCAAGCCAGCCACAGCATCCCGGGGAATGGGACATGGAAAAGTAGAGTCTTTCCAGAAATGGCTGAATATCTGGTATCCGCAGATACTGGAGACATACTGTAATGGGCTTCTTGAGGAAGATAACCAGTATGGGAAAAAGACCCGGAATGGTGCGCTGGCAGTATGGAAGGATGTATGTAACCGGAAGTACAAGTATGACCTGAATCCAGGGAATACAAATTTCGGAGAAAAGTCCATGAAGGCTGCACAGAAAGCAGTCACAAGAAGTGGAGATGGTGGAACTTTTACAGCACTGGCAGAGGGTATTCTTGCAGGAAAAGGGTATTACAGGGGGAATATTGATGCGCAGTTCGGGGAGATGATGAGGGCCGCAGTCATTTCATTCCAGCAGGATAAAGGACTGAAAGTAGATGGTGTGATTGGAAAAGAAAGCTGGGGAGCATTATTTTCATAAAAGAAATATGCAGGCAGGCATCTGAAGGTGCCTGCTTTTTTAATGGGAGGGTACACAGATTACTATTGTTGTGAGATGCAGATGGGAGTATGTTCTCCATGAGATTAAACAGAGAGGACTACTATGACATTCATAATGGCAGCAGGATAGCACAGGACTGATTGACAGCGGGGGAAACCAGGTGGTAAGCTATCAGTATAACAGCTGAGACCGCCAGATAAGCATGTCGGACAGTACACAGAGTAAGGGCGGAAACAGAAATACGGTCCAGTACAGAACGAGATTTTTTCCTGGTTAAGTATCTGAAATTCAATCATCTATATATTAGTATACTAAAAAATGAAAGAAGATGAGAATAATGAATGAAATAGAAATAGAAATAGTTAATTTATTCGTAGTGAAATATAAAAGAGAAAGAATAATTTGGGAATTGAAAAGCAAAAGGACGAGAGATGGTTATGATGAAAAACTTTGATGTGCCAAATTATTTTATTCAAGAATATATGCATCAGATGGAATACATGGGAGTGGAGGAATTGGAAAAATATCTTAGAAAAGTAAGTGGAAATTCAGATGATAAGGTGTATTTTATGGGAGAAACCTACATTGGTTCATTAATGATGGAAGATGCTTTAACAAGAGTTGTACTAGAATCAGAGACTGCTATTGTATACCTTGGAAATGGAGTTGCATATTATCGAGGCGAGCAGATGTTTGGACCGCCGCCAAGATTTCTACTCATAAAGAAATAAGGTCGTATTAAAATCTTGAAATAAATATAGGACAAAAAAACATGTCATACATTAATCAAATGACAGCGATAGAAGGATTTGAAGGGAAAATATGATTGCTATACAACTTTTAATTTAATAGAAAAAAGTATTAAATCGGGGAAAGCTCCTTTGGATACAATTCAAGATTGTTTATTGTTCAGTAGATCATAATATGAAAGGATTATACGGTATGTACAAAAAATCTGTGTATGCAATAATTTTAATGCTGTTTTTCTATTGGAAAAAAAATTATATTATTGGAAATTGGATAATAATGGCAGTGGAAGTGTTCCTTTTTTTTGATAATACATTTCCTAAAATGTATGAAAGTAACCATTTATGGACGGATCGCCCAATTAGTGAACGTGTTAAAATTCGTAAATTTAAATGGATGTTTAAATACGATAATCATGAGATAAAAGAATTGCCAAAGGAACTTTATATTAGTGCACATTTGTGTCTTTGGGGATATGTGATAGCGTCTGCTTTTTATTGGTTTATAGTGTCAATAGGAAAGCCTGATATTGCGCTTGGCGTATCATTATTTTATTGTATTATTACTGGTGTTTGTGATATAACTATGGGAATGATTGGACATAGAAAGGCATTTATTCTACGTTATAAACGCTTAAATAGATTTAATTTTAAATATTTTTTTGAGTTATCCGAGGATGAGGAATATCCACAATTATTAGGTACAGGAAAGATTGTAAGTACATACTCAAAGGGAAGAAAAACGTATGGGATTATTTGTATGAAAGACGATAGTGTTATTTATGATGTGCTGCTTACAAAAGAAATAAGTATATACAAAAATCAAGAAGGTAAAGTATATGAGATATGTAAGGTAAAGTATATTTCATAGAAACCAGGTGGTAGATAGCGTCATAATTGACAAAATGAGAGGGCAGGTTTACATGGAAAAGTTGAAGGTGTTTTTGGTTGAAGATGAGTTCGTTGTGCGGGAGGGAATCAAAAATAATATAAAATGGCAGGAACACGGGTATGATTTCTGTGGAGAGGCTGGGGATGGAGAACTGGCATTTTCCATGATTCAGAAGTTAAAGCCGGATATTGTCATAACAGATATTCGTATGCCCTTCATGGATGGGCTGGTTTTAAGCAAGCTGATTAAAAAGGAGATGCCGTGGATTGAGATTATCATATTGACGGGATATGCGGAATTTGAATATGCGAAGGAAGCTATACGTGTCGGTGTGGCGGAATACCTGACAAAACCGATTAACAGTGAAGAATTGTTAAAAGAGGTGGATGGATTAGCCGATAAAATTATGGAAAAGCGTAAAGAACGGGAACTTCGGGAACGATATAAAAAGGAGATGGAGGAGAATCTCTTAAAAGAGAAAAAAGAGCTTTTCCAATATCTGGTTACCGGTGCGAAATCGCTGGTGGAATTGCTGGAGATGGCAGATAAACTGCATATTAATTTATCCTCCATGTGGCATAATATCGTCCTGATTAAGATGCGCTTTCGCAATCAGACCCGGGATGAATATTCCAATACTTTGCTTGAGATAGAAGAAAAAATCGGCGCTATTGCAGATGAATCTAAAGTTATATATTTTGATCGAAATCTGGAGGGAAAGGCACTTCTGTTTAAAGCTGATTCTAAGGAAGAATTGGAAATGATTCAGAATGCTCATCTTCACCAGTTAAAATCAATCTGGGAAGAATATGAGAATATATATTATTTTGGTGGTATAGGTGTGCCGGTCAATCGTCTGAGAGAACTGCCAAGTTCTTTTGAGGCGGCTAATCATGCTTTCGCACACCGCTATCTGGTACAGGGGTGTCATATCTTAAACAGTACGGAAATCGTTCAAAGGGCCTATCTGGATAAAAGTGAGTTTAGCCTTGGCAATGTAAATCCAAAGCAGATTGATAATGGAAGAATGCGGGAATTTCTAAAGACGGGAGATAAAGAGGAAGTCGTTTATTTTATAGAAGAATTTTTCAATGCGCTTGATACCAACGCAATGCAGTCCCATATGTTTCGCCAGTATATTACCATGGATTCCTATTTTTGTGTGGCCGATTTTGTGGAAGGTCTTCAATTTGCCCGTGGTGAAATCGAATCACCGGACCAGAATGCATCTACTCTTCAGACTAAGGAGAATGCCATCGCATATATTGTGAGAATTATGACAAAGGCATTGGAATTAAGAGAAAGCGCGGTCAGCAATCAATATGGGGATGTGGTGGATGAAGTGAAGAAGTACATAGAAGATAATTACGCGGATGATCAGATTTCCCTAAATCTTCTGGCTTCTCATGTGAATTTTTCTCCGAACCATTTAAGTACTGTATTCAGTCAGTATACAGGACAGACTTTTACCAGATATCTGACAGATTACAGGATGAATAAGGCCAAAGAACTGCTTCGCTGCACAGGAAAGAGGAGCAGCGAAATCAGCCGGGATGTGGGATATAAGGATTCGCATTATTTCTCCTATTTATTTAAAAAGACGCAGGATATGACGCCTACACAGTATCGTAATGAGGGAAGAGCAGAGGGAGGAGATCAATGAAGGAGAAGCTGGTAAAGTATTATAACAATTCCACGCTTGCTGCTAAGATCAGGCTTTCTTACTTACTTTTGCTGGTTCCCATACTCTCACTTCTTATATTCTGCTTTTACAATCTATGGACAGGCAATAGAAAATATGATGATATGATTGATTCTGCTGTAGTGGCCAGTGGATTCAGTCTGGATTTTAAGAAGGACTTCGATTACGAGACTTATCTTCTGATTGTGGAAAATAAATCAGTGGAAGAATCCAGTTTAGATGAGATGTTAAGCAATGCCAATCGTATCGTCGGAAAGCTTGAGAATCTAACCGTGTCAAAGACGAATGAGGATCAGTTGGACAGTGTTAAGAAATATCTGGCAAACCTGGAAAATTATAAAGACCGTATAGAAGAAAATCTGAAAGAGGGCAATAAATACGAGGACAATATTCAAATCTGGGAGAATGACGTTCAGATTGTAACAGCACTTTTGCAGGAGAGTGTCTATCAATATCTGTATTATGAAATCAGAGATTTGCAGCAGGCACGTGCAGAATATCAGGATTTCTTTTTAGATATGATTCGTATCACTGTGACCGTGTTTGCTATAATTTCTCTTTTAATTCTCATCCTTTCTTACTATATTCCGCTTAGTATCACCCACCCCATACGGAAAGTATGTGATGTGACAAGTCAGGTGGCTAAGGGGGATTTGTCCGTGCGTTCGGATGTGAGAAATGGTGTGGAAATCTGCGCACTCAGCGATTCACTTAATGCCATGATTGATAAGATTAATGAACTGCTTGAACAGGTGACGGAGGAACAAATCCGTCTTAGAAAGGCAGAATTTGAACTTCTGCAAGCCCAGATTAATCCACATTTCTTATATAATACTTTAGATGCCATCATATGGCTGGCAGAAGCGGGAGACGAGAAGAAAGTGGTCAGCATGGTTGGCAGTCTGTCGGAATTTTTCAGGACTTCTCTAAATCGCGGCGAGGATATTATCTCCATCCGTAAGGAACTGCAGCATGTCAGAAGTTATCTGGAGATACAACAGGTTCGCTATCAGGATATCTTAAAATATGAGATAAATATTCCAGAAGAACTGTGTCAGTATACGATTCCAAAGATTACCATTCAGCCATTGGTGGAGAATGCCCTATACCACGGTATTAAAAATAAGCGGGGCGAGGGTAAAATCATCATCAGCGGAAAAAAGGAAGAGGACTTCTTTATCATACAGGTTAGGGACAATGGAATTGGAATAGAACCTGAGCGCCTCATACAGGTATGTGAGGGAATTCACAACAAAAACTTAATCGGCAGTGACATCTATGGCCTATATAATGTAAATGAAAGAATCCGCCTGAACTTTGGGGAAAGCTATGGTATCTCCATAGAAAGTGTATATAAAGAATACACTACAGTTACTTTAAGACTCCCTTATGCGCAGGCAAAAACTTCATAAAAATAGATATATTAACTTTTAAAATAGAAAAATTAACTTCTTGAAAATCAGGATAAAATAATCAACTTTTCCGTGATTTATCTCCATGGATTTATCAAAGCACAAGTTGTAAGATAGAACCATCAAAGGAATAGTTCTTTTGAAAGACTATTTTTCAAGGAGGAAATGAAATGAAGAAAAAAGTTTTAGCAACTCTCATGACAGCAACTTTAGTATTGGGTATGGTAGGATGTGGTTCATCTAAGGCAGAGGAAGCATCTACCGATGATGCAGCTGCAGCAACAGAGGAAGAAGCCTCTACGGATGATGCAGCAGCCGCAGAAGGTGACGGAGAATTAATCAAAGTCGGAATCATCAACAATGACCCTAACGAGTCTGGATATCGTACGGCGAACGATAAAGACATGAAAGAAATGTTTACAGAAGAGAACGGATATGAAGCTTCATTTGCTTACAGTTTAAAGAACGACGAGCAGATTACAGCTGCACAGAAATTTATTCAGGATGGTGTTGATTATCTTCTGCTTTCCGCAGCAGATACTGCAGGTTGGGATTCAGTTCTGCAGGATGCTCAGGACGCAGGAATCAGAGTTATCTTATTTGACCGTACTATCGATGCAGACGAAAGTCTCTATGAAGCATCTATCGTATCTGATATGGCTAAAGAAGGCGAAACAGCTGTAGAGTGGATGAAATCACAGGAACTTGATGCATATAATGTAATTCACCTTCAGGGTGTTATGGGATCTGCAGCACAGCAGGGACGTACAGGAGCTCTTGATGAAGCAGTTGCTTCTGAAGGATGGACCCTTGTTACACAGCAGACCGCAGAGTGGAATGCAGAAAAAGCTCAGCAGATCGTTCAGTCTGTAATTGATTCAGGCGAAAGCTTTAATGTAATCTATGCAGAGAATGATGATATGGCAAAAGGTGCTGTAGCAGCTCTTGACAAAGCAAATATCTCTCACGGTGTTGGCAAAGATGTCATCGTTATGGGATTTGACTGTAACAAATGGGCATTAGAAGAACTTCTTGCTCAGAACTGGAACTATGATGGACAGTGTAACCCATTCCAGGCTTCTTACATTGATGAAATCATCAAAACTATCCAGAGTGGCGGAACCGTTGAAGAAAAAACTATCATCATGGATGAAAAAGGATTCGACGCAACTACTATTACACAGGAAGATGTTGATTCTTACGGTATCTAATTAACCATAAGATTGATAAGTAATTAAAAGCGCGCGGCGCAGCGTAAAGGATGATTCGTACGCATGCACCGCGCGCCTTTTAAAACTTTTGGACTTTTTTTAGGAGGTGAATACACAGGTGGAAGATAGAACGGTATTGGAAATGAGAAATATTCACAAAAGTTTCCCTGGTGTACGTGCTTTACAGGCAGTAGATTTTACTTTATGTGAAGGTGAAATTCATGCATTAATGGGTGAAAATGGTGCCGGAAAATCAACTTTGATTAAGGTATTAACAGGTGTATATGGGAAAGATGAAGGAAAGATATTCTTAAAGGGTGATGAGAAAGAAGCAGTGATTCATTCCCCTCAGGATGCACAGAAACTTGGAATCAGTACAGTATATCAGGAGATTACCCTCTGTCCGAATCTGACAGTGGCTGAGAATATGTTCATTGGAAGGACAAAAGGGCCATTTACAAAATGGGGCCAGATGAACAAAGAGGCAGATAAGATTCTTCAGTCTTTGGATATACCAGCAAGAGCGACACAGCAGTTATCCAGTTGTTCCATCGCTATTCAGCAGATGGTTGCAATTGCCCGTGCGGTAGATATGGAATGTAAAGTGTTAATATTAGATGAGCCAACCTCTTCTCTGGACGAGCAGGAGGTTCAAAAGCTGTTTGGACTTATGCGTGATTTGAAAGCAAAAGGTGTTGGAATTATCTTTGTAACACATTTCCTGGAGCAGGTATATGAGGTATGTGATAAAATCACAGTCCTGCGCGATGGCAAGCTTGTAGGCGAATATGAAATCAAGGATCTTCCCCGCGTTAAATTAGTTGCGAAGATGCTTGGTAAAGAATTAGATGATATGGCAGATATCCGCGGTGAACAGGACACATATGATGCTAAGGGTGCGGCACCGGTATTTGAAGCAGAAGGCTTAGAGAGCGATGCAGGTATTCAGCCATTTAACTTCCATATCAATAAGGGTGAAGTTAATGGATTCGTAGGACTTCTTGGTTCTGGGCGAAGCGAGAGTGTCCGTGCCATCTTCGGCGCAGATCATGTGCTTGCAGGTAAAGTAAAGATGAATGGCAAAGAGATTAAAATCTCTAAACCGCTGGATGCTATGAAAAATGGTATCGCCTATCTTCCGGAAGACCGCAAGGCTGACGGTATCGTGGGAGACTTGTCCGTAAGAGAGAATATCATACTGGCAGCTCAGGTATTGAAGGGATTCTTCAAACCATTTTCAAGAGCAGAGGCTGAGAAATTCGCAGATGAGTACATAAAACTTCTGGATATCAAAACGGCATCCGCAGATACACCGATTAAATCTTTGTCCGGTGGTAATCAGCAGAAGGTTATTCTGGCCCGCTGTCTGCTTGCACATCCGGAGTATCTGATTTTAGATGAGCCTACCCGTGGTATTGATATCGGTACGAAGGTAGATATTCAGAAACTTGTATTAAAGCTTGCGTCAGAGGGAATGAGTGTTACATTTATTTCTTCGGAAACAGATGAGATGCTTCGTACCTGTTCGCGGTTAATTGTAATGAGAGACCGTAAGATGGTTGGTGAACTCACAAGCGAAGATCTGACTCAGAGCAAGATTATGAGTACAATTGCTGGAGGTGACAAAGAATAATGGAGAATAAAGCAGTTAAAAATACAGGAAAATCCAGGGATTGGGGAAAATTATTCGGAAAACAGATATTTATTCCCATTGCAGCTTTATTACTGCTGGCGATATTTAATCTGGTCACAGATCCCTCTTTTTATAAGATTACATTAGGATTTAACAGTGCTGGTAATCCGGTATTATCCGGTTATCTGGTAACGATATTAGACTATGGCTCAGAACTTGCGATTCTTGCCATAGGTATGACGCTGGTTACAGCTGCTTCAGGCGGACAGGATATCAGTGTTGGTGCAACAATCGCTATTGCAGGAAGTGTTATCTTACGTATCCTGTGTGGAACGAATTCAAGACCGGATACTCTTCAGGCACCGATTATTGTGGCTTTCCTGGTTGCTTGTGTGGCAGCTATGCTGTGTGGTGCTTTTAATGGTATTCTGGTTGCATATTTTAAGATTCAGCCGATGGTTGCAACTCTTATATTATTTACAGCAGGCCGTTCTATCGCAGCCTGGATTAACAACAACGAACTTCCAATTATCAGTGATCCGACCTTCAGTTATTTTGGTGGATTCATACCGGGAATTCCGATTCCTATGCCGTTTTTCATTGCAGTGGCATGTATGATTGTGATTGCGCTGGTTTTGAAGTTTACAAATCTCAGACTGTATATTCAGTCAGTTGGTATTAATGAAAGCTCAGCAAGATTAAATGGTTTGAATCCTGCATTTATCAAGTTTCTTACATTTGTAATTCTGGGTTTGTGTGTTGCTGTAGCTGGCTTGATTAAAGTAAGCCGTTTGTCTTCCATCAACTACTCGGTTATTGCTAAAGATATCGAGATGGATGCCATCCTGGCAGTTGCACTGGGAGGAAATGCTTTAAGTGGTGGTAAGTTCAACATGAC
The DNA here is from genome assembly GCA_028696165.1 of Lachnospiraceae bacterium. Lineage (GTDB taxonomy): Bacteria > Bacillota > Clostridia > Lachnospirales > Lachnospiraceae > JAQVHQ01. The sequence continues at coordinate 34,367 of JAQVHQ010000006.1, read as the reverse complement.
AGCTTCCATCCTTGGCGCTTATGTTATCCAGTTCTTAACGACTACGCTTTACAAGTTCAATGTACAGTCTGATGCACTTTCTGCATATAAAGCTGTCGTTGTAATCGCATTGGTAGTGTTTAGTGCACCGATTGTAAGAGAAAAGATGTCCGCTCTTGGTAAGAAAATCAAAGGACAATCACATGCAAAGGGGGTTGCTTAATATGAAATCACCTAAGAAATCAAAAGGTATCACAAACAGCAACTTATTGCTGATTATCACGATTGTGGTTTTCTTTGCCATGTATATTGGAGCTATGATATTCCAGGGCAAGGGATTCTTAAAACCTCAGACATTTTTAAATATTCTTAATGCAAATGCAGCGCTGATTATCACCTCTTGTGGTATGAGTATTGTTATGATTACCGGCGGTATCGATATATCTGTCGGTGGTGTGGCAGCTTTAGTCAGTATGTGTTGTGCAGTATATCTGGATTTCCATGACGGTAATGTATTTGGAGCAGTTTTAATCGCTCTGGGAATCGGACTTGCTTTTGGTCTGGTTCAGGGATTTTTGGTTGCTTATTTGGGAATTCAGCCATTTATTGTATCGCTGGCCGGTATGTTCTTTGCCAGAGGTATGACTACCATTGTTAATACCAATCCTTTCAATGTGGCAAATGAGGCTTTTGTTGCTTTGAAGAATACCCGTGTTGTGGTACCGGGACTTGGAGTTGTGAATAAGATTGGTAAGTATGTGGATGCTTATGTGGAAATAGGTGTGGTAGTGGCACTTTTACTGGTTGTTATTTTGTTCTGTGTTCTTCGCTGGACAAAACCGGGAAGAAATTTCTATGCAGTTGGCGGTAATCAGCAGAGTGCTTTGATGCTTGGTATCAATGTTAAGAGAACGAAGTTTTTGGCTCATTTACTGTGTGGACTGCTGGCTGGTATTGGCGGTTTTGTGTATTTCATGCACGTTGGTTCTGGTTCGGCTTCCCATGCGTCTGGTATGGAGATGAATGCGATTGCTTCTTCTATTATCGGCGGGACGATGCTTACCGGTGGTGTGGGTAATATTATCGGGACGCTGTTTGGAGTGCTTTCGCTTAGTACGATTCAGAATATTGTGTCTTCCGCTGGATTGGATCAGGCTTGGTGGACCGGGATTACAGTTGCGGCTATGCTGTGTCTGTTCCTTGTGATTCAGAGTGTGATTATGAATCGAAAGAAGAAAATTAAGAGAATTAAGTAGTAGTGGTGGGGGTGATGGTGAGGACGCCTTGCAGACAGCGGACACCATGCCCATGAAGGCAGCCCGCCTGGTATGGCAGAAGTCATTTTATGGATAGGGTATTTCGCTGTAACTATCTAGGAGTGCAAAGAACGGTTCCTACAGGGATCAGGCACATTCAGTGTGTACGCTTGATGCGTACCCACTTCAGGGTGCCTTCTGCTGGTGTTTGGTAAACACCAGCAGCCCTGCAGGAACCGTTCTTTGCGCTCCAAGATAGTTATCAGCTTATACCTGATATCCATAAAATGACTTTCTGCCATACCAGGCGGGCTGCCTTCATGGGCATGGCGTCCGCTGTCTGCAAGGCTGGGTATTGGCGGGAGGGGGGAGCGGTGTGGTCTTGGAGGTAGAGATTGGAGGTAGGTAGAGATGGCAGTGAGGGCGCGTGCTTTGGAAAGCACGGGGCTTGAGAGAGTCAAGAGGTTAGATGCTGAGTTTGTTTTTTACTGTCGGGGGCAGGCGAAAACGGTTTTCGCCTGCAACTTTCCGTTAATTTAGCCTGCTTGAAATGGACAAATTTTTATATTTATTCTATACTGTAGATAGTTTATTTGGGGTTAAAAATTGGATTGTGAGGATTTTCGAAATGAAGAAATTGGGTCTTTTTATCGGATGTGTGTTGGGGCTGTGTGTGGTTGTGATGGGATGTGGAAATCGTGATGCGGGAGAGGCGGATTTGGATGTGGTTGAGGAGTCTGGCTTGGAGAGCAGTGAGGATATTGTGATTGGATTTTCGCAGATTGGGGCGGAATCGGATTGGCGGAGTTCAAATACGGAGTCTATGAGGGAGACTTTTTCGGCCGGGAATGGGTATCGGCTGTTGCTTGAGGATGGACAGCAGAAGCAGGCGAATCAGATTATGGCTATTCGTACTTTTATTCAGCAGGATGTGGATTATATTGTGCTTGCTCCGGTGGTTGAGACTGGGTGGGAGACGGTGCTTCAGGAGGCGCGGGATGCTCAGATTCCGGTTATTCTGGTGGATCGTATGATTGATGTTTCGGATGATAGTTTGTATACAGCCTGGGTTGGTTCGGATTTTTTGCTGGAAGGCAGACGGGTTGGTGAGTGGTTGAATCAGTTTTTGACTGCGAAGGGGATTGAGAATGCGAATGTTGTGAATATTCAGGGGACGATTGGGGCGACGGCTCAGATTGGGCGTACTCGTGGCCTTGAGAGAGCCTGTACTTCCCATGGAAATATGACGCTTCTTGCGGAGGTGTCGGCTGATTTTACCCAGGCGAAGGCCAGGGAGGTTATGGATTCACTGCTTCGGGAGTATGAGGATATTAATGTTGTGTATTGTGAGAATGATAATGAGGCTTTTGGTGTGATTGAAGCTATTGAAAACAGTGGAAGGGCTGTAGGCTCGGATATTGCAGCCGGCGAGATTATGGTGGTTTCTTTTGATGGGGTAAATGAGAAGGCTTTGCAGTATGTCATGGAGGATAAGATTTCCTGTGTGGCTGAGTGCAATCCACTTCATGGACCCAGGGTTCAGGCTGTGATTGAGGATTTGGAAGCAGGGGAGAGTGTGGAGAGATTTTCGTATGTGGATGAGAGTGTGTATGTACATGATGATACGGTGCAGTCGGTTGTGGTGGATGATATAGAATATCCGATGAAGGTGGTATCGAAGGACTTGTTGGATGAGAGTGAGTAAAGAAATAAATAATTTCTATTTGTATGTTTGGAAACCACAGTATATACTGGTATATATATCAGTGAAAGAATGGCTCCTACCTCTATAGGTGGTAAGCAAGAAACTAGTCTCAGTGGTGGGTGTCAATCTTCCATTGAGATATAGCCTTCGGCAGGATTGCAGAGCGCTCTAGATGTATTATGTCAGCCAGCTGACGAGTGCTCGCAGCAATTATGCCGAGGCATAATTGAATACAGAAAACCCCTCAGGTATGGGTTATGTACTTTTGTATACATGATGTTTAAGCTTATAGCTTTTACATATATTAAAAATCCTAAGGAGGATACAACATGAAGAAAAAACTAATGTGTGTGATGATGTCCGTTGCAATGACGGCGGCCTTACTGGCAGGATGTGGAAGCAGCAGTGCGGATGCTGAGTCCAATGTCAGTGGAAATGATGCGGAGGAATCCTCAGCTGAGGATGCTGATGCCAAAGAGACAAAAGAAGAAACAGAAAAACAGGAAACAGCAGACGGGGCAGAAACAGATGCGGCGGAAACAGAAACCCTGGAAGCAACCACAGTGACCATATTTGCAGCGAAGAGCTTAAATACGGTTATGGAAGAATTGATTACGGCGTACAATGAGACTCAGCCAAATGTTACAATCGTAGGAAGTTATGACAGTTCCGGAACATTGATGACGCAGATCGAAGAAGGTGCAGCCTGCGACGTATTCTTTTCAGCAGCACAAAAACAGATGGATCAGCTTCAGAATGATGATGGATTGATCGTGGATGGAACCAGACACAATGTGGTAAACAATCAGGTATGTGTGGTAACTTATGCAGGCAGCGGTACAACCGTTACCGGGCTATCCGATATGGCAAATGCTTCCAGTCTGGCTTTGGCAGATGGTTCTGTACCGGTAGGAAAATACACCAGACAGGCTATGGTAAATGCCGGAATGCTGGATGCTGTAGATGATGTCTCTACAATCACTACAGATGCAATTTCCACTGCTTTAGGTGGCGTGGAAATCAATGAGTGTGCAAATGTAGGTGCTGTAACATCGGCAGTATCAGAAGGCTCCAATGAAGTTGGAACCGTATATTATTCTGATACCTATGGATTGGAAGACAGACTGGAAATTCTGGAAGTAGTTCCTTATGATTTAACCGGAAATGTTATATATCCGGTTGCACAGGTTGTAAACAGTGAAGCTGATGAATTAGAGCAGGCGGCTGCAGTGGACTTTATCAATTATCTTACTTCGGATGCTGCGAAGACTATTTTTCAGAAGTATTATTTTGATACAGAAGTGACAGATTAATTGCAAGAGGGCATAATAGAAGAACCAGAGATGGTTCTTCTATTTCATACAAATGACTAATTCAGCATTTGCTATTATATCCGAGAGGAGATATATATGGAACAGGTGATTACCTATATAGAAGGACTGGATTGGAGCCCGCTTCTGATTTCATTAAAAACAGGAGTTGTCGCCACGATAATTTCTTTTTTTCTGGGGATATTTGCGGCCAGAAAGGTGGTAAAGGCTGGTCCCAAAGTAAAGGCACTGGCAGATGGAATATTGACATTGCCTATGGTTCTGCCGCCCACGGTAGCAGGATTTTTTCTGCTGTTGATATTTAGTTTGAGAAGACCTTTTGGTTCTTATCTTTATGGGACTTTTGATATCAAAGTTGTGCAGACGTGGCTTGGCTGTATTTTGGCAGCGACAGTAATTGCATTTCCATTGATGTATCGAAATGCCAGAGCAGCTTTTGAACAGGTGGATGTTAATTTGATTTATGCAGCAAGGACTTTAGGCATGTCAGAGACTACTTTATTTTGGAAAGTTGTAGTACCTGCCGCAGGTCCGGGAATTGCATCGGGCACGATTCTTACCTTTGCGCGTGCTTTGGGGGAATATGGAGCCACATCCATGCTGGCAGGCAATATCCCGGGAAAAACAAGTACCATATCTCAGAGAATTGCTATGGTCATTCAGGACGGAGATTATGCAACAGCAGGTTTCTGGGTTGTGATTATTCTTATCATTGCATTTTTAATAATATTTCTTATGAATCTGATTACCTCTAAGGGTATGAAGAATATCCGGAGGTGGTAACAGTTGGTTTTACAGGTACAGATAAAGAAGAAACTGGGGGAATTCCAGCTGGATGTTTCTTTTGAGATGGAGCAGGAAGTCTTTGCAATCTTAGGAGCTTCCGGCTGTGGAAAAAGTATGACACTTAAGTGTATAGCCGGAATTGAAACTCCCGATGAAGGAAGAATTGTGTTAAATAACCGGGTTCTTTACGATTCTCAGAAGAAGATTAATCTGCCGCCTCAGAAACGTAAGGTGGGATATATGTTTCAGGATTATGCGCTGTTTCCAAGTATGACAGTGGAAAAGAATATTATGGCGGGTATGGGGAAGAAGCCTGATATAAAATTGGTTCAGAGATATATTCAACAATTTTGTCTTACAGGATTGGAGAAACATTATCCCGCACAGCTATCCGGTGGTCAGAAACAGCGTGTGGCTATGGCAAGAATGATTGCCTCAGAGCCAGATTTGCTTTTGCTGGATGAGCCATTTTCAGCACTGGATACCTATCTGAAATGGGAGATGGAACAGGAGATGCGAGATGTTCTTGCGAAAGTAGGAAAACCGGTTCTTTTTGTATCCCATAACCGTGATGAGGTCTATCGTATGTGCCACAAGGTCAGCTGTATCAACAACGGACGAATGGAAGTGGTAGAACCGGTGAAGGAATTTTTTCATAATCCAAAGACCAGGGCAGCAGCTATATTGTCAGGGTGTAAGAACATTTCAACAGCAGAAGTGATAGATGAGACGCATGTAAAAGCTGTGGGTTGGAATATAATACTTACGATACCTTATCAGTCAGAGGCAGGAAGAATCAAATCTGTTGGGATACGTGCACACAATTTTCACAAGGATAGAGAAGAAGCTAAGAAAAATATCTCAAGTGAGAATAGATTGCAGGGGAATGTTGTACAGAAGAATATTGAGCAAGAGAATATTGCGCAAGAGAGTATGATAGAAGAGAATGTATTTCAGATAAAAGAATATCGGATTCTGGAAGATCCCTTTGAATGGAATATTTCTTTTCGCGTAGATGAACAGAGTGGATGGATACAGTGGAAGATTGCCAAGCGTGAAGGCGAGCCGCTCGAGATTCCAAAAGAATTGTATTTGAAATCAACGGATGTGCTGTTATTAGAGGAAAGGTAATATAAAAGATAACACAAAAAGACCAGGGATTGCGGTATCCCTGGTCTTTTTAAAGAAAATACTATATGTGTGATATAGCCTATCTAAAAAATAACACAAGAAAGACATAAGTACAAATAAAACTATTTTATATTTACTATAAGTAAATACTTATGATATACTGGACGTAGAAAAAACTGGTGAATTATTGTATATTTCTACAGCCAGTTATCAAATAAACTACTCTTTTAAGGTATAAATATAAAAAGTCTTGTCCATGAAAAAGGTTCTAGCATAAAATTGGGTATAAAATAAAAAATCTTCATGTCCACTGTATAGGGTATATTATAAAATATACAAATACTAATCAGAAGAGTTTAAACAAGCTTAACTTTTTTACAATAATAGGCCATTGAGGCAAATATAAGCAAAATTTCATTTTATGCCTCGTTTAGCTATTTTGCTCTAATACACAAAAGGATTATGTGGCATATACAGAGAAATATTTTGTTTATGCCTCGTTGAAATTAGTTTGACGAGGCAAGATGAACATATTTGCTTGTAATTGCCTCGTAACTGTCAATATATCCAGTTATAATGTGAAAAACGAGGCACAATTCAAGTCTAGGATTCTATATGCCACGTTTCAGTTGCCATGCATGCGCAAAGAGGCCTAGAGAATCTCATTTCAGTTGCCATGCATGCGCAAAGAGGCCTAGAGAATCTCATTTCAGTTGCCATGCATGCGCAAAGAGACCTAGAGAATCTCTTTTCAGTTGCCATGCACGCGCAAAGGGGTCTAGTGGATCTCTTTTCAGTTGCCATGCACGCGCAAAGGGGTCTAGTGAATCTTATTTCAGTTGCCATGCATGCGCAAAGAGGTCTAGAGAGAATCTTTTTTCAGTTGCCATACCTGCGTAAATTGATCCAGTGGATCAATTTTGTGTGCTTTGGTCAGCAAGAATGCGGATTTCCTGTGCCCCTGGTACTAATTTGTCCATTGGCAGTTGATTTCATAAACAAAGGTAGTTTGAAAATAAAACCGGAGGACCAGAAAATGAATAATCGACAACTCAGGATATTCTGTGCCGTATATGAGCAGAAAAGTATGACAGCTGCCGCGAGACTGTTATACATGACCCAGCCTGCAGTCAGTCAGACGATGAAAGAATTAGAGCAGCATTATCAGGTGAAATTATTTGAGATGTCAGGCCGGCAGCTTTTACCTACCCAGGCGGGGACTATGTTATATGAGTACGCGGGCCACATTCTGAATATGTATCAGGAGATGGACAGAAATATGCATGAGGCAGAAGGAGTACGCAATCTCTATGTAGGTGCCAATATGTCTGTGGGTGCAGGGATGCTTATAGAGGCTATTGAAGAATTTCAAAAGCTTTACCCGGATATAAAAGTACATGCGAAAATTGCAGGTTCGAAAACTCTAGTGAAAATGATAGAAGCGCATGAACTGGATGTGGGGTTTATGGAAGACCTAAGCCAGAATACAGAACTGGTACAGATTCCATTTGCAAAAGACCGTACTCTTGTTGTAGTTACGCCGGGGCATCCGCTGTTACAGAAGAAAAAAGTAGTATTTTCAGATCTCATGCATGAGAATTTTCTGCTGCGTGAAACTGGAGCAGGAGTGAGAGATCGATTTGATGCCATGGTAAAGGCGATGAATATTCAGATAGAACCATTATGGGAGTGCAGCAATACAGCTGTTCTTGTGAAGGCTGTGCAGGCGGGACTGGGAATATCAGTGCTTCCGCTGGAATTAATCAGAGCAGAACTGGAGAATCAGACCATAGTTGAGCTGCCGGTAAGCGATATTGATTTGCATCGCAACTTAAATATCGTGTATCATCCTAAAAAAGTATTTACGGAACCGCTGAAAAAATTTGTTCGATTATTTCGCAGTGATTGGGATTTGGTATAGTATCCAGGAGAACTTTTAATTGTTGCATCCATTTAGCGCAGCTGTTTTCAGCGCACAATAAAAGACAGCGGCATCCTGAAATACCCTGGGGTTGTAACCACTGATTCTATGGATGCGGTCTAATTTGTACTGCAGTGTGTTTTTATGAAGAAACAGTCGCTGGCAGGTTTTAGACAAAGACATGTTTTCTTCATAATAGATGCGAAGCAGGTCCATATCCTCAGCAGACAACTTTCCAAGCACCTTTTTCTGAAAAGTATCCTGCACATCCAAAGAAGCATCCCCAAGTATAATTTCCAGATTCAGCTGTTCGTACAGCACATAAGACTGCTGAGCGGGGAGACTTTTCAAGGCCAGCTGTGATGCGCGATAAGAGCGATATTGTTTTAAAAATGGCTGTGCATCACCCACACCGATTTTCAGCAAATCAGCTTGTGTCCGTGCTAATTTTTGCAACAGCTGTTGTTTGTCTAAGAATTCTTTCTCTGGAATCAGAGCTATGTATTCACTGGGATATTGAAAAGTGTAGAGTTTGCAGTGCATTAGATCAAAAGTCTGGTAAATCTGTCGTTCAATCAGGGAGAGATTGTTGGGATTATACCGGGAATTTATCTGAATGCTTATGCTGTAGTAGACATCTGTTCCTTCAATATGCTGTTCGCTTAGAAAATCCATCAAAGCATCATGATTGATGGCTTCGTGAGAAATCAGGGAGCGAATAATATAGTTTAATTTTGATTTCTGATTATGAGACTGGAAATCCAGTTCATGTTCCCGCAAAATCAAAACCGTGATTTTTTGTGCCAGATAGGCATATTTGCGTACATCCACCGGCTCTCCGCTGATACCTATAGCACCGATGATATTACCATTATAGGAAATGGGAATATTTACACCTTTGTGTGTACCATAGAAGCTGTTATCCTCGGATACTTCAATGGTTGTGCCATTTAAGATAACCTGTCTGCCTATCTCATGGAAAGTATCGACTCTTTTCGGGTCGGTACTGGCAAGAATAATTCCTTTTTCTCCGATAAAATTAATGTTTTGTCCGCAGACATTACGCACAGCATCTACGATTTGCTGGGCGGTTTTTGAATTGATGGCATTAGACATAAAAATCTCCTTTTAGGATGAATCATCCTGTTTTTACTTATATGTTATGTATAACATATAAACTCCTATATTACAAGATAAAATAAGGCATCAATAACATTACACGAGTAAAAAAATGTATGATATAATAGGCTCATACAAGAAAAGAACGACTTGTAAAATGGGAAAATAACCTGACAAAAGATTTACAAAAATGAGGAAAGCCCCAAGGAAAGAGGGGAGAGGGAGAGAGCATATGGCAGAATTTACAACATTAGGTGCAATTGTTGGATTAGTGATTGCAATTGTGCTTATCATCAAGAAGGTACAGCCGGCTTACAGCCTGATATTAGGTGCTTTAATAGGCGGTATCATTGGCGGAGGCGGTTTGGTAACTACCGTGGATACCATGATTACAGGAGCGCAGGGGATGATGTCTTCGATTCTTAGAATCCTGACTTCCGGTATCCTGGCTGGGACATTAATTAAGACCGGGGCGGCAGAGAAAATAGCAGAAGTGATTGTACAGAAATTAGGAGAAAAGCGTGCTATTGCAGCTATCTCCATTGCAACGATGATTATCTGTGCTGTCGGTGTGTTTGTAGATATCTCAGTTATCACAGTGGCCCCAATCGCCCTGGCTATAGGTAAACAGGCAGGTTACAACAAACCATCGATTCTTCTGGCGATGATTGGTGGAGGAAAAGCGGGAAATATCATATCGCCGAATCCGAATACCATAGCATCTGCAGAAGCTTTTGGAGTGGATTTGACTTCTTTAATGATGAAGAATATTATTCCGGCTGTCTGTGCGCTGGTGGTTACTATTATTCTCGCAAGTTTGTTATCTAAGAAAAATAAAACCATGATTTCCGAACAGGATTTGGAAAAAACGGAAGGGGACAAGAAACTTCCTTCTTTTATAGCAGCAATTTGTGGTCCGCTGGTAGTTGTTATTCTGTTGGCTTTGCGTCCACTGTTCGCTATTGCGGTTGATCCACTGATAGCCCTTCCGCTGGGCGGATTTGTCTGTGCTCTGGCAACCGGATCCATCAGCAAGTTTATTACATATGCAGAGTTTGGTCTGAGTAAGGTAATTGGTGTGTCTGTACTTTTGATTGGTACAGGAACTATTGCAGGAATTATTAAAGCCTCAGCACTTCAGTATGATGTGATTAATATCCTGGAAACATTGAATATGCCAGCTTTTATACTGGCACCATTAGCAGGTATTTTAATGGCTGGAGCGACGGCTTCCACTACAGCCGGTGCAACAATTGCTTCACAGACATTTGCATCAACCCTGTTAGCTGGCGGTGTTCCAGCAATCTCAGCAGCTGCTATGGTACATGCAGGTGCGACCGTTATCGATTCACTCCCACATGGTTCCTTCTTCCATGCAACCGGAGGGTCTGTGAATATGACAATTAAGGAGCGTATGTCTCTGATACCTTATGAAGCTTGTGTAGGTTTGACCAGTACATTAGCAGCAGTAATTTTATATCTCGTAGGTTTATAGAAAAAAGCCAGTCGTTCCTTTGATATACCCTTGTTAAGCAGACAGGGCATATCAAAGGAACGACTGGCTTTTTAGCTGCAATGCATTAAGTATCTTGAAATGATTTAACGAATTACAGACTAATTCTCTCCAACTACATGTTTCACATAGTCAGAACTTTTCACAGCACGATTTTTCAAAAATTGCAGTTTCGGTGTGTTTACGGTTCCTTCTTTGGCAGCTAAAGCATAGTATTCGCATTTATAGTTCACTAAATCAAGAGAATTCTGCAAAACTTCTATCTGTTTCTCAATATCTTTTCGCCGGTTTAGAAACATCTGATAACGCTGCGGAATAGTAGAATCGCCTTCCTCGCACCATTCGAAGAAAGTACGGATATCTTTTAACTGCATACCGGTATTTTTCAGACATTCCACCATGTTCAGCTGATTAATATCCTTATCTTTAAATATACGAATACCACCAGCGGTACGTTCCACGGAATTTAAAAGTCCCTCTTTATCATAATAACGCAGGGTAGAGATAGAAATATCTAACATTTTGGCCACTTCGCCAATGGAATAAGTGTTCATCCAATTCACTCCTTAATCTAAAGTCAAGTTTAGGGTTCCTATTTCTATATCATAGAAGTTTTGGAGGATTTCGTCAAGTAAATTAAAGAGTGCGGACTTTGCATTAGTTTTATTTTACCGGTTCTTCTTCATTCTGGTCAAAATAACGCTGCATCTTCGCAGCACCGAATTTATAGATTTCCTGATAGTCGGCCAGTTGAGATTCAGTGGATTCACCAGCCGGGATTAAACCTGTGCAGTCATTGGCAGAGGCTGCATTAGCCAGATAATCATAGGAATCAATAATCTGTTGATTTTTGCTATCTTTCATAAAAACCTCCTTGTGATAATTAAATAAGAATGATAAGCTTGTTCTTAACATACGCAGAAATTGCAGAAATTATGAAAATGTGAGAGAATATCATAGAAACAGTTTCTTGTACTATATATATGTAAATAATATGGATATGTGCAATCCGCCGTAGACTTTATCTTCTTTTAAGGTAAATTAAGCGGATGTAAACATCGAGTTGATATTAGCAGACAGGAGAATAAAAGCATGAACAAAGAAAGACTAATAAAAAATATAATTGATCAGATAAAAGAAGCACAGATAAAGCTTGGATATGTAAAAGAAACTGTCCGTCTGTATTATCCGGTTACATCACTAAATGCCATCTTGGGTACTGATTTAAGCGATGAGAACAGTATGCTTGCCGCACTTTGCGAGAATAAATTCAAGGATGATACAGTTTTAGGAACATTGAAATTCTCTTCACATAAAGGGAGAATTGAAGTTAGTATCCCTCCGGAAGGTGTAGAATATGTGCATACACAGGTACCTCGGCCGGAATTTCTTTCCGATATGATTAACCTGTTTGCCAATCATCACAGCTGCAGTTTAGAAGATATTAAGAGTGTATTTGGAAAATACAGCGAAGCTTATCATTGTGAGAAGATGCAGGAAGGTACTGATTTTGATTACGCTTTGTACTTTACAGAACCGGATATTGACGAGTATTATTATTGTGTAAAGCAAGAGATGGGACATACGATTTATCATCGTTTTTCAAAAGAAGATTATGAATTGCTTCTGGAGGTGTAGATATGAAGTTGTTTAAAAAGAAAAAGGAAACACCAGAGTTTGTGTATGACAGCACGAAGATGCAGCCGGTTATTAAAGCCAGTATCTGTACAGGTGAACAGGTGGCGGGATTTCGAATGTCCATTTCGCTATGATATATGTGTAGAAGATAAGAGGGAGGATTTATGCATTCGAATAATTACGCGCGAAAGACAGAGCGCTCAGCATTAAAAATATCATTACTTGGAAGTACTCTTTTTGTAGTACTGGAGATTCTTATGGCTATCTATACCAGTTCCCAGGCGCTTTTGCTGGATTCGGTATATGATGGAGCAGAATTATTGATGATTTTGTGTTCCATGGCCATGGTTCCATTGCTATATAAGCCTTCCAGTGAGAAGAGACCTTTTGGGTATCTGCAGCTGGAATCATTATTTATTGTATTTAAGGGAGTCATCATTATCTCTCTGACCGTAGGCCTGATTTTTAATAATATTCAGCTGATGCTTCATGGCGGTCGCCATGTAAGTTTTTCCATGGTTGCCTGGTTTGAAATGGGAGCAACGCTTCTTAGTATTCTCGTTATAGCTATCTTACAGTACCAGAATCGCAATATGACGTCCCCAATTGTGGAGATGGAGATTCAGGAATGGAAAATTGATACAGTTGCATCCATTGGTATGTCAGTTGCATTCTTTATTCCAGTAGTAATTACTGCAAACTGGATGAAACCTTTAGTACCATATCTGGATCAGCTGATAGCTATCGTACTGTCTGTATTTATGCTGCCGGTGCCGGTGAAATCAGTAGTTGTCGGATTGCGGGATTTGTTCCTGCTTCCACCGGAGGAAGAGACGATTGACCAGATAAAAGAACTGGTTGAGCCCATATTAAAAGAATATGGTTATACAGAACTTTATTATGATATCGTGCGGACAGGAAGAAAATTATGGATTAGTGTTTATATTTCTTTCGAGCGGGACTGGGTATCAATTTCCAGATTTGGTATGGTGCAGCAGCAGGTGATAGAAGCCTTGACCACAGAATTTCAGGACTTTTATTTTGAATTGCTGCCGAATATCGAATATAATGGAGAAACCAGTGTGCCGGCGCCAGAAGTTATAGAACAGGAAGAGATATCCTGAGAAACATTAAAATACAGTGGAGAGAAAGAGCATGGAAAATAATCGAAATATTAGAATCGCCAAAGAGACAGATGCAGAAGCATTGCTGGAGATATATAAGCCGTATGTTTTAAATACTGCGATTTCATTTGAATACGAAGTGCCGTCTGTGGCAGAATTTCAAAATCGTATTCATAATATTTTGCAGCGTTATCCCTATCTTATATTAGAAGAATCAGGGCAAATTAAGGGGTATGCGTATGCATCTTCTTTCAAGCCACGTCCAGCCTATGACTGGTCTGTGGAGACAACGATTTATATGCGTGAAGATCAAAAAGGAAAGGGTTACGGAAAACAGCTCTATCTGGCTTTAGAGGAAGCTTTAAAGAGACAGAATATACTGAATATGAATGCCTGTATCGCACTGGCGAAACCGGATGATCCATATCTTACCAATGCGAGTATGGAGTTTCATGAACATATGGGCTATCGCCTGGTGGGAACCTTTACCAACAGCGGACATAAGTTTCACCGTTGGTATGATATGATCTGGATGGAGAAAATAATAGGGGAACACAGAGAAAATCCAGCTAAAGTAATTGCATTTCCTTTTATATAAATATTGAATATCTCTTAGACAAGAAAAAAGCAAATCTTCAAATGTGAGATTTGCTTTTTTGTGAGACCATGTTTACTTCGTAAGTTTTGCCTGTTCTGCTTTTAACTCAGCCTGAATTTCATCTACGCGTTTAATAATATCCGCGATAGCTTCTGTCTCGTCAGCAGGTTTGATTTTCTCGCCCTGCTGTTCTTTCTCATGAGCCATATCCTCACGAGCCTGAATATCTTTACGGAATAATGCTTTAAACAAAGTACGTACAAATGGCTGGATAAAGAATAACTGAGTAAAGAATGCAAATGGGAAGTTAAAGCATACCAGCTTCAGCCAGTTAGCCAGCAGGGTGAAGATATTAAATCCTTCGTAGTAAGGATAGTACAGAAAAGCCGCGATAAAACTCATAGCTGGACACATCAGCCCAACAGTTGCGCAGATGATGGCAGATTCAAACATCATCGGATGATTCTTCCTGGGATCAAATACACGACAGGCCAGCTTGAAAGAGCAGGGGCTTCCCATGATGTTCTCTAACAGATACGCAAAGCAGAATTCAATCAGGACAACGGCCCAGATTGGCAGCATAGTACCAAACATATAGACACCGCCCTGGGCGCGGATAGCACCTAAGACACTGGAAGCTCCGGTAACGTTCATTAAGGTAGTTCCATTTACAACATAGAGACTGTAGAATATGTACGCGTGTACAGTGATTAAAACTGTGAGAAGGGCAAAGACCATTCTCTGAAATTGATTTCTTGGCATAATAAAACACTCCTTTTCTTTGCACAAAAAAAGACACATAGTTAGGGCTGGACGTAATCTGGTTAAGAACAATGTTCCGTAATCAGATTTACGTGCAAAAGCACTACATGTGTCGTTTGGCATTTCGTTTTTATTTAATTTGCTTTAAAAGGATAACATTTTTATGAATGAAAAGTCAAGACATAATTTACAGTTGGTTTCATTCTATAGAGGATAACTTAACTCATATAAGGTATGTGGGCAAAAATCCTGTCCGGTTTTCCAGTATAATTCACCATTAAGGACAGTCACCTGCTGAAATAATAATGTATCTTTTAACTGAGAATAGTAGGGGTGAGTTAGATTAGATGAAAAATCATATAGTCTGCATTCGCCATTTTCATATATCAATTTCAAGATATATAATGGCATTATTTGCACATCTTTTAAAGTTGGATATATTTTCATTATTTTAGTCCTTCTATTTTATAATATTCTTGTTCATTTTGCATTAGATTCCAAAGTGCATTTAATTCTTCTTTATGTATTTCAGCCCAAGCTGCAATTAATTTCTGCTTGCCTGGAGGAATAATACCTGCAATTATACGGCCCTCGAAATCTATGCTGGCTTGATAGTCACCATATACAGCATGAAAGTGGGGTGTATGGTGTTATTCTTGGTCATTGAAATACATACGAACTATAATTCCATAGAAACAGGATATTACGGGCAAAAACATCATCGTCCTTTCATTATAGTATAAAAGTATTGCTTGTACAACTATTGAATAGTGCCTGAAACGGCATGATTATTAGAATTCTCTAATAGAGTTTTAGAATCATAGGATACATCCAACTTAAAGATGTTTATTCATAATACTCCTACGCAGTGGTAAAAGCAATATGCATTTTATACTAAATGGAAAACAAAAAGAAATATGTGGAAATATAAAAGAAAAAGCATTAAAATGAAAGAAAATATCAAATAAAAGAAATATCAAATAAAAGGAGAATCCCTATGTTTAAAGATTTAGTAAAAGCAAGCAGAAGCTATCGAGGCTATGACGAGTCATATACGTTTACAAAAGAGCAATTAGCAGATTATGTAGATTGTGCCCGGCTCGCTCCATCCAGTGTGAATGGACAGCCATTTCGCTACTATCTGGCATGGGAAAAGGATGAGGTAGATAAGATTCAGGCGATGACGAAGTGGGCGAGAGCACTGCCTGATTTAGAATTACCACATAAGGGCATGTGTCCAACTGGATTTATCATCATCTGTCAGGATAAAAATCTGGGAGAATCTTTAACAAGATACCAAAAAGATGTAGGGATTGTTGCCCAGACGATGCTTTTAGCTGCAGCAGAACGGGGACTGGGTGGATGTATGATTGGAAATTTCAATGCCAGGGAAGTATCTGAGAATCTTAATCTGTCAGATAATCTGGCACCGATGCTGATTGTGGCATTTGGAAAGCCAAAGGAAAAAATCATGCTTACAGAAATTGAAGAAGGAGAAAGTATTCAGTATTACCGTGATGATGAGGATGTGCATTATGTGCCGAAGAGAAAATTAGAAGATATTATTCTATAAAAGAATAGATTTCGATTTTCACAATTCTAACACTACAGGAAAATACAGTGACAGGAGAATGATTATGAGACAGATGAGATTATCAAAAAGAGAAATAACAGGCTGTGAAGAATTAAAAGCTGTTATAAGAGACTGCGAAGTAGTACGCATCGGCTGCCAGGATACAGAGGGGATGTTTATTGTGCCTGTGAATTTTGGCTTCGAATATGAAAATGGTCAGTTAAAGTTGTATGTACATTCTGCGAAAGAAGGAAGAAAAGCAGAAGCTTTTGATAAAGAACCACCCGTTGCCATTGAGATGGATTGCGCAGGGCCACTAATTACCGGTGAGTATACCTGCAATTATTCTATGGCTTACAGAAGTATCATGGGTAATGGTATTATACGTAAAGTAAAGAATAACGATGAGAAGACAAAGGCACTTACACTTCTGATGAATAAATTGGATGCGCAGGCGGAGATTCATTTCCTGGATAAGCAGCTTGAAGCTGTAAATGTATATTGCATAGAGGTAAGCAGTTTTACCGGGAAGAAACGGGAACCCAAGTAAAAGGATTTGGAGATTATAAAGCATTGATAGAAAAAGGTAAGTCCACATATGATAAAATATATGATATAGTGCGTGAGATTCCACAGGGTAAAGTAGCTTCCTACGGTCAGATTGCCGAGTTAGCGGGCAACAGAAGATGGTCCCGGGTGGTAGGCTATGCTCTTAACGTGAGCCCGGAAGACAAAGGACTCCCCTGCCATCGGGTGGTGAACCGATACGGGGAGCCCTCAAAGTGTTTTGAGACAGCTGGAGAAAATCGTCAGATCAAACTACTGGAGGCTGAAGGGGTCCGCTTTGTAGACGGACGTGTGGATATGGAACATTTCCAGTGGAATCGACGAGTGTTCTGATAATACGATTATTTCGTGTCATCATGAAATGACATAAGAAAATTAAGGGAGCCTGGCGGATTGCCGGTTCCCTTTTCTAATAGGGAAATCAATCCACGTATGGTAGCTTGTGTCTCTTCCTGAGTAGTAGGTATCAGAGTATTGTCGAATTTTACAGCGAGTACAATCAATACAATCTCTGCTAATGCAGCAGGCTGGTCAAAGTGGATTTCCCCACTCTCTATTCCCTGGCGTATGATTTCGGTAAGTTCCGGTTTCAATTCAGTGACCAGGTGATTTAAATACTTCTGATGTATGATGGAACGTTCCTGGTGAGTGCTGACCGGGATACCCTCTGAATTTTCCTGGTTCATAAATTCCGAGGAAGAATTCCTGCAGGCCTGAAACAGCATGGCCATACGTGTAAAAGGCGGAATAGAAGTCTGCCTGGCCAGAGTTTTAGCTGTATCCAGGGGCTTTTCATAATTCCGTTCAATTAAAGCTTCTAAAATAGATTCCTTAGATGGAAAATAGTAGTAGATACTTCCTTTTCCAATTCCAGCGGTTCGCGCAATATCACTGACTGAGATTGTCTGTATGGTTCGTGATTTCAATAATTCTTCCAAAGCATCTAGTATTTTCTCGTATTTCATAGTATTGGGCATAAGATTACCGCCTTTCGATATTTATACAAGTATAACACAGTAAAAATAGAGCAGGCAACTGTGAGATATGTAGAAAAAAACTCGAAATATAGAAGAATTTGATGAGAAAAATGAATTGACCGACGGTCGGAAAAGTGCTATCGTATGAATATACACAAATCGACCAATGGTCGAAAAAAGAAAGAATGTGTAATGAGGAGGTAACACGTATGACATATGCAGATTTGTTTTCTACAGTAAAAGGACAGTTTTTAGAGGCTGATGTAAGCAATATCAAAGAACATCTGGCTTATCAGTTTAACATCATCGGAGATGCAGAAGGAATATTTTATATAGAAGTAAAAGACGGAAAACTCTATGTGGAACCCTATGAGTATTTTGACAGGGATGTAATCTTTACCTGTAAGGCGGATACCTTATTAAAACTTGCCAATAAAAAATTGGATCCGGTTATGGCAGTTACATTACAGAAGCTAAAAGTAGAAGGCAACATAGATAAGGCACTGAAAATGCAGGAGTTTCTTGCAGAAAATAAATAATGAATTTGTATGAGCTAAAGTATGGATTATGACAGAAATGGGGATGTATATGAATAGGATCATTGCAGGAATTGTACTTGCTGCTGGAACGCTTGCTGTTGCGGAAACTGCCGTGTCTGTTTACTTCTATAGAAGAACCATGAAGCGCAGCAAGGCTAAGAAGGAACGAACCATAAAGATGGCGGGAACGGACTGGGATCAATATATGGATGTGATTCATCAGAAAAAAGAGCAGATGATGTCGCAGGAACATGAAGATATCTATCAGCATTCAAAGGATGATCTGAAACTTCACGCCACATATTTCCCAGGAAACAGGGGTAAGAAAATGGTCATATGTTTTCATGGCTACACCAGTCAGGGAACCAGCGATTACATAGGATTATCCAGTTATTATATGAGTCATGGTTACCAGATGCTTCTGGTAGATGAACGGGCACATGGAGAAAGTGAAGGCGAGTATATCGGATTCGGATATCGGGACCGTATAGATGCTATGGGATGGATTGACTGGGCAATAAAAACAAATGGGGAAGATATAGAATTATTATTGCATGGAATGTCTATGGGTGGTGCTACAGTACTTATGGCCAGTGGACTTGCACTGCCCAAACAGGTAAAGGGGATAATATCTGATTGTGGTTTTACATCACCGAAATATGTATTTACCCATGTGCTGCACACGATGTACCATATGCCGGCATTCCCTATGATGCAAATTACAGATTTTTTGAACAGAACATTTTCCGGATTCGGTTTAGACCAGTGCAATTCTGCCAGAGAAGTTCGCAAAGCAAAAGTACCAATCCTGCTGATACATGGGGATGCAGATCATTTTGTACCGTGCAGTATGTGTCATGAGATATATGATAACTGCGCATCACCTAAAATGAAACTGATTGTTAAGGGCGCAGCACATGCTGAGAGTTATTATAAGGACACCGCTGCCTATGAGAAAGCATTAGATGACTTTATCGGAGGAGTAATATTATGAAAACAAGAAAAGGTTACAAAGTATATCCATTGACGGTTGCACAGAAGTTTCACCTGTATTATCAGAAATTCTGTCCTAAAAAGGAAGTCATTAACATTGGAACCAGTTTAACTATCGAAACAGATTTAGACTGGAATGTTTTAAAAGAATCCATATATAAAGCGTATGAGCGCTGTGATTCCATGAGACTTCGTTTTGCACAGGATAAAGAGGGTAATTATTTTCAGTATGTGGTAGAAAAAGAAGAGCGGGAGATAGAGTTCGTGGATTTCTCGGATAAAAGTATGGAAGAAGCTGCCGCTATTATGCGGTCATGGACGGAAGTACCTTTCAGCCATAAGGATGCACCGATGAACAGAATCGTTATGATTCAGACTTCAGACGGGTATAAAGGGGTTTATCTCCTGGTGGATCATATGACGATGGATGCACAGTCATTGATTTGCTTCCTGAGGGATATTATTGAGATATATTGTAATGCGATGTACGAAGGTGTTCCGTACCCGAAGGAGATGGCGTCTTATCTGGAACAGCTGCAAAAGGATCTGTCATATGAGGAAGGCTGTCGTGCAAAAGACAGAGACAGGGAATTCTTTAAACAATTAATTGAAAGTTCGGAACCGATATATAATGGAATTGATGGACCGGGGCGCTTAGAAGCGGCCAGAGAACAAAGCGGCAATCCAAAGCTTCGCTGTGCGGTCAACGTGTCTGATTCGGTGGATTCGAATCTGGATGTGTTTCATCTGGAGGAAGAACCTACACAAAGACTTATGTCATTTTGTGAGGAGTACCATATATCCCTGGTATGCCTGTTGATGATGGGTATTCGTACATATTTTCAGAAAATGAATGGAAATGATGATGTATCCATCAATACTGCTATTGCCAGACGTGCGACTCTAAAAGAAAAAAAGTCGGGGGGGACCAGAATTCATTCCTTCCCATGCAGAACAATTATTCCGGAAACGAAGACTTTCTTAGAAGGTATTCATGAGATTCGTGACAGACAAAATGAATTGTTCCGTCATGCCAACTACAGTCCCGTGGAATATTTTATGCAGCGTACCCAGACATATCATAATGATGGAGGAAAGACCTATGAACCCATGTCTTTAACTTATCAGCCAATGACCTTACAGGATAAAGGTCTAGATAAGCTTGGCGGAATTAAGTACAAGACCAGATGGTATCCTAATGGTGCGACCACCCAGGCTATGTATCTGACGGTTATGCATCGCCCGGAGGATAACGGACTTGACTTTAGTTTTGAACATCAGGTAAAAGCAGTATCCAGAGAGCAGTTGGAGTATCTGTATTATTATTTATGTAAGATTATGTTCAAGGGAACAGAGAATCCTGATTTAAGCATTGGGGAAATTATGAAGCTTGTGTAGAAGCCTGTAAATAAAAGTCAGTACTAAATTAAAGAGAAGGAGAAATACTATGTTTGAACAATTAAAAGATATTATAACCAATTATGTAGAGGTTGAACCAGAAGCAATCAAACCGGAATCAAGATTTATGGAGGATTTAGGATTTACTTCCTTCGATTTTATGAGTATGCTGGGTGAATTGGAAGACGAACTGGATGTGGAAATTGACCAGCAGGAAGCGGCAGGTATTCGTACCGTGCAGGAAGCAGTAGATTATCTGAGTAAATTAGAGCAGCAGTAGACATAGATGCTTTTCATTTGGCCTATAAAAGGGGATAGAATATGGTAAATAGTACAATACGTGAGATTTTGGTTAATGCCGAACAGCAATTTGGACAAGAGGATGCAGTTCGATATAAAGTAAAGAAAAATGAAATTGCCGCAAAGTCATATACTGATTTAAGGGCAGACAGTGAAGACTTTTCCTGTGTGCTAAAATATCTGGGAGAGCAGGGAAATCATGTAGCCATTATCGGAATGACTTCTTATACATGGATGAGCGCATATCTGGGAACTGTAAATAGCGGAAGCATCGCAGTACCGCTGGATGTATCACTTCCGGCAGCGGAAGTATGTGAGTTACTTAATCGTGCAGATGTAACAGTGTTTGTATATGATGAAGTTCGTAGAGATGCAGCAGAACTTGTGAAAGTGCAGTGTCCGAATGTGAAATATATCATCTCGATGCAAAAAACAGCAGAAAACAGTGATGACAGCTGTTTGGGAAATAAGGCAGAAGATACTTCGAAGAATCAGGAACTGTCCTTCTGGCAATTGAATAAGCAGCATGGTGGTAAGTGTGACTTTACACCGGAAGCCGATTCGTTGTGTACCATCATGTTTACCTCAGGTACCACAGGAAAAAGCAAAGGAGTTATGCTGACTCACCGCAATCTGGCTGAGAATGCCACCTGCCTGGATATGAAACTGCCGCCAAGGACAGTGCTGTTGTCCGTACTGCCTATTCATCATGCGTACTGCCTTAGTATGGATATTTTAAAGGGAATTTCGCTTGGAAGTGTAATCTGCGTAAATGATTCTCTGATTCGTATGGCTAAAAATATGAAATTATTTCAGCCGGATATGATACTTATGGTGCCGCTAATGATAGAAACATTGGCAAAAAAACTGGAAGATGCAGCAGGACTTCCGGCAGAAGCTGTTAAAAGGGAAGTATTTGGTGAGAACTTACATACTATCTGCAGCGGTGGTGCATATTTAAATCCTGTGATGCTTGATTTATTTGAACAATATGGAATTAAAATTCTCCAGGGATACGGCATGACAGAATGTGCACCGGTTATCAGTACGAATCTTAGCTGGTATCAGAAAAAAGAATCTGTCGGCCAGCTGATGCCAAACTGCAAAGCCAAGGTAGAAGATGGAGAAATATTAGTTCAGGGAAGCAGTGTGATGCAGGGATATTATAAAATGCCTGAAGAGACAAAAGAAGCACTGGAAGGTGGATGGCTCCATACCGGTGATTTGGGATACGTGGATGAAGACAATTTCATATTCCTGACAGGAAGAAAGAAAAATCTTATCATTACTAAAAATGGTGAGAATGTATCTCCGGAAGAAATTGAAAATCGACTCAGCGAAGCACGACTGGTACAGGAAGTTCTGGTACGTGAAGCCGAAGGAATTATTGAGGCTGAGATATTCCCGGACTATGAATATGCAAAGAAAAAGGGACTTGATGATATTCGTCTCTGCCTGCAGCAGGTGATAGACAATTATAATCAGGAGACTGCTCCACATAAAAAAGTATATAAATTGACAGTGAGAGAAACAGAATTTCCGAAAACTCCGTCTAAAAAAATTAAGAGATATTAGTAAAGAGCTGTTGCATCAGCTGTGAACAGCTCTTTTATGAGATTATTTTGAAAAAGATAGGATTGCTGAGATGAAGCCTTAAGCGACTACTAGTCTTTCTCCAGATCTTCCAGACTCTTCTTTAGCATAACCATCTGGTCTCTTAGCTGGGCAGCAGCTTCAAAGTTCAAATCTGCGGCAGCAGCCTTCATCTGTTTTGTGACTTTGGCAATTAATTTTTCGAGCTCTTTTCGGTTCATGGATTCCGGATCTTTATCCATAACAAGTTCTGTCTGGGCAATTTCCTTGGAAATACTGATTAGATCTCGAACTGCTTTCTTGATAGTAGTAGGAGTGATTCCGTGTTCTGTATTATAAGCTTCCTGAATCTCACGACGCCGCTTTGTTTCTTCCATAGCCTTGCGCATGGAATCGGTAATCACATCGGCATACATGATAACATGTCCTTCGCTGTTACGGGCAGCTCGTCCAATGGTCTGAATAAGCGAGGTTTCCGAACGAAGGAAGCCTTCTTTGTCAGCATCCAGAATGGCAATGAGAGTAATCTCGGGAATATCCAGACCTTCTCGCAGCAGGTTGATACCAACCAGTACATCAAAGACATTCAGACGCATATCTCGGATGATTTCCGAACGCTCCAGAGTGTCGATGTCAGAATGAAGATATTTCACCCGTATTCCCAGGTCTTTCATATATTCAGTCAAATCCTCCGCCATACGTTTAGTAAGTGTTGTAACTAATATTTTATTGCCCTTTTCCACTTCTTTATTAACTTCACCAACCAAATCATCAATCTGGCCTTCTACAGGGCGAACTTCAACAGCCGGATCTAATAATCCGGTAGGACGTATAATCTGCTGGGTGCGGAGCAATTCATGATCAGCTTCATACTGACCAGGCGTTGCAGAAACAAACATAATCTGGTCAATCTTACTTTCGAATTCTTCGAAATTCAAAGGTCGATTGTCTTTAGCAGAAGGCAGGCGGAAACCATAATCTACCAAAGTTGATTTTCTGGACTGATCGCCCGCATACATCCCTCGTATTTGGGGAACCGTCATATGTGATTCATCTATGATGATTAGAAAATCATCCCCAAAATAATCCACCAGAGTATAAGGTGGCTGGCCAGGCTGTAATCCTGCCAGATGACGGGAATAATTCTCAATGCCGGAACAGAATCCCGTTTCCTTCATCATCTCGATATCAAAATTTGTCCGCTCTTCAATTCTTTGTGCTTCCAGTAATTTGTCTTCACTTTTAAAATAGGCAACCCGTTCTTTTAATTCGGCTTCGATGTCTTTCGTAGCTTCTAATAATTTTTGCATAGGAACTACATAATGAGAAGCAGGGAAAATAGCCACATGGGCCCGCTCGGCTTTGATTTCTCCGGTTAACACATCAATTTCTGTCAGACGTTCAATCTCATCACCGAAAAACTCCACTCGAATCGCTACATCACTTTCATCGGCAGGGATGATTTCTACTACATCTCCCCGAACACGGAATGTACCTCGATGAAAATCCATCTCATTGCGGTCATACTGAATATCAATTAATTCCCGTATAACGTCATCGCGATCCTTCTGCATTCCCGGTCTGAGGGAAATAATCATGTTCTGGTAATCATTAGGACTACCGATGCCATAGATACAGGATACACTGGATACGATAATAACATCCTTCCGCTCACTAAGGGAAGCGGTGGCCGACAGACGCAGTTTGTCAATCTCTTCATTAATAGCAGAATCCTTTGCAATATAGGTGTCTGAAGAGGGGACATAGGCCTCTGGCTGATAATAATCATAATAGGAAACAAAATATTCCACTGCGTTATTAGGAAAGAATTCTTTGAACTCTCCGTATAACTGTGCAGCAAGGGTTTTATTATGCGCAATAATAAGCGTAGGTTTATTTAAGGCCTGAATAACATTAGCCATGGTAAATGTTTTTCCTGATCCGGTTACACCAAGCAAAGTCTCTGCCTGGTTTCCTTCTTTAAAACCATCTACTAATTCTTTAATCGCCTGAGGTTGGTCACCTGTGGGCGCATATTCTGATACTAATTCAAAATGATCCATGAAAGCTCCTCCTTTATGAATCTTGGGGTATAGCGTTACTTCTTTCATTATACCAAAGGGTATAAGAAAAGTACAGAACAAAGCGAATGTTTGTTCTGTGTTTTGAAAAAAGGCAGAACTTTAGAAAGCTATGAAGAAAATCGAATACTTCTGCCCATAACGACATTATTAAAAGGAAAAGAAAAATATAAAAAATATATAAACAATGTTGACAAATAAAAATCAAGGTGGTATCTTAAGAACATAGATGTTAGCACTCCACCAAAACGAGTGCTAACAAAATAAAAACAAATCGGAAAGGAGCGGAATGCATGGAATTAGACGAGCGTAAACAGAAGATACTAACAGCAATTATAAAAACCTACCTGGCAACAGGCGAACCGGTTGGATCGCGGACCATTTCCAAATATGCAGACTTAAATGTCAGTTCCGCAACCATCCGTAATGAGATGTCGGATTTGGAGGAATTAGGATACATCGTACAGCCTCATACTTCAGCCGGCAGAATTCCATCTGATAAGGGATATCGATTGTATGTAGATACCATGATGCAGGAGAAGGAAAAGGAAGTTGCAGAGATTAAGGAAATGATGATTCAAAAGACAGACCGTATGGAGAAAGTTCTAAAGCAGGTAGTTAAGATGCTTGCCTCCAATACGAACTATGCAACCATGATAACAGCTCCTCAGTATCACAGAAATAAATTAAAATTCATACAATTATCCAAAGTAAATCCTACGCAGGTTTTATCAGTAGTAGTTTTAGATGGAAACATTGTAAAAAATCAATTAATAGATATTGACGAACCAATCGATGATGAGCAGATGCTTCGATTGAATCTTCTTTTAAACACACAGCTTACAGGGCTTGCAGCTGAAGAAATCAGTCTGGGTATGATAGCCGCCTTAAAAGAACAGGCCGGCATTCACAGCGAGGTAATCAGCCAGGTACTCGATGCT
Source organism: Lachnospiraceae bacterium (assembly GCA_028696165.1). Taxonomy (GTDB): domain Bacteria; phylum Bacillota; class Clostridia; order Lachnospirales; family Lachnospiraceae; genus JAQVHQ01. The sequence continues at coordinate 8,542 of JAQVHQ010000006.1, read as the reverse complement.
ATAGCAGGTACCATACAGATAGAAGAAGAGGATATGGAAATCTATACCAGCGGTGCTACCAACATCTTCAAGTATCCGGAACTCAGTGATACAGCCAAGGCAACAGAATTAATATCAGCCTTTGAAGAAAAGCAGGCACTTGCAGATTTGGTTAAAGATTCCATGAAAGATGAGGAAAACACAGGTATTCAGGTATATATCGGCGAAGAAAGTCCGATAAAGAGCATGAAAGACTGCAGTGTAGTGACCGCAACCTATGAACTGGGTGAGGGCATGAAGGGTACCATAGGTATCATCGGACCAAAACGAATGGATTATGATAATGTAGTAGATTCTTTGAAAACATTGAAAGAGCAATTAGACAGTGTATTTAAAAAAGAGTAGAAAGGCGGAGCCATGGCAGCAGAAGAAAACAATCAGGTTGAGGAAGAAATAAAGACAGCAGAAGAAACTGCAGAAGATACAGCACAGGAAGCCACAGAAGCAGAGGAAACTGTTGAGGGAACTGTAGAAGATACAGAAGAAGTTCAGGAAGAAGCCGAAGAACAGTCAGAAGAGACAGAAGCTGACGAGAAGAAAGAAAAGAAAAGATTCGGCAAGAAAAAGAAAGCAAAGAAAGATCCAAAAGATGAGAAAATCGAGGATCTTACCGATAAACTGACAAGACAGATGGCAGAATTTGATAATTATCGGAAGAGAACAGAAAAAGAAAAGTCCAGCATGTATATCATCGGAGCAAAAGAAATCGTGGAGAAATTACTTCCGGTTGTTGATAACTTCGAGAGAGGGCTGGCCGTGCCGGAAGCAGTAGAGGGAGATCCTTTTGTAGATGGCATGAATATGATTTACAAGCAGATGCTGACCGTATTAGACGAGATGGGTGTAAAAGCTATCGAGGCAGTAGGTCAGGAGTTTGATCCGAATTTCCATAACGCAGTAATGCATGTGGAAGATGATACAGTCGGTGAGAACGTAGTAGTAGAAGAATTTCAAAAAGGTTATACTTACAAAGACTTCGTAGTAAGACACAGCATGGTAAAAGTAGCCAATTAGGCAGCAGAAAATAGCAGAAGTTAACTGAAAATTAGTTGATTATAGGAGGAAAATAAAATGAGTAAAATTATTGGTATCGACTTAGGAACCACAAACAGTTGTGTAGCTGTAATGGAAGGTGGACAGCCAACCGTTATCGCAAATGCAGAAGGAGCAAGAACTACACCATCCGTAGTAGCATTTACAAAAACAGGAGAAAGATTAGTTGGAGAACCTGCAAAACGTCAGGCAGTAACTAACGCAGACAAAACTATTTCTTCTATTAAAAGAGAGATGGGTACAGACCACAGAGTAACAATCGATGATAAGAAATATTCTCCACAGGAGATTTCAGCTATGATTTTACAGAAATTAAAATCAGATGCAGAAAACTATCTTGGTGAAAAAGTAAACGAAGCAGTTATCACTGTTCCTGCTTACTTCAACGATGCTCAGCGTCAGGCTACCAAAGATGCTGGTAAAATCGCCGGATTAGATGTTAAACGTATCATCAACGAGCCTACAGCAGCAGCATTGGCATATGGTCTTGATAATGAAAAAGAACAGAAAATTATGGTATATGACTTAGGTGGCGGTACATTCGACGTATCTGTTATCGAAATCGGTGATGGAGTTATTGAAGTATTATCTACAGCTGGTAACAACAGACTTGGTGGAGATGACTTTGACCAGAAAATCACAGACTACATGTTAGCTGAATTCAAAAAAGCAGAAGGTGTTGACTTATCTAATGACAAGATGGCACTTCAGAGATTAAAAGAAGCTGCAGAGAAAGCTAAGAAAGAATTATCTTCAGCAACAACAACGAACATTAACCTTCCATTCATCACAGCTACAAGCGAAGGTCCAAAACATTTTGATATGAACCTTACAAGAGCTAAATTCGATGAATTAACACATGATTTAGTAGAGAAGACAGCAGAACCTGTAACCAGAGCTTTAGCAGATGCAGGTATCACATCTTCAGAACTTGGTCAGGTATTATTAGTTGGTGGTTCTACAAGAATCCCGGCCGTTCAGGATAAAGTAAAAGCATTGACAGGCAAAGAGCCAAGCAAGACCTTAAATCCAGATGAATGTGTAGCACTTGGTGCTTCTGTTCAGGGTGGTAAATTAGCAGGAGATGCTGGCGCAGGCGACATCTTATTACTGGATGTAACTCCATTGTCTCTGTCTATTGAAACTATGGGTGGTGTTGCAACTCGCTTAATCGAGAGAAATACAACAATCCCAACAAAGAAGAGCCAGATCTTCTCTACAGCAGCTGACAATCAGACAGCCGTTGATATTAATGTAGTACAGGGTGAGAGACAGTTTGCCCGTGACAATAAATCCCTCGGACAGTTCCGTCTGGATGGAATTCCGCCAGCAAGAAGAGGTGTTCCACAGATCGAAGTTACTTTTGATATTGATGCCAACGGTATCGTTAATGTATCAGCTAAAGACTTAGGAACTGGAAAAGAACAGCACATCACAATCACAGCAGGATCTAATATGTCTGATGATGATATCGAGAAAGCTGTAAAAGAAGCAGCACAGTTCGAAGCAGAAGATAAGAAACGTAAAGAAGCAATTGATGCAAAGAATGATGCAGACGCTATGGTATTCCAGACAGAGAAAGCTATCGAAGAAGCAGGAGATAAATTAGATGCTAACGATAAGACTGCAGTAGAAGCTGACTTGGCAGCATTAAAAGAACTTATCGAAAAATGCAATCCAGAAGAGATGACAGAAGCTCAGGTTGCAGAATTAAAAGCAGCTCAGGAAAAATTAATGCAGAGTGCACAGACATTATTTGCTAAGATGTATGAGCAGGCTCAGGGCGCAGCCGGTGCTCAGGGTGCTGGCCCGGATATGGGTGCAGGACAGAGTACAGCAGGTCCAGCTGATGATGTAGTAGACGGTGACTACAGAGAAGTTGACGAGTAATCTAAACAGGAAATTGGATGTCAAGGCATTCATAAAATGAGGAGTCTCTATGGGACGGAAGTTTTGCGAAGCAAATACATCCGTCCTAATGGACGTTTTGAAAGGAAATAAAAATGGCAGATAAAAGAGATTATTATGAAGTCCTGGGCGTAGACCGTGGTGCAGATGATGCGACTCTGAAAAAAGCATATCGTAAATTAGCAAAGAAATATCATCCGGATATGAATCCGGGAGACCAGGAAGCAGAGGCGAAGTTTAAAGAAGCTACGGAAGCCTATGGAGTACTTAGTGACGCCGATAAGAGAAGACAGTATGATCAGTTCGGACACGCTGCATTTGAACAGGGCGGCGGAGGCGCTGGCGGTGGATTCGGCGGCTTTGATTTTAATGGCGCAGATATGGGCGACATATTTGGCGATATATTTGGTGATTTATTTGGCGGCGGAAGAAGCAGACGTACAAACAATGGCCCGATGAAAGGTTCTAATGTGCGTGTAGCAGTTCGCGTTACTTTCGAAGAAGCAGTATTTGGCTGTGAAAAAGAGTTGGAATTAACTCTTAAGGAGAATTGTAAGACCTGTAATGGTTCAGGAGCAAAAGCAGGAACCAGTCCGGAAACCTGTCCAAAATGTAATGGACGTGGTCAGGTGGTTTATTCTCAGCAGTCTATGTTCGGCATGGTTCAGAATGTTCAGACTTGTCCTGATTGTGGTGGTACAGGTAAGATTATTAAAGAGAAATGTCCGGATTGCCGTGGAACAGGTTATATTCCACAGAAGAAGAAAATCAAAGTTTCTATTCCGGCAGGAATTGATAACGGACAGAGCATCCGAATTCGTGATAAGGGTGAACCAGGTACGAACGGCGGACCAAGAGGTGATTTGCTGGTAGAAGTACAGGTATCCCGTCATCCGATATTCCAGAGACAGGATATGAATATCTTCTCTACTGCTCCAATTACTTATGCACAGGCAGCATTAGGCGGTGAAGTGCGTATCAGTACCGTTGACGGAGATGTAATGTATGATGTGAAGGCAGGAACCCAGACGGATACGAAAGTACGTCTGAAAGGTAAAGGTGTGCCTTCTTTGAGAAACAAATCTGTTCGTGGTGACCACTATGTCACTTTAGTAGTTCAGGTTCCAACAAAACTGAATGAAGAAGCGAAGGAAGCTCTCCGTGCTTTTGATGCAGCTTGTGGCAATAAGCCGGCAGATAAGAGTGCGGGTGGTAAAAAGAGCGAGAAGAAAAAAGGCTTTATGGATAAGTTGAAAGAGACTTTTGAAGATTAATATTTTAGGGCAGCATTGGGTGAAAATCTGATGCTGCTTTTGTTGCTATGTATGCGTAAAAGGTCCGGAGGATTTCTTTTAAGTTACTATGTATGCACAAAAAATCCGGGACACCTTGTAAGTTTTGTGTATACAGGATGAGTAGTAGAATATATTTTTCTACTTTTGAGGCAAATGCAAGGGAAAATCCATTTTATGCCTCGTTTCATCCATTATCCTAGTCAGTTACAAGTATGATGAGGCAAATATAAAGCAAATATTTTGATTGTGCCTCGTTAAACTGGTTTATGCGAGGCACAATTGAAATATTGGTTTGTACTTGCCTCGTTGATTAAAAATTATATTTTATTTAAGTAGAAATGAGGCATAGGTTGCGTTTATAACTCTATATGCCTCGTTTTACAGTTTTAGATTCTCAGATATAAGACAAAGGTTGAGACTGATTGAATATTTTATGGTAAGATGTGTATAGCGAGTTCTATATTTAGAAAACTAATGTACAGACTGATTTGTAAACGAATCTGAAAATGAATTTACGTTGGGAGGTATTGTGTATGAATTTGAAAGATGTTGTGAAAGAGGGAACGAAACAACTTAAGAATGTTGCTCAGAAGGTTCAGGATAAGGAGTTTCGGGAGGAATTTGTTCAGAAGGCAGCGGATGTGCTGGTGGAGACGACTCAGTCGGCTGTGGATGCAGCTTCTAGTACGGTGAAGAAGACGAAGGAGTTCATGGATGAGAATCATGTGACGATTGGAGCTAAGGATCGGTATATTGCGGAGCTTGAGGAGCAGGTGGCGCTTAAAGATAGGGAAATCAGGGTGTTGAAGAGGAAGTTGGCTAAGAAAAAATGGGTGAAATAAGGTGTGGATACTGGAGTTGACTGAGATGACTTTTTCAGGAGGTTGTGTTTATGATGATAGAGGGTAATCAAAAAGAAATTGAGGCTATGGCGGAGTTTCATAAGGGGAATAGGAAGGAAGGAAGGATTGAGGCTGCAGGAGGAATTTGCGAAGGAGTTTCGGGAGGAATATAGGGAGAAGGACCATTGCTCTTGTAAGAAGGCCTGCCGGTATCATGGGAATTGTAAGGAGTGTGTTGCGATTCATAGGGCGCATCAGGAGCATGTACCTAATTGTATGAGGCCGATTATTAATAAGAAGATTAAGATTTTGTCGGAGCTGACGGAGCATACGATTGCTAATGAAATTGAGGCACCGCGGGAGTTGCTTCGGAAGGAGTAGGGAGGATTGGAAGAGGGGACGCCGAGATGTTTCGTCCGATTGGCGGGCAGCGCATAGGGTGTTTTTATTGATAGAGGAATTTCACTGTAAGAATCTAGGCGTGCAAATGAGCCGATTGCATGGGTTTAAGGTCCATTCAGCGTGTATGCTGATGCATACACACTTCAGGGGACCTTCGAGAGGTGTTTGGGTAAACCCCTCTCGCCCATGCAATCGGCTCATTTGCGCGCCAAGATTCTTATCAGCTTATTCCATATCAATAAAAACACCCTATGCGCTGCCCGCCAATCGGACGAAACATTTCGGCTGGGGATTTGTGGGTGGTGGGAATGGGAGGATAGGGGTAAGAAAATTTACTATTTAAAGTTTCTTACCCAATGGAAGTGCCAGGAATTTCTTTTGTGTGAAAAGCAGGATAAAAACAGGGTGATGAAAATATGGTAGAAATATTAAAAAAAGTATTGACAAAATGGAAAGGGATGATATAATTGAATCAAACATATGAATAGTTGTTCATATGAAACGATAAAAATAAAACATTTAGAAAAGGAGATTTTTATTATGAAGAAAACTTACAAGATTGATGTGGATTGTGCTAACTGTGCTAATAAGATGGAGGATGCAGCTAAGAAGACTGCTGGTGTTAAGGATGCTACTGTTAACTTTATGACTTTGAAGATGTCTGTTGAGTTTGAAGATGGACAGGAGCCTAAGACCGTTATGCAGGAAGTTTTAAAGAACTGTAAAAAGGTTGAAGATGATTGTGAGATCTTCTTATAAGATTATTTTTTGAATATTTACATATTGAGAAGCAGCGAAGCGGATTGAAAAATATCCGCTTTGACTTTATTTTGACAGCGATAAAAGGGAGGCAGTCACTTGAATAAGAAGCAGAAGAAGGTTTTAATAAGAATTATTGTTGCATTTGTTTTGATTATTCTTTTAAGAATACTGCCTGTTGAGGATGGATATTTGAAGTTGGGGTTATATCTGATTCCGTATTTGGTTATTGGATATGATATCTTACTGAAGGCCTGGAAGGGTATTCTTAATCGACAGGTATTTGATGAGAATTTCTTGATGGCAGTGGCTACCGTTGGTGCTATTGTGCTGGGGGATTACTCGGAAGGTGTTGCAGTTATGCTGTTTTACCAGATTGGAGAATTGTTCCAGAGTTATGCGGTTGGGAAGAGCAGAAGAAATATCAGTGATTTGATGGATATTCGTCCGGATTATGCGAATATTGAGAAGGATGGTAAGATTGAGAAGGTGGATCCGGATGAGGTGGAAGTTGGTACTGTTATTCTGGTTCAGCCTGGTGAAAAAATTCCGATTGATGGTGTGGTTGTAGAAGGTACCAGTACACTGAATACCAGTGCTTTGACTGGTGAGAGTCTTCCTCGTAAGGTGGAAGCCGGTAATGAAGTTATCAGTGGATGTATTAATGAATCTGGTGTGCTTAGAATCCAAACTTCCCGCGAATTTGGCGAATCTACAGCTTCTCAGATTCTGGATATGGTTGAGAACGCAAGTTCTAAGAAGTCTAAATCTGAAAACTTTATTACAAAGTTTGCACGTGTTTATACACCGGCTGTCTGTTATGGAGCGATTGCGCTGGCTGTGCTGCCACCATTGTTTTCGATGTTGTTTTTACATATTTCTCCAGAATGGGGACAGTGGATTTACCGTGCACTGACCTTCCTGGTTATCAGTTGTCCTTGTGCTTTGGTTGTTAGTATTCCGCTTAGTTTCTTTGCCGGAATCGGTGGAGCAAGCAAGGAAGGTGTTCTGATTAAAGGCTCCAACTATCTGGAAGCTTTGGCTCAGACAAAATATGTAGTATTTGACAAGACTGGTACTTTGACAGAAGGTGTTTTTGAAGTAACTGGAATTCATCACAATACTCAGGAAAAAGATCTGATTGTGGAATATGCAGCTTTGGCTGAGAGCTTTTCTACCCATCCAATCAGTAAGAGTTTACAGAAGGCTTATGGAAAGGTAATTGATAAGTCCAGAGTTACAGATGTAGAAGAGATTAGTGGTAATGGTGTTAAAGCTAAGGTTGACGGTGTTGAGGTTGCAGTAGGTAATAGTAAATTGATGGTTAAGATGGGAATTCCTTATGAGGATTGTCATCATGTGGGAACTGTTGTACATGTTGCCATCAAAGGGGCATATGCAGGACATATTCTGATTTCTGACAGACCGAAAGCAACAGCTAAAGAGGCTGTGGCTAAACTGAAAAAAGCTGGAGTTGTTAAAACAGTTATGCTTACCGGAGATCTTAAGAAAGTGGCCGATCAGGTTGCAAAAGAACTCCAGGTAGACGAGGTTTACAGTGAACTTCTCCCAGGAGATAAGGTAACCAAGGTAGAAGAATTGTTAGCTCAAAAAGGTGAGAAAGATAAGCTTGCATTTGTAGGTGATGGAATCAATGATGCACCTGTTTTATCCAGAGCAGATATTGGTATTGCTATGGGTGCGTTAGGATCAGATGCGGCTATTGAGGCAGCAGATATTGTACTGATGGATGATGACCCGTTAAAAATTTCTAAAGCAATTCGTATTGCCAGAAAATGTATTCGAATTGTATATCAGAATATCTATTTTGCCATTGGCATTAAGCTGATTTGCCTGGTTCTGGGTGCTGTTGGTATTGCAAACATGTGGCTGGCTATCTTTGCAGATGTAGGAGTTATGATTATTGCAGTATTAAATGCTATTCGTGCTTTATTTACTAAGAAATTGTAATATAATATCTGCCATCTGTTTTCTGGGTATAATTTAACCTCATCAAGTAAGCTCTCCCCCGCTTTAAATGCGAAGAGCATTAGGCGGTGGGTGGAGACTTTTATCAGGTAAGTCCACTCTTTTAATGGCGAAAAGTTATAAGTGGTGGGGCTAGCGTAAAATTTTATTCGGATAATGGAAAATAAATAAAAAGAGAACACCAACTTTGTGATAAAGTATTAAGCGACTAAACCAATACGGTGACAAAGAAAGGTGTTCTCTATGTATAACAGT
>JAQVHQ010000103.1 GCA_028696165.1 Lachnospiraceae bacterium | reverse complement strand
CTTAACAATTATGTCCTACGTAGGAACTGCAAAAAAGCATGGAATTAATGCTTACAAAGCAATTCAAAATGCAATAGCAGGTACCCCAGAAATCACTTTTGACTAATGGGGTACTGAACAGTTACATTATCTGAATGATATACCAGTGACGCATCTGCTGTATCCTGCAGATCTGTCCATGTAGGATCTGTATTAGTGCCACCCTTCTTCTGAATGTGGAAAGTTGCACCCGCTACTGCTGCTGCACTTTCTCCCGTTCCGGTTACTTTACGTACCTGGATTGGTACCAGAATCTTATCATCCGTCATATGGATCTCATAATTGGTCACACCGCTTGCAGTAGACTCTACGATGCTGGATGTTCCTGTGTATTTTGTTCCATCTGCGTTTACCTGCACCAGTTTTGATGTGCCGGCGTAAACATTTCCTTCCAATTTGAAGTAAATAGGCGTTGCTGTTGCATATCCTGTTAAACGTGTTGTCTCTTCCAGACCATATACCACACCTTCTTCCAGACTGGTAATCGTCTTCGCTGTAGAACCGCTGGCCCATTCTGCCACAACTGCTGGTTCCTGTTTTTTACCATCCACATACTTGAAGATGGACAGTCCGACACCTGTCAATGCTGTTGGTGTAGCAGCATTATCTACTTTCAGCACGTCAAATGCAGTTGCCTTGTCTGCGATGGTGATAGCATCCGTAGTATTGTCTACTGTGACTCCTGCCACATCAGTTTCGTTGATTTTATCTGTAACGGTAACAGTACCATCAGCCGCTACTGCAATCTGTGCCAACGTCTCTGTTCTGGTAATATAGCCTGCTGGTGCTTGGCTTTCTGTTACATCGTAAGTATGACCTGCAAGCAATACCCCACTGACTTTGATGGTTCCGTTTGTTGTGGTCACTTCGATGGATTGAACTGTATTGCTCGTCTGACCTGCAAAGTGATCTGCGTTGGCTGGCAGACCTGTAGTCGCATCTGTAATTTTAAATATAGCTTCTCCAGTAGCAATTGCTCCGCCTGATGCATTTGTCTTATTTAATGTCACTTCGATAGGTTCGTCTTTTACCGTAATGGCTGAACCTGATGCACTTAAATTATCATTGGTCGTGATAGCGGCTCCACTTTCATCTGTAACGGTGACCGTTCCATCTGTACCTACTGTGAAATAGCCTGTATTTGCCGGAATAGTCTGATAACCGTGTGGTGCTGTAGTCTCTGTTAATGTATAAACATATTTTGTTGCATCTTGTGTTGTTTCCGTTGCTATTAATTTTCCAGACAATTCACTAATGCTGCCTGGTAATGTTTTTGAAGTATCCAGCGAGAAGGCCACACTGCTTGCAGCAGCTCCTACTGTTCCATCCGCATTTGCCATAATACCGGTAACTGTAAAGCTTGCTGTGCCACAGTTTTTGATGGCATTTCCGCTCATATCCTGTTTCTGGAATGATACATCGATCTTCTCATCTGTGAAGGTCAACACATTTTTAGTAATCTTATCCGCACCTGTCGATATCTGGAACCGCTCGTTTGTGTCCTGAACCTCTGTGATGTCACCAATCCAATTAAATCTGAAAGTAATCGGCGTACGGTCAAGTTCATAACCTGCAGGAGCTTTCGTCTCCGTCAAAGTATAAACACTCTCACTGTTTGCTTCAAATAAATAATGTTTCTCGCCTACCACAAGACTGTCCTTATCCAAAACAAGCCCATTCTCCCCCACAGTGACTGGAATAGTAATATTCTCAGGATCTCCTCCTGTCGTAGGATCAACAAATCCTCCACTTAATGTAAACTCTGCTCCTGCAAGAGGTGTATTCGCTGCTCCTGCCTTAAGCAATTTTGCTTCAAATGTTTTGTTGGTGATGCTCACTGTATTCTTTTTTTCATCTGAATCAAATGCAATACTTACTACTTCTGTTTCTCCGATTTTACCTTTTTTGCCCGCATCACTCGGTGTCACCGCGCTAGTAATCGGGCCCTCGGCATCTTCAACTCCTATGTTACTAACAATAGACAGTGTTCCATCATCGGCCACTTTAACAAGTATTGGATAACGAAGTGCCCCATAGCATGTATGAGTACCAAATTCTTTAATAATATACGTATTACCTACAACTAAAGCTCCATTCATCGTTTGTGTAAATCCATTAGATGAATTTATTGACAATGATTTTGACTCTGTTTTTCCATCTGCAAATGTACTACCCTTTGCCGGTGTAATCGAAAATTGTGCCATTGCCCAGCTAGATTTAGGGCTAAATACTTTTAATAAATCTACCTTTACCTTTGTATTGGTCACGCCATCTGCGGTCAAAGCTGCTGCATTTTTTATACTGTTTTCAACATAGTTTGCAACCTTCTGATTTGCTTCAACGGTTGTTCCTGCTGGCAGGATCATGATCTCATTACCAAGATCATCATTTGTCACAGTAAACTGGCAGCTGAATGCTTCGCCAGATCCATTGTCAAGCGCATAGCCCGCCGGAGATTTTGTCTCGGTCAGGGTATAAGTACCACGAATAAGGGTAATCTCATCATCCCACTTTTCATCTTCACCTGCACATGCCCAAAGCGCACCGGCTGCATCCGTTTTCAAAGTTACTTTACTTGTCTCTGATGTCGTGTAATCATCCGGGGAATTCCATACCAGTTCAAATTCCGCACCGGCCAAACCTGTCTTTGAGGTCGCCGTATCATCTGCGTCATACTTGAACAGATTTAAGGTTGTCTTATTGTCCCCGGTGATTGGTGTATTCACTGCCTGTGATACTTTATCTGTGGCAATTGTTGTGTCCATTGCAGTGTTAATGCCTTTTACAAAGGTTGTAATCGTCGGCACAATACCTGTCTTTGGTGTATCAGCGTCTTTTACAATATCAAACTTGTAATATGTATCATCCGTATAAGCCGCATTTACATATCCTGCCGGTGTAAAGGATTCTACGAAGAAGTACTTACCAACTGGCAAGTTCTCTGCTTTGATTTTTCCATCATTATCTGTGGTGTATTCACCTAGATATGTATTAACACCGTTAGTAGCTCCAACAACGGTATCTGTTGCAGCAGCTTTACTCGGTGTAGTTCCTGTATAGCTATACAGCTTAAACTTCGCACCCTTGACAGCATTTGCAGAGGTTCCTGTTCCATCCTTTTTGATTAACTCAGCAGAACCTAAAATCTTGTAGTTTGCAATAGTCAGCTGGTCCTTCTTCGCTGTGTTCTGTGTATCACTAGATTCTAATGTGGTCACTGCCAATTTCGGATCATATGTGTCGCCATCAGTAATCCATTCAATTCCGCCATTATCTAATATCTTGAACTGGATAGAGCCTGCACTATTTGGTAATACATATGCATCAGCATTGGCTGTCTCTTCTAATATATAAGTCTTTCCTATAATGAATTTGTAATCGCCTATAACTGTAGCTAAATCTTTCTTGTCCCATTCTGTAGATGATAGACTCTCAAACGTCTGATTACTTGCAACACTAGCGTTTTTAGAGTCATAGAAATCACCCTTTATGCTAAATGCAGCACTGATTTTATCCCCACTTGCAGATGGACTACTTTCTTCATTATACTCTTGTCCAACTTTTGTCAAATAGATAGCGATTGGCTGATCATATACCTTCATGATTGCTGTGGAAATTCCATTAGCAACCTCTGGAGCTACCTTTGCTACAACTGTATTGCTTCCTACTGTTCCATCGGTTCCAACAGTGGTTCCAACTGCCTCACCTTCGGCATCGCTATTATAATAGTGCGTACTGCTTCCATTTATTAAGGTAATGGCTCCATCTTTGCCCGCTTTAAACACAACCGGATACTGTAATTTGGAATATCCGTAAGCTGCCACTGTCTCTTTAAGAATATAAGTGTTATCTGCAATCAATGTTTTATCTAAAATATAGTTTGAATCACTCAATGTGATTGCACTATGCACTTTATCAGAATCAACATTTGCAAATGCAGAACCGAACGCTGGCTCAATGGTAAATTCGCACCCTGCAAGAGCTGTCTCTGTCGCTGCACCAAATACCAGTTTGGATAAGTTGAATCTAAGCTGATTGTCTTTTAGTGTATTTCCGTCAACAGGATCACCCTTTTGTATACTAAGTGGCAATGACTCCCACTTACCGGCATCTGTCGTATTTTTTCCGTTCACTTTTCCATCGCTGTCAAGTATTACTAAGTTGGCATGGGCGTCATCTACCGTAAAGGTATAGACCGTCGTATCCCTTGTATAGCCTGGAGCCGGAGTTGTCTCCTCAAGAGTATAAGTACCCTCTGCTAATGCATTTCCGTAGAATCCCTCACCAATAGCAATCGGAATCTCAAATGCAGCAGCATCAAATGTATATCCTTGTGTATTCGTCACATGCCCTGTTGTGGCTTTCGTTGCTGTCGTGATGTCAACACCGGCTGCATCCAATCCTGGACCTTTTAATGTATATACTGCACCACCGACTGCTGAATTATCAGATGCGTCGATTTTCTTGAACTTAATATATGCATTCAAAGTCTGGTTTGTCAGTTCATCTTTCAGGAAATCAACATACTTGTCTGCTGCTGTCTCGCTTAGCATATTTTCTTTTTGATCAGTATCTGTTGGTTTAAATCCTGAGTCTGTAGCCGAACCCTCCGCTTGTGTAACAGAATATCCTAATCCATCTGCTGTATTAACCGTGTATACGTTATCTGTATCCACTTCTTTCCAGTAGTACTGATAATTCTGATAGTTTCCATCTGCAGCAAGATATTCAACAGGGACACCGGTTTTCAGATCAACCTTACCGCTGTTGTAGTAATATGTCTCTGCACTCAAAGCTGACAACTGGATTTTACCGTTGTTGTCTGTACTTATGTGATTTTCTCCACCTGCTTTAGTGCTGTTCATACGAACATCGTCTGATTCTGCTGTCTCATCAGATGTTGTATAATCTGCATTACCAACTACCTGATACAGATCGAATTTTGCATTAGGTAATAGACTCGTTGCACCTGTTTTATCCGGTGCAATTGACTTGGTTAGCTGCATATCCATGCGAGCATAGACATTTCGGATAACCATGTAGTTGCGGTCGATTTCAATTACATCTGTTGTTTTGTCGTTGGGAACAGAAACCACATTATTACCATCTACAGTAACTTCTATAATATTACCGTACTGATCTAATATGAAGTAATAGGTATTATTCGTTCCAAAATCAAAGTAGTTTGCAGGACGAGTCTCTTCTAATTTGTATACATACAGTCCGCTATTTGACAAGTTATTCGTACCATCTTCTGCTAATGCTTTCTCCGTCACCTTAAGATTATTAAAGTACAGTTCTCCATTGCTATCTGTAGTTTGAGTTTCCCCTACCTGCTTCCATTCAGAATCTGCAGAATCATATCCGCTTACTTTAAAGTCAACACCGCTAAGCGCCGTACCGTCCTGATCCTGCTTATGTATCTTAATCTGTCCATATTTGTTCGTGATGGTCACAGCGTTATTATTTGTTTTGCCATCCACCACACTACCATACAGATGATTTGGATCATATGTATTATCTACCGTAACTTCTCCAAGCGTAGCATCCCCATCCGGATCCGCATTTCCTAGATTTGTCATGACGCCGTCTTCTGACATGGTAAAGTAATAATCCGCAGCATAGGTATCTGCACTCTCTGGGATTTCTTGCAGGTGATAACGTTCATTCTCTTGAGTTTTTCCCAATCCTCGAATAGTCAGAACACCCTCTGCATCAGTATCGAATACCGTGTCCGGTTGTATATTTCCATTCCATGTTAATGGCATGAAATTCTCATGTGTCCACGTTTTTCCTCCATCGTTGGTTTTTTCTAGATACAAATGGAACTTAACACCCGCTTTTGGTTCGTATCCACCCTTACCATCTGGACCCTTCTTCGTGATTGTCACATCAGTGGCGTGGTTCACAAATGTTGCGGTATTATCATTTACATCCACAAATCCCTTATACCCGGTAGCGTTGCCCTCTTCACCTATACCAGTATCAAATGTGACCGTACCATCCTTATTTACAGTAAAATGACTCGCTATCTTCTCAGTAGCCGTTCCAACCTGATGCGCTGTTTCAGTTAAATAATATTCTCCCCATGGCAAGGCTGTAATATTTATTTCGTTACTGTCGTCGGTTTGCGTAAAGCTGTCTTTTAGCTGAATTTCATCCCTATCGGTATCTTCACGCTTTTGACTTCCTGCGCCTGCATACTCATAGGAACCCTGAGCACCATCCTTAAAGAAAACATCCACCGGTGCAAGGCCATCTCCTAGTTTTTGCTGTAATTTAAAGGTAGTCCAATAACTTGCAAAAGTACCGGCATCCTTATATTTATTTTCATCTTCTACTTGCTTTTTGATGGTAATTGTTCCATCAAGGGTCGTTCTGTCATTGTCCATGGTGACTTCCATGACGTTGGAATCAGCACTCGCTGCTGGTGCCATAACTTCTACGGCTTCCTCTAATACTTTGTAACCTTCTACCTCATCAGAGATTTCTTTTACCCAGTAATGTGCAGACGGATCTAATTTACCAAACACCACATTTCCATCCGCATCTGTAATACCCAGTGAAACCAGATTGGTTTCATCGATAGAATGAGTCGCATCATCATTTGATCCATACAGAGCAAATTCCACGCCTGGTACAGGGATAACCGCACCTGTAGTCTCATTCACTGTTCCATCTTCTTTTATTACTGAGATGCGATATGATGTAGACAATTTTCCCCAGGATAATTCATCAATATTTGCTGTCTGCGTGTCTTTTCCGATTTCCTGATCGTCATAGAAAAGGCTGGCGCTATTGGACACATCTGCAGATGCAAGCTTCTCAAGCGCATAGCAACTGTATTCCAATATCATTGGCACATCTTTTCCCTCAACCTGTGGAACATCCAAAGTCATAACATAGCAGCCACTGCTGTTCAGTGCAAAATTATTCTTCGATAAGGTAACTGCTACTGGCTTTTCATCATCCTTTACAAACTCACTATTCTCATACTTCGCTTGATACAGCTTGACTGTGCCCAGATTGAACTGCAGACCTTTCTGAAGGGTATCCTGAATCTGTAATGGAGTCGCCCCGCCAGTTCTATTATACTGTGTTGCAGTTGGATTCACCAAAATCTGCCACCGGATATCAGATGCATCTTCTTTGGTAAGATTTTTTTTCGTAATTACCTTGCTGTCAAATGGCTGTGGTGCATCACTTGTTCCGTATACTGCATTGAATGTATCGCTGTATTTAGTGTCTGCTGATTAATTCAAAAATCAGCTTCAAGCACTTGATTTTACTGACTTTCACGCCTTTGAGTGGTATACTATAAGTGCACGGATTTTGATGAATTCAAAACTTTTTTCGTGCAGTT
>JAQVHQ010000041.1 GCA_028696165.1 Lachnospiraceae bacterium | reverse complement strand
TTCAATCAGATGGAAGTGGTGGATAACCTTTCTAAAAACCTAAAACTGGTGCTAAAACAGAAAAATTATTTTCTCTGTTTTGCACAAATATAGTACTTGTTAGATATTAGGGTACTGAACAGTTACCAGATAATAATGGTTATATTGTAGACAGCGCAGATGAACGCATTGTGTTAGAACAAGGTACGTACCGATTTGTGGAAGTATCTGTTCCGGATGATATCTACCTGGATACAACACCGGGAGATGAGTTCACTGTATCAGAGGCTGATTATACCGCTTATAAAGCAGATAGTAATAGCATCAAAAAGTTATCTGATATTACCAACGTTAAGATGAATACTTCGGTAACCTTGACAAAGGTATATGCAGACGATACGACAACAAAGCTTGCAGGTGCAGAATTCAAACTGTATAAAGGTAATACATTAGCAGCTATCAGGGATGAAAATCTGGTTAGAGCTTCTGCTTACACAACCGCAGCAAACACTGGTGTCGTTACCATAACAGACCTTGCCAAGGGCGATTACGTCTTAGTGGAGACAGCGGCACCTACCGGATATGAATTGCCAACAACTACAGTAGATGGAAAGAAAGTGGAAGCAGGATTTGCGGGTACATTTACGATTGGAAATGATGATCATGATACAACAATCAACTTGAACGGTGTAACGAACGGTACAACAACTACAAACAGACTGACACCATTACGTGATACTGATTCCTATGCTGCAGGTACCGGACTTAAAAATACCAGAACATTGGGCATCATGACATTAACGAAAAAAGATGCAGATGATAACAGTGGACTGAACGGAGTAACATTTACCCTGTATAAAGAAAAAGCAACTGCTAGTAATCCATGGGAAGAGCTGAAAGATATCATTACTGGAAAGAAATACACCAGCGTGACAGATCTGGAGGGTTCCAATCTTGCAACAGCTGGACAGCTGATTGTAGAAGATCTCGCATGGGGTAACTACAAGATCGTAGAGACAACAGAGAAGGACGGCTATATTAAGACAACCTCTACATTCAAGTTTACGATTGATGCAGAGCATCTAATTGCAGCATTAGAATATGATACGCAAGCAGATGATTCATTGATTAGCAACAATACCATTACCAATGAAAAGAATCTCCTGAATCTTAGTAAGGTCTCAGAAGATGCAACACATGCAACGTTAGAAGGCTCCGTATTTACAGTTACTATGAAAGCTGCAGATGCAGATACATATAGTGGTATTACATCTTTCGGACAGACATATGATACGGGTACAAAGAAATTTACAACAATAGAAGATGCAGATAAACAGTTGGATGGATTCCAGGTTGCTATACCAAAAGATGGCATTACGCTTCGAGGAATAACAAATGGAACATATCAATTAACGGAGGTTACCTCACCAGTTGGATTCCATGCAGGAGCACCTGTAGTTATTACAATGAAAGATACAGGCGCGATAAGCAGCACTAGCGCAGGCGTGAATATTAATGATAAAACAGTTCAGATTGAAAATAAGAAACTGCAGTTGAATATTCATAAGATCAATGAGAAAAGTACAGCTCAGGCTAATGTTACTTTCGTGATAAAAGACTCACAAGGAACTCAGATTGGCAATGCATTTACAACTGATGAACAAGGAAATATTACTTCACAGGGAAATAGTAAGAATGCTGAGTTTGAAAGTGTTTTGGCACAATTATCAGCAGGTACAACGTATCAATTAGTAGAAACAAATCCAGTAAATGGATACAAAGTGGCAGCTCCAATCAGCTTCCGATTCAAATTTGACGGAGCAGTGGAGTTGGTGAATGCATCAACACGTGATGATGTCTCTGTGGGTGGAAATACTACAGCAAACACAGTCACAGTAGAAGATGTACCAGCGACATTTACCATTACAAAGACATTAGATGGCGAATCTGGTATAGCAAACGGAGCAGTATTCAGTCTTTATGAGATCGGAGATACAGATCCATTTGCAACCGCTACATCAGTAAAAGGCTTAGTAACATTTACAGGTGTTGGTCACCATACAGAACGTTTCATCATAAAAGAAACCAAATCTCCAGATGGATATGAGTTGGTGAATGGAACATTAGGCGAGTTTATGCTGGATGTGGGTGGAAACTTATATAAGATGCCAACAGAGGGTGCAGACAAAGATTCAACTGATGTTACAAAGGGTGAAAAAGTTACTGACAATAACCTTACGAAAGACAACACGAAGATTGTGATTGGTTTTAATAAGGTTGATACGGATGGAAATTCACTCGGAAATAATACCATAGGTTATGCTCAGTTTGAAATAAAAGGTGTATTTGCAGGAGAAGGACCAGATGAAAAAACATATACGGTAGCTTCGAATGATTTCGAGACCACTATGGCTGGCAAATTTATTATCGGGAATTTGTATGATTTGGTAGAAACTGAGGAACTAACAGGCTATCTGAATCTTGGAATAACAGCCACATTCAGAATTAAAGCAGATGGAACACTCCATATCGGTGGAATCCCAAATTACGATGATGGAGAGGGTACCTACGGAACGCCTATGATATCAGGAGAAAACACAGATACTGTTACATATGTTAATCGTAAGATTGTTGGTCATGTTGAATTGACAAAGACCGATGATACAACTGCTAAGACTCCAATCGAAGGTGCATTATTTGATTTGTATAAGGTCGTAGAGGATGCAGCTGGTACTACAGATATCGATGCAAATGATATTAGGATTGCAAGAGATTTACCTACAGATGGAAATGGTAAGTGGACGACTGTAGGAAATACCAGGTTGCGTGAGGATGCTGGTCATACTACAGAGGCATTGTCCGCAGGTCTGGAAGCAGGAAGTTATTATTTCAAAGAAACAAAGACCAAGGATAATTACCATAATGATGCAACACAAAAATATTCATTTGTAGTTAATGCCGCGAACGACTATGTGACAGGTGATAGTGATACTCATCAGAAACTGATTATGGTAAATGTAGAGAATGCCCCATTTGAAGCATACCTGAACATGACCAAGTATGACCTGACAGATGGTAAGCCTATCGCAGATACCATTGAAGGCTATGATATGGATGAAGATGGAACCCTGGATTATGTTGGACCGGAATTTACCTTAATACAGGAGTCTGCTTTTGATGTAAGTGAGGAAACTACCTATGTATTGAGAACCAATGCACAGGGGCAGGCTTATGTGTATTCCGTAGATGGAACACCGACAAAAGCGAAAGATACGAATATTAAATTAACAAAGGGTAAATATCGCCTGTTAGAAACCACTGAGCCGGTAGGGTATAAACAGAACTGGTCAGAAAAAGATAAATCAGACGTTCGGTTCGAGTGTTCTTTCATAGTCACTGATGCCGAGAATGGTAAGACGTTGGTCATAAAAGAAGAAAATTTATCAAGCTATGGCAATGACCAAGCTTTTGCATTGAACACAACACAAGGTTCAGCTTCGGCATCTTACTTTACCAGCAAGCAGGACGCACCAGAAGAAAATGGTGTCTACAACCAGCGAAAGACTACCTCAGTATTGCTTAATAAGAAAGACACAGACGGAACGACAGCACTGAATAATGCTGAGTTCCTGTTGGAGAAATATGATGTTCCAAGCAATCCTTTGGAAATGATCAAAGAGATCATGACTGGTAAGAAATATGATGTGGTAACAAAAGAAGGTGTAGCTGGCACAGATGGTACATTGGAAATCGACAACCTGGATTATGGTACCTACAGACTGACCGAGACAAAATCACCGGCTGGTTATGAACTGAACAAGGCAAATGCGAATGATGCTCCATCGATTATATTTACAATTGATCGAACCAATGCAGGTGTTGTACAGACATTAGCTTATGATAATGATGGAATAACATCTACACCGATGGATCAGTTTGTGACAAACACCAAGACCAGCATTACTATTGATAAAACAGTTTATGGATCAGATACCAAGCTGGCAGGAGCAGAACTCTCTATTGCGCCAGAAGCTAATCATAAGTTTGCGGATGATAAGTCAGAAAAGACTACATCAGATCCAATTACATGGACTAGTACGGCTAGTGATTCTTGGGTTATTACAGGCAAATTAGTAGTTGGCGACAAGTACACATTGACCGAGACAAACCGTGTAACAGGCTACTATGATATGACTGGCAAGAGCGTTTCCTTCCATCTGAATTCACTGGGACAGATCATTATTGATGAAAACCAGGAACTGGAGAATAAGGGTAATGCGGTAGTAGTAGGAACAGGTACAGTAGCGGCAGCAAAGACTATGACATTCCGTAATGTGAAGATCATGGAAAAAGCACAGCTGACGAAGTCGGATGCAGATAGTACAAGCACATTGTTAAATGGTGCAGTATTTGATGTATATCGTGAAGAAACAGCACCAAAAGAAGACACGAAAGTGCAGTCAGACCTAACAACAGGAACGACTGGTGTGACCGAAGGAACTGACGCTGCGAATGGTGTGATTATCACAGATGAACTTCCAGAAGGTGATTACTACTTCGTAGAAACGAAGTCTCCAAATGGATATGAATTAGACACCAGACACATTGAGTTCTCTATTGGTAAAGATACATATAATACAGTTCTTACAACAGCAACAAATAAGAAAATTCAGATTCCAATCTACAAAGTAGATGAAACAGGAAGACTGATTGCTTCAACGGTAACAAATTATGCAGATGCAACCTTTGAAGTAAAACATGCAGGCGAAAATGGCGCAGCCATCGGAACCGTGAAAACTGCAGAAGATGGAATCCTGACTTTAACAGGTACGGACTATGCAGCAGGACAGTCTTATGTATTAACAGAGAAGAGTGCTCCGGAAGGATATATTCTGGATAGCACACCAATCACATTTACAATTGCGACAGATGGTAAGAGTGTTACGGTTGCCGACAGAGCCGGCGCAAGCGCAGGTAAATATACGGGCGCAGAGGATACTGTCAAAGCAGGTATTGTGATTACCAATAATAAGATGGCTATTGACCTGGTGAAGAACCTGACAGATAACCTGACACAGGCAGATCGTGGTTATGCAACATTTAAGATTGAAGGTAAGTTTGCAGATGGAGCAACGAAGATTGAGAATCTGACAAGTGAAAACTTCAAGACAAGTGTAACCGGCAAGCTGATTGCAGACCAGGAATATACAGTCACAGAGACTGCAGCACCAAGAGGATATACGACAATTGATGCATTTAAATTTACGGTAGACTCAAGCGGCAACATCATTAAGATTGACGGTGTAGCTGTAAATGGAACAACCGTAGCAGGTATCAGCGGCAAGACGTTGACCATTACTGATACACCGGTATTAGCAGGATTTACGAAGACCGATCAGGATGATAAAACAATTGCAAGAGATCGTGGTTATGCAACATTTAGCGTAACACCGGCAACAGGAAAGACATTTGCAGATGGAACAACGGATGCCAAGACAGTGACGGCAGATGGAACGACCACAGCATTGAGAGGTCTGTTAATTGCCAATACCAACTATGTACTTCATGAAATAACCGCACCACAGGGTTATGAACTGGCGGCAGACGTGACATTCTCTGTAACAGAAAAGGGTGTTATGACGGTAGAGGGAACATCCGATATCGCAACTGCAGCAGGTAACACATTGACAGTGAAAGATCAGGAGATTGTCTTGAATCTGATCAAAACCAACGCAAATGCATCGAAGAACCTGGAAGCTGAATTTACATTGACTCCAAAAGCAGGCAGCACATTTGCAGGCGGAAGTACAACAGCTATAACAGGTATTACGACCAAGGCAGACGGAAGTATCGTGATTCCGGCTAATCTGGCAGCAGGAAACAGTTACACATTAACAGAAACAAAGACACCATCCGGATATGTTACGCTGGCAAGCGGCATAACATTTAAGGTAAATGCAGACGGCACAGCTGATATTACAGCACCAGCCGGAGCAGATGCTTATGCAGCCATGGATACTGCAAAGACTACCGTTCAGGTAACGAACGAAGAGAATCATTTCCAGATTGAAAAACGCAGTGACCAGAGTGGAACACCACTTCTTGGTGGAGCAAGTTTGGAAATCCGGGATGCAGATGACAAAGCAGTACGCAGCTGGACATCAAGCAAGGATGAAGCACAGGATATCACAAATCTGGCAGCGGGTTCTTACAGGTTAGTGGAGACAAAAGCAGTCGATGGATATCTGGTAGCAGACAGTATTGCATTTACATTGGCAGATGATAATACCATTACCGTAGCACAAGCAGATGCCGGTAAACTTTCTGGAGATAAAGTAAACGGATTTGTTCTTACAATGACAGACCGCAAGATATTTGGACAGGTTGAGCTCACTAAGAAATTAGAAGGCAGTACAACAACGCTTGCCAATATTACATTTAATCTATGTAAGCAGGATGGTACGGTTCTGGTAACAGGACTACAGACAGACAAAGATGGTAAGTGGAACAGTACACAGGCTGCGAAGGAATTACCACTCGGTCTGGAAGCTGGCGAATACTACTTTATTGAGACAGCAACAACGGATGATGTAGTATTAGATGCAACAACTAAGTATCCATTTACCATTACAGGCACAACTCATTATGCAGATACCAAGACATTTGTTCCGGTAATTGCAGAAGACACATATGTGAATGCAAACTTCAAGTTCAAGAAGACAGACGCAACCAGCAAAGATGCACTTGGCGGAGTCGTATTTGAATTAAAAGATGCAGATGGCAAACTTGTAACAACAGTTACGACAGCAAAGGCAGCATACGAGGCAACTTATAAAGGAACCAAAGATGAGGCGAAGACAGAATCCGTAGCAGTCGGTGAGGCATTTATCTCAGGGTTAGGAAGAGGAACGTATACCTTGACCGAGAAGACACCATTGGCTGGATATAAGGATGAAGGTCGCAGTTACACATTTACTGTAACGGATGCTGATGCAGGCAAGATTCTCACAGTAGAGGACAGCACATTAGAGAACACGAGAAAGACCGGAACCGTGACAATCACGAAGGTCGACAGTGAAGATAGTGATGCATTGCTGGATGGCGTATCATTCAAACTTGAAAAAGAGAATGAAGCAACGAATCCATTTGACAAGTTACTGCAGTTTGTAACAGGCAACAAGTACGATACCATTGAAGCAGAAGCAACACCAGATGCAAGTGGCAAGCTTACCATTAGCGGACTGGCATGGGGCAAGTACAAACTGACTGAGATTCTTCCAAAAGATGGTTACATCAACGGAGATGAGGTTGGCAAGGACGCTCCTGTCTATGAATTTGAAATTGGCAGTGATGGTGTTACAGCAACATTAGTTTACGATCAGACAGTGATCAAAAATGCACAGACGAATATCACAGTTCTTAAGACAGATGAGAATGGAAATGTGATAGAGGGTGCCAATTTAGAGATTACAGGTGAGAAGTTTGCAGATGCAAGTACAACATCCATTAAATGGACAAGTGCTCTCACAGCAGAACGGATTAAGAAACAGTTAGTAACAGGTGTAGAATATACACTGAAAGAAACAGATAGAACAATCGGTTATGAAGCATTTACAGGGAATGTGAAGTTCAAACTGGAACAGAATGGACAGATTACGATTACCGAAAACGCGAAACTGACCGACGGAAAAGATGCAGCCAGCCTGAATGATACGAAGACACAGTTGATTCTTCGAAATGTGAAGGTTTACGGCAGTGCAGAATTAACGAAATACGAAACAGATGGCGAGACTCCAATCATGGGTGCAACCTTTGCAGTTTATACGAAGGATGGCAAAGAGATGGAGAGAAACCTGAAGTCAAATGAACAGGGTATTGTAAAGACAACAGTAGCATTACCGGAAGGTGAGTATTACTTCCAGGAGACTGCAACTCTTGAGGATCATGTATTTGACGCAACACCGGTTCCATTCACGATTAAAGAAACAAATGGCATGGTAGCAACCGTATCCATGACAAATGAGAAACTGGTCTATAATGTATCGCTTACAAAAGTAGATGCAGACCACGGTAACATGCTGATTCCAAATACAGAGTTTACTTTGTATAAGAAAGGCGCAGAAGATTGGGAAGTTGTTAAGACTGATAAGACAGATGACAAGGGTGCTCTAAGCTTTACAATTGGTGAGGCAGGCACATATAAAGTCACTGAGACAGCAGCAGCAGCAAACTATATTTACGATGCAGCAACAGCATTTACAAAAGAATTCACGGTTGAGAACACCATGGATTATCATGGCAAGACACTTACAATTGATCCAATTGCAAACAGACGCAACACTGGTAGTGTGACACTTACCAAAGTGGATGCAAAGGATACGGCAAAGACATTAGCCGGCGCAACATTCGTGATTACAGATGCGGATGGCAAGCAGATTGGAACAGAAAAGGTGAGTGGAGCAGACGGTAAGATTACCTTTGATAAGCTGTTCTTCGGAGATTCCTATACATTGACCGAGATGAATGCACCAGAGGGATATCTGTTGCCGGAAAATCCAAGTAAGACATTTACATTAAGTGACAGCCAGACCACAATCGATTTTGGTAACTGGGCGAACACTCCAACCGAATTTGCCTTTAATAAGGTAGTGAAGGATCAGGAAGCTTGTGGTCCAAATGCAGACAGCACGGCAGCACTTATGGGTGCAGAATTTACCTTATATACTGATGTGGATTGCACTAACAGTATTGCAGCATCAACAAGTGATGAGAACGGTAAAGTGTCATTTGATCACGTACCGGTTGGAACATATTACATGAAAGAAACAAAAGTACCAGCATCAAGTCTTGACGGAACAACAACTTATGTTCAGATGGACGAGACAGTGAAGCCGGTCGTGATTGCAGAAGATGGCAATGTAACGATTGATGGAACCGCAGTAGAGCAGATTGAAAACATCGAAAATGATCTCGCTCGTGCAATAATCCAGATTAATAAGGTGGATGAGAAGAACCCAACGAATCCGATTGCAGATTCAACTTATGGTCTGTATCGTCTGGCTGGAGCAGAAGTTCCATTGTATACAGGAACAGAGGCAGCAAGTCGTTCCGTAATTAGTTTGGCAAGTGACGAAGCACCAGAGGAACTGTTGATTGCAACAGCGAAGACCGGAGCAGATGGTATCCTGAGATTTGAGGGTATTTTAGCCGGTGTGAAGTATACAATTCGTGAGTTAATTGCACCGAGCGGCAGTGAAGTATCAGAGCAGCCAATCCAGATTACATTTGGTGTGAAGGAAAATGAAGATGGTACAACAACTACTGAAATTACTTCATTTGAAGATGGCAAGGGAACCGCAGAGATTGATCCTGAGACAGGTGAAATCATTTGGTTTGAACCATCCACACAGGCCATGTTCTACAAGAATGACGAAGCTGGCAATATGTTAGCAGGTGCTACGATGAGAATTACTGACAAAGATGGTAACCGGGTAGAAGGTGTAGACGATTGGGTATCAAGTGCGGCAGAAGGACATTTGGTATATGGTCTCCTGACAGCAGGCGAGACATACATCTTGCAGGAGGTAAGTGCTCCAGCGGGTTATGAACTTGCAGAGCCAATTACATTTACGATGAGCGATAAGGCAGTTGGACCGGATGAAGATTACATTCAGGAATGGACGATGGTTGATAAGAAGACACCAACGACACCGAAGGTACCAACAACGCCAGTAACACCTGCGACACCAGTGAAATCAACAGTAAGTACGGTAAATGCGGTAAAGACCGGAGATGAAACAGATTGGGCATTATGGTTTGCTTTGATGGCATTAGCTGGATGTAGTATGATTGCAGGTATTAGCTGGAAGAAAAAGAGTAGAAATTCAAAGTAAAAAATGAACGCTTTTAGCGAAAGCAAAAAGTAGAAATCAGATAGGAAGAGTAGAGCCGGACAATGATGTTGTCCGGCTCTGTTTTTTATGCTGTGCATCATATAGAGTTGATAAATTGCTGAATATAAAATAAAGAAGCTCCAATTGCGGGCGTATATTGTCCATGAACACCAATCAATATATTACCTCTTCCCAAAGGAAATGGTGTTGCAGAATTAATATGCTCTATTAAATAATCAATATCTTCCTCGGTGAAATAAGGAGCCAGATACCCGCTGATAATAATAGGAGCATCCAGTACTGTATTTAAATTTTTCATGGCAAAAGCCAGGTGATTCAGATAATCCTTCCAGATTTGTAAAAGCTGAGGAACTTCGCCACTTCTTAGCTGAGTGAAAAAATCTTTTGCAGATAATCCGGAAGCATTTTCCAGTGCATTGGCAGAACAATAAGTTTCCAGACAACCACGGTTTCCGCAGTAGCAAAGAGGCCCCTCCGGATTGAGGCACATATGTTCAATCGTCCCACTGTGCATGGAATTTCCCTGCAAAATATTGTGGTTGGCGATGATAGCTCCACCAAGGTTTTGGTTAAGCAAAAAGATGACAGCGCTGTCAAGATCCTGGTGATTCCATAATTCTAAACAAGCGGCTGATTTTGAGTCGTGCTCTAAATGGCAGGGATACGGAAGGTACTTTGAAAAATCTTCCAGACGCATACCAGTATTATTCATAATATTTCCATAAGTTACTATGGTATTATCTGGGGAGGTGATTCCCTGAGTGGCAATAGAAACACCAAGTATTCTATCTTCATAGTGATTCGCAGTAATAAATTTCTGAATCTCTTGTGCAACCTGTTCATAATAGGAAGGTTCATTAGAGTAGGGCAGCGAAACAGTATCCGCAAAAAGCGTATCTCCATATAAATCTACAGCTGTAATGTGAAATAAATTCTTTAGAATTCCGACTCCTATAGAAATCTTGAAGCTTGAAACAATTCTGATTGCCTGCGCTTTTCTTCCACCAGTGGATTCAAAATATCCATTTCGTTCAATTAACCCTTCTTTTTCTAAGATAGTCAGATTTTGACTGACTGTAGATAATCCCATTTGCAGGTCTTGAACAATCTGCAGCTTTGAAGTAGCTTCTTTCTTATAAATATATTGATAGACTTTTGCTCTGTTAATCTGTTTTAAATTAATGGTAGTTAATCCTTTTTCATTCATATTGATTCTCCTATACGTTATGACTTCATCATAAGATTAAGATTCGATTATATTTTAATGTATTAACAAATAAAATGCAATGCTTACAAAATATATGGTAAAAATAGACAAAAACAGGCGTATAATATTATATGTTTTGTCAATGGATTTATATCTAAACGAGATATATACTATACTTACGATTAAGACATAAGCATAAGTTACAATTAATTCATAAAAGAAAAGGAGAAAAAGATGAAATTAACAGTTAATGGAATTAAAGATCAAGAGTCATGGGCAAAAGCAGGAATTCAGCTTCCGGGATATGATGTGGAAGAGACATCCAGAAAGGCAAAGGAAGCACCAAACTGGGTGCATTTCGGAATTGGTAATATTTTCCGTATCTTTATTGGCGGTATAGCAGACGGGCTTTTAGAGGAGGGTATTTTAGATCGAGGACTCACTTGCGTAGAGACCTTTGATTATGATGTAGTAGATAAGATTTATGAACCATTTGATAATCTGGGCCTGAGTGTAATCTTGCATGGAGATGGAACAAGAGAATACAAGGTATTGGGATCTCTTGCAGAGGCAGTTAAAGCGATGTCTTCTGATGCGACAAAGTGGAACAGACTAAAAGAGATTTTTACCAGTTCTTCTCTGCAGATGGTCTCTTTTACAATCACAGAAAAGGGATATGCATTGCAGAAAGCAGATGGAACATGGTTCCCATTTGTAGAAGCTGATATCAAGAATGGTCCGGACAAAGCAACAGGTGCGATGGCAATTGTAACTGCTATGCTCTATGAAAGATACAAAGCAGGAAAATGTCCGTTGGCACTGGTATCCATGGATAACTGCTCACAGAATGGTGCTAAACTTCGGGAATCTGTGCTGACAATGACAGAAGAATGGAAAAAGGCAGGATTTGTGGATGATGGATTCGCAGAGTATGTAAGTGATGAAGAAATAGTTGCTTTCCCATGGACTATGATTGATAAAATCACACCACGTCCAAGTGAACAGATTGCAGAGGATCTTGAAAAATTAGGAGTGGAGAATATGCAGCCTGTTATCACTGAGAAAAAGACTTATATTGCACCATTTATCAATGCAGAAAAACCGCAGTATCTTGTAATAGAAGATAGATTCCCGAATGGACGTCCAGCTTTGGAAAAAGGTTTTGGAGTATATATGGCTGACCGTAAGACCGTAAACCTGTCAGAGCGTATGAAAGTAACGGTATGCCTGAATCCGGTACATTCAGCTACCGGTCCTTTGGGAGTGGCATTGGGATATGATTTATTTGCCCATATGCTTAATACGGATGAAGACATGATGAAGATGGCGCGTATGATCGCTTATGATGAAGGGCTTCCGGTTGTACCGAACCCGGGAATCCTTTCTCCACAGGAATTTGTAGATGAACTGTTTAATGATCGTTTCCCAAATGAATATCTGGGAGATACGAATCTTCGTCTTGCAGTAGATGTGTCACAGATGGTGGGAATCCGTTTTGGAGAAACAATCAAAGCCTATGTAGCAAAATATGGTGATGCTTCTCGTCTTACAGCGATTCCACTTGGAATTGCAGGATGGCTCAGATACATGCTTGGTGTAGATGATGCAGGAAATAAATATGAACTTGCTCCAGATCCGATGAATGAAGAGATTCAGGAACAGTTTAAAGATATCGTAGTAGGAAAACCGGAAACATTTACAAATCAGCTCAAATCAATTCTTTCCAATGAGCGTATCTTCTTTGTGGATATTTATAAAACAGGTCTGGGAGAAAAAATCGAGACTATGTTCAGGGAAATGCTTGCAGGACCTGGTGCAGTAAAGGCAACTGTGCGTAAATATGTAGGGGGTAGATAAAGATGACGGAACCGGTATTTGCGGCAGATCCGGCAAGATTACTGATTGCAGCGGCAGCAGGAATTGTATTATTGCTGTTACTGATTATTAAATTTAAAATTCATCCAGTGTTATCGCTGTTGATTTCAGCGTTGGTTATTGGACTTGGAGCCGGGATGCCGGTTCCAACACTGGTTGATACTGTTGAAAAGGGAGCAGGAGAGACCCTGCAGGGAATCGTGTTGCTGATTGGACTTGGCTCTTTGTTTGGGGGGATATTGGAAGTCTCTGGCGGAGCGCAATGTGTTGCTCAGACATTAGTAAATAAGTTTGGAGACAAGAAAGCAGGTATTGCATTGGGAATCACAGGCTTAGTAGTGGGCACAACTGTATTTTTTGAGGCAGGAGTTGTGATTTTAATTCCATTGGCATTTGGCCTTGCGAAAAAGACAAAAAAATCAACATTATATTATGTGATTCCACTTCTGGCAGGGTTGGCAAGCGGTTTTGCTTTTATTCCACCCTCAGCAGGATCTGTTCTTGTGGCAAATATGCTGAATGTTGATCTTGGCGTTATGATTGCAGTAGGTGTACCTGTAGGTATCCTTTCTTTAATTTTTGCAGGAGTTTTATGGGCAAAGTTTATCGGAAATCGTGTGAATACCGGACTTCCTTCGAATATTCAGGAAGTCCGGGAAGCTGAGGAGAGGAATCTGCCGGCATTTTCTACCGTGCTGTGTATTATTTTAGTTCCGTTGGTTTTGATTTTATGCAGTACGATTTCAGAGTATATTCCTGGAATTGATTCTATCCGCCCTGCTTTGGAGTTCCTTGGGACACCCTTTGTGGCTTTAATTATTGCTGTTCTTTGTGCGATGTATTTCCTTGGAAAAAGACAGGGATATAATGGGGAACAGTTAAAGAAGATATTGGATCGTTCCCTGCGTCCAACGGGACAGATTCTTTTAGTTATCACAGGAGGCGGAATTATTCGTTGGGTATTACAGGATTGTGGTATGGGAAATATTATTGGACCTGCGCTGGAAAAGAGCGGACTTCCACTTGTCCTCGTAGCATTTCTGATTGCGGCATTGATTCGTGCTTCTGTTGGAGCAGCAGTTGTAGCCATGACAATGGCTGCAGGTATTATGGCAGCGATGCCAGGAGTTGCACAACTTTCACCACTTTATCTTGCAGCGATGGTTTGTGCAATCAACGGTGGTGCAACTGCATTTAGTCATGTAAATGATTCCGGCTTCTGGTTAGTGAATTCCTTGTTGGAAATAGATGAAAAGACGACTTTAAAATCATGGACAATGATGGAAACAATTGTAGGAATTACAGGTCTGGTATGTGCAATTGTAATCAGCTTATTTGCATAGAAGGAAGAAAAATGATTGTAAAAGTTGTTTTGAAAACAATGCAAAATGTCAGAACTGTCAAAGGTAGAAGAGAGGATGGAAAAAGAAGCATGGAAATTAGATTAAAAGAACAAATGAATGGAATTCAGCATATAGGGATTCCTACGAATGATATAGAAGCGGGAGTCAGATTCTTTACCATTGAAGGACCGAATAAAGAAAAGGTTGAATTCAGCCAGCGTTTATAACAAAGAAGTTTTTCTATTCGTTCTTTTTTGACTTATTTTATTGATGAAACTGTAAAAAAGGCTTATAATAGAAGTAGTAGCATGTTTACAGTGTGGATAAATAGTCCTAACATAGTTGGAAAAGAAATCGAGGGATTACAGTGCCTACTGATTGGAAAAAATTATGGAAGCAATATAACAAAAGAATTGCCATTACATTGGGCAGCATATGTGCTGCTCTTGTTTTGATTCTTGTAGTTGTAAACGCAGAGAAGATAAATGAAGGATTTGATCCGGAGCAATATGCAGATGACGAAGATGGGGCAAAGACCGCTATGGAGTATGATTCCTTCGCCTTCGGTTCTAAACAGGATGATAAGGATGGACTGGAATTGGATGATCAGGCCGAGGAAGATTATGATCTGGATGATGGTGACCAAAATATTCTGGATGAGGAGCCTGATGAAAATCAGCAATCGCTTCTGATCGCAGGTGGAGATGGGACTGCTAATGGCAATGGTAATGAGAATGCTGCAGCGGCAGTCAATGATGGAACTGGACCTGCAATTAATGGAAATAGCGGCGGTACCTCTGGAAATGCAGGCGGATTGGGAACCGGTACCAACAATGGAACAGGGAATAATGGCGGGTCTGGAAATTCCGGTGGAACAGGGAACAATGGCGGATCAGGCAATTCCGGTGGAGGTGGCGAAGAACCAGCACCAACACCTGAACCGACACCAGATCCGGAAGATCAAAAATATGGAACAGATTACAATAATCCGGAAAGTGTGGAATCATTTCAACCAGGTTCCGACGTTACGGTTACAAGCATTGAAGTAACCAAAGGATCGTTAAAACAGCATTTCTTCCAGGGAGAGGCTCCCCGTATAGAGGAGATGAGCTCTTATATTACAGTTACAGCACATATGAGAAACAGCAGAACGAATCAAGTGGTAAACCATGTGCTGAAATATCGAGCCAATGATGAAACCGGCGGGGACTATACCGTAAGCTGGGAGAACAATGCAGGGAATACTTCAAAGAACGATATAGGATATCCTACGGTAGGAAATGAAACAGGTACATACACGGCTACGATTTCATACAAAGGGTATGAGATTAAAGAACAGTATGACATTGTGCATTGGCAGATAACCTTGAATGATTTTGAAGATGATTATGCAGATGGACAAGATACGTTCACAGCGAAGTATGAGACGTTTCCCAAGACAGAGAGTCCTGTGGGAACACCTATTATCAATATAAAGAACAATATGCAGGCGATGTATAATCTGGTAGGGGCACGTACGCTTTCTGCTAAGATTGAAGATGGCTTTGAATATCATCATCTGAATGTGCAAAGACAGGATATTACTTCAGAATATGATCCCTACTACGTGGAATACTTTGGCGGATGGACGCAGTCCAAAGATATGGAGGATGCGGAAGGTGTTGGTAATTATTATGAAATGAAACGACCAACAGACAGTCAGGTAAAGGATGGGGTGTATAATGTGGATTTATATCCAACGTGGGAAGAACTTACTGGTGAGGAAGAGTATACCGTAGCTTTAACTGGAGCAGTAGATGAAGTCTGGACTTCAGAGCTGATTGGATATTCAGGTGACAGTGATACCATTTTGATTCCACAAGGGGTCACTAACTTTAATATGGTAGATTTTAATGGATTTGCCGAAGATATTCATGGAGTTGGAAACGGTCAGAATTCAAGAATTAAAAAAATTGTCTTTCCATCATCGTTGGACACCTACGAAAATTCAGTACTTCCGGATGACTTTGTTGTATGTTTTCCTAATCTTGAGGAGATTGAGGTCCCGGTGGATAATCCGAATTTTCTCAGTATTGATGGAGTTTTGTATGACAAGACCGGAAAGCTGCTGCTGTCAGTCCCTTGTGGAAAGAAGACTATTGACAAGTGGTCGAAAACAGTGAATCAGATTAATCAAAGTGCATTTCAATATGTGGATATGGAGAACCTGACTCTGGCAGACACTATTAATGTCTGCGGGAATTATTCATTCTATAATGCGACAATTGATTATTTGACGATTCCGTGCACGAATGAATTGACGCTTGGCTGTTCAACTTTTGACAGCGGAATGTTCATCGATTGGGATACATTCCTCATAGTGGTGAAGCCAGTTGGTTTTCAGTCTATAGAGATTAAGGCATCAGAAATTCAATGGGCGAAGGGTTCGACAAGTGGTGGATTATTTAACAATCTGAGATTGTATGCAGGTGATGATGGCTGGAAGAATGTACAGTTTGTAGTACCAGATACAGAAGAGGATGAGAATTATCGAGCTGTTTTCAGTGGATTACAGTATGGGATTGATGCTGATATTACCGGTGATGTGACATACTCCATGCTTTCTACAGAATCTGGGGCAGAAGAGAACTATCACTATCAGGATGGATTTTTGTTGTCAAAGGACAATAAAAAGCTTGGGTGTGCATCTATCTATATGGAAGAGGCTGTCACAGTGCCGGATGGTGTGGAAATAATTGAAACAGCAGCATTTAGAAACTGCGAAAAGATTACCTCTGTTAATTTGCCCCTCAGCGTGAGGAAGGTTAATGAGCAGGTATTTTCAAAAACAGACAGTTTAGCTGCATTATATTTTAATGGGGAGACCCCGGTTACATTTGGAAACAGAGTGTTTGGTAATGTTATTTCAAATGGAATGCGAGCGTATGTTCCTGAGAGCGCTTATAAAGAATATGTAGCGGAAAATGAAGATGTGCTAGAGAAGAATTATGGGAAGAATACAGCACAGGATTTGTTCTTGGCAGCAGACATGGCAAAAATGGTGATTGTGGATGGCAGTGCATATTACACGTCTGATGGCGGAGAAACCTTCCGTTTGTTCAAAGCAAAAAGATCTATAAAAGGAATGTTTTCGCCAATAGAAGGAACTGTGGAATTAATGGATGGATGTTTTGAAAACTGCAGTCAGTTAAGCTGTGTGGTCCTTCCGGATTCAGTTCAAAAAATAGGGGCTAAGGTCTTTGAAAATTGTTCATCACTACAGCAAATTGCATCGAATGCGGTTGCTGCTCCGGAAGTTGAGAAGGATACTTTTATTGGTCTGGATATTAAAGGTGTAGAACTATTTATACCGAGTGTGACAGGTTCAAAAGAGAGTTATCAGACAGTGGAGTGGAAGAAATTCTCATCTATGAGAGCGGAAGGAACAACATATATTGTCGAAACGGAAGCTGGCATAAGTCAGGGACTTTATGGTGTACAGGATACAGGCTACAAATTGATTCAAGGAAAGATGGCTGTGGCAGGGACATTTTCGCTTAAGAATGGCACTATTATAATTGGAGAAGAGGCATTTGCGGGAGATACGCTGGTTGAAGATGTAGCCAATATGAACGAAGTTACAGAGATTGGCAGGATGGCATTTAAAGATTGCACTGCATTGAAGGGCAGTTTTGATGGAACTACGTGGATGGAGACATTTACAATTCCGGATGGAGTAAGCAGAATTCCAGACAGCTGTTTTGAAGGGTGTACTGCTCTGGGTGGAGTAAAAATACCAAGGGCAACAACTTCTCTGGGAGAAAAAGCCTTTAAAAATTGTTCGATGATGCTTGCTGTATATTCACAAAGTAATAGTTCAGATGACTACTATACTTTCGTACTTCCTTATAATGTATCTGAGATTCCGGCAGAATGCTTTGCTGGTTGTACTTTAATGGCGCAGGTATGGTTCCCGGAAAGCGTCCAGACACTTGGTGAAAGTGCTTTTGAGGGCTGTGAATCCATATCACAATTATTAGCACAGGTGCCTGGCATCGAAACAGATTTTAATGAGAATGTATTACCTGCTAATGTGACTGTCATTCCAAAGAATTGTTTTGCCGGATGCAGTGGATTAACAGCTGTTGAGTTCCCAAAAGGATTAGAACGCGTGGACACGATGGCATTTGCTGATTGCGGTAATATTAACTCCGTTTGCATTAACTCTAAGATTGATCTTTCTGAGTTTGCGGCCGGAAAAAATATAGAAACTTTGGAAATAGGAGCAGATTTTGAATATGATGAATTACATACAGATGAACTGCAGCCATTTTCTTCTGCATCGCAAATAAAAGTTCATGGTCACATTAAAAGATTGAGTGGATCCTTTGCCGGATGGAAGAATCTTTATTCTTTCAGTAGTTTTGGAAGTAGTGGAAGTGGAGCATCTATGGGGAGTTCGGCAACGATAGATACTCTGGGAGCTGGACTTTTTGAAGGCTGTTTAACTTTGCAATATGTGGATATATCAGATGTGATGACGATTGAAAGCCGATGCTTTGCTGATTCTACGGGATTGCTGCTTGTATCGCTGGATGGACCATATCAGATAGAGGTTCCAGATGACTGTTTTGCAGGCAGTTCACAGCTTTTACTTATAATGATTAATGATCAATTGATGAATATTGCTGAAACGTCCCTGGAATTTGATTCGTTGGAAGACTACTCGTCGGAAGATTCGGTGGAAGAGCCGGCGAAAGATGACGATGATATGTCGGAAAGCAAGCCCGCGGCAACGGAGCAGCAGGATACTCAGACAGAAATAGAAGTACCGGAATCAACACCGGAATCAGTCCAGGATAAGAACTCGGAATCGATTCAGAAAGACATGCCGGAAACTTCAATAGATGAGGAGTATATGCAAGAAAATCTAAAATAGTAAAATTTGATTAAATAGAATCTGAAACAGGCTGCATCTTTGAAAAGATGCAGCCTGTTTATTAAAATGGTGTAATATGTAAAATATTAAATGGAATTAAATTTCTGGGCAATACGAATAAAATCCCTGGCATAGGAAGGCAGATAAGCTCCTTTTCTATAAGCGATGAAAAGTGTGCTGTAGGTACCATGTTCGCCTACACTAAAGCAGGCTGGTTCTCTTTCAAATTTTATGCTTTTTACATAGGTTTCCGGAATAAGACAGGCACCCAGGCCTTCCTGAGAAAGAAGAGCACAGGCCTGGGTATTTCGTGTATGGAAAGGAACAGGCGGGTGGATTTCATATTGATTGAAAAGCTCCAATGTTATTTTACCGGTAGTCTGTTCAGGAAAATGAAGGATAAATGGTTCATTTCCCATAAGCTTTAAATTCATCCACGGATAGCGAAAACCGGATTTTTCTTCTCCATATCGAATCATAGGATGATTAGGTGAGAGCATGAGCAGGATTTCCTCTCGCATGAGCATTTCATAGGTAAGCCCGGGATGAGGTTTTGCTTCGCTGAATACAGCAAAATCCAGCTTATCATTCAGAAGAAGTGTTTCCTGGATGGAACTGCTTTCTTCATAAAAATTTATCTGGACTCCGGGATATTTTTGGTGAAACTCCGGGACTATTTTATGAATCATACAGGAACTTCGCATATGTGGAAATGCAATATTTAATTCGCCCTCATGACAGGCAGTAATATCGGACAATTCCTTCTCCCAGTCATGGTTCAATTCCAACATCTTCTGTGCATAGTTCATGTATCTGCGTCCAAGATAGGTAGGAGTATAACAATTGCCACTTCGCCCGAATAGTTTTCCATTTAATTCTTTCTCCATCTTTTGCAGGTATTTACTCAAGGTTGGCTGGGAAATATACAGTTCCTGAGCGGCTTTTGTTAAATTTTTGTGCTTTGCGATACATAAGATATAATTTAGATCCTGTATATTCATTTATATTGCCCTCGCTTTCTTTAGTGGAAACTATGCACAAAAGGCATAATTTTTATGAAAAATTGAAATTGGACATCTTCTTCCCATAATAATACAATAAATAAAATGAGGAATCAACTTTGAAAAAAGGAGTAGTGAACATGAAAGAATTTATTGAGAAGCAGTTTCAACTATCTAAGTTTGGAACGAATGTAAAGACAGAATTATTAGCAGGATTAACAACATTTGTAACTATGGCCTATGTACTTGCAACTGTACCGAATATTTTAAACGGTGCGGGAATGGACAAGCATGCCGTATTAACCATAATGGTAATGCTCATTATCATTACCAGTTGTGCTATGGCATTGTATACCAATCGGCCTTTTGCATTGGCACCTGGTCTTGGAAGCGTGGGAATTGTAGCTTCCATGATTGCAAATGAAGGAATTGCAATGCCTGTTGCAGCGGGTATCATCTTCTGGAGTGGTGTGCTTTTTATCATCATTTCCTTCTTTGGACTAAGGGAAGCAGTAGTGCGCGTGATTCCTGTAAGTTTGAAGCATGCAGTCAGCGCGGGTATTGGCCTTTTTATTGCATTGTTAGGTGCAAAAGGATGTGGATTAATTGTCGCTAATGCAGATAAAAATACCTTAGCTTTTGGAGAACTGAATTCAGCTTCTGTTATTGTCTGTGTTATAGGATTTGTTATTCTTCTGGTCATGAAAGTTCGCAATGTGCCAGGTGGTATGATTTTGACTATTTTAGTTACAACTCTCATAGGTATTCCCTTTGGAATAACAAAATTGCCGGAAAGTATTGTGTCTCTGCCATCAAATATCGGAAAACAGTTTATGAATATTGATTTTCTGGGAGCACTGAATTTTGCATATATTCCATTCCTTATAGCCTTGTTTGTGCCGGACTTTTTTTCAACATTTGGTACTGTTTTAGGTGTGGGTGCTAAAGCGGGATATTTGGATAAGGATGGAAATCTTCCGGGAATTGACCGCTGTTTCAAGGTGGATGCAGTGGCAACCAGCTTTGGTGCACTGTTTTGTATGCCAAGTATGACAACTTACCTGGAGTCATCTGCAGGTGTGGAAGCGGGAGGAAAGACTGGACTTACAGTAGTGTTTACCAGTATTTTCTTTGCACTTGCATTGTTCTTTGCACCGTTGGCATTAATTATTCCGTCAGCAGCCACAGCTCCGGTACTTATTTATATTGGAATTAATATGCTGGGTGGAATGAAAAATATCAATTTTTCAGATATTACAGAATATATTCCGGCTTTTATATGTATCACTTTTACAATCTTTGCAAATAATATTGCCAATGGGATTTGTGTGGCACTTCCTGCATACGTAATCATGAAGATTGCTTCTGGAAAAATAAAAGAAATATCACCTACTATGTATGTGCTTGTTGCAGTCTGCCTGTTGTATTTTTATACGATTGTTTAACCGGGAAAGGTTTTACTTATGGAAAAAGTTTCGTTGATAATAAAAAACACTCAGGTATATAACAGTTATTTAAAAAGATTTATTTCAGCAGATGTATC
Organism: Lachnospiraceae bacterium; assembly: GCA_028696165.1. Lineage (GTDB taxonomy): Bacteria > Bacillota > Clostridia > Lachnospirales > Lachnospiraceae > JAQVHQ01. The sequence continues at coordinate 10,164 of JAQVHQ010000041.1, read as the reverse complement.
TGTGCGTGATGGAAAGTTTTTTTTCATAGACAGAGAACATACAAGTGAAGTGGTTTCCGAGGAAGTTTTGGATGCAGAGGGTGCTTATATGCTGCCCGGTTTTATTGATATTCACATGCATATTGAAAGCTCCATGATGACACCAGCAGCTTTCGGGCAGTGTGTAGCTGGATATGGTGTGACAACCATCGTCTCTGAACCACATGAAATAGCAAATGTTAAGGGGATTCAGGGCATAGAGGAGATGATTCGTGAAGGTGAGGAGTCGCCCATTGACATGTATTATGGGATTCCAAGCAGTGTGCCATCTACAAATGTAAATCTGGAAACAACTGGAGGAATCATTGATTTTCAGTCAATGAAACAGTTGCTGGAAGACAGAAAAATAGTGTGTGTAGGCGAAATTATGAATTACAGACAGGTTATCAAGGATGAAAATCTGGAGATTAGAAAATTTTTGAACTATCTGCAACAGGAACGTTCGGATTTTATCATAGAAGGACACTGTCCTTCTTTAGTTGGACTTGATTTAGCCAAATTCCTCTATCTGGGTATTGATGGAGATCATACAGAACACACGCTGGAAGAAGTAAAGCAACGAATCGAAAATGGAATGTTTTTGGAAATACAGGATAAAATGCTGAAACCGGAAATCCTTAATTATATTATAGAAAATAGACTCTATGAATATTGCGCCTTTGTCACAGATGATACCATGGCAGATGTACTTCTCTATGAAGGTCAGCTGAATCATGTAGTGGAAAAAGCGGTAAAACTAGGATTTCCATTGGAGCAGGCTATATACTGTGCAACCTACACACCTGCGCGGCGCATGCATCTGTATGATAGAGGGGTCATAGCACCCGGGAAAACAGCAGATTTTATGCTTCTAAATAATCCGGCTCACATAAAGCCGCAAGCAGTGTATAAAAATGGTAAGGAAATATATAACTGTCAAAAATCAAGGACAACAAAACCCAGCAGTTTTCCTAAGGATTTTTATCATAGTATTCAATTGCCTGAACTCACGGAGAATGACTTCAAAATGCCAGTATCCAGATTCAGAGCGGGAACAGCACCAAAAGAAGTGAAAGTCAGAGTAATGGAAGTACAGTCTGATTGTACACAAACACGCGAAACATATATGGATATGCCTGTAGAGGATGGATATATAGAATGGAAATCCAGCGGATGCCTGCTTGCCATGGTAATTGAACGCTATGGAAAGAATGGAAATATTGGCTATGGGTTCATAAGTGGAGCATGTATGAAGAACGGAACAGTGGCTACCACTTACTTTCATGACCATCACAATCTCTTTGTGGCAGGGAATAATGAACAGGATATGTTATTGGCGGTTAAGCGTATTCAAAAATTACAGGGAGGAATTCTTATGGTAGATAACCAAAAAATTCTGTCTGAACTGGCATTACCGGTGTGTGGCATCCTTTCAGAAGAACCATTGAAAGAAATAGGAACAAGGCTGTGTCATATTCGGAAAAATCTAAAGAATTTAGGTTATAATCACTTAAATCCAATTATGTCATTGGCAACCTTGGGTCTACCAGTTAGTCCGACTTTAAAACTGACAGACGTAGGTTTGGTAAAGGTGGAAACCGGAAAAATCGTACCATTGATTTTGGAATAGAAAATATTGCACCTTTTTTGAAGTTATATAGCTATTCTTTCATGAGAAATAATGTTAGTATAAATACATTGAAAAGTAAGGGTACAATAAACAAAGTGGCTTTAAGAATAAAACAAATGGGGGATACGGTATGAAACTGGAACTTTTTACAACAACATATGAAGAAAATAAGAAAAAAGTGGTTAAACAGGAAATCAGTTTTGAGAGTGATACAGAGCGGGAAAATGAACTGATTAATCTCTATCCACATATGCAATATCAGGCAATGGAGGGATTTGGCGGTGCCATCACCGATTCCGCAGGATATGTATATTCACTGATGAATAAAGAACAGAAAACAAAGATGATTGAGCAATACTTCGGAAGAGAGAATATGAAGTACCGTTTTGTGCGTATTCCCATTGATAGTTGTGATTTTTCGCTGGAGCATTATGAAGCATGTTCAGAGGAAACGGATGATACTTTTGCAGAATTTTCTTTTGAAAGAGTGGAACGCTATATTATTCCACTGTTGGATGCTGCGGAAGCGGAGTATGGAGCAAAGCTGGATATTATGCTATCACCATGGAGCCCACCAACATATATGAAAACAAATGGCGAGCGTAATAATGGAGGAAAATTAAAAAAAGAATATGAAAAAAGATGGGCAGAATATATCTGCAGATACATAGAGGAGTATAGAAACAGGGGATATCATGTGACGAAACTTACTCTTCAAAACGAGCCAAAAGCGGTACAGACCTGGGATTCTTGTGTATATACAGCAGCAGAACAGAAGACTTTTTTAAGAGATTATATGTGGCCGTCGCTTCAGGCGCATCATTTGACGGATATAGAGATCTATCTCTGGGATCATAACAAAGAGCGTGCATTGGAGTGGGCAGAGGAAATCATTGATGATGAGACAGACAAAATGGTTGCAGGTATTGCATTTCATTGGTACAGTGGAGATCATTTTGAATCCCTGCGTATGATAAGAGAGCGTTTTCCAGAGAAAAAGTTATTATTATCTGAGGCATGCATTGAATACAGCAAGTTTGAGGCAGACGATTATTTGAAAAATGCACAGAAATATGGGCATGATATGATTGGAAATCTGAATGAAGGAATGAGCACTTTTCTTGATTGGAATCTAATATTAGATGACGTTGGTGGACCAAATCATGTAAAAAATTTTTGTGATGCGCCGATGCTTTTTCATACAGAGGAAAAACAGTTAAAAGAGACGAATATTCTGGGATATTTATGGCATTTCAGTCACTTTATTGAATCAGGTGCAGTGAGAATTGGAGTAAGCCGATATACGGATAAGCTGGAAGTAACAGCCTTTAAAAATCAGAATAATATGGTCTTTGTGGTGTTGAACCGTACGGAGGAAGAAATTCCAGCATATATTCGGATGAATGGAAAATGTGCGAAACTTACGATTTCTCCTTTATCTATTTCTACTGGAGTAGTGGAATAATAAATCAAATTTCCGGCGGATTGCAGAGCGGCTAAGATGTATTATGTCAGCATAGCTGACGAGCCGACTAGGTTTCACTTCGGTCGTTGCTAAGGCGTACTTGAATGAGAACTATTGGGTGGACAAAGAATCGGGTTTTTCAAACGTCTGTGTTCCCCACCAGAACAAATCCTCACTATTGTAGGAATACCAACTGGCAGATGCATAATCTGAATAAATGGAATAACTGCAGTCACTTGCCGGGGAGCTGTTTCCCGGATAATAGTAAAAGCGGATATTTTCAGGTGTCTCAGATTCCGTAATCATCGCAGCTTCACCCGGAACAAATTTGATGTATAGAGAAAAATCATCCGGGTCAATTAGTTTCAAAAGTCTGTCGGATAAAACCATCTTATAAACAGGTGACTTGGCATCGATTAAGTAGTGATCTATATCTCCGGATCCGGAAACGGGATTGGAGTCATTGGCCGTTTTTGTTTTATTTACTTCTGTGCTCTGTTCAATACTTTTCCGATAAATCTTTTCGGTATGTTCGGCAATCCATAAATTGTCATAAACCTGTTCAAAGGTGATGTCACCTTCTTGTAATATGACATTATATTCGTCACTGGTTATATAAATACCTGGCAGTGGTTGGATATAATGCTGAACCAGTATATCATAATCCTGTGTCAGACGCATAGTAGCCAGACAGCCATCCAAATCTATATCTGGATAGTACCAGGTACCATCACTAATCTTTTGATAGCAGTCTGATTCCAGTGCTGCGACAAAGAGCTCACCAGATGTCTGACCAGTAAATAAGGCATTGACTTTGTCTTTTAAAATAGAAAATTTAGATTCCCATTCCTCATCGGTACAGATTAAGATGATAGATCCGTCTACGATGAGATCCTCTTTTTTAGCATAAGCTAATATATCTCCATCATAGCGTTCTGTGAAAAAACTCTCCTCGAGGTTATTACTTTTATAATTGAATCCAGGTGACTTATAATAGGTATCTGTATTGCTGTCATAGCTGTAATAGTGATATTCTCCTGTATCTTCCATAACGGATGGCCAAAGTGTTGACTCGATGTCAGCTACTATTTCACTTGCTTCGTAAGTATCTGAAAATTCTTTCTCTTCTGACAGATAGAGTAAGTCTGTTCCATCTGTAAAATGAACGATGATATCATCGCTGTAGCTTGGTCCGAATAATCCATAGCCAGATTCCACATAAGAAGAATAATCAACTGTAAAATCAAAGCCATATTTGTCTTCTATCCACTTCGTCCCGGATTTTGTGATTTTGTTCCGGATATCTGTATCAGCAGATGATTCACAGCCGCTAAGAAGGAGTTGCAGAAGCATAATGGCCGTGAATAAAGTATATTTCATTTTCATTACAAACCAGCTCCTCTCTTTATCCTACAATCAGTACATATTCTAAGAACAATAATAGCAAAAAGATGAGGGTACTGCAATCTTTCAGTGATGGAAATGCGTTTGACGATGCAAAAACTGTGAAAATAGGTTATAATGAGAAATGTATTCTCCAGGATTTGTTATAGCTGTATGAGTGAGAATAAGAAAAACGTATAGAGGGAGTAGTATCGTATGGACATTATTGAAGCACTGGAAATTTTATCGGGAGTTATTATCTTACTAATAATCTGGATGGTTACAGACATTATAGGAAGTTGGAGAATATTTAAGAAAGCCGGAGAGTCAAGATGGAAAGCATTGATTCCATTCTATAGTACATATACTATGTATAAAGTTACCTGGCATACATTCGCATTTTGGGTGTATGGCGGGATTATCATTACGAATGTTTTATGCAGTTATTTGTCACAGGCGAATGTTATCGCAGTGTTAGGTTCTTTTCTGGCCTTGACCACGTTAGGGATACATATAGAACAAATGCATAGACTGGCAGTTTGTTTTCACAAAGGATTCTGGTTTACGGTTGGTTTGGTCTTTCTCAAGCCTATTTTTATCTTAATACTTGCATTTGACAAATCTGATTACACATATGTAAAGACGGACAGCAGACTATTGCATGAGATCAAAAATAATCTTGTAGTACAGACAGAAAATCATAAGATGAAGCTAAAACAGCTTAGTGAAGAAAAAGATGAGACAAAAAAATTTGCACAGGGATTTTGCTTTAAGAAAGTGTTTATATTTTTTATCATAGGTTGTTTAGTAGGAACATATTGGGAAGAAATCCTTTATTTTTTCACCCATCATTTTCAAACCACTGACAGACAGGGAATGTTGTACGGACCATTCAGCCCCATCTATGGCGTAGGAATTTCTATTTTTGTCTTGCTGTTAGGAAAAAACAATGATAAGCATACGATTTTGAAAACATATTTATATTCTTGTTTGATAGGCGGTGTCGTAGAATATTTGACTAGTTTTATTGCTGAAAAATGTTTTGGTGTAACATTTTGGGATTATCATGGTATGTTTCTGAATATAAATGGTCGAACTACAATCCCGTATATGTTATTTTGGGGATTGGGCGGACTTGTAATTATGAAAGTAGGATATCCGCTGATTTCTAAATGGCTGGAGAAAATCCCACTGCGCTGGGGAAATATTATTTTCAGAATTTTCTTTGTCTTATTTATGATTGACTTTATACTGACTTACAGTGCATTCGGACGAATGGCACTGCGAGACAATGGCGTTAAACCTTATACTTTTTATGGAGAATTCCTTGATAAGGCTTACCCGGATGACTATATGTCTAAGAAGTTTCCAGTTATGAATAATTAGAAGAAAATGTAAAGAAGTAGATGAACTATTATCGTTCATCTAACAGAGTCTTATCAATCTTACCGGAAGCAATGGTGTGATTCATCCAAAGATTGAGAGAATCTATTGCCAATGCCATTTTTTCTAATTCTTCTTTGATCTTTAGAAAATCCGGCAGTTCATCTTGTGTAAGCTCTCCATCAACTGTGATTTCAATGAGCCGTTCTTTTGCATGGCTGAGTTTATTAAGTGTAGCGAGCATTTCTAACGTAATCTGAGATAATTCTTTGGTCTTTATCTCAGGCACATATTCTATTCCAATGGGACATTCGTGGGAACAGAAGTAGTTGCATAATGACGGATTTTTATAGCAGTCGGCCATTGCAAGCACTTCTTCCGGATGTGGAAGTGTTCTTTCATTCTCGATTTTTTCAATGCGGTCTGAAGAGATGAAACCCAGTTTTTCTGCAGCAGTATCGCGGGAATAACTCATCTCTTCACGGCTTGTCTGATATATGTTCTTATTTTCTTTTGTGGATTTTCTTCCCATGATATATTCCTTCTTCCTTTTCAAAACTATTATCTAACATTATATAGGATATCTGCCGGAAAGAAAACCAGTTTATTTTGGATTAACGTAAAAATAGAGAAATAGCCCTGTCTATTTCGGTAAACAAACTGTTTATTTAAAGTATAAATACAGTTATAATATGAATATGTTCCGCAGGAAGGAGAATTTAGATGTCAATTGAGCAAAGAATCCGAATGTGTCTATTGATTGAAAAGATGAAGGCAAATAAGGATTACAGTGAAAAACTTGGTATTGAGGATATTTCAAGATTCCGTGGAAAAAGGATGAAAGGGGGAGAAAAGACATGTTAACGTTAGTATTTGTTATTTTATTGTTTATGGTATTTGGAAAACTACTTATATTTGCATTGAAAGCAGCATGGGGAATATCCAAAATCTTATGTACTGTGGTACTGCTTCCATTAATATTAGTGGGGTTGGTAATCATTGGTTTGGTGAAAATTGTATTGCCAGTGTTGTTGGTTATAGGAATTATTTCACTGTTGTTGCCAAAGTTAAATATGAATTAGTAGGATAGTTAATTCATAAAAATGAAAAGTGTCGAAAATGAAACATATTAAAAATAGAACAGATTAGAAGTAGAGTACATTAAAAACGAAATTTGTAAAAAAGAAAGAAGAGGGCTGAATATGTATCAAATTAAAAATTTCACAGAGAATGACGATATTAAAGTAATCAATGAATTAGGAGCATTTTCGGTAATAGAATATCAGAAAGATTTAAGTGTTATGCCGGAAACCGCAATGGAAGCATATTTTTCCAGTCAGATGAATGTTCGTAAACGACAGGTTATATGTGATGTATCAAAATCTAATATTACAATCCAGACAGGTGCTATGCAGTGGACCGTCGGTGATGTAGCTGCAACCACAGGTATTAAGGGTGCAGGAGACTTCCTTGGAAAGGCATTGCGTGGATCTGTGACTGGTGAATCAGCGATTAAACCGGAATATAAAGGAAACGGGATGCTGGTGTTGGAGCCTACTTTCAAACATATTCTTCTGGTAGATCTGGCTGAGTGGAATGGTTCCATCGTGCTGGATGATGGTCTCTTCCTTGCATGTGAGTCAGCACTAAAGCATAAGGCAGTCATGAGATCTAACTTCTCATCAGCGATAGCCGGTAATGAGGGATTGTTCAATCTTGGTATTCAGGGAAATGGTGTTGTTTGCCTGGAAGCTCCTTGTCCACGCGAAGAACTGGTAGAAATATCACTGAATAATGATGTCCTGAAAGTAGATGGCAACTATGCAATTGCCTGGAGCGGAACTCTTGATTTTACAGTTGAGCGTTCTGGTAAGAGCCTGATTGGTTCTGCAGCCTCTGGCGAAGGATTGGTAAATGTATACAGAGGAACTGGTAAGGTATTGCTTGCACCTGTAAGATAATAAGTATAAAGCAGCAGGCAGAATCGAGGGCAGAGGTGAAGAATGTCTTTTGTACAAAGAAAGAATCCAAGGGAAATACAGATTAGAAAACTGGATAAGCAGGAGGAACGTTTTCTGAAAAAACGGGAAGATAAAAGGGAAACGGCCCTCAACCAGTTTTTGTCGGAGAAAGTACCGGAAAAACTTCAGAATACACTGAATGAGGCATTTGCAAAAGCATTTCTGATTATTTTTGAAAAGGGTACTGGTGTAATAGAAAAAACTTACAGCCGACAGAAGCATGAAGATGATTATCAGATTAATCAATATGCTGCAAATTTAAAAGGAGATAAGAAAACATTAAGGACCTTTACAAAAAAAGCTGGAAATATAGGAATGAAGAATATTGTTTTATCCGGTGTCTCCGGGATGGGGATGGGTGTTTTTGGAGTTGGCCTGCCGGATATTCCGATTTTTACCGGTATGCTGTTGAAAAATATCTATGAAATTGCTTTATCCTACGGATTTGAATATGAATCTGAACAGGAGCGATACTTTATCCTGTTAATCATCAAAGGGGCAGTTTCCTATGGTGATGAGATGGGAATGATAAATAAAAAGGTGAATGAATTCATATATAATGGAAAATCACCAGAGGATTACAGTCAGGAAGAGATGGTTCGACAGACAGCAGGCTGTCTGTCGAAAGAACTGCTTTATATAAAGTTCCTGCAGGGAATACCTGTGGTGGGAGTAGTTGGAGGTGCATATGATGTGGTTTATATGAATCGTGTCACAGAGTATGCGAAACTGAAATATGGACAGAGGTTTTTATATTATACTTATGTACCAAAGAGTTAATGAGAATAAGGAAAGTGTGAGCTGCATGTTCACCGGCGTAGGGGAATGATGCAGGTCACTATAAACAGCGAGCTTTCATTTCGATTTTACGAAGTGAGGGCTCGCTTTTTTTGCGGCATGCCTCTAGTGCATTATCCAGGGTGTTGGAAAAATATGCCTCGTGGGACAATTTGTAATCTAAGTGAATAGTAACTGGTCAAAACGGTGAGGTAGGAGTAAGACTGCCTTGTGTTTGTAGGAAAAGATTGTTAAAATAGTGGTATAGATATAGAGGTGGGATAAGAATGGTAAGAGCAGGTGATAAGATGAAGATAGCACAATTTCAAATGCATGTTTATAATGAAAAAGAAAAAAACATAGCAGAACTGAAATACTATCTGGAGAAAATCAAGGATCAGGATGTGGATTTAGTGGCAATTGGGGAGATGTTCAATTGTCCCTACAGTAATGATAACTTTCCGATTTATGCAGAGCCGGAAGGTGGAGAGACCTGGATGGCATGCAGTAATCTGGCTGCAAACTATGGCATTTATCTTTCGGCAGGCTCCATACCTGAGATAGATGCAGAAGGCAGGTTATACAACACGGCATATGTATTTGACCGTGCTGGAAAGCAGATAGCAAAGCATCGTAAAATACATCTGTTTGACATTGATATTAAGGGAAAGCAGTCCTTTAAGGAGTCGGATACGTTAACACCAGGAGAGGGCTGTACGGTTTTTGATACAGAATTTGGAAAAATTGGAGTGTGTATTTGTTTTGATATCCGTTTTCCGGAATTGTTTTATCAGATGACAAAACAAGGAGTTCAAATCATTTTGATACCGGCAGCTTTTAATACGACTACAGGTCCTGCTCATTGGGAGTTACTGTTTCGATGCAGAGCAGTGGACAATCAATGCTATATTGCTGGAACCTGCGAGGCCAGGGATGAAACTGCCAGTTATAAAGCATGGGGCCATTCTCTGTTTGTGTCACCGTGGGGAGATATTATTCAGGAATTGGATGAGAAGGCTGGCTATATGATTCATGAAGTGGACTTTGATTATTTGAAGCAGATTAGAGAAGAGTTACCGGTGTTATCTGCCAGGAAACTATAAGCATGCAGCGAAGCGGATTGGGGAATAACTGGAAAAGTTCAGTGAATATATTGAAAATATAAGATAGCAGCAAATAATAAAATAAGATCAGGTAATTGTATGTTATATCAATTGCCTGGTCTTATTTTATACTAATAGCTAAAATTGCTTTGATATAGAGAATTTAACGCTATTGGAGTATAATGCATTTATGGCAAATGCAAGCACGCTTTGGTGTACTTGTTGTGATTGATGGAGGCTTTATCTTCTTTACAAGATAAACTATGTGAAACCAGGAGAAGAAAAATGAAGATTGGAATTATTGAAGATGATGAATTACTAAATCAAGCGTTGACAGCTGTGTTAAAAAGTCAAGGATATATAACTGTAGGTATGCAAAATAAG
>JAQVHQ010000102.1 GCA_028696165.1 Lachnospiraceae bacterium | reverse complement strand
ATCTTACAATCATGAGCTATATTGGGACTGCTCATAAGCATGGAATAAATGCTTTTACAGCAATCAGAGAAGCCCTTTTAGGGAATTCCGATATCATCTTTAACTAATGGAGTTCTGAACAGTTACTCCTTATTAATATCTACTGCTGAGTCGAGAATAATGACTTCATCACCGTCCTTTGCATTTTCCTTAATACCATCACAAATACTTGAAAAATATGGGTTTGTCATATTCTGACAAACATAGCCGATAGTATGGCTTTCTTCTGCCTGGCTGACATCCGCACTTTCTTCTGTCGAGTTCTTACCACAGCCAGCTAATAATCCCACGCTCAATACACCCACAAGTAACAAACTTAAACTTTTTTTCATTTCCTTTTCCTCCTAAAATTGAATTTTGTTTTGTGTTATCTTATAGGCAAATTATATAGTTATTGCTCTCTTATTTTTATCCTTGTTGTATGTATTTTCTACCTTTTTGTGACATGTATAACATAATATTCTAAAATCCACCAAAAAAAGTGCTGAATCAAAATAAGATTCAGCACTTTTAACTGTTTTTTCTAAATTTAGAAGGTGTAATGTTATATCTCTGTTTGAAAATTTGATAAAAACTCTTCTCATCTGGGAATCCATTATCAAAAGCAATCTGAGCAATTGTCTGCTTGGAATGCTGTAATTGTTTTACGGACTCCTCGAGTCTCAATTCCATAAGATACTCTTTAAATGTCTGGCTTGTATAGCGCTTGAATATCCTGCAAAAATACTCTCTGCTATATCCCCAATGGCTTGCAACCGTTTGCGTAGTCAGGTTTTCTTTGTAGTTTTCCTGAATATAGGACAATATTTCCATCATTTTATTCCGGGATGCGGTGTACTTTGTAGCTATATTGCCCGTATCTACCAAAAAATCTGTATACATTAAATGTAGTATTGCAAACAATGTCTGATTTATTGAAAAATAATTTTCTCGTTTTTCTTTTAATTCTGCTGTTTGTTCCCGAATCAATTCACAATACTCAATCATCTTTTTTCTGGAATCTTCCGTTGCATGTGGCCCATGCCCATCGATTCTGCATTCTCTCAGATTCGGCCACATTTTTTCCAAATAACTCATATTAAAAGTGATTCCCAATCCATCCTGCGGCTCATCTAAATAACTTGGCACCACAGAATGCAAATCATTACTGTTAACTAAGATAAATTCGCCCGGATGCACCATATAATTTTGGCCTTCAATAATAACCCTGTGCATCTGGCTGCGCACGTAAATCAGTTCGGTTCCTGCATGCCAGTGAACCGGTACAAATTTTACTGTGTTTTTGCGATGCACTTGTATGAATGCAGGAAATTCTTTAGGAAAAGACAATTTCTGATACAAATCTGTGCAAATCATCTGTGCACTGTTTTTTTCAAAATATGTTATCTCCCGGCTAAAGATGTCCGTATCTTTTAACATGCTATTCCCTCTCTTACTTTTGTTTTATCCACTGTTTTCCTAATACTTCTTATATTCCTTTATTTCTACTTAAGATTGTGCCGTCCCCGATGTTGTTCCCGATGTATGTTTTTTCTTCTTTGCATAATTAGGCAGTGGAACATCTATTCCCAGTATGACTTTAATCAGCCATACGAAAAACAGCAATACCAGAATAGGAATCAAACATGAGGTCACAATCATGATTGCAATTGCTTCAATGAAATTATTTAGTGCATCCTGTATTTTTTGAGTTATCTTAGACACTTCATTGGTTACAGCCGAAGTAATTTGAGACAGCCAGTTTTCATCCTCAGAATTATTCTGGATTTCTTCGGTAGTATCTTCTGCATCTGATATGGTTGCTTCGATGGAATCTTCGTAAGTCTTTTCGATTAGATTGGATACCCCCACGCTCAATGGTATGACACAAAATATTGCAAATCCAAAAAGGACCAGTTTTACAATAAGTTTATGCAGGGTTTCCTTATTCCAAAATATATTTATGGAAAACAATACACAGGCAAGTGGAATCAAGATGCCAAATGCTGCATACCCGGTGATTGTCACAAGATACTTCTCCAGGAAAATAGCACATAATACAATCAGAAAATAGGTACTTAAATCTGCGATTTTTTCCGCAATCGGATTTCCCACATCTGTAGGTATCAACGTAATCGCTGCCGATGTAGCGGTAGATGCTGCGGTTAGCTTCATCACTGTTTCCTGTTTCTCATCCAGAGACTCTATTGTCTTTTCGTGGAACTTTGCAGATGATGCCACCCTTGTGATTCCAAACATTGAGATTAATGCAATGACAATTGACAGTAGCGCTATTGCGATTTTTTTCTTATCGTGCTTCATTTTCATACCCCTTTTCATTTTTCTGCATTTTTAGTATTTTCATAATGCTGATAATCTTTTAGATTCGTCCAATCATTTCCCCTTTCAAACCACTCATCTTCCTTATCCTTAAATATACTGCAATGTTCTTACTGAATCAATATAAATATTTACAGGCTATAGAGGTGGGAGTCGTATCTTCTTCCAAGATAAAATAAGCACATTACCAGGAGATTCCCAGTAACATGCTTCTGATTCTTATTTACTTCAACGGCGTCTATTTCTACTTACAAAAATTCAATATAAAATCCACAATCTGCTCAGTATTATACTTGGATGTATTTACAGATAAATCATAATACCTGGCCTGTCCCCATTCTTTTCCGGTTACCAGACGGCAGTGCTCCCCACGCTCTCTATCCATTGTTTTTATCTTCTTCTCAGCCTCTGTCCTGCTCAGTCCATCCCGTTCCATAACACGGCGAACCTTGTCCTTCATATCTCCATGGACAAAGATATGAAATGCATTCTTGTGATTCTGCAGGGTGAAATTAGCCAGTCTTCCGACTATAACGCAGGATTTTTTTGCTGCCAGTTCCTTAATCACCTGCTCTTCTGCGCCAAATGCGCTCTTGCCATTCTCGGCAACTCCTGCTGTATAGGCAGTGCTTTCCAGATACAAATCAAAGATAAGACTTCCTGTCACTTTCTGATCATTTTTATCTATGTAAGCCTGTGTTTTCCCCGATTCCCGGGCTGCTATTTTCAAAACTTTTGTATCATAATATTCAATACTAAGTCTCTTCGCAAGTGCTTTTCCGATGTCACGGCCTCCGCTTCCATACTCTCTGGCAATGGTAATAACCAATGGAGTCTCTTCCGGTTCATCCGTTATAATCTTCTCTTCCACTTTGCCAAATAATAATTCTGTAAATGGCATAAGTATTCTGCCAAAGAACTTCGCTATAAATCCTACTATCAATGCTGCTATAATCGTTCCAATCCCCACTCCCTGAAGTGCATGGAACAAAACCAGCGATAATACTCCTGCAATTACTGTCATCGACGCATCAAAACATACTTTTGTAGTTCCAAAATCTGTATGGAACCTTACTGTAACAGCCTTTACAAAAGCTTCTCCGGGCAGCATTACCACATTGGCAATTACTTCGATATACACACCAAAGGCTAAAATCACACAGCCTATGAACAATGCTAAGAATTTGCTCACCCACTGCTGCGGATTCAGCCATACCAGCAGAAGCATAGACAAATCTATAAAATAGCCAAACAGAATCGATACTGGTATCTGAAGAAGACTGACTTTCTGAAAGTTTCTCCCTAGTATCACAATCTGCAGTATAATCAACAGCACACTAAATACAATCGTAAATTCGCCCAGTGTCCACGGTAAATCCAAGCTGAGGACATATGGGATACTGGATATAGGCGATGTTCCCAATGCTGCCTTTGTCACAAAACTCACCCCGAAGGAACTGATAAACAGCCCTATCAGGAACACGAAGTATCTCTTACATAATTCTCTTTTTGTCATTTCTATAATCTCCTGTAGTATTTATATTTCAAACTTAATCGTATTAAGCTTAATATTCCAAATTCTATTGTCCGGCAAACATACTGCCCAAAAGTCCTTTATTTGCTTTTTTAAGCAGCGTCAGCAGTAATTCTCTCTCTTCTTTACTTAATTCTTTTAGTGCTTTTTCCTCTATCTCTTCCATAACTCTGCGCACTTCATACGCCGCTTCTTTTCCTTTCGGTGTCAGATATACATAAAGTGACCTGCGATTGCCACCTTCCTGCTCTCTTCGCACATACTCTTCTTTTTCCATCTTCGCAAGGATGCTGGTTACAGAAGCGGGTTCAATCTGGCAGCCTATGGCAATCTTCTTTTGTATACAGCCATCCTCATCCAGCAAAAAGTCCAGGATTTTCGGTTGTCCGATGGACATATCCAGATGTTCCAAATGCTCATATACCTGTTTTTGAAATGCACTTTGATTTAGCAGCATTAAATAGTGGTATGATAATTTCATATAATTCTCCTAATGATAGGTAATATTGGTATCTATTTGGTTTTAATTGATTTTTAATTAGTTTTCTAATTATTATAATTCTAATCTTATATCTTGTCAACTACCGCATAATGGATAATTACAGTTTGTTCGACAACTGGATTTGCAATACAAATAAGTCCATCACTTACGTCTTCATGACATAAAAGTGATGGACTTATCTGATTTTTTAGAAAAGGCCTAAAACACCAGCTGTATCAACAGCATATATATAATCGTTCCTACACTGATACTTAATAATACATTCTTTCGCCATACCTGCAGTCCTGCTGTAACAGCAACTGCAATCAACTCCGGAATGCCATGTGACCCCGTGGTAACATGTACCCCTTTCAAACAATATACCACCAGCAGACCCATACTGGCATATGGAAGCTTCTGTCCCAGATATTCGATAAATCGCGGAGTCTCTTTTCCTGCCGGAAAAACCAGGAAGGGCAGAAATCTGGTAATTAGTGTACCCGCAACCAGTGCCAGTAATATCCACATATTATTCGCCATAGTTTATTTCCTCCCCGCTGACAGTGTCCTCATCTTTCTTATTCGTGTGGAAATATCCTGCAATCAATATCACCAGTATCACAATCATCGAGGGAATAATAAAAAACTCTTCGCCAAAAATCTGTAAACATAAGAAAGTGGCTGCCACTCCGGTTATCGCCGGAGCATGATTTTTCTGCTCCATCCACTGACTGGTAAATATCACAACAAATAAAGCTGTCAAAGCAAAATCCAGCCCTGAGCTGTTAAATGTAATAAAACTTCCAATCACACATCCCATCAAGGTTCCCAATACCCAATAAGACTGATCAAACAATGAAATCAGGAAATATAACTTACCCGGATTCATGTATTCCGGAACTTTCTCATCGCACACCACTGAAAAAGTTTCATCTGTCAAACTAAATATCAGATATGGCTTTTTTCTCCCGGTATCATGATATTTTCCCAACATGGAAATACCATAGAATAAATGTCTTGCATTAATCATGATCGCCATCAAAAAGGCATATAGCGGATGCACACTGGCCGCCAGCATGGGAATACTGGCATACTGCAGACTCCCTGCATACACAAATACACTCATAGCCAAGGCCCAACCGATTCCATATCCACCGGTTTCCATCAATATTCCATAAGCCGCCCCCAGGAATAAATAGCCGACCATAACCGGAAAAGATTTTTCAAATGCATATGCATAGATATTTCTTTTGCCTTTCATTTATGTTTATATCTCCTTCATGTTTTGTCTGCATTAGTATATCTGACTTTCCTGTTTAATGCAACATCCTGGTTCTCATAAGCGATATGATATATCCCTGTTTTTCTCTGACAGACACCACTGGTCTCTGCCCTGTTCTTTCGCCTGATATAATTTTTCATCTGCACGATGGATTTGTTCGTAATATAGTGACTGTTCCGGGCTAATATAATAATCTCCGCCTATACTGACCGTCACATGCAGTTGAGGAATATCCTCAAAATGAATAGCCCGCACATCCAGAAGAATCTGCTCTGCCTTCTTCTCAAACCGCTCGTAGGTCACATCGTTATACAGGACAATATATTCATCTCCGCCATGTCGGATAACACAATCTCCACTTTCCAATTTGCAGTTATCTAAAAGGACTTGCGCAACAGCCATGATGACACGATCTCCAATCTCATGGCCAAAGGTATCATTAAAGTGTTTGAAATTATCTATATCTATCATAAGCATAGAATACTTTAACTCTGGATCTGTCCATCTTCCGGTCCTTTGGTTTACCAGCATAGTATTCACATATTGACGGGAATAGCAGGAAGTGAGTGCATCCCTGTGTGCCAGTCTTTCCAACTGCATATTCGTAAACTGAATTTTAATTTTATCCAACTGTATCGCAGCCATCAGAAGTGCAAAACACATAATTGCAACAAAAACAACCATCACTTCACCATAATTGACCCATCCATTTACCGGAGCCAAATCTAAATTCCATCTTAGATTATTGATAGCAAAATCTTCTGTAACAACATCTGTTGGTTCTTCCTGTGAAGCGTCCAGGATAACTGATTGTCCGTCTTCATCATTATACCATAATTTGTAATTATATCCGCTGTGAACAAGCGCGTCCAAATTTAGAGATTCTAATAATACGTCATAATCAAGCGTGATTGTCACCAATCCCCAGAACTGTTTATCTTCACCAGTTCCCAAATACACAGGCAATCGCCCGCCCATACCTTTACCGCCCTGCACAAGGTTAAATGGATTCGTTACCACTAATTGGCCTTTCTTATACGCTTCAATAGCCTCTTTATTCCCGGCTTGTGTCTCATCCATAAAATTGAAACCGATAAGTCCTTCATTTCCTTCTACCGGATACACTTTCTCCACGATTCCATTGGGGGCAACTGCTATATTTTTTATAGATATTCCACTGTATTGAGAAACTTCCGATATGATAATCTCAGCCACAGCATCTATTCCGTCCAAACTTCCCTGATCTGAGACAATCAAATTGCTCATGGCATAATCCCTGGCAAAAATTACATCGAATCGATCTCGAATAGTGCTTGTTTCACTTTCCGCCACAGCTAATGCTCTCTCCTTACTCTGCTGCAAGGATCTTTGAGCAAATAAAAGGTAAAAGCCCGACAATGGAATAAATACAATCAAAAAAGCTATTACCGGTCGAAACCAATATTTCTTCAAAAGCGGATTATTCATACAACGCTTCCCCCTTCGTATAAGATGCCCCATTTGTTTCCGGGAGTACTTACCATTATTAAGAAAGCGTAGCATACATTTTTTACTTTTTCAATATATTTACTGCATAATTATACGAATAATCATAACGCATGTTTTATCAATTTTCTAAGTCTTTTAATTTGTATCTTTTTAATTTCGTTTTTGGACTTTATGAATAAAGGACAATTTCTATTTCTCCAATATCAAAGACTGCCATTTATCATTTTACTCAAACTTCGCACTTGAATAAGTGCCTATGCACCTTGAAAATTCAATAATAACTGGCATAAAAATAGCATGAAACTATCTGATTTGGTATAATTGAGTTGACTAGAAACAATTAAAATCGGAG
>JAQVHQ010000040.1 GCA_028696165.1 Lachnospiraceae bacterium | reverse complement strand
TGTTTCGTCACTTTAATTATACCAAACAAAGAGTCTGGATTCCTTATATTTTGGGCATTTTTTGAAAGTTGTTTATTGTAAATCTGATAAAATTCGCAGTTGTGGATAAAACTGCGGAAACTCAAGATAAAGTCATGTTGATTTTTGCACTGATTTATGTTATTATTACATGAGTTGTGATTAAGCACAACCATGCATCCGTAGCTCAGGGGATAGAGCACTGGTTTCCGGTACCAGGTGTCGGGGGTTCGAATCCCTTCGGATGTGTTTGTTCGTTATAGTGATGAACAAATTGAGGGAATGGAAACAGTGGAACAAGTCAGGAGGATAGATTATTGAACAATTTTAGAGAATGGCTGTCTGATAATCTACGGTATATCATACTGGGAGCGGTTATCATAGTAGTAGTTCTTGTTATCTTCTTCGGTGTTCGTCTTGTATCCGGCCTTTTTGATAAGGGCAGTGCAGACAGTACAAAGACAGAAGAGCAGGCCTCTGATAATACTGATAACGAATCCGGTGGTACGGATAATACTCAGGGAAATACTGTAGAACCAGAGGTACAGGTAGATACCACTTTGGTGGAGAATACAAATGATGATGTGGCAGCATTAGTGAACAAGTATTATGTCGCTATGGGTGCAAAAGACGTAGAATCAGTAAAAGCTTGTGTAGATAATTTAAGCACAGAAGATGAAAAGTTAATTACAGATCCATTATATATAGAAGGCTTTTCTGATGTAAAAACTTACACAGTACCGGGAATGGAAGAAGGTTCTTATATTGCATATGTATCTTATAATATGAAATTAAAGAATATTGAAACTCTTTATCCTGCAATCAATCAGAATTACATCAGTACCAATACAGATGGAGCTATGTATATCGTAACTGGCAATTTATCTGCAGAGCAGCAGGCTTATGTAGACCAGATTGGTACCCAGGAAGATGTACAGAATTTAATATCCAGCGTGGAGCAGGCGGAAGAAACCGCAGAAGCGGCAGATGCAGCACTTGCTAATTTTATCCGTGAACTTGGATTCTCGACAAGTTCTGCTATGGATGCAGCAGATGGAACTATGGTTGTAGTAGCAACCAGCTGTAATGTACGTACAGAGCCTAGTGCAGATTCAGAAGCACTTGGAACAGTGGCAGCTGGAGAACAGTATACGAAGACCGGAATCTCAGATGAGTGGGTACAGATTGATTATAACGGCGAGCCTGGATATATTCGCGGTGACTTACTTGAATAAATAGCTGAATAGCTTTAAATTAAATAATGAATCAAAAAGAAAGAATTGCTACACTGGTATTTACAGTGTGCAGTTCTTTCTTTTTGATTTTACATATAGAATAGATTTTATCAATCCCAGCAATAACTAAGATAAAGTAATTGCCAGACTTTTGAAGTCTGGCAATTATAAAATGTAGATAGTAACTATCTAGTGAAAACTGGAATATGTTTTACCTGCTTCCAGCGTTTGGCCTTTTGCGGCGGCTAATTCACTGACCGTCACAAACTGATATCCAAGCTGCTTCATGGCAGGAATTAAGATTTCTGCCGCATCTACACTGGTGCTGTAGATGTCATGCATCAGGATGATATCACCGTCTTTGACGGTATTTAAGGTAGTGATAACTGTATTGGCAGCATTCTTAGTCTGCCAATCTTTGGTATCTACATTCCAAAGGATTGCGGGAGTACCAAGCAGTTTTAATATCTCTTCATTATAGTTTCCTCCAGGTGGTCTGGTAAGAGATGGACCATGACCAAGAATAGCTGTAAAAGCAGCATTAGTTTGTGCAATTTCTGCTGTAGCCTGAGCCACATCAAGACTGGTAAGATTCTTGTGGTCAAAGGTGTGACTTCCGACCTGACATCCAATTGCTTCCATCTGTTTTACTGTGTTGGCATAAGTGTTCATCTGTTCTCCAATCAGGAAGAAAGTTGCTTTAGCTCCATTATTTTGTAATATCTTTAACAACCGATCAGTCTGACTGCCAGGACCATCATCGAAGGTCAATGCAACCATCTTGCTGTTGGCTTCGCCAATAGGTGTTGCCAGTTCTCCGTTTTCATTAAAATAGCAGGCTTTTCCATCTAATATCAGCCAGCCGTGCTGAAGAACTCCATTGCTATCCAGATAATACTGCTTGTCTCCAAGTGTAAGCCATCCGGTAGCCTTTTTGCTGTCTGCATCCAGGTAATACGTAGCAGTTCCATCGTTTACCCAGCCTAAGGACATCACTCCGTCTGGATTAAAATAGTACTGAACTCCATTTACATCAATCCATCCTGTTTGGCGGATACCTTCTTCGTTCATATAATATTTTTGCCCATTATCTTCAAACCATCCGGTAACCTGAACTCCATTGCCATCCAGATAATACCAGTTATTATTCAGATTGATCCAGCCAGTCTGCAGTACACCCTGATCGTTTAGGTAGTACCATAATCCATCCAGATTAATCCACCCCATGAGACGGTAGCCATTTTCATCAAATCGATATCGTTGATTATCAATGGTAGCCCATGTATTGAAGAGATAACTTCCATCTATATACTGATAACGTATCTGTCCATTACATATAAGCCAGGCGCCTTCCATACCTTGAGGCTGTCCTAGATTACCGGTGTCCACATTGGGATCGGCGGGAGGAGAGACAATGGTAGCTGAATCAGGAAGTGCCGCTGTCTTAGCTGTAGGAACCAGATTAATGGAGTCTCGAACACCTCCATATACCAGTCCGGAAGTTAAAAGCAGCAAAATCATACCGAAGATTAGGCTTATTAATTTTCTATTTCTCATAAGCATTCCTCTTTATTCTATGAAATTATATACATAAATATCATATCTTGTTTCATCAGATTTTGCAAGGGGGGATGGAATATGATATACTGTAAACACTCAATGAATCCAAGCGAAGCGAGGATTATAATAAATAAAATCTCAGGGAGAATATATGGAAGAGATTCGATTAAATAAATACTTAAGTGAAGCAGGAGTCTGTTCGAGAAGAGAGGCTGATCGACTAATTGAACAGGGACTGGTAACAATAGAAGGCATTAAGGCAGTGACTGGACAGAAAGTACAGAATGGTCAGAAGGTCTGTGTAAAGGGCAAAGAAGTAAAAAAACAGGAACCACAGGTGCTGCTGGCTTTATATAAGCCCAGAGGTATCGTATGTACGGCTGAAAAGAGAGAAAAGAATAATATCATTCAATATATTAATTATCCCGTCAGAGTATATCCGGTGGGAAGATTGGATAAAGATTCAGAAGGCTTGATTCTTCTTACTAATCAGGGTGAATTGGTCAATCAGATTATGCGCGCACGCAATTTCCATGAGAAGGAATACGTGGTGACTGTGGATAAAAAGATAACAGCGGAATTTTTAAAACAGATGCAGGAGGGCGTTCCCATATTAGATACCGTGACGCGCCCGTGTAAGATACAAAAATCAAATTCACATACCTTTCGAATTATATTGACGCAGGGATTAAATCGCCAGATTCGAAGAATGTGTGAATATTTAGGATATCAGGTACAGACTCTAAAGCGTGTCCGGATTATGAATATTGAACTTGGGAATTTAGAGTATGGCAAATATCGTGATGTGACAACAGAAGAAAAGAAAAAACTATATCAGTTGCTTAAATAAGAATTTAAAAAAAGAAATACAAAGGTGAATTACTTGAATTAAGCATGCAAATCAGAAAATAATCTTATGAATATCAGGAGAAATGACATGGATAGAATGAAAGAATTGGTCGAACTTTTAAATCAGGCTGGGCAGGCATATTACCAGCAGGATAGAGAAATTATGAGCAATTATGAGTATGATAAATTATATGATGAACTGCAGCAGTTAGAGGCTGAGACTGGAAGAGTGCTCTCGAACAGTCCTACCGTACATGTGGGATATGAGGCTGTAAATGATCTTCCAAAAGAAGCACACGAAAGCCCTATGCTGTCACTTGATAAGACGAAAGATACAGCAGTATTAGGAGACTTTATAGGCAGTCATAAAACTCTTCTTTCATGGAAAATGGACGGCCTTACGATTGTACTGACATATCGTGATGGAATGCTTTCCAAAGCAGTAACCCGTGGAAATGGTCTGGTGGGAGAAGTTATTACCAATAATGCCAGGGTATTTCAGAATATTCCACTGCGGATACCCTTCAAAGGGGAATTAGTTCTTCGTGGGGAAGCAATTATTACCTATTCGGATTTTGAAAAAATCAATGAAGAAATAGAAGATGTGGATGCAAAATATAAAAACCCCAGAAATCTATGCAGTGGTTCCGTGCGTCAGTTGAATAATGAAATTACCGCTAAGCGAAAAGTACACTTTTTTGCCTTCTCACTGGTTCAGGCAGAGAATGTCGATTTTAATAATTCGAGAGAAAATCAATTTTTGTGGTTGAAAGAACAAGGATTTGAAGTAGTAGAATATAAGATTGTAACTAGAGATAATTTAGAAGAGGCAGTACAGTATTTTTCTGAAAAAATCATTTCCAATGATTTTCCTTCCGATGGTCTTGTGGCACTGTATGATGATATCGCTTATGGAGAATCCCTGGGTAATACTGCTAAATTCCCGAGAAATGCATTTGCATTTAAATGGGCAGATGAACAAAAAGAAACCACATTAAAAGAGATTGAATGGAGCGCTTCAAGAACAGGACTGATTAATCCGGTGGCAATTTTTGAATCTGTGGAATTAGAAGGTACTACGGTAAGCCGTGCCAGTGTTCATAATGTCAGTATCGTAAAGGAATTAGAACTGGGTATCGGAGATACGATAGAAGTTTATAAAGCGAATATGATTATTCCGCAGATTGCAGCGAATCTCACCAGAAGCGGTAATTTAGAAATTCCAAAAGTCTGTCCGGTATGCCATGGGGATACTGTTATTAAGAAGGATAATGATGTGGAAGTACTATTTTGCCCAAATCCGGATTGCCAGGCTAAAAAGATTAAATCCTTTAGTCTGTTTGTAAGCCGCGATGCATTAAATATTGATGGATTGTCTGAAGCGACCCTGGAAAAGTTTATCAGCAAAGGATTTATTCATGAATTTGCAGACATCTTTCAGCTACAGAAGTACAAAAAAGAGATTGTCGAGATGGAGGGGTTGGGTGAGAAGTCCTATCAGCGGCTGTCAGAGAGCATTGAGACTGCACGCCATACATCTTTGCCTCGTGTAATTTACGGGCTGGGAATAGCCAATGTAGGGCTTGCTAACGCAAAACTAATCTGCAAAGAATTAAATAATGATATGGAACAGATTCAATCAGCGGATGAAGAACGTATCTGCGCTATCGAAGGGATTGGACCTGTAATTGCGAAAAATTTTGCAGAGTATTTTTCAAATGAGCATAATCTGGAGAGATTTTTGAGATTGCTTTCCTGCCTGGAATTAGAGGTGACAGAAGTGACAGAAGACCAGAAATTCGCAGGTATGAATTTTGTGATTACTGGAAGTGTCAATCATTTCGCAAACCGCAGTGAGGTAAAAGAAAAGATTGAAGCTTTAGGAGGGAAGGTTACCGGAAGTGTAACTTCAAAGACAAATTATCTGATTAACAATGATGTGGCTTCCAATTCATCTAAGAACAAAAAGGCAAAAGAGCTGGGTGTGCCAATTATTGATGAAGAGGAATTTATCCGGATGCTGGAAGATTGATTAAGGAGGAATGTGTGTCCGCGTAGCAGAAACATTTGTATAAATATAATGTTATTTTCACGAACAGGGAAATCGTGTTATAATAGCAATATGATGTTTTGCAGTAATTTTACAGGAAAGCGAAGGTGACATGCGATGCCGATTAAGACACAGGGAGATTTGCCGGCACTAGAGATTTTGGAAAAAGAGAATATATTTGTAATGGATGAGAATCGTGCGATGCACCAGGATATCCGCCCTATTCAGATATTGATTTTAAACTTGATGCCATTAAAAGAAGAGACAGAATTACAGCTTCTGCGTTCTCTGTCTAACACACCATTACAGATTGATGTAAGCTTTATGACTATGAGTACACATGAGTCGAAGAATACATCCACCAGTCATTTGAACCGTTTTTATCAGACTTTTGATGATTATAAGAACAATAAATTCGATGGATTGATTATCACCGGTGCACCAGTGGAACTGATGGAATTTGAAGAAGTGGATTATTGGGATGAATTGACGACAATTATGGACTGGAGTGAAACCCATGTAACATCTACATTATATCTGTGCTGGGCAGCTCAGGCAGGTATGTATTATCATTATGGTATTCAGAAGCGTCTATTAGATAAAAAGATGTTTGGACTATTCTGGCATAAAGTGATGAAGCGTAAAGTACCGCTGGTTCGCGGCTTTGATGATGAGTTCTTAGCACCTCATTCAAGACACACGGAAGTTCCGGCTGATAAAATCAGAGCGTGCAAAGATTTGACGATTCTTGCAGAATCTGAAGAGGCTGGAGTATTTCTTGCCATGGCAAAGGAAGGACGCCAGATTTTCGTGATGGGACATCCGGAGTATGATCGTGTGACATTGGACGGCGAGTATAAACGTGACAAGGCGAAGGGACTGGATATTGATTTGCCAAAGAATTATTATCCAAATGATGACTGCAATGAGAAACCAAGATTGCTGTGGAGAGCTCATGCGAACAATCTGTATACGAATTGGCTGAATTATTATGTATATCAGATGACACCGTATGCGTTGGAGGGAACACCGGATTTTAAATAGTGATACAATTCTTTATAGAAATCAAGCAGATTAAAATAAATAGAGTTTAGATAAAAGTGCTGGATGACTTTGTATGTCCGGCACTTTTCATGTTTCCATATACAGAAAAATGCGGTATAATGTAAAATAGAATTTACAATTGTCCGCAAGATGACAGATTGTATTAGAGGGACCAAGGGAGAAATTATAAATATGGAAGAAAAAAACATAAATGACTTTTCTAAGGGAGCCATGTGGAAGAATATTCTTTCCATGGCTATTCCTGTGACTGCGGCACAGTTAGTGCAGCTTTTATATAATATAGTGGATAGGATATACATAGGGCACATGCAGGGAGATGCATCGCTGGCTCTGACAGGAGTGGGGCTGACTTTTCCTATTATCAGTCTTATCACCGCATTTTCACTGCTTTTTTCCAGCGGAGGAGCACCTTTGTGTTCTATAGAACGAGGGCGGGGAAATCATGAGCGCGCAGAGAAGCTGCTGGGTAATTGCTTCTGTCTTCTTCTCATAACCGGATGTCTGTTGATGGTTGTATTCTATGTGTTTATGAAGCCTATCTTATATGCTTTTGGTGCATCTGATGTGACATATCCATTTGCATCGTCTTATCTTACTATCTATCTGATAGGAACACTTTTTGTGATGATAAGTACAGGGATGAATATGTTTATTAATTCTCAGGGATTTGGTAAAGTGGGTATGGCGACCACTATGATAGGTGCAGTGTGCAACATTATTCTAGATCCGATTTTTATCTTTGTTTTTCATATGGGTGTGCAGGGAGCAGCTCTTGCGACGATTATCAGCCAGGGTGTCAGCGCATTATGGGTTTTCCATTTCCTTACAGGTAAAAAGCCTATGTATAAGATTAAAAAGGTATGTATGAAGCTAAATGATTTAAAGCTAATTCTGGATATGGTCAGTCTTGGGCTATCTGGATTTGTCATGGCAGTGACCAATAGTCTGACGCAAATTGTATGCAATGCAACTTTGCAGACCTATGGTGGAGACATCTATGTGGGAAGTATGACCATTTTAAATTCAGTAAGAGAAATCTTTACGCTGGCAACTCAGGGAATCACCAGCGGTGCACAGCCGGTTTTAGGATTTAATTACGGGGCTGGAGAATATGACAGAGTAAAACAGGGAATTAAGTTCATGACTGGTTTGACTGTGGGATATACAGTGTTGGCATGGCTGGTTATAGATTTGGTTCCACAGGTATTTATAGGGCTCTTTACCAGTGAACCTGAGCTTATGGCAGTGTCTATTCCGTCCCTTCGTATCTTCTTTGGCGGATTCTTTATGATGAGTCTGCAGTTTAGTGGACAGTCCACCTTTGTAGCACTTGGCTATAGCAAGCATGCAGTTTTCTTTAGCCTGCTTAGAAAAGCGATTATCGTAGTACCGCTTACTTTGATTCTCCCTAGATTTATGGGGATTAATGGAGTATTTTACGCAGAGCCAATCAGTAATTATATTGGAGGAACAGCCTGTTTTGTAGTTATGCTTTTAACTGTATGGCCGAGGTTGTCAAAGGATACTGCTGCAAAGAATACTGCTGCAAAGAATCAAGAGTGAGAATCGTAACTAAAAATGGAAGTCTGGATTAATAAGTCCAGGCTTCCATTATTTTGTCTTTTGTAATAAGTACTTCACGAGCAATATTCTGAATGCGAATCTCATCCATACGTCCTACAGGAGCGGAGAGTGAAAATGCATATTTGGGTTTTCCTTTATAATCCTTCAGACATGCTGCGATACAGCGGACACCTAATTCATTTTCTTCGTCATCCATAGCATAGCCGCGGGAACGAATCTGATCAATCTGAACCATAAAAGTATCCAGATCAATGATTGTATGTGGAGTCAGTACATGTATATCACTCGTTTCCCAGATGTAGCGAATCTGGTCATCGTCCATCTCTGCAAGAACTGCTTTGCCAACAGCGGAGCAGTAGAGCGGTATACGTTTTCCAACCTTAGATACCATGCGAACAGAATTGCGATAGGATTCTACTTTGTCAATGTAAAAAGCGTAATTGCCATCCACCTGAACCAGATGAACCGTCTCACCGGTCTTTTCCACCAGTTCCCGTAAGAATGGTTTAGCAATATCTACTATATCAAGACGGGTCAGCAGCTGGTTAGCGATTTCCCAGATTTTAAAGCTCAAAGCATATTTTAAAGTGGAGGTATCCTGCTTTACATATCCCATATATATAAGCGAATTTAAGATGCGGTGAACGGTAGTTTTATTTAAATCCGTCTCCTTGCATAGTTCCATCAGTCCCAGATTGCCCTTGGCAGAGAGCGTTTCAATAACCTGGAAAATGCGGTCGGCAACTTGTATAGGATTCTTTTCTTCCATGTAATTCCTCTTTTCAATAATATTCATATTGAACTATTGTATCATGGATAATTATTGGTTACAAGTTTGATTTTATCTTGTGTTCACATATTTTCTATTCCATATACCTTGTGTTTGTGATAAAATTAGTTCATTGTGGTGGGAACGATAAGTGTTGGATGAGAGAAAGGATGCTTTATGGAAAAAAGATATGAATCGGATCTGACTCCGAAGGAGAAGAGACAGCAGGAAAAGGAAAAAATCAAGGGGCTTCGGGGGAAACAGCGGCTGATATATCTGTGGACTTACTACAAATTTGTGTTGTTGATCGTAGTTGCTGTGATTGCAGCGATTTCGGTGGGAGTTACTATGTATCGGAATGCAAGGATGAATACAGTACTTTCTATTGCAGTTTTTGACGCGAACAGCGAGAGTGAAGAAAGTTTCGAGCAGTTGTCAGACAGTCTGTTGAAAGTTATGGATCCAGAAGAAAAATATGACCAGGTTGCGATTGATTCTTCGGGGGTGTCAGCAGAAGATCAGGTGGGTCTCGCCAAAGCGATGGTGATTATGAATTACACCAGTGAAGTGGATGTGGTAATTTGTAATGAGGATTTTTATCAGCGATATGAGAAAGAAGGGGCTTTTCTGGATTGGAAAGATGTGCTGGGAGATTCTTATGGAGAGTATGAAGAGTATATGACGGATGGTGTTATTGATTTGTCTAAGTCGGATATCTGGATGCAGGGGAATTATACGGAATATGCGCCTGTTTATATGTGTGTAAGAGCGACTACCGAGAATCAGGATAATATTATTCATATGCTGGATTATATGGTTAAATAGAAATAAATATCGGCGAAAAGAATCGGGGGCAGGCGAAAACGGAAACAACCTGACAAAACCCGTCAAAAATGGTCTCGATTTATCATTAGACCATTTTTGACGGGTTTTGTCAGGTTGTTTCCGTTTTCGCCTGCCCCCGAAGCTGGTTACTTATTTTTAGCCTTCGTCAACTTTCCATAAGCCAAGAGCTGGAGTTTTGACAAAATAGATTTCTTCACCGTTTGGAAGAGTGTTCCATCCGTCTTTTAGACTTTCAGGATCATATAATTTACTTGCTTCAGCATAATTCATCCATTCGTAACCTACCTGGTTGATTTCCTCTTTGGAGAGGTTTTCAGGCTTTGTACAATAAGTGATGGTAAAACGTCCATCAGAAGAGCCCTGAATCAAGTGTGCAGCAGACATAATCTTGTTGTCAAAAGCACCTTTATTAAATAAATCCAGAACATAGTCACGTCCCTTATAACCATAAGTACGAGTCATCTTATCCATCTCTTCATTTTCTCCAAAGGCTTTTACACCAGGAGCGAGGATGATCAAATCTCCGCCGTCTGCAACTGTCATACGTGTACGATATACGCCTTTATTTCCCACCCATGTAGTCTTTAATTCATATGGATCCAAGTAGGTAACTACCTTTTTGGCACGTCGTTCTACATGAACGATATTTAATTCACTGGAAAGCTCTACGGCCAGTTCAAAAGGCTTTCTTGAAGAACCGGTATAGATTCCATTTAAGGAAAGATTATCGTTTTCGTCAGTAGTTGTTACAGTCTGAATATACACCAGTGGAAGATTATTTAAGAAATGTTCCTGGGCGTAATCAAAGACTTTACGTGCTGGAGAATCAGCTACACCAAGAGCTTTTTCCATTCCGCAGATAGCACTTAACATGTGTGATTTATTAATCATCTGGCGTCCGCCGACTCCAACGAAGATGTTCTTGCTGTAGTTGGCCATTCCGACTACTTCGTGAGGTACTACCTGTCCTACAGAGAGAATCAGGTCATAACCGCCGTTGATTAACTTTTCATTCACTTCTACTTCAATATCAGTTTCATATAATCCTTCTGAGATTTCAGATACGACTTCTTTTGGTACAGAACCGATGGAAATAGTATCTGTCTGCCAGTGATGTACCAGGAATGCTTCTTCTGGAACAACACCATTGAAGAATTTCTGCTTTTCTTCATCATCCATTGCCATGTGAGTACCTAATGCAGGCATAACATGAACAGTGGCAGTTGGAGCCAATTTGGTATATAAAATCTGTGTGATTTCACCAGCATAAGAGTAGCAGCGGGTAAAGTCAGGAGGGATAATTAAAACTTTCTGCAGATTGTCATATTGTGCAAGTAAATCGTCCATCATCTGTTCCACTTCCTCGCGGGCGATTCCTTCACGGTTGGTAAGATATAATTCTTTCATGTGTTCTCTCCAATCTATCCGACGTATTTGATTAAGGTACTGCGAATTGCGCCTGGTCCGGCTGTTAATTCAGCAAAGTAATTTTCTACGGTTTCGCCAAGTCCTGCTTCATATAAATCTACACCAAAGATTGCTTTATTAGAAAGCAGTGGAGCTAAATCTTCGTGGAAATCACGAACTTCGCCTAATTTTACATTTTTCATCTGTTCCATAGAGCTTGCAAGCAGTGGGTCAGAGCTTGGAGTAAATGCCTCTCCATTATCATCTACAGTCAGCAGATAGCGGCACCATCCGGCTAAAACTAATGGGATTAATTTTAAGTCAGCTACATTTAATTCAGAAGAAGCAGCATAAGCTTTGATGGTTTCACCAAAACGAATTCCTAATTTCTGAGAGGTATCTGTAGCGATACGCTGTGGTGTGTCAGGCATAAACGGGTTAGGAATACGAACCTGAAGTACTTCGTCGATGAACGCTTTAGGATCGAGAATTCCAGGATTTACAACAACAGGAAGTCCTTCCTGATATCCGATAACTTCTACCATTTTCTTTAACTGTGGATCTTTCATCTCATCTGCGATTAAGTTATAGCCCAACATACATCCGTAGACTGCAAGAGCAGTGTGAAGAGGATTTAAGCAGGTGCAGACTTTCATCTTTTCTACTTTATCTACAGTTTCTTTATCTGCGAAGATTACACCGGCAGCATCAAGTGCAGGTCTTCCATTAGGGAAGGCATTCTCAATAACAAGATACTGTGGTTCTTCAGCATTTACGAATGGTGCAACATAGGTATTCTTACCGGTTACAACAGCCTCAACATCTTCAAAACCATCTTTTTTCAGCATTTCTTTTACGCTGTCATCTGGTCTTGGGGTGATTTTATCAATCATGCTCCAAGGGAAAGACACGCAGTCAGGATTTTCGATATATTCTGCAAATCCGGCATCTACCAGACCATTATCTGTCCAGTTTTTTACATATGCAGTAACTGCATCGTATAATCTGGTTCCATTGTGAGAACAGTTGTCCATGCTTACAAGAGCTACCGGATATTTGCCAGCCTGATAACGCTCATATAAAAGAGCAACAAGCTTACCGATATAGCTTGCAGGTTTAGCAGGACCATTTGCAAAGTCAGCAGTAACAGCCGGGAAATAAGTACCGTCTGGAGTGCTTAAATTATATCCTTTTTCGGTGATGGTAAAGCTTACCATAGAGAGAGTAGGAGCACAGAAGATTTCTTTTAAACGTGCCCATTCTTTTTCATTTTCAGAATCCATAATAACAGATTCTACGATACTGCCTACGATGGTTTTTTCAATTGTACCGTTTGCCTTTAATGTAACAAGAGCGCTTAAGTTGTCTTTTGGACGGTACATCTTTTCGATGATTTCGTAATCAAAACCTTCTGCGACGATTAAACCGGTATCTTCTTTACCTTTGTTTAATAAATCCTGAAGAAGATTAGCGGTAAATGCACGAAAGATATTGCCTGCGCCAAGGTGAATCCATTTTGGTGCAGCTGCAGTTTTGGCAGCAACTGCTGCGCGGTCATATTCAGGAAGTGCAAAGCCTGCATCAGCCCACATCTTTTTATCCTGTAAAGCTTCATTTGATAATTTCATAGTATTCCTCCATAATTTATATTGGTTTGGGGATTCATAGATTAACTTTAAAATAAGAAACAGGCGAGTAGAAGAAAAGATGAAATTTTCCTGTTCCCGCCTGTTTTAATGAGCTGCAGATTATTTTGAAAGCTTGTCTAAAGTTTCCCAGATACCATTGATATAAGTTGCACCGAGAGCACGGTCATATAAACCATATCCTGGTCTTCCGGTTTCGCCCCAGATCATACGTCCATGGTCAGGACGGATATAACCGTCGAAGCCATTTTTGTGTAATTTCTCTAAGATACGAACCATATCCAGACTTCCGCAAGGAGAGTAGTGAGCTGCTTCCTCGAATCCACCGTCTAAGATTTTGACATTACGAGCATGAACAAAGTGAATACGTCCCATAGCAGAATATTTGTCTGCAATATGAATCATATCGTTCTTTGGAGATACTCCAAGGGAACCAAAGCAAAGTGTCAAACCATTGTATTTGCTGTCTACTAAAGAGAGCATACGGTCAAGGTTTTCTTCGCATGTGATAATTCTAGGAAGTCCAAAGATGCTCCACGGCGGATCATCCTGATGGATAGCCATCTTCACATCACATTCTTCAGCAACCGGAATGATTTCTTTTAAGAAATATTCCAGATTACTCCATAAATCTTCTTCTGTAATATTTGCATAGTCATCAAATACTGCTTTTAAAGATTCTTTTGTATAACTTGCATCCCATCCCGGTAATGATAATTCACCGGTAAGAGGATCCATTTTTGCAATCTGTTCCGGGTAGTATACCAGAGCATTAGAACCATCTGGAAGTTCTTTGTCTAACTGTGTTCTTGTCCAGTCAAATACAGGCATGAAGTTATAGCAGATGCATTTGATGCCTGCAGCACCCAGACGACGGATGTTCTCTTTATAGTTAGCAATATAAGTTTCTCTGGAAGGTTTTCCTAATTTGATGTCCTCATGTACAGGAACACTTTCGATTACTTCAAAGTTAAGACCTGCGTCTTCCACTTCTTTCTTTAATGCGCTGATGCTTTCATTACTCCAAACCTCACCAACCGGAACATCATAGATAGCAGTAACGATGGTGCTCATGTTTGGAATCTGTTTGATTTTTTCTAAGGTAACAGCATCATCTGTGCCGTACCAGCGAAAAGACATTTTCATAAGCATTCTCCTTTTCTTTTCTAATATTGTGGGTAAATAGACTTAAATTAATCCTCAAATTTTAAAACAATTTTTAATACATCCTGTGGATGTTCTTTGATCATAGTTAATGCATCCATGATATCTTTGTAATTATAAGTTTTTGTCATCAGATCCTGTGGATTTAAGGAACCGTCTTCAAAACCTTCGATTACTTCATCAAAACAGTTGTTATTCAGACGAGAACCAACGATGGTCAGCTCTTTCTTAGTGATGTCAGCCATAGTGATAGAAGATGGCTGGTTTTTCAGTCCGATAACTACGATTCTTCCGGCTGGGCATGCAAGCTGTACACTCTGTTCGAAAGAAGAAGGAATACATACAGTATCTACGATAACCGGGATTCCTTCGCCGTTTGTGAATTTGTTGATGCGTTCTTCCAAGTTTTCTTCAGATACTAAAACAACTTCATCAGCACCCATAGAAAGGGCTTTGTCAAGACGTTCTTTTACAAGGTCTGTCATCATAACAGAAGCACCGTTACGTTTAGCAACCTGCATTGCACAGATTCCGATAGGACCAGCTCCCATGATTAATACCTGATCACCTTCATGAATCTGTCCACGACGGTTGATTTCCACACCAATGGTAAATGGCTCTACGATTCCCAGTAAAGATTCATCAAAATCTTTGTGGAATACATGGATATTTGCTTCATCAGCTTTTACATATTCTGCAAATCCGCCGTCTCTGTGAACACCCATTACTTCAAGAGTGGAGCATACATTGTGACGTCCAATCTTACAAGCATAGCAGTGTCCGCAGCTTACAACTGGGTCTACTGCAACTTTATCGCCAGGCTTTACAGAAGTAACAGCAGAACCAACAGATTCTACGATACCACCGAATTCATGTCCGATCAGTCTTGGATAAGTTGCCAGAGAGTTTGTTCCATTCCAGATTCCGATATCAGAACCACAGATACCACCGGAAGTGATTCTTACAATAACATCATCCTCTTTTTCGATTTCAGGCTTTGGAACATCAACGATTTCAACCTTGAAAGGTTCGATTACTTTAATTGCTTTCATTTTTTTTACTCCTTTTATGTAGTTTTGCGGAATGAGCAAATGTGATAAGTGATATATCAGTTTGTCATTACAACTAATATATCACACGTCATACGTCTGCGTCAATAGGTGGATTACTACCAAGAATTAAGGGGAAAAATTGTGTAATATTTCCAAAAGTTGAGTTTTAAAAGAAAGATAAATTGAAATATCAGTTTCAATCTGATACTATGAAGATACATAAAATATGTGC
Source organism: Lachnospiraceae bacterium (assembly GCA_028696165.1). Classification (GTDB taxonomy): domain Bacteria; phylum Bacillota; class Clostridia; order Lachnospirales; family Lachnospiraceae; genus JAQVHQ01. The sequence goes on along the minus strand of JAQVHQ010000040.1, from coordinate 18,018 downwards.
CATGCAAAGTTATGCAGATTCTTCTTATAAATACTGATTAGGTAAGATATGCAGACTGTCATGGAAACGATGCTGATTTACAGAGAGGACTATAATTATGCAGATAGCAGAAAGAAAAGACGGAGAAAATAACAGGGAATATGCATATAGGGTATTACGAAAGAATATCATGACTTTACAAATGACGCCGGGAACTCCGATAAATGAAGGCGAGATTTCAGAACAGCTGGGTATCAGCAGAACGCCGGTGCATGAGGCAGTCATTCAGCTTAAAGCAGAATTATTGGTGGATGTTATCCCTCAGAGTGGTTCGAAGATTTCCTATATAGATATCAATATATTAAAAGAAGGATGCTTTTTAAGAGAAAGTGTGGAACCTATTCTTATAAAAGAAGCAGCAGGGAAGGTCCTTCCTGAATGGATGGAGCGCCTCAAGGAGAATTTAATGCAGCAGGAGCAGGTTATGGAAGAAGAAAATGCAGTGGATGACTTCTTTAAATTAGATGATAAATTTCATAAACTGATTTATCAGTTGTCAGGAAAACCAACTATATGGGAAGCAGTGCGCCGCGTTTGTTCGCATTATGACAGGGTAAGATATATGGATGCCATTATGCAGTCAGGCAATCTGCAGAATATATATAAGGAACATCAGAAACTATATCACATTTTGTTATTGGGAATTCCGGAAGGATTTATGATAGATGAATACTATAAAAATCATCTAACTATCTATAAAAAGCATTTTTCAGAACATGTGGAAGAACATCCGGAATATTTTATTGTATAAAATTACTAAAAATACTTTATAAAAAAAGTATAAAATTACTAGAAATTTTTTAGCATATTGACGGGCATCTGTGCATTGTGTTATATTCTAATAGCGGAATGAGTCATACGTCATACGTATTACGATACGAAACACGTAAGAACAGAAAATGAAAAAAAAGGAAAAGGGGGAAACAGTATATGTTTTCAGGAGACATGGTTACAGGCCCATTATTGATTGCGATTTTTGTTTTGGCCATAGCAGTGTTATTAGTTTTAATTATTAAATGTCAGTTAAATGCTTTCGTAGCATTGTTAGTTACTGCATTTGCAACCGGTATTTTGGTTAATATGCCATTAGCCGATATTGCACAGACCGTTACAGACGGATTTGGAGGTACTTTAGGAAGTATCGGTATGGTAACTGGTTTAGGTGTTATGCTTGGTAAGTTCATGTTTGAGTCAGGCGGTATCGAATCTATCTCAAATAAGATCTTAGGTGCTTTCGGAGAGAAGAAATCTCCATATGCAGTTGCTTTATCTGGATTTATTACCGGTATCCCTGTATTCGGTGATGTTGTTTATATCATGTTTGCTCCAATGCTTCGTGTATTATCAAAGAAAACCAAGATTTCCATGGTTACTTTTGCATGTTGTATCTCAGTAGCAACCACATGTACATTCGCATTGGTATTACCTACCGCACCACCATTAGCAGTTGGTGAGGAATTAGGAATTGAAATCGGTATTTTCTTCTTCTATGCATTGATTTCCGCATTTGTAGGTATGTTTGTTGGTGGTATCCTCTATGGTAACTTCTTGAACAAACAGGATCAGAAGAATAACCATTTTTATACTTTCGAAGATTTAGACCAGGAAGAAGCTGAAATCAGCAAAGTTGATAACAAAGCCCGCATGGGTGCTGGAAAAGCTCTCTCTATTCTGTTAGTTCCAATTATCCTGATTTTATTAGGAAGCTTTGTTCCGTTAGCAGTTGGACAGGATGCAAAAATTACTCCATATGTACAGTTCCTTGGAAACAAGAACTTTGCTATGTTGGTTGGTGTTATCTATGCAGCTTTGATTTCCAGAAAATACTTAGTTAAAAAAGTTACTGATATCATGACTGAGGGTGCTGACCAAGTTGGTCTGATTCTCTTAATCACTGGTGCCGGCGGAGCTTTTGGTAAAATCTTACAGGCTACTGGTATCGCAGATTATGTTGCTGGTTCTTTATCAAGCTTCAGCATTCCTGTATTAGTACTTTGCTTCTTAATCGCTCAGATCATCCGTTGTGCACAGGGTTCTACTACTGTAGCTTTGATGACAACTGCAGCTATTATGTCTAGCACTATTGCAGCTGGTACAATTTCTCCAATCCTTTGCGCAATCGCTATCTGTGCTGGTGGTATTGGCCTTTCATTACCAAACGATTCCGGATTCTGGGCAATCAGCAGATTCTTTAAAATCTCTGTACAGGATACCATTCGTGCTTGGACTATCGGTGGTTTCGTTGCAGGTGTTACCATCTTAATCTTCGTATCAATCCTTTCATTATTCCAGGGATTCTTACCAGGACTGATGTAAGAAAGAGCAGAGAATACATAATTATATAAACAGAAGATTCGTTGGAATCTCGTCGTTTAGCCACAAGGGATTGTCTTCGGACAATCCCTTGTTTTATATCGCATAATAATATTAATTGCAATCAGTTTTTATACATGATAAGATGTTTTTAGATGTATGACGTCAGCTGAATATCAGCGACACATACCTGATTATTTGAAATAAGTAAGAAATACAAAGAACAATAAAGTAAAGGAGAAGTGAATATGCAGCAAAAAAGCGCACCACAAAGAAAATACTGGGCTCAGTTTGATGCTCTTCAGATGGGATCTGGTTGGGATGAGAAAGATATTACCAAACCACAGATTTTGCTGGAAGATGTGTTTGGTGACAGTCATCCGGGAAGTACACACCTGGGACAGCTTATGGAACAGGCAAAATACGGGGTGTTTGAAACAGGAGGATACCCGGCGCAATACCATACTACAGATATCTGTGACGGATGTGCACAGGGACATGACGGTATGAACTACATACTGGCTTCCAGAGAAGCTATCTGTGATATGGTGGAGGTACATGGAAGTGTGTATCCATGGGATGGTATGCTGTTATCGTCTTCTTGTGACAAATCTATACCGGCACACTTAAAAGCAGCAGCACGTCTGGATGTGCCTACAATCTTTATCCCTGGTGGCAGCATGCGTCCGGGACCGAATATGACGACCTCATTAGTTGCAGGCGACATTTCCTTAAGACAAAAAAGAGAGGGTGCAATCACAGAACAGGAAATCCGCGATTATAAACTGACCGGATGTCCTTCCTGTGGAGCTTGTACTTTCTTGGGAACTGCAAGTACGATGCAGTGTATGGCAGAAGCTTTAGGAATGGCCTTGCCAGGGTCAGCGCTGATGCCTGCAACTATGCGTGATATCTTGCAGAATGCAAGAAATGCAGGACGTATGATTGTAGGATTGGCAGAAAAGGGTATCAAACCGTCGGATATTATGACAAAAGAAGCATTTGAAAATGCAATTATCATACATAGTGCCATCGGAGGCTCTACCAATGCCACACTTCATCTTCCATCTATTGCCAGAGAATTAGGCATTGATATTGAACCGGAACTTTTTGATGAGATTAACCACAAAGTACCACATATCGGTAACATTATGCCAAGCGGTGATCATTTGACCGAATGCTTCTGGTTCGCAGGCGGTATCCCGATGGTTCAGCTTGCATTAAAGGATATGCTTCACCTTGATGTGATGACAGTTACAGGCAAGACTTTAGGAGAGAATCTTGAAGATTTAGAAAAGGACAATTTCTTTGAGAGAAATATCGGATATCTTCATAACTATGGATTAAAGAGAGAAGAGGTTATTCTTCCGGTTGATAAGGCAGAGGGAATGGGTTCTGTTGCAATCTTAAAAGGAAATCTGGCACCGGAAGGCAGTGTTGTAAAATACTCAGCCTGTGTAGAGAGTCTTCAGATTCATGAGGGATGCGCTCGTGTCTTTGACAGTGAGGAAGAAGCTTATCAGGCAGTTGTGGATGGCAACATTAATCCGGGAGATGTTATGGTAATTCGATATGAAGGACCAAGAGGTACCGGAATGCCGGAGATGCTCATGACTACAGAAGCAATTGTCTGTGACGAACGCATTAATGGTAAAGTTTCCCTGATTACTGATGGAAGATTCTCTGGAGCAACCAGAGGCGCAGCTATTGGTCATGTATCACCGGAAGCAGCAGCAGGTGGTCCGATTGCTTTCTTAAAGGAAGGTGATATTATTTCTTATAATATACCAAACCGTACGATTGATATCGTAGGAATCGAAGGAAAGAAAGTTTCACCTGAAGAGGTTGCCAAAGTATTAGAAGAGAGAAAGAAAGACGGAATCAAACCAAGACCAGAGAGAAAAGGTCTGTTTGGCCGTTATACCAGTCATGCACTTTCTGCTATGAAAGGCGCCGGTTACTAAAGCGTAAAATTGAAAAATGTAAATAAGCTGAATGATTAGATGAAATAATCAGACATATAAAAGAATGGAGAATATTATGAACGCAAAATGGATTACACCTTCAGTCACTGCACTGGATAAAGAAGGACATGTTGATTTGGAAGGAAACACAAAACTGTATGAAAATCTGATTGGAAATGGAATGGACGGAATCCTTATTCTTGGAAGTATTGGAGAGTTTTTTGCAATTCCAATGGAAGAGAAGAAGGCACTGGTGGCTCATGCTGTCAAAGCTGTAAATAAAAGAGTTCCGCTTATCGTTGGAACTAATTCCATGCTTTTTGAAGAATGTGTAGAATTTTCTAATTATGCATTGGATCAGGGCGCAGATGCTGTTATGGTAATTGCACCATTTTATTTTAATATTCCGGATGATGGAGTAGAGTACTTCTACAGCCAGCTGGCAGAGCGAGTACATGGAAATTTGTATTTTTATAATTTCCCTGCAAGAACCGGATATGCTCTGAAACCAGAGATGATGTTAAAACTTGCAAAGAAATACAAAAATATCAAAGGTGTCAAAGATACCGTAGGTAATATGGACAGTACCAGAGATATCATTCAGATTGTTAAGAAAGAACTTCCTGATTTTGAAGTATATTCCGGATTTGATGAATTCTTTGGACATAATATATTATCCGGTGGTAATGGATGTATCGGTGGAATATCTAACTTTATTCCGAATATCGCTTCTGGATATGCAAAGGCTGCAAGAGCAGATGATTTGGCTGGAATGTGCGAATCTCAGAGAAAGATTGATAATCTTATGAAGATTTATGGCATCGGTGAGCAGTTTGTTCCTATTATCAAAAAGGCTGTTCAGCTGACAGGTGTGGATATTGAAGAGAATGTAACAGCTCCATTATTACCGCCGACTGAGACACAGATTGAGAAAATACGTCAATTACTTGTAGACAGTGGGGTAGATGTGGTAAAATGTTAGTTGCTATGCATGTGGAAAATGGTTCCAGGGACCTTTTCTAAGCATTATACTACCAAAGGAGAATGAGGGAAATGGGGCTTTCATCAATACATGACAACAACAAGCCATTACCAGAATTGGTTGCGGAGCAGATTGAGGCACTTATCACAGATGAGGAACTGGCTTCAGGAGATAAACTGCCGAATGAATTTCAGATGGCAGAAGAATTGAATGTGGGAAGAGGTACGATTCGGGAAGCGGTTAAGATATTGGTTTCTAAGAATGTACTGGAGATTCAAAGGGGAAGAGGTACTTTCGTCTGTGAAAAGACAGGAATGATGGATGATCCTCTGGGTCTGAAATTTATAAAAGATAAGAATAAGCTGGCACTGGATTTGTGCGAAGTTCGTATGATTCTGGAGCCGGATATTGCCGCTTTGGCAGCAAAACGTGCCAGCGCACGGGATGTTCAAAAGATTGAAAAGGCTGCAAAAGAAGTTGAAGATATGATTGCCCAGGGTGAGCCTTATGCTAAGGCAGATGTTTATTTTCATGAGCGGATTGCCAAGGCCAGTAAGAATCAGGTGGTGCCTAAGGTTATACCGGTTATTCAGACCGCTATTGAGATGTTCATTGATGTGACAAGTGCGAGATTGACGGGCCAGACAATCAGGACGCATCGCGCTGTGGTGGAGGCTATTCGGGAACATGACGAAGAGAAGGCCAGAGAGGCTATGTTTGGGCATTTGCGGTATAATAAGGAACATATTGAAATGACGATTGCGGAGTTGGAAAAAGAGAAGTAGGTGGGGGTGGGTCTTACCAATCAGGCATCCCACCTGGCGAAAAACACGTGGTATGGATTGACAGGGCTTTGGGACTGTAACCATCTAAGTGTGACGAACCCGGCTGGAATGGGGATCAGACACATTCGGTGCGTATACTGATGCATACGCGCCTCGGGGTGTCTTTGAAAAGTGTTTTGTAAACACTTTTCACCCCCATTTCAGCCGGGTTCGTCGCACTAAGATGGTTATCAGTCCGTCGCATGTCAATTCATACCACGTGTTTTTCGCCAGGTGGGATGCCTGATTGGTAAGACCCACCTTGGCGGCGGTAGGTGATAAAAGATAAAAGAATAAAAAGATAAAAGATAAAAGAATAAAAAGATAGATACCAATATTAGAAATATAGGTACATCGATTAATTCCATAATAGTAGGCTTGGGTTATGGGGTATGGATTATAGTCGGTAGATTATGAATTATTGAATTGTATTGGATAGAGAATGCGTGACTAGTATAAGTGATTCTAAATAACTTTCTGATTTGGGAAAATAGACAAGTGAAACAGTATGCTATTTATAACCGATTATTCTTGGCAATATGACTAAAAAGAAGAGAGCGTTGTTGGTAAAAACAGAAAATTATGGAACAGTTATTGACTGAATAATATGAAAATGGTACTATGTTCATAGGTAGGACGTATGATGTCCTTAAAATTTGAGAAGATGAGGTAGTGGATTATGATGAGAAGTCAGGAATTGAGAAAAATTGCTCCAGAGTTGGATCCTTTGAGATTGGGTACTGGTTGGAAGTTGGAAGATTTGAGTAAGACTCAGATTATGATTGAGAGTACTTTTGGTGACAGTCATCCAGGCAGCGGACATTTGTTGGAGCTTGTTGAGGAGGCGCGTGCTGGTGTGGCTGAGGCTGGTGGTCATGGGGCTCGTTATTTTACTACGGATATTTGTGATGGGGAGTCTCAGGGACATGATGGTATTAATTATTCGCTGGCTTCTCGTGATATGATTGCGAATATGATTGAGATTCATGCGGAGGCTACTCCTTTTGATGGCGGTGTGTTTATTGCCAGTTGTGATAAGGGTATGCCGGCTCATCTGATGGGACTTGCACGTGTGAATATTCCTTCTATTGTTGTTACCGGTGGTGTTATGGATGCTGGTCCGGATCTTCTGACTTTGGAGCAGATTGGTATGTATAATGCTATGTGTGAGCGTGGTGAGATTACGCAGGAGAAGATGACTTTCTACAAACAGAATGCCTGCCCTTCCTGTGGTGCATGTTCTTTTATGGGAACTGCTTCTACGATGCAGGTTATGGCGGAGGCTCTTGGACTGATGCTGCCAGGTTCTGCACTGATGCCTGCTACCAGTAAGGATTTACGTGAGTTTGCAAGAGAGGCTGGCAAACAGGCTGTATGGCTGGCTGAGCATGATTTGAAACCAAGTGATATCGTGACTTTGAAATCTTTTGAAAATGCAATTATGGTTCATGCGGCTATCTCAGGCTCTACAAATTCACTGCTTCATTTACCGGCTATTGCTAAGGAATTTGGAATTGAGATTGATGGTAATACTTTTGACCGTCTTCACAGAGGCGCTCATTATCTGCTTAACATCCGTCCGGCAGGAGAGTGGCCGGCTCAGTTCTTCTATTATGCAGGTGGTGTACCTAGAATTATGGAAGAAATCAAAGATATGCTTCATCTTGATGTGATGACTGTTACAGGCAAGACTTTAGGGGAAAATCTGGAACAGTTAAAGAAAGATGGTTTCTATGATAAATGTGAGACTTATCTGGAGCCTTATGGATTAAAGAAAGAGGATGTAATCAGACCGTTTGATAATCCATTTGGAACGGATGGAAGTATTGGCATTCTTTATGGCAATCTGTGCCCGGATGGAGCTGTTGTGAAACATACGGTTGTTCCGAAGGAGATGTTTGAGGCTACTTTAACAGCTAGACCATTTGACTGTGAAGAAGATGCGATTCATGCTGTATTGACTCATGAGATTAAACCAGGCGATGCAGTTATTATCCGTTATGAAGGACCTAAGGGAAGTGGTATGCCGGAGATGTTCTATACTACAGAAGCGATTGCTTCAGATGCAGAACTGGGAGCAAGTATTGCACTGCTGACTGATGGACGTTTTTCAGGCGCATCGAAAGGTCCGGCTATTGGACATATTTCTCCGGAAGCAGCAGAAGGTGGACCGATTGCACTGGTGGAAGAGGGCGATTTGATTCAGATTGATATTCCGAATCGTATTCTTCGCATAGTAGGTATTGCCGGTGTGGAGAAGAGTCAGGAAGAAATCGATAAGATTTTGGCTGAAAGAAAGGCTGCATGGAAACCAAAGGCACCGAAGTATACAAAGGGCGCTTTGAAGTTGTTTACAGAAAAAGCAGTATCACCTATGAAAGGTGGTTACATGGAGTAATGCATACGTTATTTGATATAGAAGGAAAGAAAGTAATTGTTACAGGTGGAACACGAGGACTTGGAAAAGGTGTTGCTGAGGGCTTTTTAGAGGCTGGATGTGATGTGGTAATTGTAGGTACATCCGATAAGGTATACCGTGTGGCAGAGGACTTATCCGTGACTTATGGCGGACATTGCTTTGGTGTCAAAGGTAATCTGGGAGATCGTGAAGATGTTTATCGCATTTTTAAGGAATCCGTTGAAAAATTGGAAGGTGATTTGGATGTCTTAGTTACAGCACATGGTATCCAGCGCAGACATCCATCGGAAGAATTTCCTGTCAGTGAATGGGATGAAGTATTGTCAGTGAACCTGACTTCACTGTTTATCTTATGCCAGGAAGCCGGAAAAATCATGCTGAAGAAAAATTATGGAAAAATCATTAATTTTGCTTCTATGAATTCTTTCTTTGGCGGCCAGACAATTCCTGCATATGCTGCAGCTAAAGGCGGTGTTGCTCAGATGACAAAAGCATTGTCGAATGACTGGGCGGCAAAGGGTATCAATGTGAACGCCATCGCTCCGGGATATATGAAGACGGAGATGACAGAGGGGGTATATAACGATCCGAAGCGGTATGAATCTACCACAGACCGTATCGCCTGTCATCGATGGGGTACTCCGGAAGATATGAAGGGCGCTGCGATTTTCCTGGCATCCCATGCCAGTGATTATCTGTGCGGATGTGTTTTGCCAGTAGATGGTGGATATCTTGCTAAGTAATATGGCGTATTCATTACAAGATGTAGTAGAAGTTTATAGAAAATTAACATATATGTGCTTGCAATTTGTTCTTAAAAGAAGTACAATCAGTGAGAATTGATTACTTAAGAAATTAGGCATAGATACGTAACTCTTGAATTAGCAATATAGGAGGCAATAAGTGAGAAAAAAATCACATGTTTTATTAGCACAGTATCTCGCAAACAATAACACTGCAATGAATTTGCAGGCACATAGAAAAGCATTTTGTCTGGGGAGTATTCTTCCGGATATGAAGCCATCATTCTTGACTACCAAACATGAATTTCAGGGGACTTTCCCTACTATACAGGAAAAAATCTGTGAATTGACTACAGAGTATCATAACAATCCAGTGAATGACAGAGTGTATTTCAGAAGACTGGGTGAAGTGATGCATTACATGGCAGACTATTTTACTTTTCCCCATAACAGTACTTATGAGGGGAATCTGTCAGAGCATTGCATGTATGAGAAAGAACTGAAAAATCAGTTGAAAAGTTATATAAAAAGTGGAGATGCAGATACCCATGCATCGACTCAGATGAGATTTCGCGGTTTGAATGATTTGTTTGAATATATTCAGAAAGCGCATAAGGAGTATCTGCAGAAGATGAGAAATGTTGCTGAGGATATTCAGTATATTATGAATATTTGTTATCAGGTCTTTCAGGGAATTTTGCAGATATTTGCGAAGCAGGAACAGCGTGTGGCTGTACCGGTTATGATTTAAAAATGGAGCATCGACGTTTTGTCGATGCTCTTTTTGAATGTGCAGATAATGATACTGACTATTGTAAAATACGGTTTAGTTGTCTTCTTCATCCATGGTGTAGATTTGACGCTTACGAGCCATCTCGTCACTTGCAAGATATTCATCATAGGAAGTGATTTTGTCGATTAAAGCTCCGCCTGGTACAATTTCCATGATACGGTTTGCAGTGGTTTCTACAAACTGGTGGTCATGAGAAGAGAAGAGGATTACGCCTGGGAATTTGATTAATCCATTATTTAAGGCTGTAATAGACTCCATATCCAAATGGTTTGTAGGCTCATCTAATATGAGAATATTAGAACCGGAAATCATCATCTTAGATAACAGGCAGCGAACCTTCTCACCACCGGATAAGATCTTAACTTTCTTGATACCATCTTCGCCGGCGAAAAGCATACGGCCAAGGAAACCACGCACGTAAGTTGCATCTTTAATCTCAGAGTACTGGGTCAGCCAGTCGGCGATAGTCAGGTCATTATCGAACTCTTTGGTGTTATCCTTTGGAAAATATGCCTGAGAGGTAGTTACACCCCATTTATAAGTTCCTTCATCCGGTTCTAATTCGCCGATTAGGATGCGGAATAAAGTGGTTTTTGCCTGTTCATTACCGCCTACGAATGCAACCTTATCTTCATGTCGAAGAGTGAAGGAAATATTGTCTAAAATCTTTACACCATCAATAGTCTTGGAAAGATTTTCTACCATAAGTACTTCATTTCCAATTTCACGTTCTGGACGGAAATCAATGTACGGATATTTGCGGCTGGAAGGTTTGATATCGTCCAGCTGAATCTTTTCCAATGCACGTTTTCTTGAAGTCGCCTGTTTTGATTTGGAAGCATTGGCACTGAATCGGGAGATAAAGTCCTGTAATTCCTTGATTTTATCTTCTTTTTTCTTGTTGGCTTCCTTCATCTGTTTTACAAGAAGCTGACTGGATTCAAACCAGAAATCATAGTTCCCTGCATAGAGCTGGATTTTACCATAATCGATGTCTGCTGTATGGGTACATACTTTATTTAAGAAGTAACGGTCATGGGATACTACGATAACAGTGTTCTCAAAGTTAATTAAGAATTCTTCCAGCCATTCAATAGCGTCCATGTCTAAATGGTTAGTAGGCTCATCCAGAAGCAGAATGTCCGGATTCCCAAAAAGTGCCTGAGCCAGTAATACTTTGACCTTCTGGCTACCATTTAAGTCAGCCATGAGAGCGTAGTGCAGATCTGTCTCGATACCCAGACCATTTAAAAGCATGGAAGCATTGGATTCTGATTCCCAACCATCCATTTCTGCGAATTCACCCTCTAATTCGCTGGCGCGGATTCCATCTTCTTCTGTAAAATCTTCTTTTGCATAGATGGTGTCTTTTTCTTTCATAATCTCATAGAGACGTTTGTTTCCCATGATGACTGTATCCATAACAGTAAAAGCATCATATTTGAAGTGATCCTGTTGTAAGAAGGAGAGACGCTGTCCGGGGGTGATGGCAATATCACCATTGGTAGTCTCTAACTGTCCTGATAATATTTTTAAAAAGGTAGACTTACCTGCACCATTGGCACCGATTAGGCCATAGCAGTTACCTTCTGTGAACTTAATATTAACATCCTCAAAAAGAGCCTTCTTTCCAATACGTAAGGTTACATTATTTGCTGATATCATTTTTATACCTCGTTTTTTCGTTATAATTGTCAAGTGTTCCTGATAATCCTATATTATTGTAACTGAAAACAGGAAATTTGCAAGCTATTTTTCTAAAATAATACATTATATATGAAGAAACAGGAATTTAGGAATCAATCTCTAATTTTGATGTTTTCAAACAGGCTGTTTTAACGGTTCTTAGCAGGCGAAAACGGTTTTCGCCTGCTGAGAAATGTATTTTTCAAAAAACAAAAAAGAAAAATTTGCAATAAAATAGACAATTTGAATGGATAATGCTATAATGTTAATCAGGCTTTAATAGTTATTTTTATATATACAAGGAGGAAAATAAAAATGGCAAGAAAAATGAAAACCATGGATGGTAACCAGGCCGCAGCTCATGCATCGTACGCCTATACGGAAGTTGCAGCTATTTACCCAATTACACCATCATCAGTTATGCCAGAGCATATGGATGAATGGGCTACCGCAGGTAGAAAAAATATTTTTGGACAGGAAGTTCAGGTAACTGAAATGCAGTCCGAAGCTGGTGCAGCAGGAGCAGTACATGGTTCCTTAGCAGCAGGAGCAATGACAACTACTTTCACAGCATCTCAGGGATTATTATTAATGATTCCTAACTTATACAAAGTTGCTGGTGAACAATTACCAGGTGTATTCCAGGTATCAGCTCGTGCACTGGCAAGTCATGCATTATCAATCTTTGGTGATCATTCAGACGTATATGCCTGTCGTCAGACTGGTGCAGCTATGCTTTGCGAATCAAGTGTTCAGGAAGTTATGGACTTAACTCCAGTAGCACATTGTGCAGCATTAACAGGAAAGATTCCTTTCATCAACTTCTTCGATGGTTTCCGTACATCACACGAAATCCAGAAGATCGAAACATGGGATTATGAAGATTTAGCTGATCTGTGTCCTATGGATGAAGTAGAAGCATTCCGTAAGAATGCTCTTAATCCAAATCACCCATGTCAGATGGGATCTGCACAGAACCCTGACATCTTCTTCCAGGCTAGAGAAGCTTGTAACCCATTCTACAATGCTATGCCAGCAGTAGTTCAGAGCTACATGGACAAAGTAAATGAGAAAATCGGAACAAGCTATCACTTATTTGATTACTACGGAGCTGCAGATGCTGAAAAAGTTATCGTTGCTATGGGTTCTGTATGTGATACAATCGAAGAAACAATCGATTACATGATGGCAGCAGGAGAAAAAGTTGGTGTTATTAAAGTTCGTCTTTACAGACCATTCTCAGCTGAAGCATTAATCAATGCTATTCCAGATTCTGTAAAAGTTATCAATGTATTAGACAGAACAAAAGAGCCAGGAGCAATTGGCGAGCCTCTGTTCTTAGACGTTGTTGCTTCATTAAAAGGATCTAAATTCGACGGCGTTAAAGTATTATCTGGACGTTATGGTTTAGGATCAAAAGATACTACACCTGCTCAGATCGTTGCTGTATACAACAACACAGAGAAAGAAAGATTTACTATCGGTATTACTGATGATGTTACTAATCTTTCACTTGAAATCGGTGCTCCACTGGTTACTACACCAGAAGGAACTATCAACTGTAAATTCTGGGGTCTTGGAGCTGACGGTACTGTAGGTGCTAACAAAAACTCTATCAAGATCATCGGTGATAATACAGATATGTACGCTCAGGCTTACTTTGATTATGACTCAAAGAAATCCGGTGGTGTTACAATGTCTCATTTACGTTTCGGTGAGAAACCAATCAAATCTACATACCTGATTCGCCAGGCTAACTTTGTAGCTTGTCACAATCCATCATATGTAAACAAATACAATATGGTTCAGGAATTAGTAGATGGTGGTACATTCTTACTTAACTGTCCATGGGATATGGAAGGTATTGAAGCTCATTTACCAGGACAGGTAAAAGCATTCATCGCTGACCACAATATCAAATTCTACGTAATCGATGGTGTTAAGATCGGTATCGAAACCGGTATGGGTCCTACACGTATCAATACAATTCTTCAGTCTGCATTCTTCAAACTGGCTAACATCATTCCGGAAGAGAAAGCAAATGAACTGATGAAAGCTGCAGCTAAAGCTACTTACGGACGTAAGGGTGATGACGTAGTTCAGAAAAACTGGGCTGCTATCGATGCTGGTGCTCAGCAGGTAGTTGAAGTACAGGTTCCAGATTCTTGGAAATCATGCCAGGATGAAGGTCTTGCTATGAAGACTGCTACAGGCGACCGCAAAGACGTTGTTGATTTCGTTAACAACATCCAGAATAAAGTAAACGCTCAGGAAGGTAACACCTTACCAGTATCTGCTTTCGAACCTTATGTTGATGGTAATACACCTTCAGGATCTGCTGCATTCGAAAAACGTGGTATCGCTGTAAACATTCCAGTTTGGGATCCAGAAAAATGTATCCAGTGTAACCGTTGTGCATATGTTTGCCCACACGCAGTTATTCGTCCAGTAGCTATGACAGCTGATGAAGTTGCTAATGCTCCAGAAGGAATGAAGACTCTGCCAATGACAGGTATGGAAGGTTATACATTCAGCATCGCTACATCTGCACTTGATTGTACAGGATGTGGATCATGTGCTAACGTGTGTCCTGGTAAGAAGGGTGAAAAAGCTCTTTCTATGCAGAACATGGAAGCAAATATCGGCGAACAGCCATACTTTGATTATGCAGTAACATTACCAGTTAAAAATGATGTTGTTGCTAAATTCAAAGAGACAACCGTTAAGGGAAGCCAGTTCAAGAAACCTTACCTTGAGTTCTCAGGAGCTTGTGCAGGTTGTGGGGAAACACCTTACGCTAAATTAATCACTCAGTTATTCGGTGACAGAATGTACATTGCAAATGCTACAGGATGCTCATCTATCTGGGGTAACTCTTCACCTTCTACACCTTATACAGTAGATGCTGCAGGAAAAGGCCCAGCTTGGTCTAACTCTCTGTTTGAAGATGCTGCTGAGTTTGGTTACGGTATGTTATTAGCTCAGAAAGCTATTCGTGACGGAATCAAAGCTAAAGTAGAAGATGTAGTAGCTAATGGTAAAAATGACGCTGTTAAAGAAGCTGGCCAGGAATGGTTAGATACTTTCACAACAGGTGTTACTAATGGCGCAGCTACAGAGAAATTAATCGCAGCATTGGAAGCATGCGGATGTGATGCATCTAAAGAAATCCTTGCTAAGAAAGATTTCATGGCTAAAAAATCACAGTGGATCTTCGGTGGTGACGGATGGTCATACGATATCGGATTTGGTGGTGTTGACCACGTATTAGCAAGTGGTAAAGACATCAATATCATGGTATTTGATACTGAAGTTTACTCTAATACAGGTGGACAGTCTTCTAAAGCTACACCAACAGGAGCAATCGCACAGTTTGCTGCAGCTGGTAAAGAAGTTAAGAAGAAAGACCTTGCTTCAATCGCTATGTCTTATGGTTATGTATATGTTGCTCAGATCGCTATGGGTGCTGACTACAATCAGACTGTAAAAGCTATTGCAGAAGCAGAAGCTTACGAAGGACCTTCATTGATTATTGCTTACGCTCCATGTATCAACCATGGTATCAAGAAAGGTATGGCTAAAGCCATGACAGAAGAAGAATTAGCAGTTAAATCTGGATACTGGTTCAACTTCCGTTACAACCCAGAGAAAGCTGTTGCAGGAGAAGATGCATTCTCATTAGACAGCAAAGCTCCAACAGAAGATTATCAGGCATTCTTAGATGGAGAAGTTCGTTACAACTCATTGAAACGTGCTAATCCAGAAAGAGCAGAAAAACTGTTTGCTAAATCTGAAAAAGAAGCAAAAGCTAGATATGAATATCTGAACAAATTAATCACACTTTATGGTGGAAATAAATAAGATATTTTGTAAATAGTGTATATAGGAAGATGCGGTTCGAAAGAACCGCATCTTTTTTAATAGAAACATCCCGGAAAAAAAGTTCTTCAGCCTTTTTCCGGGATGTTTTTATTAAAAAAGATGAAATCAATGTGAAATTGTTAAGAAGCTGAGTATTTGGCAAGGATATCTTCAATAAAATCACGTGTCTCTTCATAGCTGTAAAGCAAATTATCCTGTTCAAGATTATGAATAAAATCATATAAGCCATTAAGCAGTGATTGTTCCTGCAGTGCCAGATACATAAGCTGTCCATCAAATTGTTTTATGATAAGATAACCAGATGTTTTATTGATTGTAATACCAGAATAGGATGCCAGGTCAGATAAAGGTGCTTTGAGACGACGAGGCATATTTTTGTCAGGTTGTTCAAGTAAAATGCGAAGCAGTTGAAGCCGCATGTCCATGGGAAGCGGGTTATACAGATAGTCAGGATAGGACTCTATACGTCCTGTTTCCAGAAAGTTTTTCATGCCCACATCACTGAAAGTAAGCGAATAACCTTGAGAATTCCCCTGATAATGATCTATTTGCTGGGTATATCCTATGATTTCCTGCAATATCAGTGAATCGTCATTACTACATTCCGGGATTTTTAAAATTTGCGCCAGCATAGCGGGAGATGCATATTTTAAAAGGCAAGGAGAACCTTCCAACGTACAACCAAGACTGCTCAGGGTTATTTCCATATATTTTTTTACATTATTCCCGATCATATGGAAAAGTGTATTGGCAGAAGCCAGTTGTTTGGTAAAAGTACTCTGTAATAAGTTAACAATATCAGGCTGATAATAGATGATTCCACGCTGTATATCACTAGAACATGTAAGCGCTCCATCATCAGTAATTACATAATATGGAAATGTATGCATATTGGTAAAGTGAGAGTCGACATTGTCGTAATAAAAGTAGGGTGTATACTGACATTGGCACCTGAAAAGTGGAAGCATCTTCTCCAGGCAATACATATTGTAGACGCTTCGCTTAAAACCGGCAGGCGAGTCTCCAATATTCAGACAAATAATATGTTCGATGTTTAGGTTGGCATTTAAATAGCTCAGGGCTTTTAGCAAAGAAAAAAGATATTCCCAGGTAGGCTGTGCGATAATCCGTATTCTGGCAGAACCAGAAAGTACGGCCTGACGGCAGAGCAGAGAGAGCGTTTGTTGAAGCTGCTCTTTTCCACATATTGCTGTTGACACTTCCGGGAAATCAACCGGTATAATAGTTTCGGAATATGATTTGGGTTTTATATCAAACAGACTATCCTGATTTGAAAAACAGCTGCTGATAAAATGAAGTGCACTTTTTCTTTGATAGTAACGTTCTCTGCCAATTTCTGCCATATGATACAATTCAAGAAATTCCTGCTTTTCGGCGGGTGTAAGCGCCAGATAGTCTGCAATTTCTGACACAACTTTTCGGGAAGAAGGATTCCTTTTTCCACTAATAACTTTGTACAGGTTAGCCCGGTCCACACTTAATGTTTGTGCCATGGCAGCAACTTTTACATTTTTCTTATGTACATAATCCTTGAATAAATCAGAAAATTCACTCATAATAACCTCCTCAATGGTTATGAAATATTCTTTATTCTCCAAAATGGAAGATAATAATGCGATTTTCAACTGAATTCTAATGTGTAATATTATTTGTGGAAAATCTAAATCATAACAATTTTATCATATATCATTAATTGACATTCTTCAAGAAAAATCTCGACCACAACTCATGACACAACTGGTAATTTTCGCTGCATTAATGTATAATGATATCATATGTAAAAAAGTGCTGGCAGCCATGATACATAGGAGAACATAATAATTATAATAGGGATGATGAGATTGAAAATATTAATTTGTGATAATGATGAAAAGTTTTTCCGTGAAATACAGTCACATTTTGCAGAAAAAGGTTTTGAAGAGTCGCATTTGCTGGCATACGTAGATACAATAGATGAGTATCGCCATTATTTGCAGACACAGGGCAAGCTGGATGTATTAATGATGAATGTGGAATTTGATGGAAATAGTGGGATTCATGTAGTAAAAGATACAAAAGAATTGTTGAGACAAACCAGAACGATTTTTCTGGCAGATGAATGGAAATTTGTTACAGAAACTTATGAAGTGGAACATCTTGCTTACGTGAGGAAGAAAGATGCAAAGAAGTACCTGATACCTATTTTACAGCATTTAGAAGGAAATGTTCAAGAGTATGAAGATAAGCTGATTGCGTAAATTTACCTTCGGAAATAATAGTGTAGAGTTCACCCACGATGCACTGATAAAATATCAGGCAATGACTTGTGGAATTAATATACATCTTTTGTGTACTCATATCAAGCCCATATTT
>JAQVHQ010000101.1 GCA_028696165.1 Lachnospiraceae bacterium | reverse complement strand
GCACGAAAAAAGTTTTGAATTCATCAAAATCCGTGCACTTATAGTATACCACTCAAAGGCGTGAAAGTCAGTAAAATCAAGTGCTTGAAGCTGATTTTTGAATTAATCAGCAGACACTAATTATTGTCGCTCATTTTATTTCTCCAGTTCCGTTTTTATACGTATAATCATTTAATCTTATCACGGATTTATCTACTGTGTTTTATTATACCATTATCACATGATAATGTACCTCGTTTTCTACACAAAATTAGTAAAATGCTAATTTATTTAAACTCCTGTCAAATCCCTGAAAATTAAAAAGAGATAAAATACAGTATATTAAGATACTATATTTTTATCTCTTTTTATAATCCATTTTCAACTATATTGACATAACGCAGATGTAGCCTGCAACGATCCTAGAACCGTTCTTCCGGAAGTACTTTCTTTGTAGTTGCCTTTACTTCATTATTGTAACATGCGAAGATTTCTTCTACTTTTTTTGCTTCCATCTTAGGTGTAAGCAAGCTGACTACCGGAACTACTATCATACCGGCAATCATAGCAACAGCTCCGGCGTTGATTGGAGAAGCGATATATTTAAAGAACATATTGCTGACCGTGATACCAATGCCCACAATAAAGGATGCCCATACAGCAGCCTTCGTGACTTTTTTCCAGTATAGTCCATACAGGAATGGTGCCAGGAATGCCCCTGCCAGAGCGCCCCAGGAAATTCCCATAAGCTGAGCGATAAAGGTAGGTGGATCCAATGCCAATACTACAGAAATCACGATAAATACTACAATCAGCACGCGAAGAATAAGAAGCTGTGTTTTCTCGCTCATATCTTTGATGAAATTATCCTTTAAAAAGTCCAGTGTAAATGTGGAACTGGAAGTTAACACCAGCGAAGACAGTGTTGACATAGATGCGGATAATACCAGCACAACCACAATACCAATGAGAATATCAGGCAGTGTGGAAATCATATAAGGAACAATACCATCATAGACAATTGCATCACCATTATGGATACTCGGATTATCAAATAATCTGCCAAATCCTCCCAGGAAATAGCATCCGCCTGAAATTACTATGGCAAACACGGTGGAGATAACAGTTCCTGTAGAAATAGCTTTTTCACTCTTAATAGAGTAGAATTTCTGTACCATCTGCGGCAGACCCCAGGTTCCAAGGGAAGTGAGAATTACTACGCCCAGCAGGTTCAATGGATCTGTTCCAAAGAAGGATGAAAATGCACCCACCTGATTAGCCGTTGCCGGTATATCACTTGGAATCTCAGATAATTTACGAATTGCTTCCATAAATCCACCCTGTCCGCTTAATACAGCCGCAATAACTGCCACGATACCTACCAGCATGATGATTCCCTGGATGAAATCGTTAATGGCAGTAGCCATGTATCCACCCATGATTACATATACACCTGTAAGGATTGCCATTCCCACAACACATGCTGTATATGGCACATCAAAAGCCAGTCCAAAGAGACGTGATAACCCATTGTAGATAGATGCTGTATATGGCACTAAGAATACAAATACAATCACAGATGCTACGATACGAAGATTCTTGCTGTCGAATCGTTTTCCGAAATAGTCCGGCATAGTTGCCGCTAACAGATGTTTTGTCATTACACGGGTACGTCTTCCTAAGATAACCCAGGCAAGCAAACTTCCTATTAAAGCATTACCGATACCAATCCAGGTTGTTGAGATTCCGTATTTCCAGCCAAACTGTCCTGCATATCCTACGAACACTACTGCTGAAAAGTAAGATGTACCATAGGCAAAAGCTGTCAGCCATGGGCCAACCGAACGACCTCCTAATACGAAATCATTTACATTGGTTGCATGTCTTCTGGAGTAGAATCCTACCCCGATCATCATCCCAAAGAAGATGATTAATAATATGATTTTTATTGTCATTTTCTCTCCCTCATTTATAAAAAATTTTAGAAATATTGTTGAAATATCGTAAAATTGGCGCAAAAGAAAAAAGGGGGACCAAAGTTTGCCAAATTATGCAAACTAAGTCTACCTTTTTTCTCTATTTTGCATTTTACAATAGTTACTTTTCCTCACACCTCTTACTATTCATTAATTGTGTAAGCCTCTTCAGAAGTATACAGTTTCATCCCACCATCTAAGATAGCCTGTGCAGCAACTTCCGGATTAGAAGTCTTAATAATCATAGCTCCGTTATCTCCGCGTGTTGTGAGCGCATACATATACTCTACATTTAACTCGGCATCACTTAATAATTTCAGCATTCTCTGGAGTACACCAACCTCGTGAGGCAGGCAGACAGCGATAACATTGGTAAGCATTGCAGAATATCCCTCGTCTTTCAGACAGTTTTTTGCTGCCTCAGGGTCTGATACGATCATACGGAGAAGTCCATACTCGTTTGTATCTGCCAGACTTAAGGATACGATATTGATATTATGCTCTCTTAATACCTCAGTAACCTGCTCTAATCTTCCTTTTCTATTCTCTATAAATACAGATAATTGTTTTACAAACATAATAATACCTCCTATTCAAATTTACGGTTATCGATGACTCTCTTTGCTTTCCCCATACTTCTTTCCAATGTTCTTGGCTCAACTAATTTTACTTTTGGTCCAATGCCAAGTGCGGTACGAAGTACAGCTTCGATTCTCTTCGTCAGTCGTTCTAACTCCCGAATCTCATCAGAGAAGAATTTCTCATCTACTTCTACCATGATTTCTAAGGTATCCATGTTATTCTTTCTGTCTACAATCATCAGATAATGTGGACTGGTTTCACCCATTTCCAGAAGTGCTGCTTCTACCTGGGATGGGAATACATTAACACCCCTGATAATCAGCATATCATCGGAACGTCCTTTGAATCTGGATAATCTGGCAAGGGTTCTGCCGCATTCGCATTTGCTGTAATCGATACTGGTCAGGTCATGCGTACGATAACGAAGAAGCGGAATTCCTTCTTTGGTCAGTGTAGTAAATACCAGCTCACCGGTTACATTTTCACCCAAGGTTTCACCTGTTTCCGGATTAATGATTTCCGGCATATAATGATCTTCGTATACATGCAGTCCCTTATGATACTGACAGTCTGATGCAACACCCGGACCGGCAATTTCGCTTAATCCGTAAATGTCATGAGCATGAATATGCAGTTTTTCTTCTATCTGAAGACGCATCTCCTCTGTCCATGGTTCTGCTCCGCAGACAGCAGCTTTTAATTTGATCTGGTCAAGCTGACCACGCTCTTCAATAGTCTCAGCGATATGAAGCAGGTAAGATGGGGTACATGCGATAGCCGTAACTCCGAAGTCTACCATCATATCTACTAATTTCTTCGTATTTCCTGTAGACATCGGTACAACTGTTGCGCCAAGATTTTCAGCTCCGTAATGAAGTCCCAAACCGCCGGTAAACAAACCATAGCCGTAAGCTACCTGGATAATATCATTCTTTCCAACATCTGCCTGCGCCAGAACACGTGCTACGCATTCCTGCCATACTTCGATGTCTTTTCTGGTATATCCAACTACTGTTGCTTTTCCTGTAGTTCCTGAAGATGCATGAATACGCACAATTTCAGACTGTGGTACTGCAAACAGGCCAAATGGATAGTTGTCTCTTAAATCACTCTTGTTCGTAAAAGGCAGTCTGTGAAGATCTTCAACACCATTAATATCTCCTGGCTCCAATCCTAATTCCTGCATCTTTTTGCGATAGAATGGTACATTATGATATACCCGGTTTACCAGCTTGCGCAGTCTGGCACTTTGCATTACCGCTATCTCGTCACGGCTCATGCACTCTCTCGATTCATTCCAAATCATTTGTAGAATCCTCCCATATTTTCATTTTCGTAAAGCCCATTTTATTCCCAGATATAGTCAGTTCCCAAGCTGCCTATATCTTTATTATCCAATATCCAGCCAATTACTCTTATATACTATAGCCCAGTTCAAATGCTTTCTTATTGATTTCTACAGTCTTCGATGGAACTGTATTTTCAATAACTGTCAGCCAGTCTTCCTTTGTATAGTCCATATATTTAGCAGCAAGTCCCAGTACGATAATATTAAATACTCTGGAATTACCCAGTTTCTTAGCTTCTTCCATGGCATTTACACGATATACGGTATGTGTCTTTTCCAAATCTTCCAGAATATGTTCCGGATATTCAGCCACACCTGTCACTACAGTAATCGGATCGATTCTCCAGTCATTGACAATCAATACCCCATCTTTTTTCAGATAGTGAATATAGCGGAGTGCTTCTAAGCGTTCGAAAGCAATCAGTACATCTGCCTGTCCCACTTCTACGATTGGCTCTTCTACTTTATCTCCATAACGAACGAAAGTTACTACACTTCCGCCTCGCTGTGCCATTCCATGAACCTCGGACAATTTCACATCATATCCAGCGTGGATAGCAATTCCTCCTAAGATACGGCTGGTAAGCAGTGTTCCCTGTCCACCAACACCTACGATCATAATATTTCTGGTTTTCATTATGCATCCACCTCCTCAATCGCTTCGAATTTACATAAGTTCTTACATAAGCCACAGCCATTACACATGGTCTCATCGATTAAGATGGTGCCGTCTTCTGCTTTGGTCAGTGCAGGACATCCAGGTTTTAAGCAGGCTCCGCATTTTTTACATTTTTCTGAAAGCGGTTTACATTTCTTGGTAAAATGATTGCTCTTTAACAACACACATGGAGACTTAGTGATGATTACAGAAACAGCATCTCTCCTGGTCTCTCTCTTAACAATTTTCTCTAATTCCTCAATATCGAAAGCATTTACTTCGTATACGTTCTCAATTCCAATAGATTTGCACAGATGATAGATATTAATTGCAGGTACTTCCTCACCCTGTAATGTCTTACCTGTTGCTGCATGATCCTGATGTCCTGTCATACCTGTTGTAGAGTTATCCAGAATCATAACTGTACCATGAGACTGGTTATATACCATATTAATCAGAGAATTTACACCTGTATGCATAAATGTGGAATCTCCGATTACTGCTACCCAGTCTTTGATATATTCGGAACCTTTTGCTTTTTCCATACCATGTAAGGTACTGATACTTGCACCCATACAGATAGTAGTATCAACTACGCTAAGAGGTGCAACTGCACCTAATGTATAACATCCGATATCTCCTGCTGCATGTATTTTCATTTTCTTTAATACGGAATATACACTTCTATGTGGACATCCCGGACAGAGAATCGGAGGTCTTGCAGGTACCTGTGCAGGTGCCATTACTTCTTCTCCATTAAGATTAAATACTTTTCTTAATAATGCAGAGCTGTATTCTCCCTGGAGGGTAAATACTTCTTTACCAATTGCTTCGATTCCCCAGGATTTTACCTGCTCTTCGATAACTGGTTCTAACTCTTCAAATATGTATAACTTGTCTACTTTAGAAGCAAATTCCTGAATTAATTTCTTAGGCAGTGGATGTACACAGCCAAGTTTTAATACGGATGCTTCCGGCATAACTTCTTTCACATACAGATATGGAATTCCACTGGTGATAAATCCGATGGATTTGTCATTGTATTCTGCACGGTTGATGGCAAAATCATTGGCATCTTCTGCCATGTCTTTCATACGCTGTTCTACAACCAGATGACGTTTGATAGCATTGCCCGGCATCATAACAAATTTCCCTACATTTCTCTCATATGGCTTATCTTCTACTTCCACACGCTCATTTAATTCAACCAGTCCCTGAGAATGTGCCAGGCGGGTAGTGGTTCTTAAGATAACCGGTGTATCATATTTCTCACTGTACTCAAAAGCTAATTTTGTAAATTCTTTGGCTTCTGCACTGTCTGCCGGCTCTAATACAGGCACCTGAGCTGCTCTTGCGATCTGTCTGGTATCCTGCTCATTCTGAGAACTGTACATACCCGGATCATCTGCTACCACCATCATCATACCGCCGTTTACACCTGTGTAAGCTGCCGTATACAGTGGGTCTGCTGCTACGTTGAATCCTACATGTTTCATAGATGCCATAGAGCGTACACCACTGATGGATGCTCCGATAGCTACCTCTGTTGCTACTTTTTCATTTGGTGCCCACTCGCAATATAAAGAATCCTTGTACTGTACCAGATTCTCACTGATTTCTGTACTTGGTGTTCCAGGATATGCAGCGGATACCTTAACTCCTGCTTCATAAGCACCTCTGGCAATGGCTTCATTGCCAAGCATAATTTTTTTCTCGCTCACTACTCGTTACCTTCCTTTCGTTTATCCACAATTCGTTTTGCTTTTCCTTCGAAACGCTGAATGGTATTCGGAGATACCAGATTTACTTTGGCACTTAAGCCTAATACAGTCTTAAGACGGTCTTTTACGTCTTTTTCCATATCTTTGATTTCTTTATAAGAGTCAGTCATCTTATCTGGTGCCAGCTCTACATTAATTTCCAGGCTGTCGGAATGATTCTGGCGGTCTACCACGATTTCATAATGTGGTCCGCAGGTTTCACAATTCAACAGTACTTCTTCTATCTGACTTGGGAATACATTAACTCCTCGAATCTTTAACATATCATCGGTTCTTCCGGAAATATTCTCCATTCTTGCTGTAGTTCTTCCACAGGCACACGGCTCATACATCAAACGGCTGATATCTCTGGTTCTGTAGCGAATCAGTGGGATACCTTCTTTACTTAATGTGGTAACTACCAATTCACCTTTTTCTCCTGCCGGCAATACTTCTCCGGTTTTTGGATTGATGATTTCCGGGATGAAATAATCCTCGTTAATGTGCATTCCATTTAACTCAAGACATTCACCTGATACGCCAGGTCCCATCAATTCACTCATACCATAGTTCTGGGTCAGTTTCATATCATCACCCCAGACACGTTTCATCTCTGCACGCATAGCTTCGGTCATCAACTCACTTCCGACCAAACCAATCTTAATCTTTAAATCTTTCTTCGGATCAAGCCCCATCTCATTGGCCACTTCTGCGATACGCAGTGCATAGGACGGTGTGGCTACCAGCAGGGTGGATTCAAAGTCCTTCATATATAATAACTGTTTTTTCGTATTACCAGTTGATGACGGCACAATGGCAGCTCCAATCCGCTCCAATCCATTATGTAAACCAAGTGCTCCGGTAAACATTCCGTAACCAAAACAAATCTGTGCGACATCTTCATCAGTTGCTCCACCGGCACATGCCAGACGAGCTACACACTCAGCCCAGATTTCCAGGTCTTTTCTGGTATATCCAACTACCGTTGGTTTTCCTGTTGTTCCACTGGAAGCATGAATACGAACCAGTTCTTTCTTCGGTACAGCAAACATACCAAATGGATAGTTATCTCTCATATCCTGCTTGGTTGTAAATGGCAGTTTCTGTAAATCAGCCAGCGTCTTGACGTCCTCAGGTTTCAGATGAACTTCTTCCATCTTCTTTCTGTAGGCAGGTACTTTCTCATAGACGCGTTTTAAAGTTTCCTTCAATCGTTCCAGCTGCAGTTCTTCTATCTGTGCCCTGGACCATGTCTCTTCCTTTGCCCAAATCATTTTAGTTCTCCCATATTTTTTATTTTATTAAGTCATAATGCATATTTAAATAAGGTCCAGCGGACCTTATTTAAGCAATTATACCATACCATGTGAGGAATTTGAATAGATATAGGCGAAAAATTTTATTCCTTTAAAGCAATGAAGTTATAAATTCGTCAGTATTTTTTAAATAGTTACATTTTTTTTAATTATTAAGATACTAATTGCATTATTTTCAGAAAAGGAGTAGAATAATTTTATAAAAATTTGTAACTGTTCAGAACCCCCTTGGGGAACTAATTAATTTTTGTACAAAACAGAGAATTTTTAAAACCTGTTTTGCGATATTATTTCGGTAATTGGTGGATAACCAATTGTTTGTGATTGAATAA
>JAQVHQ010000100.1 GCA_028696165.1 Lachnospiraceae bacterium | reverse complement strand
ATACTGTTATACATAGAGAACACCTTTCTTTGTCACCGTATTGGTTTAGTCGCTTAATACTTTATCACAAAGTTGGTGTTCTCTTTTTATTTATTTTCCATTATCCGAATAAAATTTTACGCTAGCGTAGTCGACGGAGAATGCCCTGGGTAGAGCGTCACCTCACTGGGAAGCCTAAATATACGTTTCGCAATACTATTTTGCAAATCCTGTACATTGCTTCCGACATACTGTGTTGAGCCAATTGTGCCTTTAAAAATCGTATCCCCGACAAAAGCCACCTTATCTTTCTGTGAATAGAATGCAACAGAATCACTGGTATGTCCAGGTGTGTATATTGTTTTCAAAGAAAAATCCTTATTCACCTCTAGTGCAATCTCATCCCTATCACTAAGATACTCTGCCTCTTTCAAAACAACATTCCTTTTGCAATACGCAGATAAATTCCACTGGACATCTTCCAAATACTTCTTTCCATTTTCATGAATGAGATATGGGATGTTCAGACTCCTGTGAATACTATCTACCGCCCCTGTATGATCAAAATGTCCATGGGTCAATAATATCTTTTCTATAATCCAACTTTTTTTGGCAATGTAAGTTAATATTCTGTCTGCCTGTGCCCCTGGATCAATTAAAAAACCATGATTTGTTTTTTTGTCAACATAAAAATAGGTATAAGTTTCAAATACGTCTTTGGTAATCATTATCTGTATCATTATTTTACCCTATATGACATCCATTTGGTCCACATGTCATTCCCTGATTTTCTATGATGTCCTGTGTTTCTTCCATGACTTTTTGAAGTGCAAGTACAAAAGTTTCCTCTGGCTGTGCTCCTGACAGACTGTATTTTTCCCCTACAACAAAGAATGGCACACCGTGGATACCCATTCTACTAGCTTCACTCTCATCCTGACGAACCTGAGTCTCGTACTTATCACTATCTAACATTTCTTTTACTTCCTCAACATTCATTCCCGCTTCTACAGCTATCTGAGTCAGCACTTGATGATCGCTAAGTTCCAGATTCTTTGTAAAATATGCGTCAAAAAGCAATTCTGTCAGTTTCGTTGCCAAAATTCCATCTTGTTTGCTCTGGGCCAGTTTCGTCAAACGATGAGCATCTAGAGTATTCGTATACAAGGTAGATGCATAGCGAAAATCAATGCCCTCTTCTCTACCCAACTGAGAAATATGCTCGATTTGTTCTGCAGCCATTTCTTTCGTAAGTCCATATTTCTTTGCAAATCTATCTGTTGTAGCGCCTAAAACTTTTTTTGATGCATTTGGATCAAGCTCAAAGCTTTTCATTTCTATTTCCACTTTATCACTTATTCCAAGAGTTTCCATTGCCTTCTTTAATCTTGCTTCGCCAATATAGCAATATGGGCATGCATAGTCTGACCAATATGTTATTTTCATAATTTTTCTCCATTTCTATATACTATTCATCGTTCTAATTAGAACATGTTCTAGTTTTTATATCACATCGACAATTCATTGTCAATATTTTTAGAACATGTTCTAATTTTGTATTGCAATTTTAATTTTCTGTGTCTATAATAACTATTTGAACAATCTATATGACTCTGCTTTATACGTTCAATAAAAGGAGAAACAAAGAAATTGGATACCGAACCAGAAACTAATAAAATAAATTGCATTCTGCATTATACTATGGCAATGGTAGGCGGCTTCTTGGGTGGATATGCCATACTTTATAGATCTGACTTTCTTGGGAATGCCCAAACAGCTAATCTTATTTATCTAGTACATGCCATTCTTGGTCGAAACATCTATGAAGTCGTGCTACGACTTATAGCATTAGTTCTCTACTTTTCAGCAGCTATGCTTTTTGTATTCATCCGAGAAAAGACCTGTTTGAATGTGAAAAAATGTTCTATTGGCTTAGATATTGCAGCTGTAATATTATCCTCCATAATACCACTCTCTATCAGCCCCATTATTGGATTATTCCCGGTCTTTGTTGCCATGTCTTTTCAATGGAATAGTTTTCCCGGATGCTATGGCTACATAAGTGCCACAGTTTTTTCTACAAACAACACAAGACAAGTGGCTGTTTCTGTTGCAGAGTATTTATGCAATAAGAACAAAGAGAAGCTATATAAGGCTGCCTTCTTTGGTGGCAGCCTTTTCTTCTTTCATATTGGAGTTACCATCTCTTACCTTGCAACCAAATATTGGGGACTTCGAGGTTTATGGGTTGCATTACTTTTTCTTATCTGCGCATATGCACTTACGTCAAAAGTGACTTGATTTTGTAAATACATTTATTCTATTAATTCCAAATAAAAAAGTGCTGCAAACAAATAAAATCAAAGGTAGCATTTTTATAAAAACAAAGAAAAGAGGAAAACATTATGAAATTTCAGTATCATTTACCAGTAAATCTGGTGTTTGGAAAAGGCAGTGTGGCTCAAATCGGTGATATTGCAGGAAATTATGGAAAGAAGGCCCTGATTGTAACTGGATGCAATAGTACTAAAAAATCTGGTCTTCTTGATCGGGTCATTGGTTATTTGAAAGCCTCTAGCATTGAAAGCGTTGTATTCGATAAAGTAAAACAAAATCCACTAACCACAACAGCTGAAGAAGCCGCTGCTATGGCTAAAGAAAATGAATGTGAAGTTGTAGTAGGCCTGGGTGGTGGCAGTATCATGGACTGCGCGAAAGCAACTGCTTTCTTAAGTGTAAACAGTGGCAATATCAATGATTACATATTTGGACGTCAAATTGGCACTGAAGCACTTCCAATCATTTTGGTTCCCACAACATGCGGAACTGGAAGCGAAGGCAATGGCTTCGCTGTGCTCACAAACCCCGACACAGGTGATAAAAAATCTCTTCGCTGCAATGCCATTGTAGCAAAAGCTTCTATTATCGATTCAGAATGTATAATGACTATGCCGAAAAGTATTCTTGCAAGCGTTGGGTTTGATGCCCTCTGCCACAGCATGGAGGCCTACATTAGTAAGATCGGACAACCTATGACTGATATGATGAGTCTGGAAGGCATGAAGCTCATTGGCCAATATCTGGTACCTCTTTACAAAGGAGAAAACAGTACCGAAGCATGGGATGCTATCAGTTGGGCAAGTACCCTGGGGGGAATGGTGATCAATAATGCAGGAGTAACTCTTCCTCACGGCATGGAACATCCGGCAAGTGGTCTAAAAAATATTGTCCACGGAAAGGGACTTGCCTCACTAACACCTGTCATAACAGAAGCAACCATAGCCTCCTGCTCTCTGGAAAACAAAGAAAAGTATGCTGAGATTTCACGATGCATAGGTGGAAAAGATGAGACGGACTGCGTATCGAAATTAAATGAACTTCTTGCTAATCTTGATCTTTCCCTGACTCTGAGTGATCTTGGCATAACAGAAGCTGATGTAAACTGGATGGCCGAAAACTGCATGAAAGTTTCTGCCGCCGGTGTTGCAAATCATCCTGTTGAATTTACTCAGGATCAGATTGCAGAACTTTATCGAAAAGCATTATAATTAAAACTATCTCCTTAAAATGGTCCATTGGAGCATTTTACACATGCATAGCTACAAATAAAGACAACAGTTGATTGTTTTCCAGTCACCTGTTGTCTTTATTTATAATCTTTTTAACTTTTATCTCATAAATGGAAAAATTTCATGGAACACTTGATAATATAAGCAGTCTACAGCAAAAGCTGGATTCCCACCCTTTTTCTTATTACTCACTTTATCAAGAATTGTATTCGTAGAAGCCATAGATACCTTAGGATTTCCTGACATCTTTATCTCCATTCCGACTAATCTAAAGTCTAATTTTATTTTAGTCTTGTTTTATATATTATAGTATAATGTATCTGGATTTATCACCTCTTGGTGTTTTATAATTAGAGCTGATCAATCGTTCAGATTTTTATAACAATCAACATCTATTCCGAAAGATAATCGATTTTAGAAATTGCAAATTTATAATCAAGCTCTGCATAAACACAGGATTTTTACCCACAAAAAAGAAGCGGCTTATAAAACCACTTCTTTTTCATCTCATGTTTCAAAAAAGAGTTGTCTCATTAAAATTACTTTCTTCAACTAATTTAACAAGAGTTGTCTCTCTACAAATATTTTTTTAATACATCCACTTTATCCAACTGTTCCCAAGGAAGATTCAAGTCATTGCGGCCAAAATGTCCATAAGCTGCAGTCTGTTTGTAGATTGGTCTGCGAAGATCCAGCATCTTGATAATTCCAGCTGGTCTTAAATCAAAGTTCTCGCGAATAATCTCAACTAATTTTGTATCAGATAATTTACCTGTACCAAATGTATCAACCATGATAGATGTTGGATGTGCAACACCGATTGCATAAGATAACTGAATCTCACACTTGTCAGCAAGTCCTGCTGCTACGATATTCTTAGCTACATAACGAGCTGCATAAGCTGCAGAACGGTCAACCTTAGTACAATCTTTTCCAGAGAATGCTCCACCACCGTGACGAGCATATCCGCCATAAGTGTCTACGATAATCTTACGTCCGGTAAGCCCACTATCTCCGTGAGGTCCGCCAATTACAAATCTGCCGGTAGGATTGATGAAGAATTTCGTTGCATCATCTACCAATTCTGCAGGTAAGATAGGATCAAATACATATTTCTTAATATCTTCATGAATCTGTTCCTGTGTTACATCCGGGTCATGCTGGGTAGATAATACTACTGCATCTAATCTGCAAGGTTTTTCATTTTCATCATATTCTACAGTAACCTGAGTTTTTCCGTCTGGTCTTAAGTAGGTTAATGTTCCTTCTTTACGTACTTTCGTCAGCTGTAACGCTAACTTGTGAGCCAGTGCAATTGGATATGGCATATATTCTTCTGTCTCGTTAGTTGCATAACCAAACATCATACCCTGATCTCCAGCACCGATAGCATCGATTTCTGCTTCTGACATGGTGTTTTCTTTTGCTTCCAATGCTTTGTCTACACCCATCGCGATATCCTTAGACTGTTCATCCAATACAACCATAACTCCACAGGTATCAGCATCAAAACCATATTTTGCACGATCATATCCGATTTCACGAACAGTATCACGCACGATGCTCTGAATATCAACATAAGCGTTTGTAGTAATTTCTCCCATTACCATAACTAATCCTGTTGTTGTGCAGGTTTCGCAGGCAACACGGCTCATTGGATCTTTTTCCAATAATGCATCTAAGATGGCATCGGAAATCTGGTCACACATTTTGTCTGGATGTCCTTCTGTTACGGACTCAGATGTAAATAATAATTTCTCCATTTGTTTCTCCCTTTCTTGAAATGGTATGCTTCCTCTTCAGGTTTCACTTACGGGCTTTTTTTCACGAAAATGGACGAAAAAAAAGAGCTCGCAAAGCGGACTCATTTATATATGAAATCCCCTTATTGTTCGATTGCTCGCTCAGGTTGGCACCTTCCATTGCTGGGGTTGCCGTGGTTTCACAGATCCTTTGTATCTCCACCACTCTGAATAAAGGTAAGCAAGTTATTTAGTTAGCTTGGTACATATGTATGTTGTATGTACGTGGATACAATACGCTTATTTGGAGGAAATGTCAAGGGGATTGGGGGGATTTTCTTGTTTTTTAATATTTAGGGGATTGGCTACGGACGCAACAGTCACGGGCGGTATTCCACATGAACGTGGGCAACGCTTTGTTGAACTATCTGTTAACTACGACTAAGGCACTCGAGATAACTCTCCTGCCTAAGTCTTCGTAAACAGAGGATTTCACCAAAGCTAAGAACGCCCACTGAATTGTTCCTGTGAAATACCGCCCGTGACTGCTGCTGTGTTTTGGCAGGTACTAATATTGTAAGTACCTTGACAATTGACTGGTATCAATGTTGCAAATACCTTGGCAATTCAAATATTATGATGTTATGTTAACTTTTGGATTTCAGACCTGTAAAGATTGCTAATTAACAGCAATACTGTCTGCCATTATTTGAATGTGGTTGCGCTTGTTTTTCTCGTGTGCTATGCTTTATTTAGTCTATAAAATTTTTATAATTCTTATATTTTGTTTTGTGGGGCATATATAATCGTAATTTTACTCCTTACCCCGCTTGCATGATTTTGGTGTCTTATAATGTACCCCTAGTATGGACAAGGGAATTTTGATTTTATGCCCAATTTATATGTTAAACATATATTATTATACGAGACACCAACTAGAATTAATTTAAGTTTTTTCACATTAGCTGTTATGAATTCAAGTATGCCTTGACGTACCTGCTGCGAGTGGCTCGTCAGCTATGCTTACATAATACATCTGAGCCACTTTGCAATCTGCCGGAGGCTTTATCTTGTAAAGAGATCGGACTACCACCAAGACTAATTCGTTATTTACTCGCCTCCTACCAGGGGTGGGAGTATTATCTTCTTTCAAGATAAACCGTTCTGAAATGGAGGACTTATGAACAGTAAAGAATATTTAGCATCATTATATCCACAATCTACTTTTCCATGGATTACGAAAGATGGAAAGTTTTTAGCATACGGTGGAAATCAGGCCTGGTTTTCCAGGAAAACTGCTGGGGTCGGAGGATGTGGACCGGTTGCTGCTGCTAATGCTTTGAGTGCATTGTGCCGCACACATAAAGTTGTCAGCCGCAGACTTCATCTGGATATTAGTCCTGATGGATTATTAGAGTTCGACAATTATCATAGTTTTATGGAACAAGTTTATAAGACCATTGGTTCCTGGGAAATTCCTATTTACCGGAAGATTTATGATGTCACCGGAAAGAAATGGAAGTTTGGAATTCAGCTGCAGCCTAGCTATGGTGGAAGTGTGTGGCGGTATCTGAAGAAAACTATCCAATTTGCTTACAACCATAAGGTATATCTTCACAGCCATTTTATGCCTGCTGCATTCTGTTCAAGAAAAAAGGCTTTGTCCTTTATAGCTCAGGGGATTGCAGAAAGTGGGTCTGTTGCAGTTCTGACTGCACGTAATGTTCATCCATTGGATACTTATGTATTTCCATATACCCCTACTTCAACTCCGGCACCACAGACTATTCGTAATCACTTTTTCACCGTTACCGGGATTCGAAAACGTGATGATGATTCCTACGAACTTTTAGGGACTACCTGGGGAAAGATATCTATTATAGACTTTGAAGAGTTATATCAGAGCTGGCAGAGTATTCGCTGCGTAGATGCTTCTTTGACATATTTTACTATAGCCTCTGATTCCAAAGAAAGTCTGCATGATATGGTTAAGGCACCTTTTCAGTTATTGTATTCTCTTGTGTGTTGCCTTATAGGATTTATATTTTCTCCATTATCTAAGTTTTAATTCTTAGCTTATTTACACTCTTAACAATAATATTGCCTTATCAAATAGAGCATCAATTCATAGCATTGTTTTTCTATGAATTGATGCTCTATTTGAATGTATTTAGCTAAAATTGCCTGCAAAAATATATTTATCGGGCAATTCCAACATTTCGTCTCCATTTAAATTAATATATTTACATTTGTATGTTTTATCGTATTTATCAAGTTGTCCTGTTGTTGTCCCTACTACTGCCCATTGATTCTCGCCATACCCACTTTGAATCATATCGAATTGAATATCAACAATAATTTCTCCTTTTTTGTTTGCAAACCCATATATATAGTCATCTTGACCATTTTTCTTCGCTATGCTTATCGTTTCATTTTTTTCATCTAAATGTGTATAAGTGACTATAGAATTATACTCACAAGGAAGTATTTCTGTTCCTTCCGTATTAATTAATCCATCTAAATAATTTTCGTCAACATACTTTGATACTTGAGTTTCCGCAGTTTTATCCACAACTGCGAATTTTATCAGATTTACAATAAACAACTTTCAAAAAATGCCCAAAATATAAGGAATCCAGACTCTTTGTTTGGTATAATTAAAGTGACGAA
>JAQVHQ010000039.1 GCA_028696165.1 Lachnospiraceae bacterium | reverse complement strand
TTTGTTTTCCTGATTCAAATCTCAACCGTTTTCACATGCCTTTTCTTAACTAAACAGATTTTTCAGAGGCTTGTAACCTGTGAGATACCTTTCCTAACAGACGAAATGCTTATCTAAATGACATTGCTTATTTTCTATTATATCTTTTGCATTCATGCTTGACAAGTCTTCATTTTCCTTGTTCTCCTACACCATTTGCAGTATGTTAATTAAGAATACCCAGGCCAAACCATAGTAAGTGATTACCGCAACTAAATCATTTACTGTTGTAATCAACGGACCGGAAGCCACTGCCGGATCGATTTTGATCTTGTGAAAAAACATAGGAACTACTGTGCCGACCAGACTGGAGATTACCATAGCTGCCATAAGTGCCACTCCTACGCATCCCGATATAGCAAAAGCATACACCAATGTCTTTCCTTTTAGTAAATACACATAAAATCCAATAAATAAAAATGACAGAACACCAAGTACCAGACCGTTAGAAAATCCCACACGCATCTCTTTTAACACCAGTTGAATCTTCTGCTTTGCTTTCAAATTCTCATCCATAAGCACCCGGATGGTAACAGCCAGTGACTGAGTTCCCACATTTCCAGCCATATCAAGAATCAGTGACTGAAAACAGACAATAATCGCAATCTGAGACACTACGCCCTCAAACATACCTACCACCGTAGATACACCCATGCCCAAAAATAACAGAGCAATAAGCCATGGCATACGCTTCTTCATGCTTTGAAACAATGTCTCATGCAAGTCTTCTTCCGCCGTCAAACCAGCCAGTTTTGCATAATCATCACCCATCTCATCATCTACAACTTCAACGATATCCTGAGCGGTAATAACACCAAGTATTTCATTTTCTTCATTTAGTATAGGAATAGAATCTTCCGCGTAATCCTTGATTCTCTCAATACAATCGCTGATGGACTCATGATCTCTGACATAAGGGTAGGAAGTACTAATCAGAGGTTCTAACTCTGCGTATTCTCTCGCTGTAATCAGATCTTTTAATTCCAGTGCGCCGTAGAATTTCCCGTGTTCATCACTGACATAGATGGTATTGATATTATCATTTTCTTCCGCCTGGCTTATCAGTTCTTTCATCGCCTGGCGGATGGTCAAATTCTTCTTGATTTCGATAAAGTTGGTGGTCATCTTACTGCCGATCTCATCTTCATCATAAGAACGAATCAAATCAATATCGTGCTTGCTCTCCTCATTCATGAGTTCAATCAGTTGTTCTCTGACCTCATCTCCGACTTCTTCCAGAACATCAACCGCATCATCGGAATCCATGTTCTCGATAATTCCTGCAGCACTTTCCAGATTCAATTCGCCGATATACTTGCCAACATCATCTAGATAAGTGAAAATTTCCGATACTCGCTCCGCACCCAGGATACGGTACAGCTTCTTGCGTTCTTCCACATTTAATAATTCCAACGAACCGGCTATATCATTTTCATGATAATTATCCAGCTGCTTACGCAGTTCTTCCTCCGGCAGATCACTCTTTATGACTCTGGCCAATTCTTCCTCATAATTTGGTTTTAATAAATTTTCTGATTCCATCGCTGCACCTCACTTTCCCTTGCTGGCTTATTCATCCGCCTGGCACGCAAAGAAACCCTTTGAATAAGGGCTCCGCATATACATTTATAGATATTTACTCATATATAAGAGGATTTTTCTATAAATTATCTTTTCACAAGTATAGCATTTTTCCTAAATAAACACCATTACTATTTTGATAATTCTGCGGTATTCTCTGCCTTAATGTGCTTTTATAAAAATAAGCACATCACCGGAATTTTCTCAGTGATGTGCTCATTTTTATCTATTTATACTCGTCTCTTATATTAAGCTTCTGCCTCTTCTTTCCCTGTTTTGATGTTATAAAATACTGCAATCACTGCGCAAATCACAATGATTACGATATATATCGGCATAGTTTTTGTGAAATTCTCTGTATTCATCATAGCCATACTTCCTGTAACTACATAAGCCATAGGCAGATAGGACAGTGAATTAGCTGTTGTAATCAATCCAGTTGCAGTTCCAACCATACTTTCCGGGACGACAACCGTTGCCCTAAAGAACCAATAGGTATATACAGATCCCCATGCAGCTCCCAATACAGCAGTAACTGCAATCGCTGTGATTTTAGATGGGAAGAGGAATAATACAACCAGCCCTAAAGCAAGTACGAAGTATCCGATTACACTTAATTTCGTCTTTAATTTACCATAAGTAAATCCAAATGCAGTACATGCCACAAAGGAAAACAGTGTCTGTACAGTTCCCAGAAGTCCCGTAAATGCAGAATCCCCCAGATTATTGGATGACACATACAAATCAATATAAGTCTGGAATGTCATATAAGCAAATCCCACAAAGAAGAATGCCAGGAGTAACGGAATCAGACGTTTTGCCCAACCCTTTTCTTTTGCAGCCTTTTGTGCTTTTACAGCTTCTGAATCCGTCGAATTATTTTTCTTCGGTGGGCAGGCAGGTACAAAAAAGATAGTTAGAACTGCCACCACCAGAGCAAACCAGTTTGCCTGAGATGCCAATTTCCAATCAATAACTGCAAGACCGCCATAGACCATGCTAAGCACTGCCCCCACTAAAGCCATGGCTCCATTATACCACCCCATTACTTTACCACGCTGATCCTCATTACCAAAGCAGTCTGTAATCAATCCTACTGCTGAGACACTTACCATACCATAACAGATACCACCGTTGAATGCAGCCGCACCAATCATCAGAAGATTGCTGTTATATCCGAATCCGCCAAATACGGTACCGGTAATAGCAAACAACACAAGTCCTGCGATAAACATAACCTTTTTATCCATCATATCACAGATTTTTCCAGCTGCCAGGCAGGCAACCAACCCCACTAAAGCTGGAAGTGACATCGTAAGATTTACCACCCATTCTTCATATGTTGAGTATAACTGTGTCATAATAACAGAATAGAATGTAGTTCCCATAATTGCTACATTACTCAAAAAGAGAATGAGCATTAACATAATTGTCCTAAAATCGTATTTTTTAACTTCCATATTTCTTTCCCCCTAGGTTTGTTAAAACATTTTTTTACTCATTTTATCGATTTCTGTACATAAGCTCTCATAAACCCCATCAAAGGTTGACATAGGAAGTCCCTGGGATGCGCATGGTATAAAATACTTTGTTCCACAGGCTCTGCAGGCTTTTTCAACTTCTTCTGCAACTACCTGTTCGTTCCATCCCGGGAAATCCACCTTTGCACTGTCAATTCCACCCATAAAGGAAATCTGTCCACCGTATTTTTCAATCAGCTCCGGAATATTGTTAGAAGTCATAACTCCCTGCCAGATATCGATTCCCATATCAATCATATAAGGAACTAATGTAGCTGCATAAGAATCTGAATGATGTACCACCAGTTCCACTCCATGAGATTTATAATAACCATAAATCTGTTTGTAACTGTCCAGGAAGAATTCTTCAAACATAGCCGGAGAGATAAAGGTAGAATTCTGACTTCCCCAGTCATCATGATGAAACAGTGCATCCGGATGAAGTTTATCGCATAGCGTCTCTGCGTATTGAAGTTCCCATTCTGTAATATATTTTATCATATCTTTCAAAGGTTCCGGATCCGTATAGAATGCCATAAGCGCTTCCTGTATGGACATCAGATAATGACACTGGTCAAACACTCCCGGCGCAATAAACGGTGCCACAAATTCCTGACTTCTATCCACACTCTCCACATCTTTTTGTGCCTCTTCCCACATAGCATCCGGAAAAATCAGATTTGGTGCCTTTACAGACTCTTTCCATTTTGTAATATCCTTGCATACAATCGTTTCCGGTGTATGTACTGGAAACGCACCCGGAACTCCCTCCGGCCAGGAAAGTGTTACACCCCAGCCATTTTTGATATTACTCTGTCCCGGTGCCGGATAGGGATCTGTCATAGCAAATGGATCAGACATGGCTATATGTAAAAACTCATACTGATTTACAAATCGATCCGGATTCCCTCCATGAATTGTTTCTAATAAATTTTGTTTTTTGGTTAACATAATGTTTATCTCCTTCTTTTATAATGTCAGACCTGCCACAAGAAACAGACAGGCTGCAGATATCGCGCCAATTAAAATATAGGGTAAAACTGAATTAAACTGTACTTCATTAGAAACCTCCGTCCCCGATGCTACCATGAATATAGCATCTGAATACAGACAAGCCTGACTGCCTAATGCCACACCAGACATAATAGCAGCTATTACCAGAGATACCTCAATTCCCATACTCTGAGCCAAAGGTATAAATATAGGAAATGTAATAACAATCAATGCCCAGAAGGAAGCTGCTAAAAATGCAGTACCTCCTACGATTAAAAATGCCATCACAGGCAGGAACTTAGGGTTAATATTCCGCGTAAATGCTGATATGATAAAATCCGAGAATCCCATCTTACCATTGGCCGCCTGGATCATGAAAGCCAGTAAAATGTTAAATAACAACGGCACCATATCAATAATTCCATCTGTAAAGTTCTTCGTAAATTCCTTTACAGGCATATGGTCTTTCAGACAATACAGACCAAACATAGCTGCCAATGCCAATAAGATACCGGTGACAATATTATTTTCAAAAGCAAGCATCCCCACAAACAGACAAATCATGGGAATCAAAAAATCCATAATGGAGCCAGTCCTGTCCTGCGCCTCCAACACTTCTTCTGAAAACTCTGCTGAACTATCCGGCACAACACTGCCGCCCTTTTCTACCCTCTCATATGCCTTTTTCATAGGTCCAATCAAAGGAAATTTACCACAAGCTAAGAGCACACAGATTATAATTGTACAAAATGGATAAAACATGTACGGAATAGCGGCATAATAATCGGAAGCACTAAGTCCATAATCAACCAGTGACCCCATGGCAAATGCTGACCAGCTGGATACCGGAATCAAAACACAGATACAGGCACCCATACAGTTTACGGTATATGCCAGATGTTCTCTCGGGATTTTATAATGATCAGAAATCCCCTTCATAGATATGGACACTGCCAATGCATTAAGATAATCATCTATAAAGACTACCGCGCCCAACAAACTGGTGAGCAACAATGTCTTTTTCGCACTGCTGCAATGTCTTTCCATCATTTTACGAAATCCAAACATTGCGCCGCTTTTCTCTAACAATACAATCATTCCGCCAAAACTGGCGGCTACTATAAGGAGGAGTTGAAATGACTCGTTCGCTAATGATTCATAAATCAATTCTACATATCCTGTCAGGAAATGCTGCTTATATGTCAGGATTGCCGCAACAAGTGAGGATATAAACAATGACTCTGTCATGCGTTTGGTCTTCAGTACACCTATAATCAAAATCAATGTGGGGATACAGGAAATAATTCCATAGTTCATGATTTTACCCCCTCCCATCGTTTGCTGTGTTACTCTGCTATTTATCATTTTGATTTTTCTATAAAATCGTTCACTTTATTTTTTTATAATCTTACTTTATCTTTATATTTTGTATAGTTTTTCAAGTATTAAAATAGCCGTTCATCTGATATAATGTATTGTATCACGAAGCATTTATTATTACTATTTGATAAAATATAGGTTTTAACAGAGTGTTTTTTATATAATTTATATAAATTCTTATTTTTATCAGACTTATCTTTCGATTTTTCTTTTATACATTATGTAATAAATATGTCAACCGCAAAATGGAGGCTTCTAATCATGAAATTAAATACATATATTCTAAAAGACTATCTGGATATGCCAGTTGAACAGGCGATCCTGCACAGCGATCCGCTTGAGCGGAATTTGGAAATGATTTCTTTCTATGAAAATCAGGCAATTAATACTGCCTCGATTTATATTATTAATGGAAATGATTTATCAGACTTGATAAAGCGAGGAAAAACCGGGACATTTCTATGTATTGGCAGAATAGATTCTTCAAACATTCCTTCTGGAATGGATGTGCTCATGGTTTCATCAGAAATCTCCATCTTCTCTGCCTACCATAAACTTCAGAATGTGTTTCAAAGATTCTATAATTTTGAAAAAGACTTGTATCAATTAGAGGAAACAGATGCTCCTCTGAAACTATTCGGGAACTGTGCACTTCCCTTTCTCTACAATCCGATTACTATGTATACTCCCAGCCTTCGAATGATTTTTTTCAGTGAACGGGACAAAGGAAAACAACTACAGTTTTTTCATGAAGAAGAAGTGAATGCATTTCTTCCCGATGAGGAGAT
This sequence comes from Lachnospiraceae bacterium, assembly GCA_028696165.1. GTDB lineage: Bacteria > Bacillota > Clostridia > Lachnospirales > Lachnospiraceae > JAQVHQ01. The sequence goes on along the minus strand of JAQVHQ010000039.1, from coordinate 27,825 downwards.
TGATGTATTGAAACTTGACTCCGAATTTATCTCTACCATTGATTCCACAAAACCTGGAATTTTCTCAGAAAACATGTGGGGTTACCGAATTCTATATTATAATATTCGAATCTCAGATATCTATGTCGCCAGAATTATGCTCTGTGAGATAGACCGCCCCTTAAAGGAAAGTGACGCCTGTATTCTGATGTTTCTCTCAGAATATGTAAAGCGCATGATGCAAAAGCAAAATTTAACTTTAAATAATCATCCTCAACGCTTCGACCCTTGCATTATGAAATTGCTGCAAAGAGAAGAGATGGAGCCCTTTCAGGTACAACAGGCTTTGACAGAAATGCAGTGGACTACAGATGACCGATACTTTTGTGCTCTCATACGCATCAGTAGCTACGACCAGGCTATCCACACGGTATCAGCTGTCTGCTGCCGTTTAGAGGCCACCCTTCCAGGAACCGCTTCGTTGCTTTTAGATGATTACATTTTGCTAATTGCCAATCTTCGTCAGGGAAAGACTACGAAAGAGCAAGTGCTTATGTCTCTTGCATACATACTTCGCGAAGGGCTGTTAAAAGCCGGCGTCAGCAATGAATTTGATGATTTCCATAATCTGGCAGATTATTATGATCAGGCACATGCAGCGCTGCACATCGGTAGCAAACTGGATGAAACAATCTGGTGCTACCACTATGAACAATATGCCCTGCAGTACCTTCTTGACAGAGCTGCCGGAGAACACAGCACACGGTCTCTATGCCCTCCAGGATTAGTAAAATTAATGGAATACGATAAGAAGCACCAGCGCAGTCTGACCCAGGCTCTGCAAGTGTTTTTAGAACAGAATATGAATATTGCTAAGACCATACGTATCCTATATCTGCAACGGGCAACTTTCTTATATCAGCTGCAGAGGATACGTGAGATTTCCGAATTGGATCTGGACGATATGAAAGTACGGCTGGAACTTCGAATTGTGTTTGCTATTATGAAAGTCAGAGAGTGTGAATAACTATACGCTCTCTGATGCCTTTATCATTTGCCTTTTATGGGCACAATCTGAAGTGTATAGCCCAATGGTCTTAATACTTTCAACAGACTATTTACCTGCGGCGAATGCTTTCTTTTCTCTATCTTTGCAAGTGTCGGTTGTTTCATCCCACATAGCTCAGCTAATTTTTTCTGGGATAGTCCTTGATTTTCTCTCAATTTTACCATAGTACGGATTAAATCCATCTCAAATTCAATCATAATTTCATCTTCTTCATCAATATCTAATTCTTGTTCTATATCTTCCCACTTTTTATACATTCTTTCCCCTCCTTGATAAATAATCCTGTAAATTCATATAAGCATACAAAATGCGATTATCTAATGGTCTTAACTCCCATATGCCATCTTCTAAATACTTTGCATATGGTTCATTCAGTCCATTACCATATTCTTTCAACATACGGATATAGACTACTATTTTTTGAAACTGTATTCGATAATTTTTATTTTTCGCCTTCCCTGTATTCAACTCACTAAGATAATTTTCAAAATCTGATTTTCCTCGAGCATCCTCATATATTACTATATTATTCATCTTTCTCCTTTCACTATATCAGCAAAATGCTTTTCTTTCAATAGCATATTTGCTAATTTCAGTAGTAAACTAAGGTTATTACTCTCAAACACAAAAATAGTGGAAATAAATGGTCGAACTGACCTGTGATATAAAAATACATTTATGTAAACAAGAACTGCTCACATAAATGCATTTTAACATAAGCGTAAAAAAATAGCACAAGAATATTCCTATAAAATCTTATACAAAACGATCAAGACATAATCGCAATAGCCAAATTCAGGTACCCTGCAAAGATCACCCACACTAGATATGGTATCAATAGATACGCCGCTGTCTTCTCTATTTTAGCAAAATCCAGTATGGTAATCAGTATCAGATACCACAAGAGCAACAGCCAGGCAAACGCCAGCAGATATAAGCGCAGCTGAAAGAATAAAAAAGGCCACACCAGATTCACTAGCAATTGCAATGCGTACTTTTTCAAAGCTTCTGACTTTTTCTGCGAACTGCTTTCCTCGGATACCAATACCAGATATGCAGAAATACCCATGAGTGTATACAAGATAGTCCAGACAATGGGAAACAGCCATCCCGGAGGCGCTAATGGCGGCTGATATAATTCTCCATATTGCTGCATACTTCCTGAAGTCAACAGCCCTACAACGGTTCCCAGTCCCAGGCTGACTGCAATACTTCCGATTAACAATTTCCAATCGATTTTATTCATGGGGCAATCCTTTTGAACATTATTAATTAATACTATGCCGGCAGATTTTTATTATGATTAAATTGAAGTTGGAAAAACTAACGGAAAGCAGCAGGCGAAAACCGTTTTCGCCTGCTGCTTTCCGTTAGTTTTTCAGCCTCCAGTCATGAGCTCCAGGTAAGTGATGCGTCTGGGCAGAAGATTCTGCTTGCCTCTTTCAAACTGTGTAGTATAATTTATGATATACAATTTATATTATAGAATATCGGTAAAAGAGTTCTAATATGGAGGAAATAACAGCTATGACATTTGAAAAAGCAACTTCTAAAGACTTCGATACAGCATATACATTTATTCAACAATTGTGGTCTTACAATTCGTATGACCCTATTAAAACACGTGAAGTATATGAAAAAATCATACATGACAAAAACAGCTTCTTCTTTTTTCTGAAAGACAACGGGGAATATAAAGGTTTCTGTCATGGAGACTATTTCCAGACATTCTGGATGTGCGGTTTGACTTGTTATATATCAAGCTTATTTACCTGTGACCAGGACCGGCATAAAGGTTATGGCAGGGCAATGCTGGATCACGCAAAAGAGCTTGCCCTTGAGAAAAACTGCCGTGCTGTTATCCTTGATTCCGGCATGGCAAGAATAGATGCACATCGCTTTTATGAAAATTATGGTTTTGAGAAAAGTTGTTATGGTTTCGAGTTACTGCTGTAATGGTAATGGATATTTTATATGTTAAATAAAATTAAACTATTATTTATTTGTAAATATTGGATACGATATTATAATCATTATCTTCTTTCTCAAGTGTTAACTGACTTGCCTTATAATATCCGTTTTCCTCAAAATCTACCGGCTCCATATCCAGCACATAAGTATCCTCATCCTTCTGAATCCCACCTACACATTGATATTGTACGTAATTAGTATCTCCATGTTCAGTAGCCCAGACATCTGTATCATTGAGATAAACCCAACCAAATTCCTGAGTGAGATCATCAATGGATATGTCCATCTTTCTCTCTAAATAATCGTTAATCTGTGAGGTTGAAAGCACTGCACAATCTGTATATATCTCATCCTGCCCGGTAATTTCCAGATATTGTGCGGTCTCCTGTTCTGTCAGTCCTCGGGATTCCAAACCTGCCCCTGTGTACAACACTTGATTTAAATCCACATCTTCCGGACGGGAATATTCTGATAAGACAAATCCATAGTTTTCTCGATCCTGAATCCATTGTGTATAAGAGGCGATTTCGTCACTTGCGATTTCTCTTGGATAGTCATTCTGAGCATCTATTTCGCCTGCTTCTATATCCTGTGCCTCTTCTGCAGCATCCTGTTTGTCTTCTGCCGCTTCCTGCTTATCTTCTTCCGCTTCCTGCTTGTCTTCTTCCACTTCCTGCGTGTCTTCGGCCATTTCCTTGTCTTCCTGTTTCGTGTCGGTATTTGACAAACCACATCCGCCAATCACTACTGCAAAACTAAGTAAACTCAATATCCATAATTTCCCTTTTTTCATATTAACCATCCTTTCCAATTCACATTATCAACATAACTCGCTGATTCCAGCTTCTTTCAAATACATAAACTCATTACAACACGCATTACTTCCATGTTTTCCAGATATCTGGGCAAAAACCAACTGTGGCCTGGCAAGTGCATCCTTGTCCTTGCACTTCTCATCAAGCATCGCATCGATACCTCCAACCACCTGCTTCACGCTATTATATTCTCCTTTAGTGAACTACGTCGGCAATTGAATTACCGAGGATTCCCACTTTCTGTCTCATAATTCCAATCATTGATACCGCCAAAATCATAAATATTTGTGTATCCCATGGAAACCAGTTTTTTCGCTGCCTGCGCACTACGATTACCGCTGCGGCAGTAGACTAAAATTTCTGCATCCAAGTCCGGAAGCTGATCCGGCTTCGTATCACCAATTTCCTCATTAGGTATAAGAATTGCTCCCGGAATGTGTACTGTATCATATTCTTCCTGCGTTCGCACATCAAGAATCGTAATCTCGTCCCCACTATTCATTCTATCATAGGCTTCCTCCGCTGTGATTTTTTTCGAGTCATTTTCCAAATTATTCTTCTTTGCGGATGTTCCGCATGCGCTTAGAAGCAGAACATATATCATCACAACTGCTAACAATTTAATCTTCATAAAAATGCTCTCCTCTCTTTTAATATAACTATGCCCATTACTTTATCCTATTGTCAATATATTCTTTAGTATTTCTCTTTTATTTTCTACTATTCTGATAATTATTCTAATAAACCATAAGAAGAAAAGCACCTGTCCAAAGCTGAGATAAACAAATACTTGCAGCGTATCTGTTTATCTCAGTTTTTGTCAGATGCTTTCCATCTATCTGTTAATTTCCTCCCGGGTTTTCTGTTTCTCCTGAATTCCGGTTTTCTCCTAAGTTCTCTTCTTCTCCTGAATTCCGGTTTTCTCCTAAGTTCTCTTCTTCTCCTAAATTCCGGTTATCTTCTGAGTTCTCAGATTCTCCTGCTTCTATGCTTCCCCCGGCTTCCGGCAGTTGTTCTTCTGCGTTCTCCTGATTTGACTCAGGCTCTTCCGGCTCACCCTCCGGTTGCAATTCATCAGCTTCCAGATTCTGTGTTTCTAAAAGTTCCGGTGATACAAGTAAATCTGTGTCTCCCATCTTCAGGGACATCAATGGACAATCCATAAAATAAGTATCCCTTATAGACTGAATATCTGTCAAATCTATAATGTTCATTGGTGCTTTCACAAATTCTATACTGCTTAGTGACGTACTTCCTGAAAATGCTCCTACGCCCAGGCTTTCCAGTTCACTGTCTACGATTACATTCACCAGGCTGATACAGTTTCCGAAACTGTCAGCACCTATCGAATTAAGCTGTTCTGGCAGTTCATATATATCTGGAAAGTTCTCATCTAGTTTATTAAGTGAGCTGCAGTTATAGAATGCTTTCTCCCCAATACTGGTTACTGCTGCTTCTATAGACACCATATCCAAAGATACGCAGTCTTCAAAACAAGACTCCGGTATATTGGTAATCTCATATGGCAGTGAATAATAGTAATAATCAAACTCAGCATCATATGGATCATCCGAATACACTTCCGACATACTGATACATCCCTGGAAACTTCCAACACCCAACTGTTTAAGTTCTGCCGGAAATGCCATATATGCCAGAGACTCGCAGCCTGCAAATGCATAATCACCCACGCTGGTAACTTCCGATTGAAGCCATGTCTCCATCAGTGATACGCATCCTCTGAAACAATTATCCGGAATTGAAGTAAGTCTGTACGGCATAGAGTAATAAGTTCCATAATCTTCTGGATTGACAGAAATCACATACTGCAGTGAAGAGCAATTCTCGAAACTGCTCTCGCCAAATGTTGTCACGTATTGCTGAAACATGATATTTTCCATATTACTGCATTCTGCAAAACAAGATTTTCCAACTGTCTCCATGTCCGATGGACAAGTGACCATTACCATAGAAGTACAGCCATAGAAACACTCTTCCGGCAGATTATATATCGTGTATGGAATTGCAGTTACCGTAGATGAGCTTGATGATGTCAGACTGCTTAAACTGCTGCAGTTTTTAAATGCACCTACACCCAGCGTAATCTCCGAACTCCAGAACGAACTGCTAAGCTCAATACCCACCAGATTGCTGCAGTCCTCAAAAGCATATGCCCCAATAGTTTCCACTGCACTGGCATTACCCACAGATGCAACCGCGCTGCCCTTAAAGGCGCCTGGACAAATCTCCACGGTATCATCTCTCAGATTTAAAGTCTCATCCGAATTAATAACTGCATAAAGCAACTCTGTTGCAGATTCCTTTACACCATAGACAACTGCATTATCACCGCTTCCCGTCTCGGTAAGATAGGAAAGCTCCGGTTTTTCTATGGTTTCAAAACCTGTCCAGTTTTGTGATTGATACTCATTTTCGATATCTTCTATATTCGGCAAAAACAACTTAATCTGTTCTGTAGAAATATCAGCAAATGCCAAAGCATCTGTCTGGGGTGCTGTTGTTCCATTTGAAACAATTACTTCAAGAGACTGACATCCAGTGAACAAATTCCCTTCCAATGTAGTAACGGTATCTGGCATCATGACTCCGTCCAGCATCGTACAGTTTGCAAAACAACCTTCCAAAAATGATGTTGTTCCTTCCATTGGTGTAAATATTCCCGCTATGGTCTCTTTAACTTTATATAATTGATAAGTCCCATCCCCGTTTTCATAATAAATACTGCCATCATGGAAAATTGCGTTGTTTAAGCCATCCATAGGCACAAACAGATTCATTGCACTGCCTTCTCCATAATCACGATCCAAAACAGAAATTTCTGTCTCCAGATACTGATGATAAGCGCCCTGTGATACGTAAACTTTCATGCCTGCCTTTAATGTTTCTCCAAATATCTTAGCACCTAAAGCAGGTGGATTCTCACCTCTCATATACAATATAGCCAGACTGCCGGCATTTGCAAAAGCTTCCTGTTCTATCGTCGTGACACTGGACGGAATTCCCAGTGAAGCGATCTGGCTGCAATTATCCAATGCCTGTTTGCCAATCACCTGTATATCATCTGGCAGCTTACAGTCTCCCGACAGTAAGGAAGATGCAAAAATCAACGTTTTCTTATCCTTAGACAATAAGTATCCATCCTGATATGCATAATTTTCCTGTGCCTGATTTGCTGTTACAAGAACTCCATATGCAGTGCCAAGCGTACCGGTATACACATCTATCGCTTCCTGAAAGACTTTCAGATAGGACAGATATACTGTATTCTCTGCTGAATCCGGAACTGTAATCTGCAGTCCCTGCTGTTGTAAATCTGCCCCATTCCTAATTAATGTCTGATACAGATTCAACGGCTTCGTATTGCCTAGCCAAGCTATCTCATTTGCTTTTATATTAACTTTTTTAATACCCAGAACAGGATTGCCGTCTTCATCTATCAGGGAGCTGTCAAATGCGCACTGCCCCAGTGTTATCTGATTGGCCGCACTTAAAGTCAGTGTATCTATAGATGCATTATAAAAGCTGTATCCATTAAAGCGATAAATGCTTTCCGGTATCGTAAGTTCCTCCATCTCAACATACTCAAAGGCATCCCCGCTAATCTGTTCTACCGTCTTCGACCATTTTGAAATGGATTTTTTAGCAGCCGGCACTGACAGCAGAATTTTACCCGTCTTGTCATACAGTATTCCATCAATACTCAGAAAAGTCTGATTGTCTTCTGCGACTTCGATTTCCTCCAGATTCGGGAAAAAATTAATAAAGCTTTCGGTAAGCAGATTATTATAATATGTCACCGATGATGGTAAGACTATTTTGGTAACTGTAGTGTTCTGCAGTTCCTGATTGGTATCCATAGCGAAATTATACAGATAAGCTATACCTACCTGATTGACACCCTGCGGCACAACTAATGTAGAACTATCGCCGGTATATCCCAACAGTCTGGTATGCCAGTCATATCCTACAAAGCCATACAAGGCCACCTGATACTCACTGTCTTCGTCTACTTTCTGCCAGGTTGGCAGCATATCCACATTATAAATACCATCTTCTGTTATCTGGTCATCCGATGGCCGCTTCATCTTATAGGAATCGCCGGTGCTCTCACTCTCAGAAGGATCCACAGCATCTGTCCATCCGCCAAAATACTCCACGCAATACTCATCAGAACCCCATATGGTCTCAATTTCTTTCATAACATTAGTATAATGATACTCCGTACCTTCCCATAAATTGGAGTCCGTACGCATACCTATCAGATTATACATCGTCTGCATAGAATTAAATAAATTAATTACTGGTGTTTCCTCTGGAGATAAGATCTCACTAAATTCCTGATATCCCCATATATCCACGCTCTCCTGGGACGATTCATCAAAGTCCTTTAAGGTAATCTGCCAGTGCACGATATCATAAGGGATCTCACAGGATGCGCCTCTATATGAGATAACTGCTGAGTATGTTCCTTTACTTTCTGCGCCGCCTACCAGAGTATATCCAATACTGTTTTTTTCATCGCCCGTATTGCCTTTCCAGTCTACTGTATAATCTCCGCCAGTTTCCTGAGATGGCTTGTATTTTAAATTATCGCGAACGGTACCATCACTCATAGTCGCACGAACAGTTATATACTCTTCCATTTCGGCCGACCGCGGTGCTTCGCCTTCATAGAAATGCTGCATGAGTGAGCCTTTCGTCACCTGCAGAGCAGTTACTCTTAATCCCTTATTCTGATCTTCTGTATCTGTGGGATATGTACTTTGAATATTCTCCGGAGTATTATAGTCTGTTCCATATTTACCGGCATCCGGGTCTGGTTCATCCGGAATATCACCACCTGGTGTATTGCCTCCGGGTGTGTTGCCTCCCGGTGTGTTACCCCCTGGATTATCGCCTCCGGATGTGTTGCCTCCTGGTGTATCACTGCCAGAGCCATTTCCACTACCATTTCCCGAGCCTCCATCCGTACCCGGTATATTGCCTGAGCCTTGTATATTAGGTCCTGTGCCATCATTTGATATTCCGACTATATTACTATTTCCGGAACTATTCCCCGCATTATTACCATTTCCGCTGCCGCTTCCATCTGTGACCTGAAGTGCTTCCTGATTGGAATTATTCTCATTATCAAGAATATCTTCCTCTCCATTATCCAGATTATATTCCTCATCTGCCTCATCATCCATCTCCAGCCCATCATCATTATTCTGATTGGCACCAAAGATCGTAGAATCATAATTAATGGAAGCCTCGTTACTCCCATCATCATCTGCATAAGCATCCGGATGAAACGTGGTCTGGAGTTTTTGAGCATTTGTAATTACCAGCACCAGAAAAAGAGCTGCACAGGTACAGCCCATCGCCGTTACTATTTTTCTGCTGTATTTTTTCCAGAACTTCATCCATCTGTCAGGCATATTTATACCCTCTTTCCAAATAAGTATAATAGAAACTAATTTAGCAATATTTTATTACTTATGCAGCTTACTTGCAATATTTTTCTTTATATTCTTCTTGTTTTAATGGAATCTTTCTAACTTCAATCTTTTAATTCTAATGACCGGTTTTTGAAATCTGCATCATCTATAGAATTCTATAGACTCCGTCTCCCTCTGCACAAACAGCAGATGCAAAAAAAGTGTCACATGCTTTTATCATATATGCCGTATCTTTTACTCCGGCGGTTTCATAAGGTGAGTGCATAGCAAGCTGTGCCAGACCGATATCTACTGAATTCATAGATACATGTTTATTCGCCAGATTTCCCAGAGTTGAACCGCCAGCTATATCAGAACGGTTTACATAAGTTTGGACTGGCACGCCGGCTTTTTTGCAGATTGTCTTAAATATCCCTGCAGAAACTCCGTCTGTCACATACTTCTGATTGGCATTATACTTTATCACCACGCCCTTATTAGGATATGGACGATTGGTCGGATCTGCTTTTTCCGGATGGTTTGGGTGAACTGCATGTCCATTATCAGCGGAAAGCAAAAAACTGTTTGCAATTGCCTGCAATAATTCTTCTCTGGATTTTCCCATACTATCAGCGATACGATGCAGTACATCCGATAACATAGTAGATTCCGCCCCTTGCTTTGTGGCACTTCCCACCTCTTCATTATCAAACACACAGCACATGGTAATGCGTGTATCATTCTCTGCTTTTAAGAATCCCTGCACTGTGCCAAAAACGCATTGAAGATCATCTAAAGAACGGCTGGATACATATTCTTCATTCGCTCCCCAGATAGTCCCGGGCATACGGTTATATAAAAACATATCCATATCTAAGATATCTTCCATCCTCACTCCGGCTTCCCCGGCAATCAGCTTTATAAAACCGCCCTTTGCAGTTTCATCTCCAAACAGCGGAATCATGTCCACTTGAGGATTATATGCATATCCATTGTTAACTTCTCTATTCATATGGATGGCTACATTTGGAATCATTACCAGATCTCTTGGAATGTTCAGCAGTTTTGTAACTATCCTGCCCTCTTCTTCCACCAGGATTCTGCCTGCGATAGACAGTGGACGGTCAAACCATGGTGCACACAGCATTCCTCCATATTTTTCCACGTTCAGGCAAGTATAATGTTTCTCAACATCAACCTCTGGATTAGTCTTTATTTTAAAAGACGGGAAATCACTGTGTGACGCCGCCATCTGAAATCCTGACCAACCTTTCTCAGGCACCTTAAAAGCTACAATACTGGAACCGTTGCGCACCACATAATAATTCTTTCCAGCTGTAATATTCCAGGATGTTTCTTCTCTCAGTTCTATAAATCCCGCATCCTCATATATCTTTTTTAAATTAGCAATCACATGATAACAACTTGGTGATGCATCTATAAATTCGAGTAATTTTCGTGTAGTCTCTTGATATGTCATCTATTCAAAACCCCTTCCTTAGATTCCTGCTGCTTTATTCCTGTATTTTTATCTCTGCTTCTTTGTTTTTACTGATTTCTTTAACCATCTGATATACAGCCGCAGTTACCGGTACTCCCAGGAGCATCCCCGGTATTCCAAGAACTCCTCCACCGATGGTAATTGCAGCAAACACCCATATGCCCGGAAGTCCTATGGAGGATCCTACTACCTTTGGATAAATCAGATTGCCTTCAATCTGCTGAAGTGCAACCACAAATATAAGAAAAATCAATGCCTTGAATGGTTCTACCGTAAGAATCATCACAGCGCCTACTGCTGCACCGATATAAGCACCGGCAATAGGGATCAATGCGGTAAATCCAATAAAAGTTCCAATCATCACTGCATATGGCAGCCTTAAGATAAGCATTCCAATGATACACAAGCTTCCCAATATTACTGCTTCTGTGGTCTGCCCCACGATAAACTTGTGAAAACTGTTATCCAGATTATCAAGTACATAATTAATCCTATCCATCCATTTTTCCTTCAGATAGATACTGCCCATTCGTCTTAACTGTGATCCCACTTTTTCTTTTCCAAACAAAAGGTAGATACAGAATACAAATGCTACAAACACAGAGACAACCATGGAAGCCACCGAAGACACCCAGGAGAATGCATTTCCCATATAGGTACTTAATACTCCTGCAAAGTTTTCTACCATCTCAATCAATTTCCCCTGAATATCAAAATTAGGAATTACCTGTGGCAGATAGTTTCCGATCCAACTGTCAATATCCATATTCTTAAGTATCTTAGGAACCTGCTGTGCTAAGGTCTGAATACAGGAAATCAGTTCCGGAATAATCAGATTGAATATCCCGCTTAATATAAGAATAATACTGATTAGTGACATCAGGACGGATATCATACGCATCCTGCCGCCTTTTTTAAGCACTGAAATTTTCACAAGTATTTTTCCCTCATAAAATTTCATTAAAATATTCACTATATAAGCCAATGCACAGCCAATTAATAATGGCTGTGCCGCGCTCAAAACTTTTATTAATGCACCAGTAACGTAACTCCAGTAATAGATTGCCAGATAGACACCAAAAGCTACTATGCCTACCCATATTATTTTCTTGTGTTCCTTCAATCATCTGCCTCCTAAATCATTATCTTCCCATTGCTTTCATAGCATTTTCCACTCGTTTTTTCATAATATCAGCCACAAACGGTTTCGATACCATATCTGCGACACCCAGTTCTAAGGACTGCAGCTCTTTCTCCTCGTCAGAACTTATGGCAATAACCGGGAAGTACTGCATATATCCCTGTTGTTTCATCCAGTCAAGCACCTCAAAGCCATCAACCTTCGGCATCATAATATCCAACAGCATAATACTGATAATACTGTGATGTTTATGAATGATGTCTTCGGCCTGCTCACCGTCTGCTGCTTCGATAATATCAAAATCCTGCTGAAACATCGCACTTAAAGCCCCCCGGTTAATCTCTGAATCATCTACAACCAACATGATTTCCTTCTTGTTCATGTACATATTGTAATCAGAAATCGTCAAAACATCGCCCTGATTTTTACCATTTCTCTTCGCCCGGTACAACAGCTTATCAGCCATATTAAACAATGGCACATAAGAGATATTCTCTTCTTTTTTTATAATAGCACCGTAGGAGCATGTCACTTTAATATTAAGTTTTTCAAATACATCCTGGTGAATCATGGCAGACAAGGTACTCATCTTTAATTCCACCAGTTCCACACTGGATACACCCTTCATCAGTACAAGGAATTCATCTCCACCGATTCGTCCATAGATATCACTCCCTCGAAAGACCCTTTTGATAGCCTCTCCAAACATATGCAGAACTTCATCTCCTGCATGATGACCCATGGTATCATTAATTCCCTTAAAGTAGTCAAGGTCGGCCACTATTAAGGCACAATTTTCAGTTCCGCAATCATTAAGATATGTAAAGCAGTTCTTTTCCACTGCCGATTTGTTCCATATTCCAGTCAGTTTATCCTGATTACTCATAATCACGATATCCTGCTTGTCCTGATTATCCTCTGCCCTTATATTACTGACAATCCAGGATACCAATATGCCTCCCAGCAAACCAAGAATTCCACTGAACACATTATCATTTACATACAATTCATCAATAAAAGTCCCATTTAACTGCAAGAATATAAGGAATACAAATAAAAGCAGTAAAACCACCTCATGAAATGGTAATATAAATAATACCGGCACAACAGTCATTGCCACAGTTGTCATAGTTGCCGGACTGTCGGGAAATGGAACAAAATTAATATACATTACCAGTGCCATGAAAAAGATCAAAAAGGAAATCACTGCTGCGTGAACTAAATCATAAGATTCCCGTTTATTCTTATATAAATACAAACCAAGAAATGTATAGCAGAAAAAGAATGGTAAAAACAGCCAATGTCCCATGGATATATGCCAGTCCGATATAATCAGCGGCGTAAGAAAGAGCAGAAGAGTAACCAGCAGCAGACCTGCTCCTGATATGGATGTAAGCAGAATTGTATTATTCTTCGCTATATCACCCCTGAATTCTTTATAATGTTGCTTCATTTGTTTAAATGATTTCTTCCACACGTTAAGAAAGTCCCGCAGCATAGATCCATTCCCCCATAAAATGATTTTTGCTTTTTGAAACACAAATCTATTATAATGTATATATTTTTATATTCTTTCTCTTAATATTACCACATTTTCCCATAAAGCGCAGTTATAATTTCCTTTTTCAAACAATTTTAATAGTTTTCTCTATTATTTAATATTTTACTTTTCATCCGGCCATACTATTTTTCCATTAATAATGGTCTTGTACAAACAAGAAGCTGTATCTAAAGGATTCCCATCATAGATGACAATGTCTGCGTCTTTCCCCTCTTTCAGACTTCCCACCCGATTATCCACTCTGCAGATTCGTGCAGCATCTATAGTTATCGCCCGAAGTGCCTGCCATTCTCCCAGTCCTTCCCGGGCTGCCAATGCCGCACATAACGGAAGGTATTGAATGCGGGAAACAGGATGATCTGTGGTCAGTGCTACTCTCACACCTGCTTTTGCCAGCTGTCCGGCAGTTTTAAAATCAGCCATGCTCACTTCATTTTTACTGCGCGATGCCAATGCCGGACCGACAATTGCCGGAAATCCTTCTCGTGCCAGTTCCTTTGCTATAAGGTGTCCTTCCGTACAATGATCAAGGGTTAAATCCAGATTAAACTCCCGTGCAATACGAATCGCTGTAAATATATCATCCGTTCGGTGAGCATGGGCTTTCAGCGGAATTTTCTTGTCAAACAGCTCCCGATAACATTCCATATCAAAGTTCAACTGTCCTTTGCATCTGGCTGACTCATCCTTTTTAGTCGAGACCGGATTTTCCCTTATATATTGGCGGGCATTGAAAAGTTCTCTGCGAATCATAGCTGCAATCCCCATTCTGGTAATTGGCATATTGCCATTATTACCATAAGTATTTTTAGGGTTTTCACCCAAGGCTATCTTGATAGCTGCCGGAGCCAGCACTACCATATCCTCAATCCGTCTGCCATAGGTTTTAAGAAATGCGAACTGCCCGCCTATTACGTTGCTGCTTCCCGGTCCTGCCATAACTCCTGTAATTCCCACTGCCAGTGCATTATGAAATGCATTGTCCATGGGGTTAATGGCATCAATGGCACGCATGGCCGGTGTTATCGGATTGGTGGATTCGTTACAGTCATCCCCCTGAGCTCCCACTTTTTCTTCTGAGATACCAATATGGCTGTGTGCATCTATAAAGCCTGGAAAGATATTTTTACCATATGCATCTATCACCTGCATATCCTGAGTCGGCGTAATATGTCTGGCAATCTGAGCAATTTTTCCGTCTTTCTCCAACAAATCCCCGCAAAACGACTGGTTGTTTTCCATCGTATGAAGTATTCCATTTTGAATTAAAAGCATGATCATTCCCCTTTTCGCAAGATTTTAACACTTGTATTTCCATCACTCGTTTAGTATCCCGCAAATGCTTAAATTTAAACCAGGAAAATGATTAATAATCTTCGATTAATCAGGGATTCTCTATTACTCCTCTTCTTTCAGGCAATGTGAAATCATATTATATAATTTAACTGGCTGTATCGGTTTAGATAAATGTGCATTCATCCCTGCCTCTTCACTTTTTCGAACATCTTCTTCAAAAGCATTAGCTGTCATGGCAATAATAGGAATTGTCTTAGCATCCTCTCGCTTCAACTTTCTAATCTGTCTGGCCGCCTCCAATCCATCCATCTCCGGCATTCGAATATCCATTAAAATCACATCATATTCATTACGCGAAGACATTTTAAAATATTCCACCGCCTCTCTTCCATTTTCTGCTCCGATTATAATCGCTCCCTGCTTTTCCAAAAGTCTCGTGGCAATCTGAGCATTCAATGGATGATCTTCGCAAAGTAAAATCTTTAATCCCTGGGGCAAATGAGGCTTTATGGATATAGTGGTGGTTTCCTGAACCATCTCTTCCTGCTTCTTTGCACGCTTAAAATCCAGATATATTGTAAATTCTGTGCCTTCATTTACACTGCTTTTTACGCTGATGCTTCCATTCATCAACTCCACTAATTTCTTCACAATAGCCATGCCCAGACCGGTTCCCTGGGTGTTGCTGGTGATAAACCGGTTCTCCTGGGTAAAAGGTTCAAATATCTTTGGAAGAAACTCCCTGCTGATTCCAATTCCTGTATCCCGCACGATAAATTTGTCTTTGACAGAATCCTCGGTCTGTGATATACACTCCATGATAAAATCCACCCGTCCGCCATCCGGAGTGAATTTGATTGCATTACTAAGCAGATTGATGAAAATCTGCCTTACTCTCTGCTCGTCCATAATCAGATATTTCCATGTGATATTCTTCTTATCAAAATGAAAATCTATGGATTTTCGCTCCAACTGAGGAGTAATCATAGTAATAATAGATGGAAACACCTTTTCTTCATTACATGGTTTCGGAAAAAGTGTAACTTCACCACTTTCTATCTTATTCACATCTAAGACATCGTTAATCAACTGAAGAAGATATTCTCCTGCTTCACGCACTTGCGGAATACTCTTCTTAATTTCATTAATATCATCCTGATCTTCCATCAGATAAGTCAGCCCCAGAATACCATTCATAGGAGTCCTCAGGTCATGACTCATACGTGAAAGGAATTCACTCTTGGATCTTGTAGCCTGTTCTGCCAGTTCCAGTGCCCGGGACAAGTCATTTCTTTTCTGTTCTTCCTCCGCCATAAGTTCAGTTATATCTGTACGGCTAAACACAACAAGTTCTTCTGTTTCTCCATAGGCCGTAAAGCGTGCTCTTTTCACTCGAATATCACCCTCCAGATCCTTGACATGGTATGCAAATTCGAAGACGTCCAAATCCTTAAGCTGATTTTTGATATATTCCGGGTTCATCTGTATTCTGTAGAATTCCTTGTCGGTATCCACTAGATAGTTGTCTATAGCACGTGCCACACCTTCACTGTAGGAATATGCCTTACCAACCTCGCATTGCAAAAACTCCAGGTCTGCCTTTGAACTTCTATATATAACAAGCCTGTCTGTCATCAGATTTACATTGGCCACAAAGTCATAATCACATTGGAGAACTGATTCCAGTATATGCTCCTGCCGTTTTAGATCTGTAATATCCGTAACTGTCATAAAACCTTCTATGTCATTGGTCTCCGGTACCTTCACCGTGGTCATCTGCATCTGAACCCATTGAAAATCCTTCTGCAGCTGATCGTACCGAATTCCGCATTCGAATACAAACTGTGTTTTCCCCAGTTCATAATTTTGTTTTGCGGGCTCAGAAGAAAATATCTGCAGAAATTCCTGCTGTTTTCGCTCATCCGTAATCAGCCTGGAAAATCCTTCAAAGAAGGCTGCTCTTTCATTACCGAACTTTTCTGAAAGTTTAAATCCAGACTGATCTTCCAGCTCCAGAATTATATCCCTGCTGATATTGCAATGGCAGGATAATATCAGGTTGTCTGACTTCGTGTGTTCCCTAAGTTCCAACGCTTTCTGATAACGCTGCTCCAGTTTTTTATACTCTGTGACAACTTCAGCCGTGCAGATTGCACGCACCGGATTCCCCTGCTTATCCCTGACACCACTAAATCGAAGTTTCGTCCAGACCTCCTCCTGCTGTAAAGTTCTGGTCTTGATGGTGAATTCTATGTACTCTTCACCAGCCTTCATGCGGTTGACATTTTCTCTGTATGCAGGCACATCTGCCTCGTACACAAAGTTCATATCAAGAAAACTATCCGGATAGTTCTCCACCACCAGCGGAACGCCAAAAAATTTCCGGGCTGTTTCATTCGGATAAGCCCGAGACTCACCAAACTCATATTCCCAGTAAATCATCTTTGCATGCTGCATAGCAATACTTAAGTTCTGTCTTGCATCTAAAGCGTGCTGCTCCTCACGCCTTTGTTCCGTAATATTATTTAAATAAACAATGGTTGCTTTTTTGTCATCCCACTCGATTTCAGTAGCTGACACCTTATATATTTGTTTGGAGCGGTCTCCCCGTCTCTCCATTGTACCTTTGTTATAAATAGCACAATTTTTACAGGGCTCTTTTCTATCCTGTATTACTTCATAGCATTTCTTACCCAGAATTTCAGAAACACCCTTCATCTGAAGAAAGTTTTCTAACTGCTGATTTACATACAAAATTTGATAATCTGTATCTGAAACCACATAGCACCCATTGGTTGCTGTATTAGACACATCATGGTACATATGAAATTCATTGGAAGTTCCCATGTACAATGCCTGTACCAACAGTCCACCGTTATCTTCAGTCAAAATATTAGCACTTCCGTTAAGCCAGACAAGTGTTCCATTTTTATGATATACACGAAAAGAAAAGTTGAGGGTTTTTCTGGTTCTAACCGCCTCCCACATGCGCTCAGTAATGCGTTTGCGGTCAGCTTCATATACAATTGCAAAGACATCTGCTTCCACAAGTTTCTCATACTCTGCTTTTGAGTGTCCAGATAAGCGCGCCACGCCTTCAGTTAAATATAATAACTGTAACTTATCTCCATCCATGCGATAATATGCAATACCTCCCGGCAGCGCATTTGTCAGTTCTTTCCAATTAAATCCAGTCTCATTCTTCATGTATATACCATCCCTTACTATAAAACACATCCTGCTTTTATTATAATTCCGCATTTTTCACATGCAATAAAAAGCCCACAAAATGTTTTTCAGATATATCAATTTACACTGCTATAGACTCTTGCTTCGTATTCTCTTAATTTCATTTCCCTTATACCTTCTTCCACACTGGTATCCTGATAATTACACAACTCTAATTTCCAGTCTTTCTCCCTTTCTGATTTGGGAAATCGAAAAGAAACCGGATGCTTTGCAAAAGAACATATAACCAACAAATAATTACCCTGCCATTCCCGCTCATACATATAGATTTTTCCACTATGCTTATAATATTCCCGGTAATTCCCCCACAGTGCCACATCGCTCTGCTTACGAAAAGCGAGACATTTTCGATAAAAGTTCAGGATACTGTCCGCTTCCTGTTCTTCTCTTTTTACATTAATATCCACATAGTTGGGATTCACATAAAACCACGGTTTACCTGTGGTAAAGCCCGCATTCTCTGTATCATCCCACTGCATGGGGGTTCTGGATGAATCGCGGCTGGAAGCATGAATCCTCTCCATTCGCTTTTCTATACTGTCTTTCACATGAAAAGTATGATAATTATTTTTTGAAGAAACATCTATATACTGGTCAATGGACTTCAGACGAATATTCGTCATTCCAATCTCCTGTCCCTGATAGATAAAAGGTGTGCCCTGTTGAAACAAATAACAGACTGCCAGCATGGTTCCGCTTTCACGAATATACTCTTCGCTTCCGTATCTGCTGATTATCCGCGGATGATCATGATTTTCCAGATATAGTGTATTCCAGGCTTTTCCCGCCAGCGCATGCTGCCATTTACTAAAAGCCTTCTTCAATCGTTTTAATCGGAATGGACGCTGTATGTATTCAGTAAAGAGACAATCCGCCATCATATGATCAAAATGAAACATCAAATCCAGTGTTTTTGACTCTCCAGCCATATAAGATAAAGCAGATTTGGTGGTGGTCATCGGACCTTCACCCAACTGGAAGCAATCATACTCATCACACACTTGCCGAAATTCTTCCAGGTATTCATGTATATGCGGCCCATCTTTATAATGAGGCATTCCATTGGCAATAGGTATAAAGGATAATCCATTGGGAAGTCCATCTTTTTTAGAAATAAAGGTAATAACATCCTCCCGGAATCCATCTACTCCCATATCCAGCCAGAATCGCATAATATCCTTTACTTCCTGGCGTACCTTTGGATTGTCCATATTCAGGTCCGGCTGTTTTTTTGCGAAGATATGAAGATAATATTGATCCCGCTCAGGTACATACTCCCACGCCTTGCCTTCAAAGAGGCTGTCCCAGTTATTCGGCAATTTTCCGTGTTTCCCGTCGCGCCAGATATAATAATCACTGTACTCATTATCTCTGCTCTTCTTGCTTTCTATAAACCAGGGATGTTCATCTGAGGTATGATTTACCACCAAATCCATGATAACCTTCAAACCAAGTTCATGGGCATGGGATAATACTTTTCGAAAAATAGTGAGATTTCCATAATCCGGATGGATGTTTCGATAGTCTGAGATATCATATCCATAATCTGCATTCGGTGATGGATAAAGAGGAGAAAACCATATTCCGTCAACACCCAATGATTTTATATAGGACAATTTTTCATACACCCCATACAAATCACCGATTCCATCTCCATTCCCGTCATAAAAACTCCGTATCCAAATCTGATAAAAACACATACGCTTATACCAGTCTTTTTCCATATAGGTTCCCCCTGATTCACTGTCTCTTATGTCAAAATTAATATCTGAAGCGGTCGATGAGTTCTCCGGCATCCTCCCTTACTTCATCAAAAAGCTTCTTGGGCAACTCAAATACCTGCTCTGTACCATCCGCTAAATCCTGAGCGAAATCCAGAAATCTGTCCATAAGCATAGGCTTTTTATCACTTAATCTTCCACTCTTTTTCAGTTCGATAATCTCTCCATATCGCTGATGAGCTGCATATACGCTGTCTTTCCATGATATATAGATTTCATCCATGGCACACTGTCCTACCTGATGTACCTTATCCAGATTGCTGCAGGCATCTTCAAGCAAAGCAGCGAAGGACTCTGCATTTTCCTCTATTAAATATCCATTTCTTCCATGAGTGATTCCCTCAGCCGCACAGCTTCCGCTTATAAGTACGCTGGCAAGGCCACATGCCGCCGCTTCCCTTACAACGATTCCATTGGTATCGTAAGTCGAAGGGAATAAGAATAAATCTGCTCTTGTGTTCCATGCACGAAGCTTATCTCTGTCATAAATCGGACCAACGAATATACATTTTCCCGGCTTGCTTCCATCACCATCCAGAAATCCATATTCTCTGGCAAGATTCTTCAGTTCTTCCTCATCCGGACCGCTTCCAATAAGCACCATTCGAAAATCCTGGCCTTTTGCTGCAAGCTTCGCCAGTGACTCAAAGATTAATGGAATTCCCTTGTACTTGATAATTCTTCCAACAAACATAAATACAGGAACTGACGGCGGCAGATCGTAATCCTTTACCACTTCTGCCACTTCTTTTTCATCTACTCTTCCCTTTGCAAAATCCACGCCATTATTCACCACATGATAATCGCCCTCAAATCCCAATGATTTTAAATTCTCGCCGGCTCCCTGGCTTACTACCCAGACTTCATCACAGGCTTCTACATTATTTACCAGCGCCTTGATTGTCTCATGCTGAATAAATTTTGCTTTTACTGCTTTCGCAATGTCGATATCAAACTTTGTATGGTAAGTAAATACAAGCGGCACATCTGTCTTAGCTCTTAATATTCTGGCTAATACTGTGGATGCCACCGGGCAATGACTGTGAATAATATCCGGTTTGAAATCTGCCATATCATCAATCTCATTAAAATCCAGTGGATTTCCTGCACGATAACCTTTTATGATTTTCGTAGTGTCAAAACTTTGATACGGAATCACTTTATACGGGTATTTAGAATAATCTGTATCCGGATATTCCGGTGTTCCCACAAGCACATCAGCCAGTCCATCTTCCTGCATAATCTTTGCATAATTCATAACAACATTGGCCACGCCGTCAATTACCGGCGGGAAAGAATCGTTTAGTAAACATACATTCATAATATTCTTTTTCCTTTTCTATGATTTTCTTTTTATATATCAGAGTCTATATTAATCTGGAAAGTGCCTCAAAAAGACGCTTCCTGTTGATTGGTTTTGAGACATGGTCATTCATGCCTGCCGCTAAAGCTGCCGTGATATCGGAAGTAAAAGCATTGGCTGTCATCGCTACTATTGGAATACCTGCAGCTTGTGGATGACCGCACTCCCTTATGGTTCTGGTCGCTTCATATCCATCCATAACCGGCATTTGAATATCCATTAATATAGCATCAAATGTACCTGGTTTTGAGGTAGTAAAGATATCTACTGCTTCTTTTCCATTTACAGCCGGTGTGATGTTCATACCAGCCTTTCCTAAAATATCCAGCGAGATTTCCATATTCATCTCATTATCTTCTGCAAGTAATACATGCATACCTTCAAAATTTATTTCTCTTTGTGTCTCTTCAGAAGGTTCTTTTTGGTCTTTATAAAAATCAGATAAAATCACATTAAGCTCAGCTGCCGATATGGATTTTTCAATCCTCACTATTTTTATAGTTTTCTCCCCGGCCTTTTCCTGTATCTGTTCTATGATTTCATTTCCCTCTTCAGTTACAATATTCTCATCCAGCAGACAGAGTTCATAAGGATGTTCTTCCCTGCGGCTCTCAATACGTCTTAAGGCTTTCTTTTTTGACGCGACAATATCACATTTGACACCCTTTCGTTTTAACTCCTCTTCCAGCAGCTTTCCCTGTAAGGTATCTTCCATCACCACCAGTGCTCTTAAGTGACTTTCACTTGCCTTGTATTTTCCAAATGCTAAAGTCACAGTAAATACCGTTCCTTTTCCAACTTCACTTTCTACTTCTATCAAGCCGCCCATCAACTCTACCAGATTATTACTAATGGATAGACCCAGTCCTGTTCCTCCGTATGTTCTGTCTATGGACATGCGCTCCTGTTCAAATGGAATGAACATTCGCTTCATAAATTCCCTGTCCATACCAATACCTGTGTCCGATATGATAAACTGCAGATGAGTTTTATCATCCTGTACACTCCTCTGGTGTAATTCCATTCGAACCAGTCCATCTTTTGGCGTAAATTTAATCGCATTGGATATCAGGTTCTGAAGGACCTGTTGTACACGGGTGCTGTCTCCAATCACTTGATGTTCCTGAAGATGAGTCAGATCCATTTCCAGGCGAACGCCCTTACTGTTTGCCTCTTCCTGAAACATTACCTGCAGAGAATTCACCATCTGTGACAAATCAAAGACCTTTT
Source organism: Lachnospiraceae bacterium (assembly GCA_028696165.1). Taxonomy (GTDB): domain Bacteria; phylum Bacillota; class Clostridia; order Lachnospirales; family Lachnospiraceae; genus JAQVHQ01. The sequence continues at coordinate 5,428 of JAQVHQ010000039.1, read as the reverse complement.
CTTCCAACTGCATCCTTCCGCTTTCGATGGAAGATATATCCAGCACATCATTTAATATAGACAAAAGATGATTTGCTGCTATCTGAGATTTTTCAATAAAACGAACTGCATTCTCATTCTTTTCAATATTTGCAATCTCATCCCGCACCATATCCTGATAGCCTATAATAGCATTCAGCGGAGTTCTGATTTCATGACTCATAAGTGATAAGAACTCTCCTTTGGCACGGCTGGCACTTTGCGCCTGGTCTAACGCTTCTTTAAGCACAGCCGCATCCTCAGTCACATCACGACATAGAAAACTTGCAATTCGCTCCCCTTGTACATGAGAAAACATACGGCTGACTTCTATCATACATGGTTTAAAAGTGAAATCCGGCTGCGGCCAGTTCATCATAAGGCGCGTGGATTCCAGTTTGTTTTCCAATAGATTTTCATGATTTATCTTCTCCGGTGCTGTAAATTCATCAAATATATGTTTATCATGATCATTTAAAATAAGTTCCCGCATACGCAGATACAATTTTTCATACAAATGATCCGGAAAGAGCTTATCTGCACGTTCGTTTCCATAAAAAAGCATCTGATCCAAATGGACATAGACATGCTGCATAAATGCAGCATTGGTAATCTCGGCCAATTCCTGCCGGCGGCGCTCTTCTTCCACATATAAATCAGTGATATCCCTCTGTGCAAAAATCAGACTCTGACACGACTCATCCAGGAAGAAAATCCGGATTTTTTTCCATCGAATCTCATCTTTGGATACTCTGATTCGATAAATAAGCTGTATAATATTTTTTGTTTCTAATGACTCAAGAATATTGGGAAGATGCAGAAACGCCTGTAATTCATCAGCATCTTCTGAAAGTACCTGGTTCATGAGATAATCCTTATATTCCAAATAAGAGAGATACTCTTCCTTTTTTCGACTCCGTTCAAAATTAATCTTGGAATGATTTCTCATGACAATACGAATCTGATTGGTATATAAATTCAGCAAATCCACATTTTCTATCTCTTCACCTAAAATACTCTGGGATATCAACTGATTGCTCTGCTCTTCATCCACATCTATAGCCGTGAAAAAGGCAACTATATCCTCCGAACTGACACGACGCAATTTGGAAACAGAACCTCTGAGCCAATGCAGTCCCTGACCCGGAATCTCACGACGATACAGGAAACTTTCCGTCATTTTTCCGTGATTATAGTTGTCCAGCATATGCTCAGGCAGCAGCATCTTATGGAACAGTTCGCGGTCTTTTTCATAAACTCCTTCAAACATCCCCTTGGAAATCAGCTCATCTGTAGATACCGGTAGTTTTATCTTATCCATATCTGCCAGCTCAGAATAAAATTCCTCCACCATCTTGTTGGATAAATTGATGCGATAATATGCTACTGCATCCTTAACCAGTTCCTTTCGAAGAACGTTCTCCCGCTCATAACGAATCTCAGCTACTTTCTGCATATCTACATTTTGAGAAAAGCCAAGAACAGTCGGCTGTTTCGTCTCCGGATTCTCCTCCCGGGTTAAAATCATCTGGGTCCATTCGAATTTATGTTTTCTGCGGTTATAAAATCGAACTACACTCTCACTTTTTGTTTCTCCATCCTGTATCCGCTTGTACATAGCTCTGTAATCAGCAATATCTTCCGGATGAATCCCTCCCATTTGGATAATTTCCTCCGGACCATTCTCTATTATGCTGGCGTAACCCTGACCGCCACTGTTTTGAAAGCTCTGGGTAATCGAATGTTTCTCCAAATCATAAACCCACAGACCAATATCACCGTTTTCCGAAGCAATTTCCACGGCACGGTGACTTTCCATAAGATTTAAATGCTCTCTTTTGGATTCATCAATATCTGTAAAAAGCAGATACATGGCAGTCTTGTCCGGCATAGTTTCAGCGATGGAGGCCTGTACATGCAGCCAGCGGTACTGATTACGTTTATCACGAACACGAATATCCACATCTGCCATACGCTGCTTGCGAATAGCTTCCTGAAGTTCTTCAATTAATAAAGTCCGGTCATCCGGCCACAGAGAATCAAAAGTTGAAAAACCTATATAAGCTTTCCGTTCTTCCCTTGTTGAATCCATGAGCGTGTAGAACTGATCATTCAAGAATCCCAATTCTACCCGTCCATCTTCATAGATATAGTAGATACCCAGTCCCCCTGGCATCCGGTTAACTAAATCTCTGACTGCCTCCAGTGCATTTAGCTGACCTGTTGCTTCTGGATCATTCCTATCTTCTTCTATTGGGCTCATCATATTCCCTCCTGTACTCATCTGTACATATATCCGTACTTACTTTTATATCAATCATACTCAGTATCGTGAATTGAACTCCTACTGGTACAGTTAAAATACATTTTTACATCATGCTGCTTCGCAGCTTAATATGGTTAAATCAATTACCATAATTATACACTATATTACCTGCAACCGCTACGTTCTCTTTTCTATTACAGAAAAAGCTCAGGAAACTGCTGTATAAACAGTCTCCTGAGCTTTTATTAATCTTATTCATTTTACTTTCCAAGGCGAATCCACATAGCCGGACGGACACCCACTTCTTCAGAATTACTTGATACACCATTGGTATATACGGTTCCATCATCATACACAGCATGCTGATTTAAGTTACTGCTTCCATGTCCACGCAGCCACCACCATTCTCCAATTGCTCTGTCTTCCTTGTTTGGAAGATACTCGTCTAACTCTTTTAAGTTAAACACAAAGGCCTTATCTCTGGTATCCGGACCATTTTCTCCATACCAGCGTGGATCTGCATTATTTTGATGTGGTGTCAGAATTATCATCATCCGTTCCTGCAGTGTAAAGGATTCCTCCAAAAACTGTTTGTTCAGCCATCTTCTAAGCGTACAATTGCTCCATGTGATTTCTTCACGTTCCGGATAGAAATACATATGCTCCACTGGTTTTTCAGCCAAAAGCATACGGCGGTTTCCGTCAGTTAAAATCACTTTCCATACCAGTTCTTTATCTTGATATTTTCCAAATGTTACTGTGTTTCCCTGATTATATTTTAAAAAGTTTTCACATTTTTCCAGATATTTTGCTGAGTCTTTGTAATCGCCCAGTTTCTCGAACATATCCTTTACCGGACCGATCTGACTCTCCTGAACAAAACGTATATATGCATTGACTGCATCAGAATATAATTTTTCTAATGATACAGCAGCTTCTTCACCAATAGTTCCCATTGTAGTTCCTCCCATTTACCTCTATCACTCCATAATGCAACATAACTTGCCACTGGCATCTTATTAAAAATGCATAGCAGCTGAAACATGGTTATCATAGCATAGAGATAAATCACACAGGAAACACCAACTTATTGTTATCCTACAACGATTTGTTGTTGCCGCCGTTATACCATTACTATTCACATTTTCTATTCGATAAAGTTCCCTCTAACGCAGTATATGATTTTTCTGTATATTCTCCTGCCACTTAAGAACGTGTTTACCAAAGAGTATCACATCTGCATTGGGTACACTGCCCTCACGGGTCATCATATACGTAATCCAATATAAAGGTTCCTCCTCAAAAGGTATCATAACCAATTCACTGTCCGTCATATCCTCAAATATAAAATCCACCGTTACAGATATTCCTTTATTTTGCTGAACCATCTTATGACACAGACTAAAACCACTGGTCTCAAATACAATATCCGGTTTAAAGCCAGCCTCCTGGCACTTCTTTATAACCAACTCATGAATATTAAATTCGGAGCTTTCCAGATACATCCGCTCCCCCTTTAAATCCTGAATTCTTATGCCTTTTCTGTCTGCCAGAGGATGTTTTTTATTGACCAGCAGCTTAATCTCGAATTTTTCCATCTCTTTTGCCTTTGGAAATCCAACCAGATTATTGCCCACCAGAAAAGCTGCATTGCCCTGTCCCTGAGACCATCTTCGCTCCACTTCCCGGTCTGGATATTCGTGGCATACTAACCTTATCTGTGGATATTTTTTTCGAAAATCCACCAGACATTCCGGAGTAACCAGACGGATGATGCCATAGGAAGACAATAACTCTATCTCATGATTCTGGCTCTGTTCAATACAGATAATCTCATTGCAGATAGTCTGATAGTTTTCTAAAAATTCAGGAATCTGAGAATACAGATATTCCCCCGTCTGGGTCAGTGTAATGCCCGTGGTATTTCTTTCCAGCAAAGTTGTGTTTAATTCTTTTTCAATATTTTTAATAATCTTACTTAGTCCCTGCTGTGTCATATATAGATAATGTGCGGCCTTTGTAATGCTCTTTTGTTCACATACAATTCGAAAATATTCCAGGTCTTTCGTATCCATTGTTACTCACTCTTTGACTTGCCAACAATCTGCAAAATCAGATTAAGTATTTTGAAATAAATATAAATAATAGTGTAGACGAGTCCAAATGCTGCCATCCACTCAAGTTTCTTAGCCATCTTGTTCTCAACGCACTCTTCAATCGTATTAAAATCAACCAATAAAAACAGCGCTGCAACAATGATAAAGATAACAGAACTAATAATGCCAATGATTGGATTATTCATGAATGTGGTAATTCCCATGATAATCGGTCTCAGAACAGGTACAAAACTAAGCAGAAATACAGCAATTCCGCCAAAAATCATAACTAAAAACAGGGTAGTTATAACGGTCTTGAATTTCTTAGTAACTTTCACAATTCTCTTTACATATAAAAACAACATAATTCCAACGATTAATGCTGTAAGTACAAAAGCAACCAGTGAAATCCACTGATATTCCGGGGTAAGCGCTTCTGTAATGGCACCCATAAAGTATCCTTCACACAATGCATAAAGTGTACCTACAACCGGGATAGTCGGTCTGATCAACCAGGCAAGCAGTGGCGTAAATAAAACAATAATTCCTGCCACAAGAGCAGCCAGTGCTTCAAATACACAGGTATTAATAAGTACAATTCCCTCTAAATCTTCAACATCACCAATTGTCAATACTCCGCCAAAAGCATCTGCATTCTGCATAAATATGTTATGTAAGACGAAAAAGGCCGCCACGCCTAATACACAAACTACCAGGAAATATATTGTTTTCCCTGCAATTCCCCGATAGGTTGCCTCTCCATGTGTGATTTCTACCGTGTTCGATTTTTTAACCATTTTTTTGATTACCGGATTACACATCCCATAACCAAATGCTTTTCCAGCTGCATTTGCCTGCGCCATAACTATCTCTCCTTTTCAAGTTCGTATTTTAAATCCTCGTTTCAGTATAACAAATTTTGGTAACTGTTCAGAACCCCCTTGGGGAACTAATTAATTTTTGTACAAAACAGAGAATTTTTAAAACCTGTTTTGCGATATTATTTCGGTAATTGGTGGATAACCAATTGTTTGTGATTGAATAATTT
>JAQVHQ010000099.1 GCA_028696165.1 Lachnospiraceae bacterium | reverse complement strand
CCGACGGGGCTTATTAAAGTGCCACTACTCCAGTCACTGTCACTCTGAATAACTCAAAAATTCGATAGATTGGTACTTTGGAAGGATATATTCATTTTTTAATTACATTTTGCGGAAACTCAAGATATATTCCAGCTTACTGACAGAAATTTCATAAGCTATTCTTTTCTCTGTCTCGGTTTCATTAATCTTCTTTACATATTCCCTGCTCTGGATTCGTCCCCATATCAGTACGTGACCGCCAACCTGAAATGCAGAAGCATATCTGGCATTTCGTCCCCAGCAAATACACGGTATATAGTCTGATTTCCCATATGGCCGGTTTACTGCGATCAGCAAGTCTGCTATTTCCCTTCCTAAAGGAGTCTTTCGATAAACCGGAGGCTTACATATGTATCCATCCAGGAAAATCTGATTTGTTTTGATAGAATCGTCCTCTTCCTCGACGAATTCCAATTCCCGGACAAATACCGAAAGTACCAGCCGGTTCTTCTTTTCTTCGTGCCTGTTATAGGAACGAAACTGTCCGAAGACCTGTATATACTCCCCCTCATAATCCTGCGTGATGTCCACCAGCCGCTCCGAAATCATAAGCGGTATACGATCCTCTGAATCGCTCAACCGCTTAACCAGTACCTCCAGCGTATAGAAACCCTCGCCAAAGACTTGATGGCTAAATGTAAAACCCGAAGCAACTTTCCCCATAATGGACACCTGATTGTTTTCAATAATCTTATCTGACATAACTGTAATTCCCCTTCCTTATCCTTGTATTTTGTCTATATTATGTGTATTCGGGAAATGAAATATTTAGAACATCTTTTTTGAGATTTTTTTGTTTATGGAAACGGACGCCTTGGAAAGCGGCAGGGAGGTGGCGGAGGGAAACTATGTGGTCTTTGGGGAGAGGGCATTTCAAGGCTGATATCGACAGTGTTTAAGCATTAGATTCTTGATTATATAAACTCTTTGTTAATTCAATTATTAACATTCCTTAGTTCGTCTCTATTCCTTACCCGCCAACGCTCCCTAATAATTTTTTCATACAACACTTTCCATCGAGTTCTTCATACCAGCAACCAACATCTCCCCTCTAAAACAAATCATCTATATCCTAATACAATACCCACAATGTACCTCTAATCAATAATCTCAAAAATCACCACCCACAAACCAAGCCTCTAACATTCCTAAAACCACAAGCCCCGCGCCCCAGCGCGCGCCCTCACTGCCACATCATCATCTACCACCACCCACCATTTCCCCTCTCACCATTTCACCCCACACCACTTTCACCATCACACCATTTCACCCCACGCTATTCCACCACCACACCCAGCTTTGCCTCCTCCAGAAGCACCCGTCGGAACAGAGCAGGTTTTTACTGCCATCGAATAAGCTGATAAATCTCTTGGTGCGCAGGCAGGGATTTTTGCAGGGCAAAAGGTGCTTACCAAGCACCTTTTGAGAGCACCTGAGGTCTATATGCATCAAGCATATAGGCCGAATGTGCTCAGTACCTGCAAAAATCGCTGACTGCACGCCTAGAGATTTACAGCGAAATGACCTGGCAATAAAAACTGCTCTGCTCCGACGGGTGCTTCTGGAGGAGGCAAAGCGTCCCCTTCCCACAACTCCCCTTCCCACGACCTCTTTGCATGTACTAAAAAGAAAACCTTGCAAAACCTCAAAATAGTGCTATAATTGTAAGGTTGAGAGATATCGTCGTAATAATGAAAGGATTGTGCAATGAGAACACAAAGAGAAGATGTAAGAAATATCGCAATTATCGCCCACGTAGACCACGGTAAAACTACACTGGTAGATGAATTGCTAAAACAGAGTGGAACTTTCCGAGCAAATCAGGAAGTTCAGGAACGTGTCATGGATTCCAATGACATTGAAAGAGAACGTGGTATCACCATTCTTTCCAAAAACACTTCTATTCACTATAAAGGAACCAAAATCAACATCATCGACACCCCAGGTCATGCCGACTTCGGTGGTGAAGTAGAACGTGTACTAAAGATGGTAAACGGAGTAATCCTTGTAGTAGACGCTTTCGAAGGCGCTATGCCACAGACTCGTTTCGTATTAAAGAAAGCATTGGAACTGGATTTACACGTAATCGTCTGTATTAATAAGATTGACCGTCCGGAAGCCCGTCCTGATGAAGTAATCGATGAAGTATTAGAATTACTCATGGACTTAGATGCTTCAGATGAGCAGTTAGACTGCCCATTCTTATATGCATCTGCAAAAGCAGGTCACGCAGTACTGGATTTAAATGATGCTCAGGAAGATATGACCCCATTATTTGAAACCATCTTAAATTACATCCCCGCTCCAGAAGGAGATCCGGATGCAGGTACACAGATTCTGATTAGTACCATTGACTACAACGAATATGTAGGACGTATCGGTGTAGGTAAGGTAGATAACGGAAGTATCGCTGTAAACCAGGAAGTTATGCTTGTTAATGAACATGACCCTGACAAGAAGAAAAAAGTTAAGATCAGCAAATTATATGAATTTGAAGGACTGAACAAAGTAGAAGTACAGAAGGCTGAAATCGGTGCTATCGTTGCTATTTCCGGTATTGCAGATATTCACATTGGAGATACTCTGTGTGATGTCAACAACCCGGAGCCAATTCCTTTCCAGAAGATTTCAGAGCCTACACTTTCTATGAATTTCATCGTTAATGACAGCCCGCTCGCTGGACAGGAGGGTAAATTCGTAACTTCCCGTCATATCCGTGACAGACTGTTCCGCGAATTAAATACAGATGTAAGTCTTCGTGTGGAAGATACCGATTCCGCAGACTGTTTCAAAGTATCCGGCCGTGGAGAATTGCATTTATCTGTACTTATTGAAAACATGCGCCGTGAAGGTTTTGAATTTGCAGTAAGTAAAGCCGAAGTAATCTTCCATGAAGATGAACGCGGTAAAAAACTAGAACCAATCGAGATCTGCTATGTAGACGTTCCAGAAGAATTTTCCGGAACAATCATTCAGAAATTAAGCGAACGTAAAGGTGAGCTGCTTGGTATGAGCATCGCTTCTGACGGACGTTCCAGACTTGAATTCTCCATCCCATCTCGTGGATTAATCGGATTCCGTGGTGAATTCTTAACCTCTACAAAGGGTACTGGAATCATGAATGCTGTATTCGACGAATACGGTCCATATAAGGGTGACATCGCTTACCGTAAGCAGGGATCTTTGATTGCATACGAATCAGGCGAATCAGTAACTTATGGTTTATTTGCTGCACAGGATCGTGGAACTTTATTCATAGGCCCTGGTCAGAAAGTATATGGCGGTATGGTAATCGGACAGAATGGTAAAGCTGAAGACATCGAATTAAATGTCTGCAAAACCAAACATCTGACCAATACCCGTACTTCTTCTGCCGATGAAGCACTAAAATTAGTACCACCTAAAGTACTGAGTTTAGAGCAGGCACTTGAATTTATTGATACCGACGAGCTTTTAGAGGTAACACCGAAGAGTCTGCGTATCCGTAAGAAAGTTCTTGATCCAAAACAGAGAAAACGTGAGAACAGATAATACATTCTCTGATTAATTTTAAATATCTAAAACGTTCATAGCATGATATACTGCTATGAACGTTTTTTTATTCTGCTCCAATTAACTATCTGCTAATTTCTTCCCTCATCATCTTAAAAATCTCACGCTCACATATTTGTATATATTATCTAATTAAACACGTTTCCAATTAGCTATATAGGCAAATTTAACCAATTGATAATGACAATTTTACAGTTTTTTAGTATAATGAAAAAACATTATACTTTTTCTACAAAAAATCATTTTACCCATTGACAAAGTTTTAACAATATTGTATTATTTAATTGTTAAATAATTATCAACCCAGTCAAAATTTTAACAATATTCAGGAGGAATGAATTATGCCAAAGAAAGCAAATACAGTACCAGAAATCATCGACAATGCTGAAGCTCTTGCAGAAAAAATGTCTGCAATGCGTGAAGCCCAGAGAATCTTCGCTACTTATTCGCAAGAGCAGGTAGATGCCATTTTTAAGGCCGCTGCTATTGCTGCCAATCATCAGCGTATTCCGCTGGCTAAGATGGCCGTAGAAGAAACCGGCATGGGTATCGTGGAAGATAAAGTAATCAAAAACCACTACGCTGCTGAGTATATCTACAACGCATATAAAAATACAAAAACTTGTGGTGTCATCGAAGAAGACACCGCTTTTGGAACCAAGAAAATTGCTGAGCCAATCGGTCTGATTGCTGCAGTTATTCCTACAACCAATCCGACTTCTACTGCAATCTTCAAGACTCTGATTGCCTTAAAGACCAGAAATGCTATCATCATCAGCCCACATCCTCGTGCAAAAGCCTGCACTATCGCAGCTGCTAAAGTTGTACTTGACGCTGCTGTTGCTGCCGGTGCACCAGAAGGAATCATCGGATGGGTTGACGTACCATCACTTGAGTTAACGAACAATGTTATGAGAGATGCTGATATCATCCTTGCAACAGGTGGTCCTGGTATGGTTAAAGCTGCTTACTCTTCAGGAAAACCTGCTTTAGGTGTAGGTGCTGGTAACACACCAGTTATCATTGATGATACTGCTGATATCAAGATGGCTGTTTCATCTATCATCCACTCTAAAACATTTGATAATGGTATGATCTGTGCATCTGAGCAGTCTGTTACAGTCTTAGAAGGTGTATACGATGCAGTTAAGAAAGAATTCGCTGACCGCGGATGTTACTTCTTAAATAAGAAAGAATTAGAGAAAGTTCGTAAAACAATCATTATCAATGGTGCTTTAAATGCTAAAATCGTAGGACAGTCTGCATTTACAATTGCTGCTTTAGCTGATGTTAAAGTTCCTGAAGATGCAAAAATCCTTATCGGTGAAGTGGAATCTGTAGAATTAGAAGAAGAATTTGCTCATGAGAAATTATCTCCTGTACTTGCTATGTACAAAGCAAAAGATTTTGATGATGCAATCGCAAAAGCAGAGCGTCTGGTAGCAGATGGCGGATATGGACATACTTCTTCCCTCTATATTAATACATTTGAAAAAGAAAAGATGGCAAAACATGCTGCAGCTATGAAGACCTGCCGTATCGTCATCAACACTCCTTCTTCTCATGGTGGAATCGGTGATTTGTATAACTTCAAACTTGCTCCTTCCCTTACTTTAGGATGTGGATCATGGGGTGGAAACTCTGTATCTGAAAACGTTGGAGTAAAACACTTAATCAACATTAAAACTGTTGCTGAGAGGAGAGAGAACATGCTTTGGTTTAGAACACCTGAAAAGGTTTATTTCAAAAAAGGCTGTATGCCGGTAGCGTTAGATGAACTTGGAACTGTTATGGGCAAAAAGAAGGCATTTATCGTAACCGATACTTTCCTGTATCAGAATGGTTATACAAAACCAATCGAAGAAAAATTAGATGCTATGGGAATCCAGCATACCTGTTTCTACAATGTAGCTCCAGACCCAACTCTTGGATGTGCTAAAGAAGGAACAAAAGCTATGAACGCTTTCCAGCCTGACTGTATCATCGCTCTTGGTGGTGGTTCTGCAATGGACGCTGGTAAGATTATGTGGGTTATGTATGAGCATCCGGAAGTTAACTTCTTTGATTTAGCTATGGACTTCATGGATATCCGTAAGAGAGTATACACTTTCCCTAAGATGGGCGAGAAAGCTTACTTTGTAGCTATCCCAACTTCTTCTGGAACAGGTTCTGAGGTTACTCCATTTGCCATTATCACAGATGAAGAAACCGGTACTAAATACCCATTAGCTGACTACGAATTAATGCCAAATATGGCTATCGTTGATGTAGATAACATGATGAATCAGCCTAAGGGATTAACCAGTGCTTCTGGTATCGACGTTATGACTCACGCTTTAGAGGCTTATGTTTCTATCATGGCTACTGACTATACAGATGGTTTAGCATTAAAAGCTGTAAAGAATGTATTTACTTACCTTCCTTCAGCATATGAGAATGGCGCTGCTGATCCAATCGCTCGTGAGAAGATGGCTGATGCTTCCTGCATGGCTGGTATGGCATTCTCTAATGCATTCCTTGGTTTAAACCACTCAATGGCTCATAAATTAGGAGCTTGGCATCATTTACCACATGGTGTTGCAAATGCAGTTATCTTAACAGAAGTTATGAAATACAATGCTGCTGATGTACCTACCAAGATGGGAACTTTCTCTCAGTACCAGTATCCACACGCTTTAGAGCGTTATGCAGAGGTTGCTCGTTACTGCGGAATCGTAGGTAAAGATGACCGCGATACCTTCAACAAGCTGTGTGATAAGTTGGAAGAATTAAAAGATATTATCGGAATCAAGAAGACTATCAAAGACTACGGTATTGATGAGAAATATTTCTTAGAGACCTTAGACCAGATGACTGAACAGGCATTTGATGATCAGTGTACCGGAGCAAATCCAAGATACCCACTGATGAAAGAAATGAAAGAAATCTATCTGAAATGCTACTATGGTAAATAAATTTCATATATAATCTCAAGGGGGCTGTCGCACTAGTGCGGCAGCCCCCTTGAGATTATATACATGCATAAAGAGGGCCAGTGGGATCCCTTTTTATTTATATACACTATTGAGAATTAAAGCGTTATCAATTAATTTTATATTTTATCTATTACCTTCTATACAAAATAAGAGCCCTTAGGCTCTTATTTTAAAACTCATCTTATTCTGCTGTCTTGTCCACATACTCTTCGCCAAAACTAAAGTAATCTACACCAGCTTCCAAAGTCTTACCCTTTGCTGCAGCCAGTTCTTCTACTGTGACCAGTTTAAATCCACGTTTACGAAGTTCTGGAATGATCGTCTCGCAGGCAGTTACTGTCGGCTCATATAAATCATGCATCAGGATAATATCTCCATCAGCTGCATTGTCTAATACAGCCGAGATGTTCATATTGACATCCTTATTCTTCCAGTCCAGCGTATCTACATTCCATAAAATCAGAGGTTTTGAAATACCTGCGCGATACTCATCACTCTCTCCGCCACCCGGTGAACGAAATACAGAAGCTTCCTGTCCGGTTAATTCTTTTAATTTTGCATCAACCTGAGCAAATTTCTGATACATCTCTGCTGGAGTTGATTTATTCAAATATGTATGATCCCAGGTATGATTACCCAGCTCCATTCCCAGACTTGCCATCTTCTGAACCGTTTCCGGATATTCTTCAATCTGTGTACTTACCATAAAGAATGTTGCCTTGGAATTATTCTCCGTTAAAATATCTAACAGATGATCTGTATTAGCGCTTGGTCCATCATCGAATGTCATAGCAACCATCTGCTGCTGTGCATCCGGCTGATATGCACCATTTTCATCAAAGTAATAATCATCCCCATCTATATTTACCCAGCCATTGGCTGCCATATAACCATCTTCACCGAAATAATAATCCACATTATCTATGGTCATCCAGCCATTGATGTAGTAAGAACCGTCTTCATTACCATACCACCAACCAGTCTCATCCATCTGCCATCCCGGAGTATCATAACCGGCGACCTTCGCACCATCTGTAGATACCATTGCCACCTTCTTACCTTCATCTTCCGGTGCTGCTGCCGCCTGTACTACTGTGTTTTCCTCTGTCTTAGCCTTATTATTAGAAATACTGCTGATAACACTTCCCAATGCTTTCCATCCTACTGTCACAAATAATAATAATGCAATTACACATACTGCCACTGTACTGCATCTGCGGATAATCTGCTTTTTGCGCGCCTGTCGGCGCTTTTCCCATCGTTCTCTTCTTTCTAAATCTTCCATATTTTCTCCCCATATCTATACTAAATGCTTGCCAAAGTGGATATATCCCCCACTTCATTATTTATTCATAACCTCATAACAGACATTACTGTACTGTTTAAACGTATAGTTCTATCATACCTTGTTTTCCCTGTTTTTACAATGTCTTTCTTTCCAAAAGATTGCGTAAATTTACCTTCGGAAATAATAGTGTAGAGTTCACCCACGATGCACTGATAAAATATCAGGCAATGACTTGTGGAATTAATATACATCTTTTGTGTACTCATATCAAGCCCATAT
>JAQVHQ010000038.1 GCA_028696165.1 Lachnospiraceae bacterium | reverse complement strand
AATGTCACCAAATGAATACTATAACTATTTAACAACAGGAATAAATCCTTTATTGGCAAAACGCAAAATTGGGTAATCAAATTTTACGCAAAATGTCCTTGACAGGGGGTACACTTTATGTATTTCTAGAATAATCTATGAAAACGAGGCAGAAACTGGTTATTCAATTACATATGCCTCGCGTGGATTTGAAGGATTGAGTGCAATAACTCGATGACATGCTGTTGGTTTTGGAAGAGAAAGAACAAAACAGAAACGGTACTTGATAGCTGACAGGTTTAAGGGATACATGGTACGCAGGCGATTTTGAACAGACCTATGAAGATATGGTAAATGGCTGCGAAGGATTTTGGCAGTATTTAAACGGTAAAATAACAGAAAAACACCTTGATCTGCAAAATCTTGATGTTGAGTTTGCTCCTAAAGAATATGGTGATAACTTCTGAAGAGGAAATGAGGAAGATTTCATATACTTTTATGTATTGAAATAAATTCTCTTTTTTTATATAATAAAAATTAACAAATGTATTAACAAAAATTACTTTGGAGAACTGTAGTGGATAAAAATATTGAATTTAAAATAAAAGATGAGGAGAGGCAGAGCTGGAAATCTATCGCGCTGGTTTGGACTGGCTCTGTTATCAGTGCGCCGGCATTAATGACCGGTGGAATCATAGGGAGCGGATTGTCTCTTGGACTGTGTATAGTGAGTATCATCATTGGATATCTCATCATCTGTACCTATATGAGCTTTGTCGGGATGCAGGGATGTGATACAGGACTGCCCACAGCAGTTATGGCATCCGGGGCTTTGGGAGAAAAAGGAGCAAAATATGTCATCAGTACTATACTGGCGGTTGCGTGCATTGGATGGTTTGGAATTCAGGCGGGTGTCTGTGGTACTTCTGTTGCTGCTTTGCTCAGTGAGATATCCGGCATGAAGATTCCGGCAGGAGTCATGTCTGCAGTGTTTGGAATACTGATGTTGGCCAGTGCCTGTTTCCGGTTTAATGGTTTGAAGAAACTCAATAAAATCGCTGTTCCGATTCTGCTGATTGTGTTTTTGCTGGCACTATATGCCTCTCTGAGAGATGGCGGAATATCTGTGCTGGAGAATTATTCGCCTATGGAACATATCACCATGGTGGAAGCGATTGGCTTAACTGTTGGGCATTTCGCTGTGGCGGGAGCTATCGCGGGAGACTATTGCCGTTTTGCCAAAAGTCGTTCTGATGTGGTGAAATCCTCCTTTGCAGGAGTCATACCCGCCGGAACAGGAATCTTATTAATGGGAGCAGTGCTGGCCATCGCCACAGGCAACAGTGATATCAGCACAGTTCTTGCCGCTTCCGGACTGCCAGTATTGGGGCTGGTATCTCTTGTGTTAGCCTCATGGACAACCAACGTGTCTAATGCATACTCTGGTGGACTGTCGCTGGCTGTGCTTCTGGGCCAGAATGAGGAAAAGAGCAGGGTAACCACAGCTATCGCCGGTATCCTTGGTACACTTCTGGCGATATTGGGTATATTGGGAGAACTACGTACGTTTCTTTCTCTATTGACTGCCCTGGTACCGCCTTTGGTGGGACCTATGGCTGCAGATTACTGGATTCTTCACCGGGGCAGAGTGGAACGTTTTACCGTGCGCCCGGGATTCTATATGCCGGGAATGATTGCATTCTTTTGCGGAGCATTTACTGCATGTGCAACAGGAGGGATTTTTGCAAAATTTTCTTTCCTGGCATTCTTGGATTGGCCGTTTTTTATCGGACCGGTCAATGGTATTGTGGTAGCAATTGTACTTTATCTTGTGTTGAATAAGCTTATGTATACAAAAGAGGTAGTAAAATGAGAGAAAAAATGATAAACATGATGTTGCGCTATGGGGTGTCGGAGAAGGAATATAAGAGATGTCTGCCACAAATACGGCGGAACAACAAATTGATCTTAGGTGTTGTAAGTATAGTGTTGAGTCTTTCCTTTCTGGGACTGATTTTGTTGGAAGGAATCAACGCATACTTTCCATTGCGCACCGCTGTTTGTGCCATATCAGTGGTGCTGAGTGTGCTCATTTGGCGCAGGGGTGACAGCAGTGCACCAATCGTTCAGGCTGCACTCTATATTATTCTTGTAGTGGCTTTTTTTGTCTCAGGATATCAGGGAATTGTTCTGACTCCTGATATGTATTGTACTTCCTTTTTACTGGTATTGGCTGCATTTCCAGTGTTACTGTTGGAGCGTCCGTCCAGATTGTTTATGATTTCGGTGCTGGCAGGTATCATCTACCTGTGTTTTGCGTGGAAATTAAAGAGCCCGGAAATTGCCTATGGTGATACTGTTAATGTTACCGTGTCTCTGGTGTGGGGTGTGATGGGGTACTTAGGGATAGGTGTAATTCGTATTCGGGGTATGCTGGATCGAACGGAATTGCAAAATCGTGCAGTACGCAGCGAAGAGATGGTAGATAATGCACCAGTAGGAATTTTCCGAATGAAGAAGCCTGCAAATCAGGAATTCCAGATGTCATACTGTAGTGACAGCTTTTTGGAAATGTGTCGTATGACGCGGGAAAAAGCGGACATCCTCTATAAAGACAGCGTCTATGGCGGTCTGCATCCAGATGATTGCGACTGGGTTCGTGCTTTTATTATGGATCATGCGGAGGAGCAATCCTTCACTATGAAACCGTTTCGGCTTGTCACAGGGGATGGCAGTTATATCTGGGTATCTACGGCGCTTCGTCTGAAAGAAACCAAGGAGGGGGAATCCTTTTATTATGCGGTCTGCACAGATATTACTCGGGATCATGAGCTTCGTCAGGCATTGTATGATGCTCAGAAACGTTTCGATATCGCACTGGATAACAGTGATCTTCACATTTGGGAATATGATATAGTGAACAATCGCTGTATCAATTCAGAGAAGGCGTACAAAGTCTATGCAGCTCCTCGTGTGATGGAAAACTTTCCGGAGTGTCTTGCTGACACAGGACGTGCAGATGAAGAAGCAATGGCTGTCTATATGGATATGAAACGTCGGCTGCTTGCCGGTGAGAGCAGAGTGGAAGCAGATGTCCGCCTGACCGATAAGACTGGGAAATGGCACTGGAGGCGTATGGTATACCAGCTGGAAAAGGATCAGAATGGAAAACCAATTCGTGCCATAGGCTGCAGCAGAGAAATCACAGAGCAAAAAGAACTGGAACAAAAGTATAACGACCAGCTTGCCTATCGTAATAATGTGGCAAAGAATTCTATCTTCAGTATGAGGGTTGATCTGGATACAAACAGCATCTTTGAATATACCAGCACAGCACCGAAACTGGAAGAATGTGTCACCCCTGACATAACAGCCTCAGAACTGCTGGATGTGTTTGTGGGAAATATATCAGAAGAACTGGAAAAGGGAAGTGGTCACCGCTGCCTGAATATTCCCTGCCTGCAGGGGGCTTATGAAAATGGTGAAAGCCAGCTTCATGCACAGTACAAATGTAAACTTCTGCGAATCTACGTGAGTCTGGAGGTTTCATTGCTTAAGAATCCAATGACAGGACACAGAGAAGCCTTCCTGGTGTTTACGGATATTAATGATATCTGTATGACTCAGAAAGCTTTTAATGGTGTGGTAAATATGAATTACAGTTCAGTTGGAATTGTAGACACTATTACAGAACAGTTTTTCTGCATGGTTCATTCAGACCAAAACGATATTCCTGTCCAATATTTTGAAGATTATGACGAGACAGTGAAACGGTTAGCCGATATGGCAAAGGAACAATATCTTACCGAAGCGGATTATCATGCCGCCAGGGAGGAAGTTTCACTGGAAAATATCATTACTCATCTGGCAACCGTGCGCTGCTACGAGTTCAATGTACGTACAAAGGCTGAGGGTGTGCATAAGAGCGGCGGAGTTTACAGACTGAGTTACTGCTACATCGATGAAGAGAGGACGCAGATACTGGTACTGCAGTCGGATGTGACCCAGGCGGTATCGGACGAGGAACACAATCAACAGATACTTGCAGATGCATTGCATGCTGCAGAGCAGGCCAGCCGTGCAAAGAGTGAATTCCTTTCACGTATGAGCCATGAGATTCGTACACCAATGAATGCAATCATTGGTATTTCCACATTGGCTGTTAATAATGTAAATGACCCGGAATTAATGAGCGATGACTTATCCAAAATTATCATGAGTGCACGTTATCTGCTGAGCCTTATTAATGATATCCTGGATATGAGCCGTATTGAAAGTGGCCGCATGGCTCTGAATATGGCACCTATCGCTTTTGATGAATTTATCAGCAGTGTCAATAATATTATCTATTCTCAGTGCGAAGCCAAAGGGATTGATTATGATGTAACAGTAAATGGGTTTGTGGAAAATGCATACATTGGAGACCGTGTTAAATTGCAGCAGATTTTGGTGAACATTCTGGGCAATTCAGTTAAATTCACACCGAAAGGCGGCAAAATCACCATGATGATTGAACAGGTGGTGGAAAAGGCAGAGCGTGCTACCCTTCGATTCACCATGAGTGATACGGGTATTGGTATGGATGAAGAATTTTTACCACATCTGTTTGCGCCTTTTGAACAGGAAAACAGCGGAGCCACTACCAGTTATGGCGGTACAGGCCTGGGTCTTGCTATCAGTAAAAATATGGTGGAGATGATGGACGGACATATCGAAGTTCACAGTATCAAGGGTGTAGGTACAGAATTTGTAGTAGAAGTGAAACTGGGCGTCAGCGAGGAAGCAGCCAGAAAAGCACTTCTTAAGGCACAGATGCAGCTGCCGGTGCTGAATACTCTGGTGGTTGATGATGATATTCTGGTCTGTCAAAATGCACAGAGTATCCTGCAGAACATGGGAATGCGCAGCGAATGGGCAGGCAGTGGTGTCGCTGCGATAGAAATGGTGCAGAATCATCATGGTCTGGCTGATGACTACAATCTTATTCTTCTGGACTGGAAGATGCCGGGTATGGATGGGATTGAGACAGCCCGTGAGATACGAAAAGTCGTTGGAGATGATGTGACTATCATCATTATGACCGCTTATGACTGGAGTCAGATTGAAAAATCTGCCCGCGCAGCAGGTGTCAATATGTTTATGCAGAAACCGCTGTTTCAATCTACCCTTCTCAGTGCATTTCGTAAAATCTACGGTGATGTTATTGAGGAAGTCGTTCCGGAAAAGCAGGAGTATCATCTGGAGGGCAAACATGTCCTGTTAGTGGAGGATCACCCACTGAATATTGAGATTGCTAAGCGAATATTGAAGACTAAAGGCGTTATAGTGACAGAAGCAAAGAATGGACTGGAAGCTATCGAACGCTTCTCAGAAGCGGGCGCGGGAGCGTTTGATGTAATACTTATGGATGTGCGAATGCCGGTGATGGACGGACTTACAGCCGCTTCTCATATCCGAAGACTGAGCAAAGAGGGAAGCAAGACGATTCCTATTATCGCCATGACAGCAAATGCATTTGAGGAAGATGTAAAAAAGAGTCGTGAAAGCGGCATGGATGCACATTTGGCAAAACCAATTGACCCAGAGCTTTTGTACAGTACACTTGCTCGATTTACCAGTAATACGGGGGGCTAATAAACAGTAATCCAGATATATAAGGTGGAAATATATGAACATACAAAATGCATTAATTCAATTGAGAAATGAACTTAATATAAATCAAACAGAACTTGCAATATTGTTAAATGTCAGTAATGTGACTGTGAATCGCTGGGAGAAGGGGAAAAGTACGCCTAACAGAGCGATGTCTATGGCAATTTTAGCAATTGCCAAGACAAGAGGTGCTTCCAAGATTTGTATTGCTACATTGCAGGAAGCGTTGTTTCCAACTGCTAAAGAAGAAGGACTGGATGATTTAAAATATGCAGAAATCAATCAGATTAATCAGCTGCTTAACAATTCTTCTAACGGAGTAATTGTATTTGATATGGAATCCAACGAGATTCTATACATGAACCAACAGATGGCAGTGATTACCGATCAGACGATGGAGGAAGCTAAAACAAAAAAATGCTACGAGTTTTTGCGGGGAAAAAACAAACCTTGTGATAAATGCAGGTGCCATAGTGCAAACTCGGAGCAATATACGAGTTATGAGTATCTCTCACCGCGAACCGGACGCTCTTATATAGTGAGAAGTAAACTGCTTACATGGAAAAACCGTCCAGCTTATATCCTGTATATCACGGATGATACAGAATTAAATCAGGTCAAATCAGCTTTAGAAGAGAGAGAACGCGTCCTGTTGGAAGCCAGCCGCTTTGCTGATTTATATGTTATAAAATATGATGTGAAAAAAAATTGGATATATATGGGAAAAAGACTCCGGGAAGAATTCGGACTGCCGGAAGAAATCCATGAATTCCCAAAGAATCTTTCGAAAGATAGTATGATATGTGAGGATACCCGTGTCGAATTCCAGAAACTGTTTTTAGAAGTAAGACAAGGGAAAAAGCAGATAGAAGCGGATATTCGGGCTAATTTAGGAGAAAGAGGAATCCATTGGCTTCGATTGAGAATGAATACAATTCAATTTGATGAAGAGGGTAATCCCGAGATTGCTATCTGTTCTGCACAGGTTATAGATATAGAAAAAATGCTTGAGAATCATAAATATGTTGAAAAAGAGAAACAAATAAAAGGAACTCGCCTGGACAGTAACCTTCTGGGATATGTTGTGAGTAATCTCAACAGGAATTGTCTGATAGAGCATAAGAATTATGAAGGGAAAGCTCCTGATATTGAATTGAATATGACATATGAGCAGGCGATTCATGCTTCTGGTCAATCCGTGATATCAGAAAAGGATAGAGAAAGGTTTATCACAATGCATGACAGGAAGCGATTAATGCAAATTTGCAGGGAGGGTAAGTTCTCTGATTCCATAGAAACACAACATTCTATGAAGGATGGAAAAATACTTTGGCTTAGAAATGAACTATCTTTGCTCGTTGATCCGGAGACGGGAGATATATTCTTGAATGAGTACTGCTATGACATACATAAGGAGAAACTTTATAAAACCATGATGGAAGCAGTCGTTCAGCATAATTTTGATTTTTACGCAATTATCTATTTAAATACCAATCATGTTGTCCTTATTGATACAACCCGGGACGACAAGAACTTTGTGGAGTCTGATTATGATGAAGCGCTAGAAAAGTACTGCAGACATGAGGTCCCGGAATCAGACTGGGAGGCATATTGCAGGATGGTTTCCCTGGATCACATAAAACAGCAGTTGGATAAAACCGGCATCTTTGGATTCAATTATAAAATGATAACAAAGAGCGGCGAAATACGGATGAAACATTGCAAATACAGTTATTATGACAAAGAAGCAGGTATTTGTCTGGCAGCCAGATTCGATATGGGGTATCCGGTTTTGGAATTTTGCTGAGAGGAGAAGACAGTGATAAAGGCATTACATTTGGCAGAGAGAGGTGAGTATGAAAGTTGTTTTTCTGGATGTTGATGGGGTACTGAATTATGTGGGGGCTAAAACTCTCTTGCCTCAGGGGACGTATTTTGTGGAAGATGAAAAGGTAGAACTTTTAAAGGAAATCGTGGATAAATCCAATGCATCTCTCGTATTATCGTCTTCGTGGAGAAGAGGTTGGACTAATTCAATAGAACGCGAGACAGATGCAAGATGCACAATAGAACAGTCGCAGGAATACTTTATGCTTTGCGCTAAACTGCACGATTATGACTTGAGCTTTTTGTCCGAATTGCCCAGAATCCCCGGGATGGGAAGAGAAGGAGCCATTGAACATTGGCTCGCTAAGTGGCCAGGAGAAAAAATAGAAGAATATGTGATACTGGATGATAATTCCCATCTTTTTTCCGCTCGTAATGAACATCTGGTTCTGACTTCGAATCGGCAGGGGTTGTCACCGGAAAATGTAAAAGAAGCGCTGCAAATTCTGAAAGTGACGAAAAAGAAGATTCTAATCGTAGATGATGTGGAAGTGAATCGTGAAGTACTAAAATCAGCATTGCGATATGAATACGAGATGATGGAAGCTGAGAATGGGAAAAAGGCAATCGAACAGCTGGAAAAAAACAGGGATACCGATTTGGTTATTACCGATATTCAGATGCCGGAAATGGATGGAATGGAGTTGATTAAGCAAATCCGTGCAAATGCAGGGTACAGACATATCCGGATCATCGCCAATACCCAGTATGGTGACCAGGAACAGGAAGAGAGAATTATTGAAATGGGAGCAGATGATTTTGTGTACAAGCCATCTTCACCGAAAGTCCTTATGCTCCGGGTGCGAAATGCATTAAAATAACATGTTGACAATCAAGAACTCGAATACGGGAGCACTAGAGCAGTCATAAAAAAGACTTTAAATCATAAAAAACGTTGAGATTTCATAATCTCAGCGTTTTTTCTTTTCGTGAAGTTTTTACAGAGGATTTTTGGCTTCTCGCTTCCGATATTGAGAAGGTGTCATCTGATAATGCTGAAAGAAAATTTTTCGGAAATTATTTAAAGATTGATATCCAATCTGTTCGCCGATGCTTGAGATGGACAGACTACTGTTCGCAAGCAGATCACTGGCACGGCTCATCTGTTGCTTTTGAATGTTTTCTTTAAATGTCATACCAGTTGCACTTATTATAATTCGCTGCATTTGACGCTCGCTGTAATTAAAAAATGAGGCTAATTCTTTTAGCGAAATCGTTGCGAAATTGGCTTGCAGATAGCGTAAAATAAAAATCAAATTCGTCTCTCTCGTGTTAAGTCTGATATTGGGAACTTCAAGGTGCTGCTCATGGCGACGAAATAAGTCAATAAAAAATGCGGAGAAGATAGCATTTAGCATCTGCCGTTTAAAACGTTTGGATTTGTTGAATTCTGCATATGCTGTATTCACATATATAAGTAGCTGAGCATCTGACCCTGTGTGAAAGAGCAAATATGGAATTTCTGTTGTTTGATAAAATGTCCGGCTAAAAAAATCCGATAAGATATCATCCCCACCCATAAGATTGGTGAATGATTCTTCGAATGTACTTTTGCGAATCAGGATATTCAACATGATGTCTTCATCCGAAAAGGCACTTACAGCATGACGAACCCCGGGAGCAATGAGGCAAATATCACCTTCGTTCATGATGACGGTCTGATCAAAAATCGTATTGGTGCAGTGTCCTTTGATTACATACAGGAGTTCGAAAAATTCATGCGTGTGCAAGAAAGCCGGAGTGTATCTCATGTGACGAACAAAAGCGGTGTCCAGATCATCGCTGATAAATATGTGTTCATCTAGTTCACTTGCAAGTAGTGTCGCATATACGCTGTTGTGTTTTAATGCGGAAAAAAATATATCTTCCACATCTTCTCTGATACAAGGCTGGTCTAGTTTTCTTGATGGATTATTCTGCCATAAATCTTTTAATTTTACTTCTTCTGGTGAGAGCGTTTGATCTAATATTTGCATGTTCACTATCAAGTGCCTACCTTTCTGAAAAACATAGAGTGCAGTTATGCTCTTGCTTTTCGGGAGTAATGTTTTAAATATTATAATATAGAAATGTCGTAAAAGATACCTTTTTAAGTCCGCTATCTCTCTTTTTTCTGCTATTTATTCATGGTAACGTTATAGTTACAAAACGGCCGTAGCAATGAAAAATGAAAATTCAGTTTGAAAAAAGGAGAAAAAGATGGATACAAAGAGAAAACTAAAGTTTACTGAAAAGCTGGCTTATGGGCTGGCAGATTTTCCAGAAGCAGCCAATTCAATTCTGGCAGCATTTTTAACAATGTTCTATACAGATAATATTGGAATGGCAGCAGGAGCAGTCGGTACGATGTTCTTCGTTTCAAAGTTATTCGACGGTATTACTGATATTCTTGCAGGAACGTTAATTGATAAGACAAAGACAAGATGGGGAAAAGCCCGCCCATGGTTATTGTGGCTGTCTGTTCCAACCGGACTGGCGCTTGCATTGATCTTCTTTATTCCAAGCAATGGATCAGCAACAACAAAGATGATTTACGCATTTGTTACATATAATTTATTTACAGCAGTCATGTTTACAATCACAGGAATTGCGAGAAGCGCACTGCTTGCACTTATGACACAGGATAACAGAGAACGTGGCGGAATGGCGGCATTTGGTATGTTCTTTGGTCTCGGCGGAACGATTTTAGGATGCTCGTTCACATTTCCACTCGTATTCAAACTCGGTGGAGATGTTATGGCATGGAGAATCCTTTTCTTAATCTATGGTGCAATTGTTGCAGCTGGATTATTGGCTGGATTCTTCCTTTCAAAAGAGTATGTAACATCAGTTGAATCCGTAACACAGACAGAAACAAAGAAAATTTCATTTGCAGAAGGTTTAAAATTATTCTTCACAAACAAGTATCTGATCTTCGCACTTGTTATGACAGTACTCGTGAACTTCGTTACACAGGTTAACTCGTGTTCACAGACTTATTTCTATACATATACAATGGGCGACGCAATGTTAACAACAACTCTGAACTTGGTAAGTATTGTTCCAATTCTGGTTGGTATTGTGGTATTAGTTGGTCCTTGTTTAGGAAAATTTGGAAAGAGAAATTGTATGTACATTGGTATTGCAGGACAGCTGATTGGTAGTATTATTAGAGGTATCGCCGGCATGACGCAAAATGTACCATTACTGATAGCAGGAACCATTATCAGTGGAGCTGTTACTGGATTATTAGCCGTACCAGTCAGTACATTATTCGCGGATGGTATTGATTATGGAGAATACAAAACGAATAGACGTATTGAGGGAACTGGTTCCGCTATTACAAGTTTTTCACAGAAAATCAGTTCAGGACTTGCGCTTGCAAGTGTAGGTTGGGTATTAGCACTGACAGGATATGTACAGAATCAGGTTTCAGAGGCAACAAATATGGGAATCATTACACTTTATGCTTGGCTTCCAGCAATTTTACTTGCTATTATTTTTGCTCTTTTGAAACTTTGCTATCATTACGATAAAGAAGAACCAACTGTAATTGCAGAACTTGAGAGAAGAAAAAAAGAAGCAACGAAGTAATTAGAACAGGAGAATGTAAATGAATATGTTAGGACAATGGATTTCAAATGGAACATCATCACCGTTTTATGCTAGAAAAGAGATCGAAGTTCAGAAAGAGATTGAAAGTGCACAGGCAAAAGTTTGTGGTTTGGGTCAGTTTGTTTTTTCAATAAATGGAGAAAAAGTATCCGACCATGAGCTGGATCCCGGCTGGACAAATTATCAAAAACTCATCGAGTATGTGACTTTTGATGTGACAGAACAGTTACAGAATGGCAAGAATGTATTGGGCGTAGAAGTTGGAAATGGCTGGTATATTAAGAATGATGAACACTATACATTTACATTTCCTGAATTTATGCCACCGAATCCAAATCCATATAAACCTTATGGAGATATGCTGGTTTTGGCATGTCTTGTGGAAATAAAATATACAGATGGAACAATGGAAAACATTTTCGCTGATGATACGTGGAAAACAATGAAGCATCCAGTATGTAAAAGCAATGTGTATGGTTCCGAGACGATAAATGGAGCATGGTTGCAAATCGGATGGAATACCTCTGATTACGATGACTGTGACTGGACGAAGGCAGTTGTTGTGAATGAGGATGAAAGCCCGAAGGGAAAACTGATTTCGCAGTTCCAGCCAGCAATCAAAGTAATAAAGAAATATGAAGGCCGATACATGCATCAGGCCAATGGTCGTGACATCTATGATTTTCAGCAAAATATGTCTGGTCTTTTGAGTTTTCGTATCAAGGGGAAAGCCGGAGATGTCGTTCGTATTTACCCGGCAGAAAAATTAGATGCAAACGGAGATGTGGATCAGGTTGCCAAGAATTGGGTTACAGTGGACAACTGCATCACTTATACTGTGGGAACAGAAGATGAGTGGGAAGCGTATCGCATGCAATTTACATACTTCGCATGCAGATTTATTGCCATTGAAAAAAGCTCACAGGATATTGAGATAGAAGAAATCAAGGCAGACGCAATCTCAAGTGCATGGAAGCAGACGGGAAGTTTTGCCTGTGATGATAGACGATATGAACAGATTTATGATCTGGTGGAAAAAGCAGTAGAAGCCAATATGGTGAGTGTTCATACAGATTGCCCAACAATCGAACGATTTGCATGGCAGGAGCCGAACCATTTAATGGCACCAGCCATCATGTATATGAAGGATGGAAAATTACTATGGGAAAAATTCCTTCTGGATATGCGCGTGGAGCAGCATACGAAAGATGACTTCTTCCTGGATTATGCGGGAAACAAATTCTATCCTGGTGAAGGTCTGATGCCATCACAGTGCCCATGCTATATTCCAAATGTTTTGCCCGTTCCGGGAATGGGAAGTTTCTATGATATTATCCCATGGGGAAGTACCTGTATCCTGGGAACTCGCTGGCATTACATGTTCTACGGTGATCAGAAAATCATCGAAGACAATTATGAGGCTGGGAAACGTTATTTTAATTACCTAAAAAGTAAGGTGACAGAAGAAGGCTTTATCAATCATGGACTAGGCGATTGGGGAAATCCAGAGCAAGAGCTCGCACGTGAAAATGTGGAAACGGCATTTTTCTATGCCGATGCGAAGACTTTAGCCTGGTTTGCAGAAATTCTTGGAGTTGAAGAAGATGTCAAGGAATATCAGGCATTCGCAAAAGAAATTTGTGATAATTATAATCATCGACTTTTGGTTCAGAATGAAAAAGGTCAGTGGGTATATAAAAGCTATGAACATCAAGATTCCTTGACGATGACGCAGGCATGTGAAGCACTCCCTCTTTATTGGGGAATGGTTCCGGAAGATAAAACAGAGGATGTTGTGTGTGCATTTAGACAGACATTGGCAGAAAAGAACTGCTTTTCATCCGGAGAAGTAGGGCTGCCATACATTATCCAGACCGCAGCAAAATATGATATGAATGATCTTATCTGTGAATTTATTACAAAGGAGACGCATCCATCGTATTACGCATTTGTTTTAGATGGACTTACCACACTTGGCGAATACTGGGAAGAAAACCCTCGTAGTCACTGTCATGATATGATGGGACACATTACAGAGTGGTATTACAACGGAATAGCAGGCATCATTCCCAAAAAGCCAGGTTTTGCCGAGATACTGATCAAACCATATTTACCAGAATCCATGAAAGAATTCTCATGTACATATGAATCTGCGAATGGCACAATTAAAGTACATGTGAAAGAATCAGAGGATGAGATTTTATTAGAAACAGAAGTTTCGGAAAACATGAAGAAAGAGATTGACGTATCGAATCTGGAAGTTCGAAATAAAAAAGTGGTTGTATGGTCATAAAGAAATAGGTATGTACTATCTTTACGGTACACGTAGCGAGACCACATGGATCAAAGCAGATAGGTTTGACTGTTATTACAGCAAAGATTTAGAAAATTGGGAAAGACCATTCGAGATATTTCATCGCTCGGCAATTACGAAGCATCTAAAAAATATCTTTGAATCAGGAGAACTGGAAGAAAATTCAGTATGTTCCATTTTGGAACGTACTGCAACTGATGGAAAAGATTACTTTGATGAGCAGTTAGAACGTATTCGCGATATTCGATCCAGCGAGAGAAGATTCTATCAGAAAATTACAGATATCTATTCGCAATGTAGTGCAGATTATGATCTGAATGCACCAGAAACAAAAGACTTTTTTGCAACAGTTCAGAATAAGCTACATTATGAAACAACACAGCATACAGCTGCAGATGGTAGCCGATGGAGATTAAAGAAAAAAGATATTAAAAACGATATCGTTATCTACCGCGGTGAGGATAATTTACATTATATATTTTATAAAGAGATGTTATGATTGAGTATAAATGGTGTTGAAACTGTTCGTTATAAGGAATATACTTAAAATAGAAATTTCGTGTAAAGAAGGATGTGTTTCAGGAGCTGAATTAGTAGAAAAATGATGGCTTTTATCACCGGATATTTTTAAGCCAAGGGCTCCACGAAGACTGAAAAATAAGAATAAATAAAGGATACATATCATGGGGAAAAAAATTGAACCTATAGTTCATAAGTTTGATGATAATGTGGAGGGACTGAAAAAGTTCCAACAGGAATTGCGGGAAAATACAACTGAAAAAGAACAAGATATTATGCTTCAGTTTCCAACTGTATATATTCATAACTGGAAAGATACAGATGATTATGAAGTTTATATTGGAGAGTCTAATAATGTAATACAGAGAACAAAACAGCATTATGATAATTGTGGAGATGGGGATAAGTGGCAATCACAGTTAAATAAACATAATGCTAGTTTGTATGTGATTGGACACGAACATTTTAATAAATCATTAACATTGGATATAGAGAATCGTTTGATGCTCTATTTGATGAGTGTTGATCGTGTAAGGAAAATTCACAACATGCGTGGAAATCCACAGAACAAGTACTATCCGGCTTCAGAGCTTGATGATATTTTTAGAATGATGTGGGGACGATTACGCAAATATGATAGGGAACTTTTTCCGAAGGAAAGTGCAATAAAGGATTCGGCTGTATTTAAAGCATCACCACTTCATAAGTTGACGACAGATCAAGAAGCGATAAAAGACATTATTATAGAACGAGTTATGGACGTATTAGAATCTGGAGAGAACCACCAAATTATTTTTATTGAAGGAGAAGCAGGAACTGGAAAAACAGTTTTGAATAGCAGCACTTTCTATGAACTCTATTCTAGAGCGGAAGAAGTTAGACAAAATATAAGTGGTTATTTGATGGTTAATCATGATGAGCAAATTACAGTTTATTCTCAGATTGCACAAAAACTAGGATTGACAGATAAATATGGAGAGGTTGTTTGCAAACCAACCTCTTTTATTAATAAGCATAAACCAGAGAACCCGGTTGATGTCGCATTTATTGATGAGGCACACTTATTACTAACACAGGGTAAGCAATCCTATCAAGGTGAAAATCAGCTTCAAGATATTATTGATAGAGCAAGAGTAACCGTTGTAATGTTTGATGAAAATCAAATTCTGACTACGGAGCAATATTGGGAAGCACAGGTACTAGATAAGTTCAGAAAACAGGCGAAACAGACTGATAACTATTTTCAACTGAAGAATCAGCTTAGAATTCAAGCTTCAAAGGAAATTGTTGATTGGATTGATAGATTTACAAATGAAAAGGAATTATCAACGATTCCAACTAATAAAGGTGGATATGAGATTCGGATATTTGATACACCAGAAGAATTGGAAAACGCGTTAAAGAAAAAAGCTGAGGACGAGAATCATAAATTATCAAGACTAATTGCTACATATGACTGGGATTACAATAATAAGAAAGCTATGGCAAAAAGAGTTCGGAAGTATTGGGAAGTCATAATTGGAAAATGGCATAAACCTTGGAATCGTGAGCTAGAACAAGAAATGTCTGCAAAAGAAAAACGCAATATTAAGTCGTTATCTTGGGCAGAGCAACCGCAGACAATAGATGAGGTGGGTTCAACATTTACAATCCAAGGATTTGATCTTAATTATGCAGGGGTAATATTAGGTCCGTCTGTAAAATACAAAGATGGAAAAATTGTTTTTGATCCATCAGAAAAAAATTATAAAAAGATGATTCAAAACAGAACGTTAGCGGATGGAACAAAGAAAAAATTTGGTGCCGAACTAACGCAACATGAGGTGCGGATATTAATGACACG
Organism: Lachnospiraceae bacterium; assembly: GCA_028696165.1. GTDB lineage: Bacteria > Bacillota > Clostridia > Lachnospirales > Lachnospiraceae > JAQVHQ01. The sequence goes on along the minus strand of JAQVHQ010000038.1, from coordinate 18,798 downwards.
TGGTGTTGAAGGACTATACATATATGCGTGTGACGATGAACTTAGAAAGGCACTGTTAAAGGCAGGAGGAAAATGATGACACAAGAAACAATTAATCAGATATTAAAGTTTAGAGATGACAGAGATTGGAAGCAATTTCATAATCCAAAGGATCTTGCAATTTCCATTTCTTTAGAAGCTGCTGAACTTCTTGAAGTATTTCAGTGGAGCGGTGCTAATATATCAAATGAAGGTAAGCAAGAGAAAATCAAAGAAGAACTTGCAGATGTAGTAAATTATTGTGTACTTATGGCAGATGCTTGTGGTCTTGATTTGGATACGATTGTGCAAGAAAAAATTATAGCAAATAATGCGAAATACCCTATAGAAAAAGCAAAAGGGAAAAGCGAAAAATATACGAAACTTTAAATCAGGCAATGGGATTTTTGGACCTAAAGATCAACACGAGGGAAACCCAGGCGGGAATATCAAGGAAACTATGGTAGTTATTTGATATTGTCGGCTGGGTTTCATTATTCCGTTTGAGAACATAATGGTACAATTATAGGAAAGATTTAGGAAGTGGGATTGAATTACAGCTCCGCTTCGTGTTCTTTTGACTTATAGTTTGTTGTATCGTTATTAAGGTATGATTCGCGCAAAAAAGGATAAAGGAGAATAATTTGGGAAGACTATTTGACTATAATTGCAATTGGTTGGTGAAATAACGATAAGTAATAGTAGTGATTATAAAACGTGAATAGAGGTGAGTATATGTTGCTTTCGTATTTAAAAGAACATTATGAAGAAGGCGAACCGATTTTTACTATTGATATTCAGATAGAAGGTTTTAGCGAAGCAAATAAAAGACAACAGATTAAAAAACTGGTAGACACAGGAGAACTGATGAGGTTTGAGAATGGAGTATATTATTTTCCTAAGAAATCTCGATTAAAAGGTGCAGTAGGATTGAGTGCAGATTTTGTGGCTCAACGAAAATATATCGAAAGAAACGGAAAGCATATAGGCTATTATTCAGGGCATACATTAGCGAATTATCTTGGCATCAGTACACAGGTTCCGGTAAAGAAATTGTCAGTAACAATATGTCTGCCATTGTGAGAGAGATAGAGGTTGGCAGGTCCACTTATGTAGTAAGGAAACCACCGGTATCTGTAAATGAGAGCAATTATAAAGTTCTGCAGCTATTAGAATTATTGAAAGATCTGAATATATATGCAGATAATGAACCTGAATTAGTGAAAAATCAGCTTGTACAATATATCAAAACTAATCAGATTAACCGGGATGAAGTGGATCGGTACATCTCAGAGTTTCCATTAAAAACGTATAAATATATATATGAAATGAGGTTGGACAATATATTTGCGTGAAGATAAAGAGCTGTTCCGCGAGGTCATTGAATCAGCAAGTGAGATTTTGCAGCTGGATATAGAGGTTGTAGAAAAAGATTATTATGTAACAATGATTTTGAAATTGCTATCTGAAATGCTGGATATACGTGCATACGTTTACCTGTAGCCATATTGCTTTGAAACACTGCATTTTGGTAGGTAAAATGTTATAAAAGTACAGACTTAGGTGACTTAAATGGGTGTTTAGTAGGTAAAAGTGTTGGCGGAGTACGCATAAACACTGACTTATTTTGATGATGCAATATTTAAAAATAAAGGGATTATAGGATTGTCATTGCTTTTGCGGTAAACAAAGGATTTTGTGAAACTCATTTGTGCATCAACAATGGGGATGACTTTAATGGTATCCTCGTATCCTGGAAATACTAAGCCAGAACCATTGATGTGTACACCACCAGAAGAAAGAATGCTAAAAGGCACAGAGTCAATTTGATCTGTATATATGATTGATTTTGGTGTGAAGTTGCATCTAGAAAGGGCTTCAGTAATAGAACGAGAGGTGCAAGGATCTTCGCTAAGTAATATAATTGGCTCATTTTTCAATTCGTTTAGTGTTAACGATTCTTTTAAGGATAGGGGATGATCTTTGGCAACCATTACGATTCCACTGGAACATGCAAAATCATGGAAACAGAGGAGGTCCTCTGTCGGATATTCAGCTTTTGCCAATACACCAATATCAAGGGAGTCATTTAGTAAGGCGTTATATATTTCCTGAGGCTGATAGGAAAATCTCTTTAAGCACACATTTGGATACTCGGAACAAAATCGTGGCAAAATATTTTTAAAATCAGAACTGATAGTGTAATAAAGCATACCCAATCGCAAGGTACCATTCATACCACTTTTTTGGATAGTTAGTTTGTCTGTGAGAACACTGTATTCGTGAAGAATTTTTTGGAAAGATTTGCAGGTCTCTTTTCCAGCTTCTGTCAGCGCTGTTTTATGTGTATCACGTTCGACTAGAATAATATTTAACTCTTGCTCCATATTGTTTATATGACGACTAAGAGCGGATTGTGTTATATATAATTTTTGTGCTGCAAGAGAATATGTGCCATATTTCTCAATTGCAAGTAATTCTTTCATGTACTCGATTTTCATACAATATCCTCGTTGTGTTGCATAAAATGCATAACCACATTGAAATGGTCATATCCGTTTATCAGAGTGCTGCCTTATAATTATATCATCTTAAGAAAACGAATGCGATAGAATATTTTGAATATCGCAGGAAAGGGTGGTAATTATGAGTAAAGATTTTGAAAATGCTGTGATCCCTTACACAAAGGAGATTCCGGTGGATTACAAGGCAACGGTGCATTCCTTTTTCATTGGTAGTTATAGTCCATATGAATTTACAAATTGGATTGATGAGTGTATGTTGTGGAAAACAGGATGTATGATAGGAGACTGGTCAGATATTTTCAAGGCTGAATTAGAAGGCCCAGATGTACTTGCTTTTATGCAGACGATTAGTGGCATTCGCATTAATCCGTTCCAGGTTGGACAGGGTAAACATGTTGTATGTACAAACAATCGGGGTAAGGTAATTGGAGAAGGAATTATGCTTCGCTTAGGTGAAGAAAAATTCCGTATAAGTGGGGGACCTAATTTTGTAAATTGGGTGGATTTTTGCTTAAGACAAGATGAAAAGTGGAATGCAACATGTCGTATTTGTTCCGATGATTATTTCGTATATCAGGTGCAGGGACCGAGATCGTTAGAGATATTGGAGACTATCAAGGGGGTTGAACTGCATGATGTATCCTATATGCATAGTAAGGATATTGAAATATGTAATACCTGTGTGCAAGCACTTCGCCAAGGAATGTCAGGGAATATCGGATTTGAACTACAGGGTCCTAGTGAGGCGGGAGTTGACATCTATAATCAAATATTAAAAATCGGAGAGCAGTTCGGTGGAGTGACAAAGGTTGGAAATCTAGCGAAGGGTGTGAATCATGTGGAAGCATGTTTTCCAACTGCAACTTGGGACTTTACACCAGCCCTATTTGATCCAGAAGATGAAAAAACAAAAAAATTTTGTCAAGAGTTAGGTCCTGTGGCTTATTTCCAGATGGGAGCATTGTCAAGAAAACCAGGAGGAAGTGCAGAGGCAGGAGCTATGGATGCTGTTTTTAGCCCGGTTGAATTAGGCTGGGGGTATTCACTTACCTTTGATCATGATTTCCCAGGATCTGACATACTGAAAGAAGAGAAAGCTAATCCAAAGAGAAAAATATGTACTCTCATATGGGATGATGAAGATGTAAAAGATGTAAATGATTCTCTTTATCGAGAAGGAAATCTGTACAAACAATTTGTTATGCCACGTGATTATGAAATCGCACCGGATAAAGTTATGAAAGATGGTAAGTTGGTGGGTATTTCTATGAGTAGAGCATATAGTGTTTACTTTAGAAAGATGATTTCGTTATGCGTACTTGATGTTGATCTATGCGTGCCAGATAATGGAGTAACAGTTATTTGGGGATACAAAGGACAAATGCAAAAGGAGATAAAAGCACGAGTAGCACAGGCACCATTATTTGATCCAGATAAAAAACGAAAACTTTAAATTATATTTGTAGATGAGCCAATGGGTTATTCCCATTGGCTCATTTAAAAAATGAAAACGGTATGTCAATCTTCCGCTGGGAGTAAAAGAAGCACTGTGAACGATTTTGTTCACGGTGCTTCTTTGCATCCCTAAGTGACATTTATCGCCTTTTGTGTCTGGTCTCATTAAAATCCCCAGCCATTTTCAGAACCTGTTTCCGCAAAATGAAGAGCTGATGGATACATTCATGGATTTCAATCTTCCATTGCAGGGGAACGATTGCCGCCAGTGTTGAAATACTTTGCTATCTGATTTAGATTATTGCCGATTCGACCATATTCCGTTGTGATAATTTTCAACTTATTTTTGTCTGCAACGATTTCGTACTTGTATTCTATTGGACGATTCAAGATTAATTTCCTCAAATATTCGGATCGTGTGTAATGCATCTTCTCAGCATTAGTATAGGGGAATGATTATGCATGTAGGCTTATAAAAGAAAAGATAGTAAATATTTTCTCCATATGTGGAAAAAATATTCATTAAATAGTGGCCAGATAAAAAATATTTGGTGTATAATACATTTAATAAAAGTGTCGACCGCGTCAAAAAAATTTATTAAAGAGGTACGAAATGGAAATAAAACGAGATGTGTATCTTGAGCGATTGATTAATCGAAAACATAATGGATTTATCAAAGTAATTATCGGAATGTAGGTGGTAAACTATAACCAGCAGATGACTAGCAGTAAAGGTGTCATGGACGCACCCAGAAACTGTATGGCTGTGCCATATATATGAGATGATGGAAGCATTTTTCAACGACTATTTCTTTATTAAGAAGGGTGGTCTGATTCCGGGCTACATTGAGGAAATTGAGAAGATGCTCAGACGGATTCCTGACACAGAAGTTTATGAGAATATGAAAAAAGAGTATCAGAGTCTTAATAATGTTGACGAAATAAAGGCACATGAGATTGTGGATGGTCAGCTGGCAGAGGTAAAGAGCTTTATCAGCTATGATTATGTAAAAGAAATGGATTACATAGATAAGAAAATCAATAATTATTACAGCTTGTATTCTACAAGAATTCTTATGGTGTTAAGCAATAACGTAAATATGCAGACATATCTGAATGATTTACTGATGATTCTGAAGGGTTTTGAGGATAAAGAAAAGTCAGAGGTGCTGCAGGCCATTTCCAGATGTTTTCTCTTGCAGTCCTACAAATATGTGGGAAGAAAATCTATCGAACGCAGGCGGAAGCGAAAACCGAATACAAAAAGCGGTGCAATTATTACAAGCACTCTATCCGAAGAAGAAAAAGCAAGGCTTACCCGGGAACTACTATTTGAATACCCGGATCGATATAGTGTGAAGCAGGCAGCAGAATACTTTGACCGGTTGTTAAGGGAGAAAGAAAGTGTGATGCCGGACAAAGCGATGATTCAAACGCGGGTCGATGCGATGATGGTGGCAGCGAGTATTATTTACTCTGGCAGCGGTGAATTTCCCTATGAGGTGGAGTTCCTGCCGGGAATGATTGAAACAGAGATTGTTAAATATGACAGACAATTATATTTGCAAAGCATACAAAAGACAGAGCAACAATCCAGCATGGGCTGGCAATTACTTTATTGTTACAAGCAATCTTACCTTTGCAGATTGGTTGGCTTCTTGCAAAATCAATACACAAAGCAAACATTACAGTGCAATGTTATCAAGATTCTATGTCTGTGAAATTAAACAGGGGCACGATGGAGCAAATTATCTTGCATTAAAATTTGCGTCAGTTCGTGGGTCGGTTGTTGAGCAGACAAAGCGGCTTAATATGTTTATGGATTTCAAAGAAAAGTTTGACAAAATCATGGCTGATTATCGACCTGCGGAGCAGACGCTTGATTATGATTCTGTGATTGATGATTCTTTCAAAAGTAATGTTGAAGAATACTCAATTGCAAAAGAAGAACAACAAAAAAATGAGGTTGTATGTGTTCCATTTTATCTTGATAAAGATGGAAATCCGCAACATGGAAATCCATACACAATTGATAGCATTGAAAAAATCTCAGATGTGAAATTAGACAAAACAAATTTATAGTTGGACACTGACAAAAAATGATAAAGTTCCAGAGGGCAAAAAGCAAAAGTCGGGAGATTCTCTAAGGGAAAAGATTGACAGACATAATGCAGATGTTGCAAATGGTATTGACAGTTCTGGTGGCAATATGACGGTCTTAGACTTGATGAAGCGACATATTGATTTGCAATGGAATGGAGTAAAAGAACCTACACGGAATGGTTATAGAACACAACTTAATTTTATGGAAACAGACCCTATGGGAAAAAAGAAAATCAAAGATGTTGATTCTGTGATTGCCGAAGAATGGTTTCAAGATTTACACGAAAGTAAAGGAAAGAACTATTCAACGCTATGTACATTGCGTGGGATTCTTAAACCAGCTTTTACAAGGGCAAAAAAAGCACGTTGGGTCTATGATAATCCATTTGATTTTCCGATGCAGAAAAAACTTTATGGTGAGAACAAGACACGTGAAGCTATCACGCGCAGGGATATGCGACGTTTTCTTGATTTTACACGCACGGATAAGCATTTTAGTAGGTATTTTAATGGCATCTATATTCTATTCCATACAGGATTGCGTATTAGTGAATTTTGTGGTCTGACAGCAGACGACATAGACTTTAAAAAGCATGAGATTCATGTTAGACGACAGTTAATACGGATTCATGATGGGAACAAGATGTTGCTGTATATTGAAACACCGAAAACGAAAAATTCGGTGAGAAATGTTCCAATGTTTAGTTCTGTTGAAGAAGCGTTTAGAGATGTCATTGCTAAGAGACCGCATTTGGAGACAGAGCCTGTTGTGTGGAATCAAGAACATACAGAGTATGCTACAAAGTTTTTGTGGTTCGACAGAGACAAACATTTGGAAGTGGCACAACATTGGCAAAATCACATACGATGGACATTACAGAAATTCAATAAAACGTACAAAGAAGAAATCACACAACCAATCAGTCCCCATGTATGTGTGCCGTCATACATTTTGTTCTAATATGGCAAGTGCTGGAATGCGACCAAAGGCTTTACAGCTTATCATGGGTCATTCATCAATCGAAATCACACTTAATGTCTACACTCACTTAGAAGCGGGAGACTTACACGAAGCAATGGAAGAAGCATATGGAAATAAGCAATATGATTTTTATCCATTTACACGTGTGCCAGAGCATGTTTCAATTGATGATGATTATGAAGAGGGTGAGGCTGATATGTATGAAGAAGCCGACGACGATGTAGCATAAGCACAAAATAAGCCCTACGTTATGGACTGTGTAAATAACGCAATTCATAACGTAAAACAATAACCGTTTTAGTCGCTTATGTGACATAGCCTAAAAAGATTGACCGAAAAAAGGTGCTTAGAAAATACCTCTAAATAACGTTTAGATTGAATTTGTGCCTTGATGGAGAAGGGATTAAGAAATGTTAAAAATACTATTTGTTTGTCATGGCAATATTGGATGAATCTCCGAAAAGTCTTGGATTTACTGGGATTACAAGAATCGCAACTACAGTTTTATGCCAAGTTTATGCCAAAGAATTTGGTGAGTTAGAGTTATGACATAGCATAATTGAATAAAATGCACCTTATTGTATACTTGCTATAAATTTACTTAGCCGATGATTATTTGATTTTTTAATACAGCAGAAGAAGGTAACATTCACTTCAGAATCAGTAAGTGGAATTAGAATTCGATTTGCATCCGCAGTCCGTCCCTGAGCAGTCAAATTAGTCGCAAAAGTAGGAATTGCTGATGATTTACGGAGTTCATTTAATGCTTCGACTTCATCCTGGACAATAAAATAGGAGTCAGGCATTTTTTCTTTACAAATGTCATACCAAAATCCAATTCTAGAAAGCAATAACATGGTCTGACCATTTATATCAGCAAGAGAAAGTTTTTTTCTGGTGGATAGTGGATGAGCAGGTGGTAGGGCAACATATAGATGTTCTTCTAAATATTTGTAAGAGCAAACATCCGGATCATTTAAGGGATGTGTTGTGATTATCACCTGATATATATCATTGTACAATCCCGAAATCAAAGCGTCTTGCGATTTTATATCTGATTGAATTGTCATATCTGTATATTGTCTGGAAATAACAGGGGTAATACGCCATAGAGGAGCAGGCGCACAGGAGCCAATACTAAAGGTATGTTGACTTCGTTCAAATGCTTGCAAAGCTGATATCATAGTTTCAGCATTATTTATTATAGTTTTTGCATGTTCTAAAGCAAGGTCACCATTTGCGTTAAAGGTGATCTTGTTTTTTTGTCGTTCAAAAAGAGTGACTTGCAGTTCTTCTTCTAATCTTTGCATAGAGCGGCTAAGAGCGGGCTGTGATAAATGTAGCTGTTCTGCAGCTTTTGACAGAGTTCCGGCATTAGCAATGGCCAGCAATTGTTCTAGTTGGTTTAATTCGAACATAAAATACCTCCTTTTCAGTATGCGTTTATATTATAGCACAATGTGAAATGGGTATTGTACTTTTTTTGAAAAAAATAATATGATTTCATTGTGAGGAGAGGGTGAGAGAATGAATATGATAGAACTTCACAATGGAGAAAAGATACCACCTTTAGGATATGGTACTTTTCAGATATTTGAGGAAAAGATATGCGAAGAATGCATATATGAAGCAATCAAACAAGGGTATCGTCTGATTGATACAGCATCTTCCTATGGAAATGAGCAGGCGATAGGGAAAGGGATTCAGAGAGCAATTAAAGACAAATTGGTTACACGAGATGAGTTATATATCGTAACTAAGTTATGGGTTCAGGATGCAGGATATGAAGAGGCAAGGCATGCATTTGAACTATCGTTAAAGAATCTTGGAGTAACTTACGTGGATTTGTATCTGATTCATCAACCCTATGGAGATTATTACAGTGCATGGCGAGCGATGGAAGACATGGTAGAAGCAGGAGTAATAAAAAGTATTGGTGTCTGTAATTTTATGGAAGATCGTCTGGTGGATCTATGCATGAATAGTAGGATAAAACCGGTAATTGATCAGGTGGAGATTCATCCATTTATGTGTAACGAGTCTTTGATTAAAATAATGAAGACTTACAATGTGAAACCAATGGCATGGGGACCTTTATCAGAAGGGCAACATGATATATTTCACAATACACAGTTACAAAAGCTTGCAAAGAAATACCAAAGAACTGTGGCACAGATCGTTTTAAGATGGCATCTTCAAAATGGAGTGATTACAATTCCTAAAACAGTTCATAAGGAGCGAATGGAAGAAAACATACGTATTTTTGATTTTGAATTAACGGAAAGTGATATGAGAAACATTTCCAATCTGGATCTGGGCCATAGCGAAATTATTGATCACAGAAGTGGATGTACCGCCAAATGGATTAATGAGTGGAAAATCCACGATTAAAATAATGGAACTAGGAAAACAGTATATAGCATATACGCAAAAAGCGTAGGAAAAGGAGACAATATGGAATTTGTAACATTAAACAACGGAGTGAAAATGCCAAAAGAAGGATTTGGAGTGTTTCAGGTACCAGATCCAGCGCAGTGTGAACAATCAGTAGTTGATGCCATTGCATCAGGATATCGTTTGATTGATACAGCAGCTGCATATTTCAACGAAGAAGCGGTTGGAAAAGCAATTGAAACTGCCATTGCATCGGGTGTGGCAAGAGAAGATCTTTTTATTACGACAAAATTGTGGGTGCAGGATGCAAGTTATGAAGGTGCAAAAAAAGCTATTCAGACATCTTTGGAAAAATTAGATTTAGAATATATTGATTTATATTTACTTCACCAGCCAATGGGCGATTACTTTGGAGCGTACCGTGCGATGGAAGAGGCATATAAAGCTGGAAAAATCAAAGCAATTGGAGTATGCAACTTCTATCCACATGTTCTCGCAAATCTTTGTGAAACAGTGGAAGTGATGCCAGCGGTTAATCAGGTGGAAGTGCATCCATTCTTCCAGCAGGAAGATGCACTTGCAGTTATGAAACAGTATGGCGTTCAGCCAGAAGCATGGGGACCATTTGCAGAAGGAAAACATGGAATCTTTACCAACCCAATTCTTACTGAGATTGCTGATAAATATGGAAAAGCAGCAGCTCAAGTAGTGCTTCGATGGAATACACAAAGAGGAGTGGTAGTCATCCCTAAGTCTGTTCATAAAGATCGTATGGAACAGAACATTGATATCTGGGATTTCGAATTAACACAGGATGATATGGATGCAATTGCGAAATTAGATATGGGACATAGTGAGATTGTAAACCATTTTGATGCAGGCTTTGTAAAAGCGCTTCATGGAATGAAGATTCACGAGTAAAAGGTTAATGGGAATCTGAGTTAAGATTCCTATTAATTATAATTACATAATTGCCAGAGTAGTTATTCGAAAAGGTGGTAGGCATTTGAGAAAGCATATTTTATTAGTATTGTTAGCATCTGTAATGCTTGCAGGATGTGTAACAAGAACAAATGTAAGTGTGGAAGAAAATATAGATCATAATCAAAAAGAAGAAACGGAGCGTTGTGAGATGACAAGTCAAAAAACGTTTGAGTCAACATATGAATTACGTGATGGAAGTTCTACACAAACGATTTCACTCCCAGACGATTTACCAGAGATTTATGATTTTGGATCAGGAAGAACATCTGATTGGTCTACAGCGGCAATGAATGGAAGAATGCCTGAACCAGCAGGGAATGTCACAGTTTTGAGCACAGTTCCTAATACCAGCGAGGTCCAGGTATTTTATTTATGGGAAGAAGGAAAAGCACCTGCTGTAACGAAATTTACGGAAGATATGACAGGATATTTTGATCCATACGATTTTAGACCTTATGTAACAGCTATTCCGGTAAAAGAAGGAGTTGCAGTGAAAGGCGCTGTTGTATTGATGGCGGGTGGAGCATATCAATTTCGTGGAGATTACACAGATACATTACCAACAGCAGTTCATTTAAGAGAACTAGGATATCAGACATTCATCGTTGACTACCGTTTACGCCCATATACACCACAGGAGGGCGCACTTGATGTGGCGCGTGCTGTAAGATTTATTCGTAAGAACGCGGATATTTATGGTATAGATCCTAATGATATAGCTGTTATGGGGTATTCAGCAGGAGGGATACAGGCTGGAGAATTTCTAATGCACTATGATGAAGATGTAAATGGGACAGCATTAGATGCAGATTATGTCCCTGATGAGTTAGACAGTATTCCTGCACATGCATCAGCGGATGGAATGATTTATTCCTTTTATGGAAGATTGAGTTTTGGATCTACTGATGTAGAAGATTTAAAATCTGGAAATCTTCCACCAACATTTTATTGTTATGGAACGGAAGATCCATTTTATAGTCAATTTGAGGCACAGGTTAAAGTAATGGAAGAAGTTGGCGTTTCTACAACGACAATCGTACTTGATGGATGGCCACATGGATTTGGTGGCGATGGAGACTGGGTAGAAGATTATGCAAGTTGGCTGGAAAATATTTTTGCACAAAATAACTAAGAACTACAAATAGAAGTAAGAGAGAATAAGGAAAAATGATAAAAGAGAAAAAACTAGTATTATACTTTTCGGTTTATGGAACATCGAAGATAATAGCAGAAATGATAGCAAAAAAAACAGGAGCTGATTTAGTAGAAATCAAACCGGTTAAACCATATGACAGCAACAGAGAACACTATGATGCGCTTGCAGCATATGCGAAACAGGAGCATGACAAGAATCTTAGACCGGAAATACTTAATGAAATTGATATAGATAAATATGAGACTATTTTTATTGGATATCCAATGTGGTGGTATACCATGCCAATGATTATGTACACATTTTTTGATTCCTATGATTTGTTTGGTAAGACAATTGTTCCATTTAATGCACATATGGGAAGTGGGGATGGTGGTACTTACAAGACAATTAGAGAATTAGAACCAAACGCAACAATACTGGAAGGGTTACCACTAGAAATGAGTGATATCGAGAATCATAAAATAGAATCACATATATCAGAATGGTTAAAAAAGATTAGTTAGTTTTAGGAAGGGTGAAGGAAAAAATGAAGAAGATGCTAGTTGTCTACTATTCATGGTCTTTTAACAATACAAAAGAAATCGCAGAAATGCTAGCAGAAGCCTGTGGTGCGGACATTGCACGTATTGAAACAGTAAAGGCATATCAAGGAAGCTATGATGAGGTAGTAAGTCAGGGCCAAAAGGAAGTGGATGCAGGATTCCTTCCAAAAATAAAAGCAATCGATAAAGCAATCGCTGATTATGATGTCATAGCAATCGGGACTCCAACTTGGTGGTACACCATGGCACCAGCAGTACATACATTTTTAAATGAGAATGATTTTTCAAAAAAGACAGTCATTCCTTTTATGACAAATGCTGGATGGTCAGGAACAGTAATTCGCGATATGAAAAAAGAGTGTAATGCAGAAAAAGTTCTGATGGATCAGGAGTTTACATTTTCATCCCAAAAAAATCAGAGAACGCTGATGATGACTGAAGATGTTGTACTAAAAAAATGGATTCAAAATATTTTGAACTATTTGCAATAAGAAATTTGTTCTTTAAGGAGGAAGCATATGAAAAAACTTGGATTTGGATTTATGAGATTACCAGTACATGATGAAGAAAATCGTGCCACAGTAAATATGGAATTAACAAAGAATATGGTAGATCTGTTTATGAAAAGCGGATTGAATTATTTTGATACAGCTCATCGCTACAATGATGAAATGAGTGAGGTTGCCTTAAAACAAACGCTGACAGACAGATATGATAGAAATACCTATATTTTAGCAAACAAAATCACTATGAATTATATCAAGTCAGAACAAGATCAGGAACCCTTTTTTCATAACCAACTGAAAACCTGTGGCGTAAGTTATTTTGATAATTACCTAGTACATAACATGGGAGAAGCGTTTTATCCATTGGCTTGTAAATACCATACGTTTGAATTTATTCGGAAAATGAAAGAACAGGGATATGTAAGACATGTAGCTGAATTTATCAAAGAAGTTAGTTTGCCGGCGACCTTTGAACAGATGAATATCTCTGCGAATACGGATTTTAAAGCGGTTGCAGATAGCACATTTCTTATGGGCGGTTGCTGTAAGAAATTTAGTTCGGAGGAACTTTTGGAAGTATTAAAAGAATGTCAGTAGGAGACGTATGAACACGAAGTTAAAAATAAAAATTACAGTCGACATCTTAATGACAATTGCTATGTTTGTGACTATGTGTTATCCCTACACGGGAGGAGATTATCATGAGGTAGCAGGAACGGTATTGCTTGTTCTTATTATATTACATCAGATTCTAAACCGAAATTGGTATAAAAACCTGATGAATGGTTCATTTAGTGGACCTCGTATCTTACAAACAATTGTAGATATAGGAATGCTGGTCGTTTTGTTTTTACAAATGTTTAGCGGAATATCGATGTCAGGGTACGTATTTACTTTTCTTCCATTTGGAATGAATGTGGGGTTGGCAAGAACAATCCATTTGGTATGTGCATATATAAGCTTTTTACTTATGAGTTTTCATGTGGGACTTCATTATGGAATGATCATCAACATGTTTCGAAAGATGTTTCATATCAAGGAAACAAATAAAACAAGAACCACAGTTTTGAGAGTAATAGCAATGGGGATTGCAATTTACGGAGTGATTGCTTTGGTAAAAAGGGACTTCCTAGAATACATTATGATGCAAACACATTTTGCATTCTTTGATTTTGAGGAACCCGTATTAATATTTGTAATCGATTATATTGCAATTATGGAAATGATGGTATTTGTAGCATATTATTTACAAAAATGGTTGATAGAAAAAACAAAACAAGAAATCACGAAAAAGGAGAAAACAAAATGAAGAAAAAAATATTATCAGTAGTATTAGTGACAGGATTGGTTTTCGGTCTCACCGCTTGCGGAAATTCGAACTCATCTGAGCCAGCAACTGAAGAGACAGCAACAGAAGAACCGACAGCAAAAGAGACAGTAACAGAAGAGCCAACGGTGGAACCTGAAGCAACACAAGAAACATCTGCCGATGCAAAAACCTTAATTGTGTATTATTCCGCAACAGGAACAACAAAAGGTGTGGCTGAGTACATTGCAGAGAAAACAGGTGGTGATTTATTTGAACTTGAACCTGTAGAACCATATACCGATGAGGATCTTGATTGGACAGACAGTGAAAGCAGAGTCAGCGTGGAGCACGACAATGAAGATGATAGAAATGTCGAATTGAAAGAAAATGCGGCACCAGATTTTGCCAGCTATGACAGGGTGTACATTGGATATCCAATTTGGTGGGGAATCGCTGCTTGGCCTGTGGATAATTTTGTAAAAGGAAATGACTTTACAGGAAAAACAGTAATTCCATTTTGTACAGCAGCCTCTTCAGGTATAGGACAGAGTGGAGAACTGCTTAAAGAAATGGCTGGCACTGGTGACTGGGTAGAAGGAGAAGTATTTAGAGGCAGCGCATCTCAAGATGACATTAATGAGTGGATTGACTCATTATAAAATACGAGGAGGAAGAAAACGTGAAGGTATTATTGGTTAACGGAAATCCAAACAGCAAAGGATGTACGGCTACAGCACTCTCAATTGTGGAGGAACAATTAAACAAAGATAGTATCGATACAGAGACGATTCATGTGGGAAATAAGGCAATCAGAGGTTGTATTGGATGTCGTAAATGCTTTGAAACCGGAAAATGTGTATTTGATGACTATGTAAATGAAGTAAAAGATTTGTTTGCAGAATGCGATGGAATGGTAATCGGCTCACCTGTTTATTATGCCTCAGCCAATGGAACATTGATTCCATTCTTGGATCGGTTATTTTACAGTAATTTCTCGGTGGAAAAGACCATGAAAGTGGGAGCGGCAGTAGTGTCTGCAAGAAGAGCAGGAACAACAGCAACTTTTGATGAACTCAATAAGTATTTTACAATTAACAGTATGCCGATTGCATCTAGTCAGTACTGGAATATGGTTCATGGATATACGCCGGAGGATGTTTACGCAGATAAAGAAGGTTGCCAGATTATGAGAACACTTGGTAAAAATATGGCATTCCTTATGAAGAGTATAGAATATGGAAAAGAACTTTTTGGATTACCAGAGAAAGAACAACCAACATTCACAAATTTCAGCAGACCAGACCTCTTAGCTGATTAGAAAGCAGAGGCATTTATGGAAAAGAAGAAAATGAGAAACATATGGCCGATTTTAATTATCGCAGTAGTAATTATAGCAATTGCGTTCATCGCATCTCGATTTATGTTCGGTGGCGGTGGTGCAATTGATAATGAACCTGAAGCAGAAGTAACTGGTGATAGTAATGTTTTAGTAGCATATTTTTCATGGTCTGGAAATGTTCAGAAAATAGCAACATGGGTTTCGGAGGAAACAGACGGAGATTTGTTTAGAATTGTCCCGGAAGAGGCGTATGGCGAAAGCTTTGATGAATGCGCTGACCGTGCACAACAGGAACTGAATGATGGAACAAGACCTGCGTTATCAAGTCATATTGATCCAGAAGTGATGGCAGGTTATGATGTGATTTATTTGGGATTCCCAGTATGGTGGTATGATCTTCCAATGCCAGTTTGGACATTTTTGGAAGAGTATGATATGGAAGGAAAAACAATTATTCCATTCTTTTCACATAATGGAAGTTCCAATGGTGCAAGTAGCTTAGATACCGTTGCTACATTGGAACCTAATAGCACACTCTTAAAGGATGATGCACTTTCAATTAGCGGAAGCAGTGTTGCGGGTTCTGAGCAGGAAGTAAAAGATTGGGTAAAAGAAGAGGAGAATAAGTAAATGAAGATATTATTTATAAATGGAAGCCCGAACTCACAGGGTAAAACAGCTGATTTAGCAAAAAAACTGTTAAATGGTAAAGAATATGAGGTTTTGGATTTGGTAGATTATCGAATCAATAACTATGGTCAGACATTAGAAGGAGACCAGTTTAACCAGGTACTGGATAAAATTAAAAAAGCAGATGTTGTAGTTATGGGATCTCCATTATACTGGCATAACATTTGCGGTTCTCTCCGCAATCTTTTAGATCGATTCTATGGACCGGTAGGACAGGGGAGTTTATCAGGGCAGCTGTTTTTTATATTTCAGGGAGCTGCACCAGAAAAATGGATGTATGAAGCAGGTGAATATACAATGAAACGGTTTGCCCAGTTATATGGCTTGAAGTATGAAGGCATGATAACAAGTAAGAAAGATGCAGAGAATATGGCAGGAAAACTTGCCTAGTTATGGAGGTTTCATTTGAAGAAAATGAGATTTATGATTTTTGGTTTCGCACTAGTACTTATTCTGGGAGTTGTCTTATATCATTATGTTGGAAAGAATGGTATACCAGGAGCAAATGCAAACACGATAACAGGTGAACAGAAAATGAATGATAGAAATGGTATAACATCGGAGCAACTTGAGGATATTCCGGAATATTATTCGCTGAGTTCTACGGTTGGTGAAATAGAAGCAGATCCATCTTTTGGTGAATTTGGAAACTTATTATTTCCTGTTGATCGAAATGTTTCAGAAGATATGACACTTGAGGACTTGTCATCGAGTAGTGTCTATGTGTGGTATTCACATATTAAGCCTGAGAAAACGGTAGAGATTGTGAATACACTAAAAGAAGATGCGGAGGCTGGAAATCAGATTTTTTATAATATCTATTCGGAAAGTGAGATGGAGGTGGACCCTTCAAAGCAGGATACAGGTCTATTTTTCTTTCGTGGAAATCCAGGGGAGAAGTATGCCATTATGAATGCTGGAGGTGGATTTATGTATGTGGGAGCCATGCATGATAGTTTTCCACATGCACTGGAAGTGAGTAAAATGGGATATAATTCTTTTGCACTTATTTACAGACCAGATAGCCCTTATGAAGATTTGGCAGCGGCAATATCCTTTATTACAGATCATGCAGATGAATTGCAAGTTGATCCAGAAGGATATTCATTATGGGGTGGGTCTGCAGGTGCCCGAATGGCTGCGACACTTGGTAACAAAGACTATCTAGGTCAATTAACAGGTAGGACAGATTTACCACAAGCAGCAGCTGTAATTATGCAGTACACAGGATATACGAGTGTATCCGTAGCTGATGCGCCTACGTATGCATGTGTAGGAGACAAAGATGGAATAGCGAATTGGAATATAATGAAAACTCGTTTGGAATCGCTTGAAGGTCTGGGGATTTCAACAGAGTTTCATGTTTATGAAGGATTAAGCCATGGCTTTGGATTAGGGACAGGGACTGTGGCAGAAGGATGGCTGAATGATGCAGTGGAATTTTGGAAAAAGAATACAGAATCATCAAATGCAACAAGGTCGGATGACTATGTGGTAGATGGAAAGGATACTTATCAAGATTTTGTTATAGATAGTGTTCTTTATTCTGAAACACAGGGAGAAATCCATTACTGCGTGTATATTCCAGAAAGTTACGATGGAAATGAACCCTATGCCTTATTTGTTACGTTGCCAGGGTATGAAGGATTATATTTTCAAGGAGTAGCGGAAAATATTAAAGCAGAAAAATTTGGATTTGAAGCACAGAAATATAATGAAAAAATGATTGTTGTTGCACCACAGCTTGATGATTGGGGACAAACATCGTCAGATCAAACCATTGCACTTACCGAATACTTTTTAAATCATTATAACATTAATCAAGATGAAGTATATATTAACGGTTATTCCGGAGGTGGTGAAACACTATCTTTAGTATTGGATACAAAACCAGAACTATATACCAAAGCATTAATGTGCAGTTCCCAATGGGACGGAGGATATCAAAAGGTTGTAAGTGCCAGAGTGCCAGTCTATTTTGTAATCGGTGAAAGTGATGAATATTATGGTTCGAAGCCATTTATAGAGACATATAATAGCATCTGTCAGGAATATCAACAAGAAGGTCTGACATCTGAAGAAATCGAAAAACTCGTGCTTTTGGATGTCAAGGATAAAGAATATTTTGAATCACAGAACATAAGCAATCAGCACGGTGGCGGCTCAGCATTGTTTTCCGTTGATGATGAAATAATGGAATGGTTATTAAAGAAGAATTAAATAGAAAAAAGAGAAACACCGTGGACAATTTTGTTCACGGTGTTTCTTTGTACTCACCGTCTTTTGCACCTGGTTTCATTAAAATCCCCAGCCATTCTCAGAACCTGCTTTCGCAAAATGAAGAGCTGGTGGATACATTCATGAATTTCATCTTCCATTGCAAGAGAACGATTGCCACCGGTGTTAAAATACTTTGCTATCTGATTTAGATTATTGCCGATTCGACCAAATTCTGTTGTAAGAATTTTCAACTCATTTATATCTGCTACGATTTCGTACTTGTATTCTATTGGACGATTTAAGATTAATTCCCTCAAATACTCAGATCGTGTGTAGTGCATTTTTTCAGCATTAGAATCAAGAAAATCTAATTCATAATTTGTAAGTCTTAAACTTATGATCCTGGTATGTTCTAGGTCTATTATATTTCTGGTCTTTTTCACTTTTACTCCTCGTATTATATAGTAGTAGTGTTTATAGTCCCTCTCCAAGGACTGTATGCTATACTTTTGGAGATACTGTGGATTGGTTTTTTTCTCCTACCACTCGATGGTTATAGAAAGGCTCCAACCACA
>JAQVHQ010000037.1 GCA_028696165.1 Lachnospiraceae bacterium | reverse complement strand
TAAATTATTCAATCACAAACAATTGGTTATCCACCAATTACCGAAATAATATCGCAAAACAGGTTTTAAAAATTCTCTGTTTTGTACAAAAATTAATTAGTTCCCCAAGGGGGTTCTGAACAGTTACTTATTTTTAATGGTTAAATATAATGATTGAGAAATCGAGAAATAAAACCCGCTAATTACATTGCACAAAGCTTAAGATTCCTGTATAATGGCCTAATATAGGCAAATTCTTATGATTTCACACTGTAACTTTGGAGGTACAAATGATGGATAAAGCTACTAAAATTAAGATGAAAAAGCAACTAAATGTAACTGATCTTTCCGGTGAAAAAGTAATGATAGATTTTGACTCCGGCAAATACTTTATGATTAAAGGTTCTGGAAATGATATTTGGGATATGATTCAGGAAGAAACTACCGTTGGTGATATAATTGACGGTCTATTGAAGATATATGATGTGTCAGAAAAAGAATGCACTGATTCTGTTCTTCAGTTTTTGCAGAGAATGATCAGTAATTGTACCTGTCTATAATGTGGAGGGATACCTTGAAAAATGTATCCAGAGTATTACCACGCAAACCTATACTAATTTAGAGATTTTAGTCGTCGATGATGGCTCCACTGACACAAGTCCTGCCCTCTGTGATGAACTTGCAGAAACAGATACCAGAATCCAGGTTATTCACAAAAAAAATGGCGGGCTTTCCTCTGCCAGAAATTCCGGCATTGACGCAGCTTCCGGGGAATATTATGTATTTGTAGATAGTGATGATTACATTCATCCGCAAATGATTGAGCAGCTCTATTCCAGACTGAAAGCAGATAACTCTGATCTCGCCATATGCGGTATTGAACCTGTTGACGAAGATGGCAATTACAAATATGCTGGCTTTGATTTCGTATTGTCCGATGATGTCTGGGATGAAACTGCTTTTTGGAATAATTTTTATGGGAGAAATACTGTATTTTGTGTTGTAGCGTGGAATAAGCTTTATCCTAAAGCTTTATTTTCAACAATACGCTTCGCTAACGGAAAAACTCACGAAGATGAATTTATGCTCCACAATATCGTATCCCAATGCAAAAAAATAAGCTGTGTTAACCAGAAGCTATATTATTATCTCCAAAGATCCGACAGCATTATGAATCAGCCCTGTAAAAAAAATCGTCTGGATCTTGTGGAAGCATATGCCTTAAGGGGCAAATACTTCAAAGACTCCGGACAGCAGTATCTTGCTGAAAAGTCTTTATCCTGCTGCCCTCCCGCTTTTTTAGATATAAAAAGCAGGTTAGATATGACTTTACAGGAAAACCGCCAGGCCTATAAAAATTCAAAAATAATTTTCAAAAAGCACTTTTTTTATATTGCTTCCGGGAACGCCAGTCTGAAGTTTCGACTCAACATGCTTTCTTTTGTTATAAGCGAAAGACTCTATCTGATTTTACATACATTATTCAAAAAGAATGGTTAAGATACGAATTCCATATCTTAACCATTCTTTTTATCTTTTTCCATATTCTGTTCATTCTGGATATATACTTTCAACGTCACACAAATCTGCTAATCATACACATTTCAATATGACATCTTATCATGACACTTCACTTATACAGCTTGATTCATATGATACCTTAGCCGCCGATTCACTTGTCTCCCGGTTATAAGAATCCATTATGCGAGAGGCAACAAAAGCAGCATTTTCATCATCGCAGTTAACAAGAAGAACCGCAATCTGAGTTGCACTAAAATCCATCATCAAATCACCCTTTCGCAATTTGCTCTGTATCGCATTCTCCAGGACAATTCTTTCCTCTTCTTTGATTTTTTTATCCACTTTCTGAGCAGGGTCCCTTTGAAGCGTGAAAAGTAGAATCTGTGTATTTTGAACCATACGATCGACATTTCTTTCCATAAACTGATAAATCTTATGAAATGCCTCATACTCTACCAAGAGAGCTCCATTGTCATTCTGAACACTCTGAACCATACGGCGAAGAGTATCCATATTAGCCTTTACATCTCTAACTACCGGCAGTCCCGGTTCCTGTCCGTAAAAGCTGTATCGGCCTTTTCCGTTTCTTTTAGCATAATACTGTCCCTTATCAGCGCTTGAATACAGCATAATGAAATTATCTCCATCTTCCGGAGCCAGTGCAATTCCTATAGATGAGCCCAAAACATTGGCCAATACTGGGTCTTCAATCAGCTCTGCTGATTGTTCGATTACCTGTTCTGCAAAATTCTGCAGCTGTTCTATACTTGTATACTGTGGCAGGAAAGCAACAAACTCGTCACCACCCAGTCTGGCAAGAATTGCATCTTCAGGAAATACGCGCTTAATCATATCTGCAAAAGTTCGGAGAACCTTATCGCCTTCCGGATGGCCTTTCGCATCATTTACCAGTTTGAAATTATCAATATCCATCAGATAGAGTGCACCATGGTTGTTTTTCGTAAGGCTTTGATCAATTAATATCTCTGCCGGTTCCCGATTCAGTAACTCTGTCATCCGGTCAAATTGCCTCTGTTCTTTTTTCATTGACTCGATTGTTTTCTCGAAAAATCTCAATTTTTTCCTCTCATTAGAGATATCTACGATTATACTAATCATAGCCATACGCCCACCTGGAGTTATGGTTTTCCTTCCGGTATCCCGTACCCAGATGTATGTGCCATCTTTTTTTCTCATCCGGTATTCTACTGTATATTCATTACCACTCTCGAAACATTCTGAAATTGTTGCATCCACCATAGCCACATCATCCGGATGCATGGTATTTGCCATCATCTGACCGTTTTCGTCGATAAATTCTTCGTAATCATACCCCAGCCAATGCAGTAATTCATCATTAATAAAGTACAGCGGAAATCCCGGCTCCACATAACCACCCATTGCACCACCGGGCAGCATCTTCTTCATTAACTCAACCAGACCCATCTGTTCTTCTTCATCAATCTTGTGGTTTTCCATATTGCCATAATGCAGTGGAAAAAACTCCTGTTCCTGCTGTATGGCACTGGCTTCTGACATATGCAGATGATAAGCGAGATACTCATCGCCCTCTTTGCGAAAGCCTGCTGTCAGACGAGTACTGTACTGAATCTCCTGCTGTCCTTCCATCTTGATTCGTGTTGTCACATCACACATATAGGAAATCACCCCGGGAGCAATCTGTTTTTCATAGTATGTATCCAATGAATAATGGATGGGCGTGTTAAGCTGCTCCATCTCTGACTCAATAAGCATTGCAAATTCATCTATATTATGCGCTGCCTCTTGTACACCGGTACCGAGGCTGTATATGTCATCTGTAACTAAAGAAATTGTCTTTTTGGCATCCCTCTTAACCAGATAACTGTCTAAAAAGTTTCTTAATATGTCCTGATACAAATATTTTTGTTTATTCATTTATAGTCCTCTTATAGTTATGTCTTTTTATCTAATCAAATTTATTGTTTTTTCATAAAATTTGTTTCTATATCTATGGAGTATATCACAAAAACTTGTTCTTGCAACACAATTTTGAAACTAATTAGACTTGTTCCCAACCTGTTTTAGCACTATGTTTTTCCTAATTAAATCTATTTTAAATCCGTTTTAAATCTACTCAAAATCTGTTTTAAACCTGATTATCACATTTAACAAGATCTGATAATTTATCCAGAATCAGTGCTCCTACAGTTACTGCATCCTCCACTGATAAGTAATGATCGGCTGTTTTATCTAAAAACATTCTTCCAGAAGCCGGGAATTCATCGTCTGCAAACCATATTTTTAACGTAACCGGATAAAATGGAAGAAATGAAAATTCTGCACACAAATCTGCATTAGATGACAGTATCTTTCCTCCCAGGGATTTACATGCCTCTTCTATCACTTCCGGAGATTGTTTCCCCAGTGTTTGCTCAATCGCCTGCTCACACTGATGATCAAATCCGCCGCCTCTTACCATGCCATCCTTTAATAGGCCAAATGTAATCAGCTCATTTCCCGGAAGCACTTCATCAGCCCAATCCAGGTAATGCAGGATGATAAGATGCTGCCACTGTTCAAGCTGCGGGGTCATCTCATAATCCGGATAGGTAATCTCTATACTTTGATTCAGACTGTTCAGATGAAACACCTGATTTTCTTCATCATATGTTATGCCTGCCTTTTTCGCAATGTCTTTTGCCTCCCGTCCTGCAAGGCGTTCTAATGCCGGTTTTCTCATTTGCATAAATGCCCGATTTTCTCCTGGTTGGACATTATCAGATTTTGTTTCATTCATCATCTCTTTCATAAATATTTTCTCCTTGTAGTTTTTTACATTAAAATGCGCTTTCCTGTTATTTATATAATTACTTGACATTGTATCATATCAATTTTTTCCATACAACATTTTTAAGTATTTTACTGATATTTAATGACATTTTGCTGACATTCACCCATTTCACTGATATGGAATTATCATTGACTTTCTCCCCATAAGTTGTTAACATATAAATTACAAACATTTTCAAGGAGCGTACGACTATGAAATATTCCACAAAACTCAGTGATTCCATACATTTACTGCTTTTTATCTATTTAAATCCCAAAGATAACCTGTCAAGTTCTGCCATTGCTGAAAGTATAAAAACTAATCCAGCCTATATCAGACAGCTCATGTCTGCACTAAAAAAAGCCGACCTGATTCACAACACCCAGGGAGTTGCAGCTCCAGTCATCACAAGAGATTTATCGGAGATTACTTTCTATGATATGTATCAGGCCATCGAAGGAGACAAACCCCTTCTTCATCTGGACACTCATACCAATCCTCTTTGCGGAGTCGGCATAAATATTCAGTTTGCTATCGGTGATTTTTATGATGAAATCCAGGATATTGCAAATGAGAAGATGAAACAGATGACCATGCAGGATGTACTTAAACGATATGAAGCGAAGATAGAAAATGGCTTAGACATTGTTGTCTAGGCCACTTTTCATTCATCTGGATAAACATTAATTTCTAACCTGTTTGCGGTACTTACTAACCGCCAGTGCAATCCCGATAAACGCTGCTGCAAAGAGCAGCTGTACTCCGTATCCCTTTAACATTGTATTTCTTACACTGCCTTCAACAGACTGATATTCACTGAGCAAATCGTTATTCACTTCATACCAGTATACCGGCAGAAACTGGGCGAATTTCTTGACACCTTTTCCCAACATGGACAGTGGTACAAATACTCCGCATAAGAAACTCATCCCCAGAGATAACGGAGTTACAATTGTATTGACTAATGACGCCCTTGTAATAAACATTCCCAGAAGGAATGCCAGTGCCAGGCAAACCAGCATCAGCACAAATGTATTTGCCAGATAATAAATCAGATTCGGAGCTTCTAAAAATTCCCTTCCGTTTAAAGCAAAGGTAATCCCTATATCTATGATAAAGAGTGTCACTCCCAATACCAGGAAAGAAAGTATGGCTTCTCCCACCTGTCTTCTCTGAGGTGTTGCAGATACCAGCATGCGGCTCTTTACATCCTTCTCCTGAAAAGCGGTAAGAATCAGGCCAAGTACATAACACAGTGCAGCTAAGAACATATACGGTGCATAGCGAAACATGTATGCATATCCCGGCATCTGTCCGCTATTTCCGTTTAAGTCTATTAAGTTTACCTCGCTGGGTTTCTGAGCTGCGATTTTCTCCAGACCATCTTCCATGCTATATCCTGCTGCCATGTATGTCTTCACTTCATTTAAGAATGTATTTATCTGCTGCTGTGCATATATGGAATTGTAAGTTCCCGGGACTTTCGTTACTTTTAGTTCTTCTCCTTTCTCAAGACAGTTCTCCTCAAAATCCACTGGAATCCTTATAATTAAATCCACATTTTCATAATAAATTGCTTCCTGCATGATTCCCTCATCGTTTTCCATATATGACACTTCATGATATTGCTTCAGATAATTTTCAAGCCCTTTTGCAAGCATACCACCATCTTCATCCACTACAGCAATATCCAGTTTTTCTGCTGCATAACTGCTCCCTTCATTTTTCGATGCACTTGCCTGCATAGCAATGGATACTCCAAGGAAGATTGCTACATACATCAGGATAAATCCAATATTTCTTTTAGTTATTTTCATATATCCCTTAAATACTGTCATAACGTTCCCTCCTCACTACTAAAAATGCTGCAATTACCAGTGCTGCTGCCATCACTGCCAGAGTTACCACATCCTGCATATAACGCTGTGGATTGTCATATATACTCATACAATAGAAAGCATCTGATATAAGCGCTGCCGGATTGATACGATTGATAACCGGACAGTTCTGATCAATTATATTTTTAATATCTGCCATCATAAGGCCAGCTCCAAAAGAACAGCCCATGGTTACCAGCAGTATGATACCAATCTTGCCGCCCTCTTTCATACGTCCAAGGCTTCCTACGAAGATTCCCAGTGCCACACCTATAAGACAACCGACGAAACATACCAGAATTATTCTTCCGATATCATCTCCAAAATCAATCTTTAATACATACCTGAGATATATCAGGAATATCAAGATATTGATAAAATGTATAAAGAAGGTAACCATCAAATCCACAAGAATTAACTGTAGTCTGCTTGTTGGTGTAACACTTCTTCTAAGGGCCAGTGCTGACAGGTTCGCTTTTAGCTCCAATGCAGTGGTGAATCCCAGAAAAGCACCATATAAGCAGGCCATAGCAATCAATGCCAGGAAGTACTGGAAAGTTCCATTTATTTCTTTTCCGTTAATCGATACTTCCTCCACCAGATTCTGATAATCTGACATACTCTCGATTGTTTGTGAAAGCGCACCTGGATTTGTTTCCAGTACATTTTTTATAATGGAAGCATTGCGATTGTAGCTTTCCAGCAGTGACTGCAAAATACTCTCCTCTAACCCGCTTCCGCCAACGGTAAGGGTCGGGGTCTCTTTTACATAATAAATGCCTAATACTTCCCTGTCTTTTAGCTTTTCCAAAGCCTGAGGCTCTGACATTTCTTCATATTGGATAAGTGCAGAATCCCCTTCCTGCATCTGATCAAGAAATGTCATGAAGTTCGCATTCTCCTCATCTTCCATGACTACAGCTGCATGTATATCTTCCAGACTGTCGGTTCCTATCCCATCAAAAGCGAAGAAGAACAGCGTTGCCAGGATAATAGGAAAGGCCAGGGCCCAGAACATGGAGGTTCGATCCCGCATGGTGCTGAGCAATCGATATTTGATTAAATGTAACATACTATCCCCTCCTCCTAATCTCTGAGTTCTTTTCCAGTGATTTCCAGAAATACATCATTTAATGTAGGCAGTTCTGAAAATACTCTGCCAAATGATATTTCCTGCTGTTGTAAATAATTAAGCACGCGGATTAAATTGTGTTTTCCACCGCTATACTGGATAGTAATGGTCGCTTCCTCGTATTTTAAGTTAAATACATGAGGCAGTTCCTTGATTTCTGCGAGATTCTCCGGCTGAAAGATTACATTTTCTATGGTTACTGTCTCCCCGGTCTTAATCATTTTCTTTAGTTCTTCTTTTGTTCCAATTGCCACGCTGCGTCCGTGATCGATAATTGCGATTCTGGTACAAATCTGCTCCACCTCTTCCATATAGTGTGAGGTATAGATAATCGTAGAACCATTTTCATTCAGCTTCTGAATTCCTTCCAGAATCTTATTTCTGCTCTGCGGATCTACTGCCACTGTTGGTTCATCCATGAAAATCAGTCTTGGTTTATGTGCGATTCCGCAGGCAATATTCAATCGTCTTAGAAGACCTCCTGACAATTGCTTTGGACGCATCTTCTTGTAATCTTCCAGTCCTACGAAGGAGATTGCCTCCTGCACCAGCTGTTTTCGCTGTTCATTATCTCTTATGTACAAACCGCAGAAATAATCGATATTCTCCTGCACATTCATCTCATTAAATACAGCTACATTCTGCGGGACGATACCAATCTGACGCTTTGCCTCATAACTGTCAGGCGTCATCTCCTGCCCGAATACTTTTATACTTCCTTTATCGTATTTTAGCAGGGCTAGTATACAATTGATGGCTGTTGTTTTTCCAGACCCATTAGGACCTAAAAGTCCGAAAACTTCACCTTCATGTATTTCCAAATTTAAATGATCTAATGCAAGCAGCTCTCCATATCGTTTTACCAGATTTTCTATTTTAATCATCTCAGTTCCTCCTCCAACTTATTTCCACATTGATTTGTTTTCATACATTTCCATTTACTTTCATCTCACAAACTATTACTTTCTGTTTTTCTTTCGGAAGTTTTTCAGTGGCTTTTCTGCAGCTTCTTTTTCTTTATATACACATTATATCTTTACATGTATAAAAAGATAAGTGCACACTGTCATATCTTCCACATGACAAATGTCACATTCTACTTTTCTTATGTAAAACCCCATGACAAACAGGTTGTCCAAAGTTATAATGAAGTTGGAGGACTTTCTTATGAACCAATTATTCAGTAAAATACTACTAATTGCATATTCTTTATCCCTGGTTCTGTTTGTTCAGGCAGACCTTCCTTTTATTGTGTCTTTATTGATTGTGCTCTTTCTTACAACCACGATTTATTTTTTTAATCATAAGCAGTACAGCCGGATGTCCACTCTTATTTTTTCCATTGCAGCATTCTTTTTTCCGCCGCTTTATTATTATTCTCCGGTTCTTGGTTATGACATGGTTTTATATCAGAATTATCCGGCACTGGTATTGTTGCTGCTGGGATATTTTTTCCGTTTCTTCCAAATCAAAAATACAATTCTGTGGATTCTGATTCTTGGAATTATGTTTTCCTGTTACCTGGCACACAGCGAACGGACCTATACTAAGCTTCATCAGCTTTTTAAAAAGACCAGAGATGACAGCACTGAATTAAATCTTCTTCTGGAAGAAAAGAATAAACATCTTTTAGAAAAGCAGGATTATGAAATTTACAATGCCACCCTAAAAGAACGAAACCGTATCGCAAGAGAAATCCACGATAATGTAGGACATATGCTTTCCCGGGCGATTCTTCTGGTAGGCGCTATCCGCACTATTAATAAGGACGATAATCTGAGCACATCTCTTGGTACTTTGTCCGATACACTTGATACTGCCATGAACAATATTCGAACCAGCGTTCATGATCTTCATGACGAAGCAGTAAATCTTGAAGATGTTATATCCAATCTGGTTCACGCTTTTAGCTTTTGTCCAATTGATTTAAATTATGATATGGGGAAAATTGTTCCTCGAGAAGTCAAATACTGTTTTATAGCTATCTTAAAAGAAGCGCTCTCTAATATTGAACGTCACAGCAACGCATCCCATGTCTCTGTTTTATCCAGAGAACATCCCGGATTCTATCAACTGATGATACATGATAATGGAACAAAAAAGGGGGATTTGTATGGGAACGGAATTGGACTTTCCAATATGAGAGACCGGGTAGACAGCCTGGGGGGAAATATTCAGATTACACAGAACAGTGGATTTCGCATCTATATTACCTTGCCAAAGACTGCTTCACCTGAGTAAACAATAATAGATACATGTCTGTGATAAAGAAAGATTGAGGTTATATATGATAAAGCTTGTAATTGTAGACGATGATTTTCTGGTAGCCGCTTCACTGGAAACTATACTAAATGCCCATGAATCCATAGAGGTACTGGCCACCGGCAGCGACGGTTCTGATGCCATTGAACTTTATGAAAAATATCAGCCGGATGTCCTTCTGGTTGACATCCAGATGAAACAGGTAAGCGGACTGGACGCTTCCAGGAAGATTCTTGCACAGTTTCCGCAAGCCAGAATTCTCCTTCTTACCACCTTTTCCGATGATGAATACATTGTAAAGGCGCTTCAAATTGGAGCCAAGGGCTATCTTTTAAAACAGGACTATGAAAGTATCGTACCAGCCATCGAAGCAGTCTACAGCGGACAGACTGTCTTCGGAACAGAGATTACTCAGAAGATACCTGATTTACTGGCTTCTTCCTCTTCTTTTGACTATAATTCCAAAGGAATTAATGAACGTGAATTGGAAATCATCAAACTTATAGCGGATGGTCTAAGCAACAAAGAAATAGCCGCGAAGCTCTTTCTCAGCGAGGGAACTGTACGTAATTATCTCAGTTCCATACTCGATAAGCTAGAGCTTCGCGACCGTACACAGGTTGCAGTATTCTATTATCAGCATTAATAATTTAATTGCCTTTGCCAAACCCGCAATTAGGGAATGTACAGACAGGACAGGACAGACATAATCCCCCTTCGCCTAATTTTGTAAAATCTTCTTTCACCAGTTTTTCTCCTGCTAAAAGTCTTGGAAGAACTAAATCAAAGATTGTCCTTTTTGCATACATCACACAACCCGGCAGACCCATAATCGGGATTTCTCCGTTATAATATCCCAGCATGAACATCGCGCCGGGAAGGACAGGTGCTCCATAGGTTATAATCTGTGCACCTGTGTTTTTTATAGCAAGAGGAGTCCTGTCATCCGGATCCACGCTCATACCACCGGTACAGATAATCATATCAATTCCATCGGCAAGCATCGTATTTATAGCATCTGTAATCATCACATGATCATCACTGCAGACACTATGGGCTTTCACTTCTATCCCGTACTCTGCCAGTTTTTCCACAATTACCGGAGTAAAAGCATCTTTAATTCTGCCTTTATATACTTCACTTCCTGTAGTAACTATACCTGCTTTTCTGTTCTTATACGGTAATATCTGAAAGATGGGTGTATCACCACCCAGATTCTTTGCTGCATCCATCTTCTCTTTCTCAATTACCAGTGGAATAATTCTCGTTCCGGCAATCTTATCGCCCTTTTTCACTGGAAAATCCCCATGTCTGCTGGCAATCATCATCTCTCCAAGCTCATTGACTGCCTTTAATTTCTGCCTGTCTATTTTTAATACTCCATCACATTCTGCGATCAGTTCAATCTTTCCTTCTTTTACTTCAGACCCATGCATGTAATCACCTTTACAGATATCATATAAAATCTGCGCTGCATCGTTTTCATGAACCATATTCTCATTATTTTCCCATATGTAGATATTTTCTTTACCCACACTTAAAAGCACAGGGATATCTTCTTCCTGAATCACATGTCCTTTGCGAAATACTGCGTCTTTTGTCACTCCACGAATAATCTGGGTGATATCATGACATAGAA
The DNA here is from genome assembly GCA_028696165.1 of Lachnospiraceae bacterium. Taxonomy (GTDB): domain Bacteria; phylum Bacillota; class Clostridia; order Lachnospirales; family Lachnospiraceae; genus JAQVHQ01. The sequence continues at coordinate 23,393 of JAQVHQ010000037.1, read as the reverse complement.
TCTGGCCTACTGCATCTTCTGTTTTTATTAATTTCATACTCTCTTTCCTCCACATGCTTTGATAATTTGCTCCTGCACCTGCAGTGCCATCTTGTAGCGCTTTTGATGTGCAGCTTGTGCTTCCGGACTTTTACATTTTATATAACTTTTTTCAAATCGTTTCTCTATGGTCACTTCCCGGTCATCTTGTATGTATTTATCTGCCAGATAGACCACCGCAGCTTCATTTATGGTCTGCCAATCTGATAGCTGATTATGTTGTAATACGACTTCTGCAATTTTTTCATATCCTAGATTTAGAAGCCACCCGGCTCCTGTTTCAGCGTGTTTCTTGTAGGTTCTTGCCATATCATGGAGCATGGCACCGCATACTATCGTATTCATATCTAACTGAAATCCTGCCCGATTTAACATCTCTGCAATTTGTCCCGCCTTATGTGCCACGGCTTTGCAATGATTGCATATATTCTCCGGAACATGGATGCACTGCAGCATCTGCTCACATAGTTCTTCCGTGAGGAAAGGATGCGCCACTTCTCCCATACTCTTCAGATGAACTTTCCCATCATACTCCAATAGTGTTGAAGATGCATAGGGAAGTATCAGCTGCTGACACAAATACAGCTGTATCACAGATTTATGCGCAACAATGGCAACATCACCCTGGGAATTATCCAGTATTTCCTCTATTGCCTTTCTGAAACGCTCGAAAGCTGCTTCCCGTGACTCTGCATTCGGGGGCAGCAACTCTGGCTGTCTTCCTCTTGCCTCATAAAGCTTCGGCCAGCGCTCCTTTATTGTCCGAAAGGCAAGCCCATCCCACACCCCCATATCCTGTTCTTCAAGGCCTGACCATACGATAGGACTGGTATCTGCCAATAACGCTGCCGTTTCTATGCTTCTTTTTAAAGAACTGCAGAATACATCTGTAATTTCTCTTTTTCGTAATTCATACCCCAGAAGGCAGCTTTGCAGATGTCCCTCTTCCCCCAAAGGCAAATCCGTACGTCCGATACACCACTTTTCATCATCCGCAAAATCCGGTTTTCCATGACGAATCAAATAGATTTTTCTCATTAAAATACCCCGTCGAAATATTTATTATATAAAAATTTCGTGTAATCTTTCAGTTCTGCCAGAAACTTCTGATACTGAGACACCAGTTTTTTTCCTTCCGGTGTCAGTCTGCTCTCTCCGCCTTTTGCGCCGCCCTGACTTCTAACTATAAGCGGTTTTGAAAGTTGGGATTCTAAATCCCGCAGCATATTCCACCCTGTGGAATATGAAATCTGCATCCGCTTACAGGCTGTTCGCACGGACCCTGTCTCTTCCACTAATTGCAAAAGCATAACCATCTTCTCATCCAGAAATGGAATTTCTTTTACCAGTGAAAGAGATACCACCGGGCGAACCAGCTGCTGGTTATGAAATTGCAGCAGTTTCTCGTATTCTTCAGGGGTATCTGCATCATGAATGGTACCTGGATCATTAACCGGAACAGGAACCATGGAAACTTTAAGTCTGCCAATTGCCCCCTGTAGTCCACCTTCTCCACTGTCATCCAAAATACTCTCGATTAATTCAGCACCGATAAGAAGCGGATGCCCCGGCTGACCTTCAAATTCCGGAATAGCAAGTCTGGCTTCTGAACGAAGTAAACGAAGAACTGTCTGTGCCGTAAACAATGGAATATCTACCGGTGTAAATAAAATCTTATCACACTTGTCCTTTAGATAATCTAAACCTATTTTGGCGGAATCAAACATTTGTGTCTTCTCATAATCTTCATTTCGCAAAAATACTACTCCTGCCTTTGCCAGATGACGCTCCAGCACATCTGCCTGATATCCAGTCACTACTACAATACGGCTGACTCCTGCCTGCTGCAGCGTTGAAACTACCCTCTGGGCGATGGAAATAGAACCTATATTAAGCATAGGCTTAAAATCACCCATTCTTGATGACATTCCTGCTGCCACTACAACAGCTCCTGCATTCATCACACTACCTCCTATTTCTCATCTCTAAGGGACTTGTTTTTCAATGCAATTTGCTTTTTCTTATAACACCCTATCTTCATTATACATAATTTCTGTGCAAGTTCAACAATATTCTTTTTATCTTGTTGCATTTTTTGTTCAATGTTATAATATTGCTATATTAAGCATCCAATATTATCCTGTTACCCGCTAATTTTTTGAGAGGACAACACTTATGGGAATTTATGTATGGGGCACCGGATGTGGTGCCAGCGAATTATTTAAAAAAGGACTTTTAAAAGAACATATTGCAGCTTTTGTCGACACTCATCCGATAGCTGATGCTTTTCTCGGAAAACCTGTGCTTACTCCCGAACAGCTGCCCATAGAGGAAGTGGAACTTTTACTTGTCGCCAGCCGTCACACCCAGTCTGTCTTAAGCACTTGTCTGGCGCTTGGTTTGAAAAGAGACGTATTATTCTTCACTAAGAACCGATATCAGCTTCAGGACATTAACGCAGAATGTATAACCGCCGCACAACTATTAGGAAGTTCTCTCGTGGATAAACTGCAGGAACCTTGTCAGATTATAAGAGAACCTCGCATGAAATACCCGGAGATATTGACTGTTCATGACAAATCTCAGGACTATGTACGAATAAAGACTCTGGAATTACTGGCTGCATCCGTACAGAATGTTCCCGGTGCCATAGCTGAACTCGGTGTCTATAAAGGGGACTTTGCCCGTTTACTTAATCTGCTTTTCCCCACACGAAAGCTTTACCTTTTTGACAGTTTCCAGGGTTTTGAACCTCAGGAGGCAGCCAGGGAATTAAACAGTGAACACTGTGGCACAGATTTTATAAACGCACATGCGAATACTTCCGTTCCATCCGTCTTAAAAAAGATGCCTTATCCTGATTTGATTGATGTACGGGAAGGTTATTTTCCCTTTTCTGCCGGGAACTTAAACGAACATTTTGCACTGGTATCTTTGGATGTGGATTTTGAAGAAACTACCTATACCGGACTCTCCTGGTTCTGGCCACGCCTCAATCCTGGTGGTTATCTGCTGCTTCATGACTACAATTCACCGGATTTATCCGGAGTAAAAGCTGCGCTCTTACATTATGAGATGGAGCATAACACACATCTGCCAGGAGTTCCTCTCTGTGATATTAATGGTACATTAGTCTTATGTAAGCCTGGAGTTTTCTGTTAATTCGCATCTTTTGCTGTAATCGATTAATAATTCTTTGTAAGTTGCGTTTTTTTTATACAAATAGTAAAATAATATTATAGAAATCATGTTTAAATCATAAGAATATTCTTTTGATTTTGACATTACATTAAAGTAAGGATGGGATTACTATGAAAGATTCATTTTTTGAAATTACCGCAAAGACTGTAAAGATTGAAGTAAAAGATGAAAAAACCGGACAGATTTTCACCCGGGAATTGCCGATTGACTTCTATGAAAATGCCAACTGTCTGCGTCTGCAGGCTGAAAACATGGATGGAAGTCTTTCTCAGCTGGTTTTCTACAGTGCACGGGGTATGGATCGTCTTAAAGACCTGACCGGACATGGTGCTGACCATGACAGCTGCGGTAATCATTAAATACCTTTTCTTAACGCCCTATCCAGACATTGGAACCCATTAACCAGACACGTAAAAAGGAGGATCTGACAAATGATCAAAAAACCCCTTATTATCAATGGTATTGCACGTACTCTCCTGGTAGAAGAAAATGATACTTTAGCTTCCATACTTCGAGAGAGACTGCTTCTTACCGGATGTAAAATCGGCTGTGGCGAAGGACACTGCGGTGCCTGTAATGTAATCATGGACGGAAAGGTAACCCGTTCTTGTATTGTAAAAATGAAACGAGTTCCTGACAACGCAAAAATCACTACAATAGAAGGTATTGGAACTGTATCTGATATGCATCCGCTCCAGGTTGCATGGATGGCCTATGGCTGTGCCCAGTGTGGTTTCTGTTCACCGGGATTTATCGTAAGTGCTAAAGTTCTTCTGGATTCCAATCCAAGCCCAACCCGTGAAGAGGTACGTAACTGGTTTGACAAGAACCGAAATCTCTGCCGTTGTACCGGCTACAAACCATTAATCGACGCAGTTATGGCTGCAGCTTCTGTACTTCGCGGTGAAATCACCAAAGAAGACCTTGTATTCAAACAGACTGGCGACAGTATCGTAGGCACGAACTATATTCGCCCTTCTGCTGCTCAGAAAGTTACCGGAACCTGGGACTTTGGTGCTGATGATGCTCTGAAGATGCCGGAAGAGACCCTTCGTCTTGCACTGGTTCAGGCTAAAGTATCTCATGCAAACTTGAAATCAGTAGATACCTCAGAAGCTGAGAAGATGCCTGGTGTATTCAAAATTATTACCGCCAAAGATGTTCCTGGCAAGAATCGTATCAATGGGCTTGTTATGCTTCCACTGAATAATAAATGTGACGGCTGGGATCGTCCGATTCTCTGTGATGAGAAAGTATTCCAGTTTGGTGATGCTATCGCAATCGTAGCTGCAGATACCGAAGCACATGCAAAAGCTGCAGCAGATGCAGTCAAAGTAGAGTTAGAAGAACTTCCTGCTTACATGAATGCTATGGATGCTATCGCAGAAGATGCTATAGAAATTCACCCTGGCACACCAAATGCTTATTATGAAACCAACTGTATCAAAGGACCTGACATGGACTTTGACAGCGCTCCGAATGTAATCGAAATCGAAAGCTACTGCTCCCGTCAGCCGCATCTTCATCTGGAACCTGACTGTGGATATGCTTACATAGACGAAGATGAGATGTTGACCATCCATTCCAAATCTATCGGTATCCATCTTCATATGCCTATGATCGCTGATGGAATCGGAATTCCAATGGAGAAACTTCGCATTGTTCAGAATCACGCCGGAGGTACTTTCGGATATAAATTCTCTCCAACCAATGAAGCACTGTTGGGAGTGGCTGCACTTGTATGTCAGCGGCCGGTATCTCTTGTATTTACACAGTTCCAGAATATTACTTATACAGGAAAGAGATCTCCTGCATTTATGCATATCAAACTTGCCGCCGATGAAAAAGGCAAATTGCTTGGTATGTGGGGTAACAACTATGTGGATCACGGTCCTTATTCTGAATTTGGGGATCTCTTAACCCACCGCCTAAGTCAGTTTACCGGTGCCGGTTATGACATTCCTACAATCCGTAATAAGAATACTACCGTATTTACCAATCATGCATGGGGGTCTGCATTCCGTGCTTATGGTTCACCTCAGTCTTTCATGGGATCTGAGATTGCCATCGATGTTCTTGCGGAAAAGATGGGTATGGATCCATTCGACATCCGTGAATTAAACTGCTATAAAGAATCTGAAGGTTCCACTATTCCAACCGGATACAAACCAGATGTATACTGTCTGGAAGAAATGTATAAAAAAGCCCGTCCACTGTACGAAGAAGGCAAAAAACGTGTGGCTGAGAAAAACGCAGCTTCCGACGGAAGATACAAATACGGAATCGGAGTTTCCTCCGGAGTATATGGCTGTGGTCTGGATGGTGTAGACTCTTCACAGGCTTATGCTGAATTAAATCCTGATGGAACTGTTACCATGTATTCTTCCTGGGAAGATCATGGACAGGGTGCTGATATGGGTGTTCTTGTATCCGCACATGAGACGCTTCGTCAGGCTGGTATCAAACCAGAGCAGATTCGTCTGGTTATGAATGATACCAAGCACACACCAAACTCTGGTCCTGCCGGTGGTTCAAGAAGTCAGGTTATGTCTGGTAATGCATGCCGTCTGGCAGCAGAGAATCTGCTTGCAGCTATGAAAAAAGATGATGGCACTTACCGCACCTATGATGAGATGAAGGCAGACGGAATTGAGACCAAAGTTCAGGGACAGTGGGTAGCAACTGCCTGTGCAGACCATCCGGTTGATCAGGCAACTGCTCAGGGTGATCCATTCTCTGTATATATGTATACCTTATTCCTTCCGGAAGTTTGTGTAGATACACAGACTGGTAAAGTAAAAGTAGAGAAATTCACCTGTGTAGCTGATGTAGGAACTATCATGAATAAGCTCCTGGTTGACGGTAACTTCTATGGTGGTCTGGTACAGGGTATCGGACTTGCACTTACCGAAGATTTTGAAGATTTATCCAAACATACCTCACTGAAAAACTGTGGTATTCCTTATCCAAACGATGTTCCGGATGATATCGAACTGCACTATGTAGAAACCTATCGCCCAGAAGGCCCTTACGGTGCTGCTGGCTGTGGAGAAGCACCTCTTGATGCTCCTCATCCGGCAATCCTTAATGCAATCTTTAATGCAACCGGCGCCCGCATTACACGTATTCCGGCAAAACCGGATGTTGTTCTTGCTGCATTAAAAAATCTATCATAACATAATTTTTCTGCAGATTGTTTTACAACTTAAAAATATTCTGCAGGCACAGCTAACATAAAACAATTAGAGAGGTGGGAAACCGCCTCTCTGTTTTTCAAATTCAAATATCTTACGAAGGATGTGTTATCATGATTATTGAAGAAAGAGCTTCCACCCATGTATATCATCAAAGGCGTATGCTTACACAAGAAGAATTGGCTCAAAAAGAAAGCCTGTGTGTTCACGAACAGCCGGCTTACTGCAGCGCATCCTGCCCGTTAAAACTGGATACTAAAGAAATGATTCACGCAATTGCCCACGAGGATTGGACAAAGGCCCTAAACCTTTACGGAAAAATTGCTCCATTTCCACATCTTTTATCAAGAGGGTGCGAAGCCCCTTGTGAAGCAAATTGTAAATTATGCTCTTTAGATGGTGGAGATGGCATTTCCATACATAAATTAGAGCAGGCGGTGGCAGAATTTGGGTTGGAATCCAAAGGCCGCAAACTGCCGCGTATGAAAAAGAAAAAAAGCATAGCCATCTTCGGGTCTGGCCTGTTTTGTCTGTTTCTTGCAGGTGAATTACATAAAAAGGCTTATCCGGTGACGATATATTGTAAAGAAGAAAATATAGCTGATTTTCTATCAAAAGAAACAGCTTTTGCGACAGACGAAGATATCCGGCAGACACAGATTCAGTTAGAAAAAACAGATATTCAATTTAAATTTGCTGCACCTGTAATGGACCGGATTAGTTTTGATGCTATAGATAATTACCGGACGTCTTTTGATATCCTGTGTATGGAATACCAGCTGGCCGCCTCCCTTTGTGGGACTCTGGACTATGATGAACATCTTGTATTCAGCCGTACTTATAATCTGGTTACTGCAAATACAAGCGGCGTCTTAGAGGCTGCCTACGCTGCGAAACGCGCAGCACTGACGGTAGACCGTCTCGCCCAAAACTTAGATCCTGCCAATACCCGTGGAGAGGAAGGTCCTTGTGAGACATCGCTCTTTACTGATATGACAGATGTCACCCCTGCGCCCTCTTATCTTGCCAGTGGTGCCATCACCCGCGAACTGGCGGTAAAAGAAGCCAGCCGCTGTATCCAGTGTCACTGTGACGCATGTATTAAGGGCTGCGCCTATCTTTCCCATTACAAGAAGTTTCCGCGCATTTTGACGCGTGAAATATATAACAATGTAAGTATCATCATGGGTGATCACATGATGAACAAGCCCATCAATGCCTGTTCTCTGTGTGGTCAATGTACTTTCACCTGCCCGAATGGATATGATATGGGCGAGATATGCCACATTGCCCGTGAAAATATGGTCAGCACCGGCAAGATGCCGCTGGCTCCTCATGAATTTGCTCTTATGGACATGTTCTTTTCCAACAATGATGCTTTTCTGGTAGGGAAACAGCCTGGTTTTGAACAGTGCCGCTATGTATTCTTCCCGGGATGCCAGGCCGCTGCAATTGCACCGGATACAGTTTTTGAAGCTTACAAGGATCTGTGTTCCCGCCTGGAAGGAGGTGTTGCTTTGATTCTGGGCTGCTGCGGGGCTATCAGCGACTGGGCCGGACGATACACTCTCTATCAGGATACTATGGATTTTCTTGATCAGGAATTAGCGAATCTGGGAAATCCTGTAGTAATTGCGGGATGTCCTACCTGTATGAAAGAACTCACCCACCACACGCAGCTGACTTTGACCGGTATCTGGGACATCTTGTCCGAGATTGGACTACCTTCCTCCGCAAAAGGTTTATCGGTACCTGCCGCCATACACGACTCCTGCGGCGCCCGGGGAAACAGCCATATTCAGCAGACTGTCCGGAAACTGGTTAGCGAAACCGGATGTGAATTAGTGGATACTCCGTATTCAGGAGATTTATCCCCTTGCTGCGGCTATGGAGGGTTAACTGCCTATGCCAATAAAGAAGTGGCAAAGGAAATGACGGAGAAATGTCTGGAACGTTCTGACAAGCCCTACATTACCTACTGCATGGCCTGCCGCGACCGTTTTGTCAGAGAAGGTCGACAGTCAAAACATCTTCTGGAACTTATCTATGGAACCGATGCAGGCGCACCTCCGGACATCAGCCAGAAGCGCTATAACAGACTAAATTTAAAAAACAGACTTCTTACTGAAATCTGGGGAAAGGAAATACCGGAAATGCAATGCGAATTTAAAGTTACTTATACCGAAGAAGCAGCTAAGATGATGGATGAGCGCATGATTCTCCAATCAGATGTTATACAGGTATTAAACCATTTACGAAAGACCAAGGAAGCCGTGTTGGATTCAGAGACCGGCCTTTCCATCACCCGTATGCGAATCGGCAATGTTACCTTCTGGGTAAAATACACAGAAACCAAAGATGGTTATCTTGTTCACAGTGCCTACAGCCATCGCATGAACATTATTACACGACAGTAAGGAGGAAGTTTCTTATGCAGGATAAAAATTACTACACCATCGACCCGCAGGGCAAATTAAAATGCATGAAATGTCAGGTCCCTCTGGTAAAAGGGAAGGCAAAATTCATGTATCTGGATAATGGTTTCCCTGTGGAACTTCCGGTCTGCCCTGTATGCGGATTCGTCTATGTCCCGGAAGAACTTGCTTTAGGGAAAGTACTTTCCGTGGAAAAAGCTCTGGAGGATAAATAATGACTGAAAAACATCCTGGTGGTCTTACGATGACAGAGCGGCTCCTCGCCCAAAGTACTCTCCTACCCTGTAAGATTCTGGATATGGGAGCCGGCGATGGAATAACTGTGAAATATCTGTTGGAATCAGGATATGATGCATGGGGCATTGACTTAAAGCAATCGGTATCCTGCACTTTCCCCCGGATATATTCCGGAGATTTTCTTCATACTCCTTTTTCTTCTGAAAGCTTTGATGCCCTGATATCAGAATGTGCGTTTTACCTGTCTCAGGATATCGCAGGTGCTCTTAAAGAATCTGCCCGGATTTTAAAACGGAGTGGAAAACTTCTTCTGGCGGATGTATGTTTTCTTCCACCTGATGCCTATCAAAAGCTTATAACGGAGGCTGGTTTCTCCATAATATCTTTTGAAGACATCACGCCTCTTTGGAAAGAATATTATCTGTCCTGCATCTGGGACGGTACAGTATCGGATATATGTACCAGCGCTATAGAAGGAAAAGTAAATGGTAAATGCAGCTACTATCTGACCATATGCGAAAGGACGTGATTGAATGGATATACTTGACCGAATGCTTGAATTATCTCAGGAAGGATATTTTTGCGCACAGATTTTGCTGATACTTGCTCTTGAATCGGAGGAAAAAGAAAACCCGGATCTTGTGCGGGCTATGGGGGGATTAAATGGTGGATTGGGAAATTCCGGAAATCTATGTGGTGCCCTCACCGGCGGTGCCTGTTTTCTCTCCTACTACACAGGGAAGGGCGAATCTGATGAAATGGAACATCCACAGTTTAATGAGATGATTCAGGAACTGACCGAATGGTTTGAGGAATTCACCTGTGAATATGGGGGCAACAGCTGCCGATGCATATTAGCCGGTGATTCCAGAAACCGTCTGCAGCGCTGTCCCGTCATTGTAAATGCTGTCCTGGAAAAATGTATGGACATTCTGGAAAGGAATGATGTACTATGATGAAAACAGACCATTTGATTTATATGAATAATGCTGCTACCAGCTGGCCCAAACCAAATATTGTATCACAGGCTGTCGCTGATGCTCTTTTACAGCCTCCCGGTTCTATGCACAGAGGAGGTTTGGAGTCCTTTGATGTATTTGCAGAAGTTCGTATGTATCTTGCGGCACTGCTGGGTGTCTCAAATCCAAATCAGATTGCTCTCGGTTCTAATGCTACCTGGGGCTTAAATCTGGCACTTATGGGTTTTCCGTTTCATTCCGGAGATACCGTGGTCACTACAAAGGCGGAACATAATAGTGTTCTTCGCCCTTTGTATGAATTAAAACAGACAAAGGACCTGCAAATCATTTATCTGGACACGGATGAGACAGGCCGTGTACCACTTTCTGCCTGGGTACATGCTATGCAGCATGTTCAGCCCCGACTCGCGTTTTTTACCCATGCTTCCAATGTTACCGGAGCCATCCACGATGCTGCTGTTATGACAAAAGCTGCCAAAGCTGCCGGTGCCGCAGTTCTTATCGATGCTTCACAGACTATGGGATGGCTGGACTTAGATGCTGAAAACTGGGGCGCTGATATGGTTGCTTTCACCGGACACAAATATCTGCTGGGGCCACAGGGAACCGGAGGTCTATGGGTCAGCAAAGAGATGTTGCTGCATCCTCACCTGGTAGGTGGAACCGGAATTCATAGTGACAGTGACACCATGCCGGCTGATATGCCGCTTCATCTGGAGGCAGGTACTGGTAATGAACCTTCTTATCATGGTCTGCTGGCTGCACTAAAATGGCGGAAAGAAAATCCAATGTCCATGGAATCACAGATGGAGAAACTGGTGAAATTACGTACTGGCCTGCAAAACGCTGGGGCCAGGATTATCCAGCCGGATGGCTTATGCACACCGGTTTTAAGTTTCCAGATTCCTGGCGAAACTGCAGCAGATGTGGGATTTATCCTGCAGGAGAGCTACTGTATTACATGCCGCAGTGGTATACACTGCGCGCCTAAGATATTCTCCTGTCTGCCTTTTAAGGAAAGTGTTCGTCTCTCTCTTTCCAGATTTACTACACTAGAAGAAATCGACGCTGTTATAGCTGCTGTGGAGGATATAATCGGATGATATTAGACTGTAAAAAAGCAGAAAACTGTTTTCAGGATTCTCAGACATATGAATATCGTATTCCCCTGACTGCCGAAGATTTCCTGAGAATTTTGGATTCGACCTGGCAGACACGGTGTAACTACAGACTTCGAAGGCCTGTGTTTATATCTGAAAAAGACGGGATTCATATAAAAGGAATTCTTTCCGGAACTATACTTCGGATAAGTTTTCCAAATAAGAACTATGAAAGCGTGAAAAAAAATTTTGAAGACTGGCTGGTGACTGAATTTGAAAAAATGCAATATTGACCAATGGATCTGTGAAACAGAACATATCAAAAGCTTAACAAGAGCTTCTCTTGAGAAGATTCAGCTTGAAAAACTGAATCTTCTTTTGGCGAGAAAAAAAACTCTTTTAAGTTCTCTGGAAGAATTAGCCCAGCTTCCCTTCACCACGTCAGAAATGCTTTCCCAACATCCCGAACAGTTTCTTCTCACCTCTCAGGCAAATATAAACCGGGTGATTTCCGGTGCTACCAGTGGTACAACAGGACCATCCAAACGTGTATTTTATACAGCTAAAGATACCTCCTACACCACTTCTTTTTTTGCTGCCGGTATATCTGAAATGGTGACAGCTAATGATAGAGTCCTGATTGATTTCCCATTCTCCGGTGCCTTTGGACTGGGTGACCTTATTGAAAAAGCAGTGATTTCCATAGGAGCCCACAGTATTCGTCCCTGTCCAAACCGCTCTTTTAAAGAACAATGTCTCTATATACATGAGCAGCAGCCTGACTGTTATATCGGTTCCTGCGTTCCTCTGCTCTCCCTTGCCCGTTATTATCAGTGTCACTTTGCCGATTGGTCATTTCCCATAACCCGCGCACTGATATCGGGAGATGCCTGCCCTTCTGAAGTTGTCAGAGAATTGGAACAGCTACTGCACACGAAGTTATTCCCTCACTACGGTTCCAGAGAATGTGGTCTGGGTGGTGCCATAACCTGTCAGGCACATGAAGGCATGCATCTTCGTGAGAATCATATCATAGCAGAAATCATCGATCGGGATTTAAAGCCTGTTCCAGATGGATGCTGGGGTGAATTGGTTCTCTCCACCATAGGACTTGAAGCAATGCCGCTGATTCGCTACCGCACAGGTGACTATACCCGTATCCTGCCCACACCCTGCCCTTGTGGAAGTGTCACACGCCGGTTAGATTCTGTTTCCCGCGTGAATACACAGCCACTTAGCTTGCCTGCCAGACCACTTACCAGGGCTCATACTAAACCGCTTTCCATACCTCTTACACAGGAAATGCTTGACAATCAGTTATTTTCCATACCGAAAATCATTGATTATCAAGCATCTCTAAGAAATAATATCTTATTTATCACGGCACTGTTACCCGCAGATTTGCACAACCCTACAGATGGGCACAATCCTTTTGAAAAAGTCCCTCTCAATACCTTGCATATGCCTGGCAACATAAAAGAAATGATATCTGATAGGCTTTACTATCTCTGGCCCACTTATGATGTCCAGATAACTTTTAATTATTGTCACTCTGACACCCTTCCTTTTTATCCTGGGAAACGTCATCTTCTATAATATGCCTACAACACGAACCAAACCTCTATACCTCACCCATAGACGTCAGATAATTTGCGCAAAATGGTTTCACTTTTCCATCACTATACACATGGAGGCTGCATCGATGCAGTCTCTCAATGTTCAGATTCATAGCATCCTGAAATGCCATGGCAGACAAGGTCAGGCTGCTGTGTCTGATACAATAAAGGAAAGCATCAAAATCCATCTCCTCATCAAAGATATTCTCCGGACGTGTCTCTTCCGGCGCCCTCTTCCAGTTTCTCGCCACATATTCCCGATTATCCTTAGCACATCCACGGCTTTTAGCCGAATGAGTGATGGAAGATAGCGGGCGCAATTCTTTCGCTGGTGTCACCAGATAATTCCCATGAAAACCACACAGCGGGTGATCGCAGCGGGAAGGCATAAAGCTTTCCATAGGAATGCTCGCCTGATCACTGATATCGCACATCAGCTGATCCAGTGTATAGCGCTGCTCTTCCTCTGGGATATCCGGGTATCGGCCAAAATAGCTTACCGGCTGAAAATGAATTCCGCTAACTCCCGGAACCAGACTCTTGGCCAGTGTAATCAACTCACCCAGATTTTGATCATTAATGCCCCTAACTACAGTAGGTACCAAAGTTACTCCCATTCGCAGATTCGAGCATACTTCAATTGCTTTCAGCTTTGTCTCAAGCATCGGCTTTCCCCTCAATGCTTCATATATCTCATCTGTAGTCCCATCAAACTGAAGGAATATAATATCATTTCCTGCCTCAGCCAGCTTTTTTGCAAAATTCTCATCCTCAGCCAGGCGAATTCCATTGGTATTAATCTGAACATAACTACATCCAGCTTCTTTTGCGTAACGTACTAATTCCGGAAGGTCATCCCGAAGTGTAGGTTCTCCGCCGGAAAGCTGCAAGAGAGGCTGTCCACACTGACGTACAATGTCATCAATAGATTCTTTTAATACTTCTAAGCTTAAATCTGATTCTTCCACCCCGCCCTCTGCAAAGCAGAATTTACAGCGAAGATTACATCTTCTTGTAACTTCCAAAAGTACGCAGCAACTTTCTACTTCATGCTCCGGACAAATCCCGCAGTTTTGCGGACAGCTGCATCCATCACGTCCTTCCAGCGGAGTACTGTACTGCACCCAGGATTCGAAATCCATCTTTCCTCTCCAGATGGGGACACGAAACTGACCATGCTTATCACATTCTTTTTCCAGATATACCCTGCCATCATTATCTCTGGTCAATTGCGCAGAGATATTCTCCAGACATACAGGACATACAGATCTTGTTTTTCGAATTATGTCCGCCATCTTATTCCTCCGTGTCGTCACATTCCTTTTTATAGATGATTAAGGATAAATGGTATTTTTCTGATACCTGCTCTATAATTCCTGTAATCGTCTCCTCCAGTTCCTTAATAGAACTGACAAAACCTAACTCCATTACTACAGCAATCTCTGCGCAAGGAAGGACAAACTCTTCTTTTAATTCCAGAGTATCATCCATGGACGCCTTGTTTCCCTGTTTATTATTTTCATTCATATCCTGCGCAGATAACTGCAGATGAGCAATTGGCTTCCCCAATGATGTAACTTGTGTCTGAATCTCCTTAACCAGATTTGTCAGATATGCATTGCCATCAAAACTGTGGCAGCATACAGCAGCATAATATTTTATGCTGTATTTACTTATATTCTCCATTTTATACCTCCTGCTTTCCACGATTATTTGTACTCTTATTATACTGTAAATACACCTTAATAGAAAGCATGGAATGTTTATAAAATGCCTGTATTATTCTGTCTCCCGGAGTCGTTCAACAATTGTCAGCCGTGATATTGCACGATAGACTGCCAATGGTACTGCACATCCAAGTAAGATAAAAACTGGTGTCAGAATAATGATTGGAAGCATAGTCTCACCCCCCGCACTTCTATGCGACCGTCTTCAATGCGGATGCTGCGGTCTGCCAACGCACGGGCAATGGCAACTCTCTGTTGCTGCCCACCGGAAAGCTGATTCGGATAGTTTGTTAGTTTTTCAGCTAATCCCAATGTTGCAATAATCTGTTCCAGATATTTCTCATCCACACTGCCGCCATCCAATTCTATGGGAAGCACGATATTCTCATACAATTCTTTCCAGAACCTTTCCAGATTAAAAAAGATTCTTACAATTTTGACAGATTCTTACGACTCCAAGTATTGAATTAATTCAGATTTTACGTATGTTTGCACTTCATCAATTATATCATCACATTTTTTCTTTCCCATTCCAGCCTTGATTCCAACCTGCTTCAATTCTTCCCTACCTGGATTCTTTCCGTTTCCATTTACAGAAGTCGTATGTTCACCAAAATATGTGCTGCTGTATGTGATGTCATAGGCCGGACTCAAATGCCATTTATCATTATCCTCATCATATAGATACGTAAAATTCTTTGCATGATCATCTCTATTATGAGCAAATACATTAAAACACATTCTTCGAAACATATTCTCAACATCATGAGAGTCATCTCTTGTTAATATCTTCACCAATTTCATTAATTCATTATAGTCCAAGCACGGCTGATTAAAATCAATTTCCAACAATGCCGCAACTGTACACATATGAATACGTCCTTTTTCAAGCGAACCCTTTTTCTGGTTAATTCGATCAAAACGTTTAATTCCAAAATATCCTTTGCATTCATTTGATGGAAATAGCTTTGTTTCTGTCATATCAATCCCACATTTTTTGGCACATTTCGCATAATCATATTCCATCTGTCCTGAGTCTGTATAGTCTACATGCGCAGGAAATTTAATAATCCAATCCTCTCCATCTATATCAACCATTATTTTGGGTCGGGCCCCACCGCTTGTCCCGCCTAGCTGGTAAAGTTCATCCAAATTTTCATCATAGGTGGTTGTAAGTATTTTCTGACATTGCTTGGCATATTTGTCCAAATCCAAATTTGAAACATTATCTGCTATCTTTATTTCCGGATGATAGGTCAATGCCCCCATTCCAGAATCTCCCACAATTGCAAGCCGATCTAATATTGATATTTTATCTGAATCAATTTCCTGCTTTTTCAAAAATCGATTCAACAATATATTTCCCCATGCATCCGGCAGACTGTCTGCGAATACTCCAAATAAGCCATTAAAATAGGCCTTCTGTGGAAGAAAGACTCTTTTTTCCAATGGCAATGTAAACGGACTAATAGCAAAACCATTTTCTATCCATTCCTCAGAATATTGAAACGCAGCTCTCTTATCTTCGGTCATTGCCATTATTCCAACCAATTGATTCTTATATATAACTTTCAGTTGATTATTTTGTTTCATGAATAACCTCCCCTATATCTCGATAAGGAACCTCCGCAAATAACGTTCGAATTTCTTCTGTGCATCCAAGAGCAATCGCTATTTTAGTCAAAGAAATCAGGGAAATTTTTCCTGAGCTTTCAAATCTTTTTATAGAGCCCCAACTCACCCCACTCATTATACTTAGTTTTTCCTGCGATATTAATCTTCGTTTTCGAATCATTCTCACTCTCTCTGCCAGTGCTTGATCTATCTCTTCTGCAGTTTCCCATAAATATTCAGCCATTCCATTCCCTTTCAGATAATATATTACCTATTTTGCGTCATAATAATCGATTTTAGCTATTATTTTATCTACATTATATCATACTTTTTCTTATATGCAAAATTTTGCTTTTCTTACTTTCTTATCCATTTTCAGTCAAAAAATAAGACTACGCTTCCTCGTTAGTCCTATTTTTTCTCAAGCATCAGCCACCAAAATAATTTCTGAAAGCCTTGAGGTTACACAGATAAAAACACAGAAAATGTCGTCCCCGCACCCTTTTTCGATTGTACCTTAATATATCCTCCCTCTTCGGTAAGAATCTCCCTGGCAAGGTATAGTCCGATACCTACACCTTCTTGTTCCTGCACTTGCCTTCCACGATAAAATCTCCCAAAAATCTTTCCAGTCTCATCTTCTTGTATTCCGATTCCTGAATCTGTAATATCTATTCGCACAAATAATTCGTAAGTCATGGCTTTGATATTGATTCTACCACCTTCCGGCGTATATTTCACCGCATTGTCCACAATGTTATAGATGGCTTCCATAGTCCATTTACGGTCAAAACATGCTTTGCAATCCGTATTCTCAACCTGCAGCGTCTGTCCTTTTTCTGACACCCGCGGCCGTATCTGCTCTGCCACGCCATCTGACATGGGCTGTACATCCTGCTTTTTAGGTGCCAAAGCAAAAACTCCTGCTTCCAGCCTGGAAACCTTTACCAGCGATCCAATAAGAAAATGCAGTTTTTCTGCCTGGGTATTCAGCGCCTTGACACAAGTTCTGCTCTATCTTTACATTTTCATTTTGCAAAGCCAGTGCGATTCCTTGGCTAAGTGCAAGATCGTCTTCTACAATCAATATTCTCTTCACTTTATGCCTCTTTTCCACATACTTCTTACTGTTAATACACAGCCTTCGTTGTTCCGCCTTCTACAAAAGTTACAGGAAGCATCGACAACATCTCCACTTCTTCTTTCTGTATCAGTCCAAGCAGATTATCTACACACTTTTCTGCAAGTTTAGGGATAGGCTGAGCAATACTTGATACCATATACGGACCATCTTTATACAGTTGAAGTCCATCAAATCCAATAATCTGTACATCCTGTGGAACAACAATTTCCTGTTTTTCCAAATATTCCTTAAGCATAAGTGCCAGATAATCTCCACTGGTAAAAATACCGTCAAATATGCACTTTCCATTTACAATCTTATCTTTGAAGAAAGTGTCAAAACATGCATATATTCTGTTATGATCATCCAATCCATTCTGATCATCGATGTCATGCATATCCAGTACCTCAAAGCGAATTTGCTTTGATTTGCAGTAATCTTCGAATCCCCTGCCACGCTTCATAGTTTCACCCGATAAATCAGATCCTGTCCTCACATACAGCAGACTCTTGCAATGTGCTTTGGCAAAAACCGTTCCTGCCATCCATCCACCGCCATAATTATCACAGGTCACGCAATGTACCTGCTGAATAAAATGCCGGTCTAAGGATACAAAAGGCATCCCCTCTGTTACATACTGTTCGATATCATTATAAGTGATTCCAATAATCCCATCCACTTTGTTCTGACGGCTCAGTGTAATATAATCTACTTCTTTCTTCGCATCTCCGGATGATATACAAAGCATCAGCTTGTATCCCCGGCTGGAAAAAGCCTTTTCTACATATTCTACAAACAGTGCAAAAAACTGATTATACAAGTTTGGGACAATCACAGCTGCAGTATATGTATTCTGCGCACGCAGCCCTCTTGCATATACATTGATCTCATACCCCAAAACCCGGATTGCCTGTTCTACTTTTTCCTTGTTTTTTTCTCCTACCTGGATTCCATTGAGAACCTTCGAAACTGTTCCTACAGAAACTCCTGCCATTTCGGCAACTTCTTTTACTGTAGCCATTTATTTCACTCCACACCTATTTTCTTCTATAAAATCAAAATCAGAACAGCATTTTACTATTACTGTTCTGATTTTAATCTAATGCTTATTTTATCTTATCACATTTTATTTTCTCTGTGTAATTTTTTTCCAACTAAACAGCATTTCTTCTTTTGAAGAGGAAAGACGAATATCCTGTTTGAGAACTGCTTCTTCCTGCTCAATGGCTGCATATACACATCCCTTGTACGCAAGAACTTCCACACTTTTCTCATCCACCAGAATACGGATGTCAAAATCATGTTCATCATCTATCGAGAAAAGATATTGCGGTTTTGAGTCAATTAACGGCTTTTTATTTTCCGAAAGCAGCTTACCTTCCCTCTCATCAAAATCAAGACACAGATGTGTTTGACCAATCCATATATCTACCTGTCCCCGGGTCTGTACCGGACATTTTAAGTTCAGTTCTCCTGCTGTCCCTTCTGGTGAGAAAGTGACTTCATCCTTTAATGTATACAAGGTCTCTTCCTTTTTCAACTTCTCATACTCCACTACCGATGTGAACTTCAAACAATATTTTCCTTTTGTCTTTCTTAATGAAAGGCGCATAGGCATTCCCATCTGTCCGCGATAATTTTCTCTATGATTATCCATACGAAACCACGGCACAGCAATTACCTGATCACCCACTCCGGAATATGACTGAGCAGCATATGGGAGTCTGGTGGCATATGCCATCTGAACTTCCTGCTCTGTATGAAATTCTCTTCCGTCAAAATGTCCTACCTGGTAATACCCATCTGCTGAAAAGAACACCCATTTTTTTTCATTTTCAATGTTCACAACGGAAAGTTCCATCAAATCAGGACATTCCCACATACCCGGAACTGTCAGCTTCTGCGTTTGTTCCCAATGAAGTAAGTCTGTAGAACGCAAAATCAGAAAGTCGTTATTATCCAGGTATAAGACACATATATAACTCTCTGTCGCTCCATGCCAGAATATCTTAGGATCACGATTTTCCCCTTCTATGTGAGGCAAGACAAATCGATCTGATTTAATCAATGTCTTCCCTCCATCAATGGAATATGCCAGTCTTTGAGTAAAGAGATTTCCAGCCTGAACGGACCATTCATTTCTTCCACCAGCTGCAGTATAGTAAAACAACAGTGTATCCTCTCCATATCCCAGCAGGTTTTTCTCATCTTTAATCGCACATCCTGAATAAACGGTACCATAACAGTCAGGCTCCATAGCAATCTCCTGTCTGTCCCAATGAAGTAAATCCGGACTTGTCGCATGCCCCCACTGCATATTTCCCCAGGTGCATCCATATGGGTTATACTGATAAAACAAGTGATAGACACCCTTGTCATAAATCAATCCGTTAGGGTCATTAATCCATCCTGTCTCTGGAGCAAAATGAATCTGTGGATAATGCGTATCGTTATTCTCAGGTTTTTTATCACTAAAGATAAGCTTTGATTCTTCAAATTCTTTCTCATCACTTACTATTTTCAATTCCTGATTCATGAAACGGCTCATATCCATACAGGCATAATACTCCGGTTCATCCTTTGCAAAGTGAATATCAATTTCCTGGATTTTCATCTCATTCACATACATATTCAATTTTATTTCCTGACTCCCTATGGAAACGGGCATCCATAAATACCTTTTCTGTACTGAAATTTTCATCTGTCACTCCTGTTAAATCGTATTTTATGATTTCACCGCACCTGCAACGACACCTTCTATTATATACTTCTGAAGTACCAAGTAAAGAATAATAATTGGAATTACAGTCATAACCAAGGATGCCATAATTAAGCCCAGGTCTGTAGAATATGTTCCATAAAAAGCTCGGGTTGCAATTGGTAATGTATACAGATTCTTTCTTCCTAATACAAGACTTGGAAGAAGGAAATCATTCCAGATTGCCATAGAATACAGAATAACCAGTGTTGCTGTGGTTGGTTTTAATAATGGGAATACGATTTTAAAGAAGGTCTGTACTCTGGTACATCCATCCAAACGTGCTGCTTCTTCCAGAGAAACAGGAATTCCGCTTTTGATAAAGCCGTGGTACATAAAAACTCCCATGGACACGTTAAAACCTATATTCATAAAGATTAGTGTACCTCTGTGATTTAAAAGATTCAGTATATTTCCATAAATGGAAACTTCCGGAATCATGAGTACCTGAAATGGAATAACCATAGAGAACATCATAAGTGCAAATACAATCTTATTTGCTTTCCAATCTTCTCTTACCATAATATAAGCACACATAGATGCTCCCAGAATAATCAGGATAACACTAATTACTGTAATCAAAGCTGAATTAGCAAATGCCTGAGGGAAGTTCATCTTTTCAAATCCCTTGATGTAATTCTCAATTGTGTTTCCTTTTTCACCAAGTATCGCTAACGGTGTTTTTACAATATCTCTCTTCTGCTTGAAGGAATTCACGATAATCATGATAAATGGAAACATGTACATTACAAAAACTGCAATTACTAATACCAGTTTTATAATCGATCCAACTATTCTGCCGGCGCTGTTCGTTTTCTTTTCTTCTATCATGCTTCCACCTCCTTACTCTTTCCAATAAAGGACTGTGTTACAGCAATAACTGCAATTACAAGGAATAAAATCAATGCCTCTGCCTGTCCTACACCATACATCTTCGATGAGAACGCCTTGTTATACACATGCATAGCTGCCATAATGGTAGTTCCGAAAGGACCGCCCTCTGTCAATGACAGGTTCACATCGTAAACCATAAAACATCTGGTGATTGACAGGAATAGACAAACAGTAAAAGAAGATGCCATCAGTGGAAGAATAATCTTTCTCGTAACCTGCTTCTGGGTACATCCATCTATTTTCGCTGCCTCCAGTAAATCTGTAGATACACCCATCAATCCTGAAATATAAATCAGCATCATATAACCTGACTGCTGCCATACGGTAACGATAACCAAAGCCCAGAATGCCTTTACCGGATCTGAAAGCCAGGAATCGGACAGGAAGCTAAAGTGAAGGGCTTCTCCTACGCCTACAAATGCCTTATTAAATACAAACTGCCAGATGTAACCAAGAACGATACCTCCAATTAAGTTTGGGGTAAAGAATCCGGCACGGAAAAAGTTCTTTCCTTTTATTTTGCTGGTCACCAGAAGCGCCAGTGCAAATCCTACTACATTAATTAAAACAACCGAAACCAGGACATACCGCATGGTAAGCCACATGGATTTCCAAAACTCTGCATCTTTAAATACTTCTATGTAATTATCAAATCCAACGAACGGTTTTGCATTTGAAATTCCATCCCATCCTGTAAATGTCAAATAAAGACCATAGAAAAATGGAATAATAACCACTGCAAGAAAACAAAAAACCGCAGGTCCGGCAAAAATCGTAAATAACTTTGCCTTATATGAAAATTTACTTCTATCCATAGTATATTACCTCTTCCCCTGCATTATGAAAACTGTGGTGTTGATTAAGCATTTCAAGTACTTTTGCTGTACTTGAAATGTCAATCGCAGCACCTGTAGATTTATTTGCTAAGTCCCTGCCAATATGTATCAATTTCCGTTCCAAGTTCTGTACGGTCAATCTCGCCGCCAAGGTATTTCTGCATGCTGATTCCCATCTCTTTCCAATGATCACCAGGAAGATTTGTGTAAGCTTCAAATATCTTGCCTTCACTTGCATACTTCTGTACGGAACTTCCCAACGGGTCTGAAATCTCTAATTCAATATTATTTAATGCAGGTACTAAGGAACACTGATTAACAAGGAAGTCCTGACCTTCTTCATCTGTATCAAGCCATGTTAAGAAGTCTTTTGCTGCCTGCTGCTGTTCTTCGCTAGAGCATACTTTATCAATCATAATCTGTTTTGAAGTACCACCGCAAAGGTAGTCATTAACATTTTCATTTCCTTCTGTACTGTCCTGTGGAACTGGCATAATTCCGTACTCGGTATCCTCGTCAATATAATCTACCATATTTCCCCAAGCCCAGTTTCCATTGAACCAGAATGCGATGTCTCCTTCTGCAACTGCAATAGCATTGTTATCATAATTAGCTGCCAGCGCATCCTTAGAATTCATGTTATATTCTTTTAATACATCAAAAGTATCCATCAGGGAATTAAATCTGGCATTGTCAATTGCTTTTGCACTGCCATCCATCAAAGAATCTGTAAAGGCAACAGCTGTAGCTTCTGTTCCATCCTGTTCTTCATATACCTGAGTCAGATAATGTCCTGCAAGGCTCCAGTCTTCTTTATTCAATGCAACAGGAGTCTCCATTCCGCCTGCTTTTAACTCTTCCAATAAAGCTTTCAAATCATCCAGATTGGTAATAGCTGCTGGATCGAAATCTTTTCCTGTTACATCTTCAATAGCAGTTTTGTTATAAACAAGACCTCTTGCCTCTACACAAAGCGGAAAACTATATAAGGTATCATCAACCTTAATTCCATATTGATCTGCTCCGTACTGTACCCACTCTTCACCATCTAATGGAACAGCTTTCTCAGCTGCGATATCGATAACATCCTGTGGATCTGCCATGATTAAAGTAGGTGCATCTCCTGATGCGTACTGCTTAGCAATTTCCTGGGAAGGTGAATCACCATTTGCAGCATATACATCGATATGAACGCCTGTGATGTCTTCATAGGTTGCAGCAACTTCTTCCAACTGAGACTGAATTTCTGATTTTGTATTCAGCATTGTGATACTAACACCATCTCCTGAGGCTGCTTCTGCACTTGCACCATCTTCTGAAGCTGCTGCATCTGAACTTCCACCACATCCTGTTAACATTCCTACGGACATAGTCACTAACAAAAATGCACTTACTAATTTTCTTTTCATCTTTTTTCTCCTTTTGCTTCTTCGTTGTTTTAACATTTTTCATTTATGAATCGATTCATTTCATGTTTTTATGTTAGCACCTTCATTTCTCATTGTCAAACCATTTGTAAGTGGTAAACTATAACCAGCAGATTTAGGCAAATAAAATCCAGCAACTATTACTGAGCATCATCGAATGATATACTGTCATTCGGAGGTGAAGAAAGGATGGTTAAATGGATGGATTACTA
>JAQVHQ010000036.1 GCA_028696165.1 Lachnospiraceae bacterium | reverse complement strand
ATACAAAAGAAGAAGCCCTTTTTCTATGCAATTGTTTTCACTTTTTAGGTGAAAGTAAAAATCAGAACAAAATCAGTAACTATATAGTGCGATGCACTATTAATATAAGCTAGATGAATAATCTAGGGAATAGTATAAATTATTTGCAGAACATTAGAAATAATGAGTGACAGGAAAGGAAGTTTATAGCATAAAAGAGGGGCTTTATCAACTATAGTAAGTTGGTAAGGCCCTCTTTTCATGTCATAAAAAACATCGTTTTCAGATAATATTTCCTGTTAAAAAACTAATAAAAAACCAATAAAAAATTCATGTAAAATCATAGACGCATTTCTGTGAAACATTGTTAAATGTCTGAAAAAGCCATTGATTCCACAGAAATGTTGCGCAATAATAAGCTCGTAAATCATTCAATTATAGGAGGAGTTTATTTATGAAAGCAAAGAAAGTACTTGCCTTGTTAACCGCCGTATCTATGTTAGCAGGAAATGGAGTAGCAGTTATGGCTGATGTTGCAGACCAGCAGACTGTTCAGAAATCCGCTGTAGAAGAAACTACTGAAAATGCTGTAGAAGAGACAACTGAGGGAACTACAGAAGAGACAACCGGAGAGACTACAGAAGAGACAACCAAAGCAGCCGATGAAGTAACTGAAGAAAATAAGACAGAAGAAAACAAGATTGAAGAAAAGACAGACGCAGAAGAGGCAATTATTGAAACAGCTTCAGAAGAAAATACAGTTGAAGCACAGGATGAAACAGCATATGATGCACGTCTTGATGCAGGTAAGATTATTTTAACTCCAGGTGTGAATGAGACAGAATTAAATTTCGCATGGTATTCACAGACGAAAGGAACTCCAGCTGTAAAGATGGGTAAAACACAGGATCTTTCAGATGCCGTTGTTTATACCGGAGATGCAGCAGATATCAACAAAACAACAGATAACAGTGCTGGTGAAGGTATGGATTTTGTGGCTTCTAATAAGGTTACTACCGGTACAGGAGCAATTGAAGAGAATACAACATATTATTACAGCTATGCATACGACAGCTCAGCAGAAGCAGACGAATGGTCTCCGGTATATAAATACGAATCAAAGGGATTTGATTCTTTCCAGACACTTCTTGTAGGTGACCCACAGCTTGGAGCATCAGGAGGGGCAAATCAGGGAAGCGTAGATGATCAGAATATCGCATCTGACTTAGCTAACTGGACAAAAACATTGGAAAAGGCTGAAGAGATAGCTCCAAATGCAAGTTTCATCCTCTCAGCAGGTGACCAGATTGATTATTCCAATACAGATAATGATTATATCCGTGAATTGGAATTTGCAGGATTTTCAACACCTGAATTATTGAGAAGTCTGCCACTATCAACTACAATCGGTAACCACGAGAGTTTAGGTGATGATTATCAGTATCATTACAATAATCCAAATGCAAGCGAACTGGGAGCAACTAATTCAGGCGGCGATTATTACTATAGCTATGGAGATACATTATTCATTATCTTAAACAGTAACAACAGAAATACTTCTGAGCATACTGCGCTTATGAATCAGGCAGTTGAAAGCGATCCAGATGCAAAATGGAAAGTAGTAATGTTCCATCATGATATCTATGGTTCAGGAGCTCCTCATTCAGATGTAGACGGAGCAAACTTACGTACATTATTTGCACCATTAATGGATGAGTTTGATATCGATGTATGTCTTACCGGTCATGATCATTCTTATGCAAGAACCTATCAGATCATCGATGGAAAAGCAATTAACTATGGAGCAGACAGCGCTGAGAACCCGGATGGTACTTTATATATTGCAGCCGGTTCTGCATCAGGAAGTAAATATTATGCATTAAATACAGTTCAGCAGTACTATATCGCAGAGCGTAACAACACTCAGACCCCAACATTCTCAACCATTGATTTTACGGCTGACAGCTTCACTATCAAAACTTATGATAATGAAGGAAACAAATATGCAGGTGATTTTACCATTAACAAGACTGAGGATACAGAATCTATGCTTGATATGGTAAAAGAATCGGCTTCTGTTTCTTCTGATGCTTATACAGTACCATCATTTACCAAGTATTCTGAAGCAGCTTCAGCAGCAGCAGACTTACTTGAGACAGAAAAAGATGATGTTCCGGCAGAATTGACAGAAAAATATGATGCTTCCGTTCAGGGAAATAATGCAGCAGACCCATTAAACTATTATGGATATGCACAGGGTGAGTATCAGGCATCAGCAGAATACGGTGCTACAAAATTAAAAGAAGGTTATTCAGCTTTCCTTGATAAGACCAGAAATAATGAGCAGGGTACAATTGCTAAAGAAGATTATGAAAAAGTTGCAGCAGATTTATCTAATGCAAAGAGTAATCTGAAAGAAGCAACCATGAACTTTACGGATGTTAAAGAAGGTGAATTCTACTACGATTCAGTTGTATTTGTAAACAAACAGGATATCATGACAGGACTCACATCTGAAAACTTCGGTGTAAATGAAGAAGTTTCCCGTGCACAGTTTGTTAATATCTTATATCGTATGGCTGGTTCACCAGAAGTGGAATTAACAGACAAATTCTCAGACGTAAAAGACGGAGACTGGTTTGCAGCACCGGTAGCATGGGCAGCAGCAAATAAAGTTGCCAGTGGTTACAGTGAGTCAGGACTTTTCGGACCAGCAGATTCTATCACCAGAGAACAGATGATGACTATGCTCTACAACTACACAGCTCCTGAATTCACAGATAAGGATAACCTGGGTCAGTATACGGACAAAGATTCCATCCATGATTTCGCAAAAACAGCTATAAGCTGGGCTGTAGAAGCTGGTTACCTGAAAGGTACATCTGATACAACATTATCACCGGTAGATACATCAAAACGCTCACATGCAGCAGTTGTAATAACACGTTATTTAAGTGAAGAATAAAGAATTAGAAAAGGAACGAACATGAAAAGAACGCAATCCTATTACGTAATATTTGGTATCATGACAGCCTTGTTCTTCATTTTTCTGGTGGTGTTAAATAAATCTGTAGAGAAGACTCCATTATTGGCCAATGATGGAAGTTCTTTTGAAAAAGCAGTTGTAACATCTATAATCCAGGACAACATCGGTGAAGATGGAGAACGAAGCGGAGAACAGATTGTAGAAGTAAAAATTTCAAGTGGTTCCCATAAAGGAGAGACCGTCGAGGCAACCAGCCTCGACGGTTACTTATATGGAGCAACCTGTAAAATTGGAACAAAAATAATAGTTAATATCAGCGAATATGAGGGAACGATAACAGCGAATGTATATAATTATGACAGAACAGGAGTAATCATAGCATTTGTTGCGTTATTTATTATATTATTAGCAATTATAGGCGGTAAAAAAGGAATTTATGCAGCAGCCTCTTTGATTTTTGACGGCATTTGTATCATATACTTATATCTTCCGCTTATGTATATTGGTGTACAGCCATTTGTTGCAGCGATTTTATGCTGTGTATTGATATCTGTCTTTACCCTGATTCTAATCGGCGGATTTACCGTCAAGACTTTTTCCGCATTGATAGGAACAACAGCAGGATGCGTGTGTGCAGGAATCATAGCATTTGTGTTTGGATATCTGATGAATATCAATGGATATAACGTGGAAGAAGTAGAGACGCTAATACTGGTGGAACAAAACTCGAAGCTTCAGGCCGGGGGGATTTTATTTTCAGGTATTTTAATAGCTTCCCTGGGGGCCGTGATGGATGTAGCCATGTCGATTGCATCGGCTATTAGTGAGATACATCATCATTCTCCGCAACTTTCCATGAAAGAATTAATCAAGAGTGGAATCCATGTAGGGAGAGATATGATGGGAACGGATGTAAATACATTGATTCTGGCATTCGTCGGAGGCTCAGCAACTCTCATGGTGATATACTATGCATATGACATGCCTCAGAGACAGCTGACGAATTCTTATTTCTTCGGCATGGAGATTCTGCAGGGACTTGCAGGAACATTCGGTGTATTAATAGCTGTGCCGGCGGTGTCATTCGTGACAGCATGGCTGTATAAGTATAAAAAGAAATAATATAGTATGACAATTTCAATAAAATGACCTGCCAACGGGTATCTGTTGGCAGGTCGTTTTTTTGCAGAAAAACAAATTTTCAAAAGGAGATGCTAAACTTTCAATAGTAGAACAAAATAGTTTAAGGAGGAAGAATCTATGAGAAGAGCAATTAAGAAAATAGTCACTTTTTTACTGGCACTGTGTACAGTGCTTACTGTAGTACCTAAGATGGCAGAGCCGGTGGCAGCAGCATCGCAGTCAGAAGCACTTTCCTGGGTGCAAGGTCAGGTGGGGAAATCCATCGACGTGGATGGAGCTTATGGGGCGCAGTGTGTGGATTTAATCAAAGCATATTATAACTATCTGGTGGGATACAATGTGGGTGGAAATGGAGCAGATTATGCGACAA
Organism: Lachnospiraceae bacterium; assembly: GCA_028696165.1. Classification (GTDB taxonomy): domain Bacteria; phylum Bacillota; class Clostridia; order Lachnospirales; family Lachnospiraceae; genus JAQVHQ01. The sequence continues at coordinate 30,661 of JAQVHQ010000036.1, read as the reverse complement.
ATTCACTGCCGGGCGGCTGGTCCCGTGTTTATAAGGGGACGCCTCAGGCAGGAGATATCCTGGTGTATTCCGGTAATTCGTCCAATCCATATGGTCATGTAGCCATTTATGAATCTGACAGGGTACATTATCATCAGAATTTTGCAGGCAATCCGTATGTACAGAGAATTACCTATATGTATAATGGACTGGCAAATGAATACTGGGGCTATATCAGACCGAATTTTTCCGGCGGAGGTTCTTCTGTTCCGGCATTAGCAACTGGATGGTCGTCTGCCTGCAATTATACAGACAATAACAATGCAATCATCATGGGAACTATCAGCACAGACCGTTCTGTTCAGTTTACTAATGCAGGAGCTTATGTGTGGGATCCCAATGGGAACTTGATTGCACAGGCATCAGAGGGAACCGGTGTGGCAGGATATTATATGGATATAAAGTACAATATCGTATCTGAGATGGGTGTTTCACTGAATCCGGGAACAACCTATACTTATCAGATATGGGCAAAAACAGAAGGCAATACTTACTACAGTGACAAGAAGACCTTTGCTACGACGGGAAATACCCCTATAAGCAGTATCAGTCTATCAGTAACGAATAAGACGATAAATGCAGGTGACCAGTTTACAAACAGCGTTACAATAGCACCATCCTATGCAAATAATAAAGCGGTATCATGGAGCAGTAGTAATTCGGCTGTGGCTCGTGTGAGTAATGGGGTGATTACAGGTGTTGCTGAGGGAACAGCAGTGATTACCGCATCGACAGTTGATGGTAAAAAGGCAAGCTGTAATGTACAGGTGCTGTGGAAATCACCATTCGATGATGTGGTCAATGGAAGCTGGTATTTCGATACAATCAGATATATCTATAAGAATGGATTAATGACAGGGCTTAACAGCAGCAGTTTTGGTCCGGCAGAGAGCCTCTCCCGTGCTCAGTTTGCAGTAATTCTGTATCGTATGGCAGGTGAGCCTGGTATGGGATATTGGCCGGCTTTCCCTGATATTGCTAATAATAACTGGTATACAAAAGCGGCACTGTGGGCAAACAGCACCGGAAATATCGCCGGCTACTCCAATGGAAAGTTCGGACCAGCTGATAATATCACCAGAGAGCAGATTGCGGTAATTTTATATCGCTATGCGAAAAACAACGGTTATGATACCAGCATGCGTGCAAGTTATGGAAAGTTCAGCGATAGCAGCAAGGTAAGCAGCTTTGCCAAAGATGCCATGAGCTGGGCAGTCGGAAGCAACCTTATCTCAGGTAAAGACAATGGCACACGGTTAGATCCTCAGGGCAACGCCAGCCGGGCAGATTGTGCTACGATTATGATGAGATTTGTGGAAAAGTATAAATAGAGTTGAATTATTAATGGAATAGCTAAACTGTCAAAAGTAGTACAATTTTTAGCATTATGCGTACTGGCAAAGAAATTGGAAAGTGATAAACTTATATTACAGGATATAGCAGAACATAGTTACAAAAACAAAGAAACGGAGGGAAAGGTAATGAAAAAATGCTTTTTAATGACTTTGCTAGTAGGTACGTTGGCTTTTGGAACACAGTTGGTACATGCGGAAGGCGTTACGGGAACGCAGTATGAGGAGCAGCCGGCGGTTGAAAATGTTACAGAACAAGAAATATCAGATATTGAATCTCAAAGTGACGGTTGTACGGAGACTGGAATTTCTTATGTGTCGGTTGCTGGTATAAGTGTTGTTGATGATGGCGTAGTTTCAGATAATTTACCGCAGGGTATACAATTTGATTCTTCAACAGGGACCCTAACTTTGAATAATTTCTCGTATGATTGTAGTACAGTGGGATGCATTTCTATTGAGGTTGGTGGATACGATGAGGATTCTACGGTAATAATTAATTTGCAGGGAACAAATACAATAACAAATGCTACAGATGGAATGCACTGTAATGTGGAGAATACTATTATAAGGGGAAATGGCTCATTAACCCTGGATGGAACCTTTTTCACAGGCATATCTTCCCAAGATTTTACTATGGAATCAGGAACCGTTAATATACATAGCACTGGTAATAACGTGAGTTTTTATGGAATTAATGGTCAGTATGGTCGACAGCATTATTATGATTTCAATATATTAGGTGGTGAGTTAAATATTACATGTGGTGATAGTCCTGATGTATGGCTTATTGGAATTGATACACAATGTGGAAATTTAACAGTAAAAAATGCCAAAATAAATATTGATTTGGGTGAAGCAAAGAAATCCTTCGGTTTAGCTGTAGGATGGAGTTATGATGAGGGTGAATTTTATGGCGGAGATTTAACCATAGATAATTCAACAATTGATATTGATGTAAAAACAGGAATGAGTGCATATTTCTACAAGTTAATAGATCCATCTAATAATCTGAATTATTACTGTGGAGATTTGGGATTAAGTTATCATTTTCCATATGCAACTACATTTGAACCATATGTGGATTATATGAATAATCGTGTAAACTGCTATTACAACAAACTTAAAATATCATCCGAAGATTTAGGATTAGGTGTTCCTTTTGCTGATGTTGAAGAAGATGGATGGTATTATGAATGTGCAAAATATGCAAATGATAATGGTCTTATGACAGGAATGGGCGACACTGGTAATTTTGCCCCGGCAGCAGAGTTAAGCAGAGCTCAGTTCGCATGTATCCTTCATCGTATGGAAGGTTCTCCGAAGGTTACATATACAGGTAAGTTCCCAGATGTAAAAGAAGGAGATTTTTATACAGAAGCAGTATTATGGGCAAATCAGAATGGCATATTAAATGGTTACTCTAATGGTAAATTTGGACCGGCGGATAATATCACCCGTGAACAGATGGCAGTTATGATATCCAATTATGCAAAGTTTAAGGAATACAATACCTCGGATACAAATGATCTGAGTGGATTCCCGGACAAAAATGCAGTATCTCCATTTGCTTTAGATTCAGTAAAATGGGCAGTGGGAACAGGATTAATCACTGGCGACAAAGGAAACATCAGTCCACAGGGCAACGCCAGCCGTGCTCAGTGTGCAGCTATTATGATGAGATTTGTGGAGCATTACAAATAGAGTTGATTAAAATAATATAGTGATATATATATGCAGAGGGTCTGTCAACGAAAAAGTTGATGGACCTTTTGTATTGCATTTCATTATGTTAGCTTGTCAGAGTTGGAAAAAAATACACAAATTGTATGTTTTATATCATAAATTGTTATGCACACAAATCTGTATATGATAAAATTATACCAGACATAAATTTCGAGGGGAGAGAGAAAACATGAAAAAAAGACTAGTAACATTAGTAATATCTGCAGTAATGATATTACACACAGTACCTGTATGGGCGGTAAATACTTCAGAAGATTTGAACGATGAGATTGAAAGCTCAGAGACTGTTGAAAGTATTGAAGAACCAGAAAGTATAGCAGAAGCAGAAAGTATAGCAGAACCAGAAGGTATAGCAGAATCTGAAAGCAAGGAAGAATCTGAAACTAATGAAGAACCCGAAATCACAGATAATATAGTCCCTCAAGCAGGTGCATTTGCCGTTGATTCCTATATCCAACGTGAGGACTGTATGGCGCTGGTGAATGATTTGGGAATGAGTACAGGTCCAGGCTGGCAGTTTGGTTCCAGTGGAAAAAGTTTTGTGAAAAATGGATTTAAAATGGAGTATATAGTTAACTCTAATTTAGGGTCGTCCCACATACTAATAAGTATGGAATCCACAGATAAGACAGCGAGCATATACGGTGTGACCTGTGGTATTACATTTACAGAATTAAATGATTTGATGAAAGCAGCTGGCTGGGGTCCATGTGTTGCATATTCAACGAGTCAAGTCGGATATTTGAGTAAAGTAAATGGTCGGGCAACTTATCTGTCCTGCAGTTTAACATCAGACCAGCATGTAAAATCCTGGATTTGGTGTAATTGGCCTCAGGGCGATTTTTCCACCACTCCATTTTCAGATATGACACCAAGTGCATGGTATTATGATGCTGTTAATTATGTATATCAGAGATGGATCATGACTGGAATGACGAATACATATTTCGGTGCAAGCCAGAATCTATCCAGAGGTCAGTTCGCCTGTGTGTTATATCGCCTGGAGAATTCACCTGCAATTTCTTATAGCCAAGTCTTTTCGGATGTACCGGATAACCAGTTTTATACAAGTGCTGTAATATGGGCTAGGCGTAACGGCATTGTAAATGGTTATTCTAATGGGAAATTTGGACCGGCTGACAATATCACCAGAGAGCAGTTGACAATCATGATGTATAACTATGCACGATACAAAGGATATAATTGCTCAGAGACGAATAGCCTGGGACAGTTTCCGGACAGAGGCAGTGTATCAGCATATGCACTTCCATCTGTAAAATGGGCAGTTGGGGCAGGCATGATCAGCGGTGATAGAGGTAACATCAATCCCCAGGGAAATGCAAGCAGAGCCCAGTGTGCATCCATTATGATGAGATTTTTGGAGCATTATAAATAAGAGTGACTTAAAGGAGAAGACAAAATGAAGATTAAGAAGCTATTATCCGGAGTGTTGGTTGCCATGATGGCGTTGTCAATGCCATGTGAAACTATTCTTGCGGCAGAGAATCAGGCAGAAGAATTGTCACAGCCAGCTCCCTTATCTGCAGACACCAGCAGCATAGAGAACTATGCTGACAATGAGGAAGTGGTTACCTATGCGCATCCATCAATCTGTACAGATTATGAGTGGGAAGTGCTGCGTCTGACGAATAAGCAACGGGCTGCCAATGGAGTGGAACCACTGAGTACATTTCCTGTACTGCAGGGAGTAAGTGATTTGAGAAAAGCAGAACAGCTTGAATTATATTCTCATACCAGACCAAACGGTTCAAGGTTTTCTACATCATTAACTGAAGCAGGAATTTCATGGAATACTTGTGGAGAGAATATTGCAGCCGGCTATGGATCCCCGGCATCTGTTGTAAATGGATGGATGAATAGTGATGGACATAGATCGAATATTTTGAATAGTAATTTCACGCAAATGGGATCAGGCTATATTTATTCAGAACAATCAGCCAACCCACTTTATACATCTTATTGGGTGCAGGTTTTTACCGGTACGAGGCGGCCGACAAGTATCTCTATAGACAATCCGGATTCTGTAATAGAAATAAGTCAGGCTGATTCATTAGATTCGCTGGGGTTGGTTTTGAATGAGAATAACAGTATTTATGGAACTATGTATACTCCAATTATTGAGGAAATGTGTACCGGATACGATCCAAACAACGTAGGTACAGTACAGACAGTACAGGTATCCACATATGGATTAACCGCCACATTTAAAGTAAAAGTTGCGGTTCCCATGACAGGCTTGACATTGAACAAAGAGACCATGAGTCTCAATAAAGGCGGTTCTGAAACTCTGACAGCAACAGTTGTTCCTGCGAATACGACAGAAGATAAGACGCTCACCTGGAGCAGCAGCAATCCTGCAGCGGCAACCGTGGAAAATGGGAAAGTAACTGCGGTAAGTAACGGAAGTACAACGATTACCGTCAAGACACCAAACGGAAAGACGGCAAGCTGCGCAGTGGAGGTAAAGTCCCCTCTTTCTCAAATTACGTTAAGTGATACGGCCGTATCATTAACAAAGGGAAGCACAAAAAAACTTACCGTAAATTATAACCCCAGCGATACCACAGACAGTAAGACGGTAACCTGGAGCAGCAGTAATTCTGCTGTTGCAGCAGTCAGCGATGGCACGATTACGGCAGTATCAGGAGGACAGGCAACCATCACGGCAAAAGTGGGAGCGAAGAGTGCTTCCTGTGAAGTGACAGTATCCGTACCGTTAAATAATATATCTCTAAATAAAACCAGCACCACTATAAATCGCGGGAGCAGTGAAACACTGACTGTTTCCTATAATCCAACAGATACTACCGATAATAAGACCGTAACATGGAAAAGCAGTAATACAGGAATTGCAACTGTTGAAAATGGAAAGATAACAGCAGTAAATAATGGTACAGCAGCAATTACCGCAACAGTAGGAGGCAAAACAGCGACCTGTAATGTAACTGTTTTAAGCCCGTTACAAAGTATCACATTGAATAAGACGAGCCTGACTTTACATAAAGGAAATACAGATACATTAAGTGTGACATACAATCCTACAGATACCACAGACAGTAAAACAGTAACCTGGAGCAGCAGTAATCCATCGGCAGCAACGGTAAATAATGGAAAAATCACAGCTGTAAAACCGGGAAGTACCACCATTACAGCAAAAGTGGGAAGCAAGACAGCTGAATGCACAGTGACAGTAGATGCTCCGCTTACAGCAATCACACTGGATAAAAGTAACTGTACTCTTGAAAAAGGAAAAAGTACACAGTTAAACGTATCTTACAATCCGATGGATACCACAGATAATAAGAACGTAACATGGACCAGCGGCAACACCTCTATAGCAACTGTGAGTGGCACTGGTGAGGTGAAGGCAATCGCTGGTGGAAGCACAGTAATTACTGCCACAGTAGGAAATAAGATCGCAAAGTGTAATGTGACAGTAACGATACCATTGACAGATATAACATTGGATAAAACGGATGTTACACTAAAAAATGCGGAGACAATTGTACTGCAGGTTACATATAACCCCGCAGATACCACTGATAGTAGAAATGTGACCTGGACCAGCAGCAATCCGGAAGTGGCAGAAGTCAGCGGTGGAAAAGTAACTGCTGTAAAGAGAGGTGCGGCAACCATTAAAGCAAGTGTAGGTGCGAAAACGGCAGAATGTAAAGTAACCGTAGGAAGCAATCCATTTTCGGATGTAAACAGCATAGACTGGTTTTATGATCCGGTAATGTATGTATACGATTATGGATATATGACGGGTATGGGAGGCAGCGACAGATTTGCTCCGGCAGATAATATAAGCCGTGCCCAGTTTGCCTGTATCCTGCACAGGATGGAAGGTTCGCCCAAGACAGAGTACACAGACAAATTCCCGGATGTACAGGATAAGAATTTCTATACAGAAGCTGTGTTATGGGCAAATAAAAATGGTATCTTGAACGGATACTCCAATGGAAATTTCGGCCCGGCTGACAACATCACCCGTGAACAGATAGCAGCAATGATGTCAAACTATGCAAAATACAAAAAATATGATGTGTCAGAGACGAATAACCTGAATGGTTTTCCGGATAAATCAAAAGTATCCTCCTTTGCATTAGATTCCGTAAGATGGGCTGTGGGGGCCGGCTTAATCAGTGGGGATAAGGGCAATATCAGTCCTCAGGGATATGCAAGCCGTGCTCAGTGTGCTTCCATAATTATGAGATTTGTGGAACACTATAAATAGACGATTACTATAAAACATAATAAAGGAAACGGTAAATGAAGAGAAAAACCAGAAAAATGAAAAGAATAATGGCAATTGTGCTGACTCTATTGATGGCTTGTCAGACAATGCCTGTATTTGCTGCTGATGCAGTGGTGGAAACAGAAAGTAATGAAAGTCAGGAACAGAGCGTATTAGGAGAAAATATATTAGAAGAAAATATATTAGAAGAAAGTGTATTAGAAGAGAATAATTCAGAGAAAGACGAATTAGCAGAAAATGATTCAGTAAATCAGGAGAAAGAGGAGGAAGCGGATTCCTTAAAAAATGCCAATAGTGAAGAAGTAATGGCGATGGAAGATGGTACTGCAGAAATCGATACCAAAGCACCTGTGGCAGTGGACAATTATGTAAGAAATAGTAATTGGTCAGGCCTGGTGAATGCAGTAGGCATGACTTGGAATTCCAGCCAAAATGCATATTGTAAAAATGGTGCTTCCTTTTTTCAAAATTGGGATATTGCATACCTGGTCTGTACGGATGCCACAATGAGCCTCTATGGAGTATCTTATGGAATGTCAGTTAATGATGTGAATGCCTGTATGAAAAGAGCAGGCTGGCCCCCTAAAAGTATCTATTCATATAAATGGGGTGGAATTATGACGGTATATTTTACAAACTGGGACAATCATTTTCATGGCAATGCAATAGAATTTGATTTCACTTCCGCAGGGAACCTACTCAGCTGGAGATGGGTAAGCCAACCAGAGGGAGATGATCTAGACATGCCATTTCAGGATGTGCCGCTGAATGCATGGTATTACAATTCGGTTAGGTATACGTACCAACGGTGGTATATGACTGGGATGCGAGACAATTATTTTGGGGCGTCAGAAGCTTTAAGCAGAGCTCAGTTTGTCTGTGTCTTTCACAGAATGGCAGGAGAACCAGGCGTTTCCTATAATGGGAGATTTCCAGATGTATCGTCCGGAGCATTTTATACAACACCGGTTACCTGGGCAAGTAATAATGGCATCGTGTCAGGATATTCCAACGGAAGGTTCGGTCCGGCGGATAATGTAACCAGAGAACAGGCAGCAGTCTTCTTATATCGATATGCAGCTTACAGAGGATACAACACAACCTACAGGAATAATCTGTCCGCATTTCCAGACAGAGGAAATGTAAGTTCTTTCGCACAGACTGCAATGAAATGGGCAGTAGGTGCAGGCTTAATCAGCGGTGACAACGGAAGACTAAATCCCCAGGGATTAGCAAGCCGTGCACAGTGTGCATCTATTATAGAAAGGTTTATTAAAAAGTTCGGTGCATGATGTAAGTGGCTGAAAGCTTTAGAGAAACCTGACAAAGTTACAATGGAGGGAAGAAAATGAAAAAACAATTATTGGCAACTTTTTTATGTGTGTCGCTGCTATTTGGTACGGTTAGTACGGTTACAGCGGAGGGTGATGTTAATAACGAACAGGTGCAAACAGAAGAAACAATTAATGAAGATCCATCGCAGGCTGCAGAATCAATAGAGACGATGCAGGGATCTGTTCCATTTCCAGATGTAAGTCCTTCAGACTGGTTTTACTATACGGTAAAAGATGTATACGACTTGGGAGTTATGACAGGTAAATCTAACGGGTACTTTGACCCCTACCAGATAGTTACCAGAGCTGAGATGGCAGTTATTTTATACCGTATGCAGGGCTCACCCAGTACGAGCGCTTCCTGTTCATTCCCTGACACCAGTTCCAATGTATGGTATTCACAGGCCATAAACTGGGCAAATAAAACAGGAATTATTAAAGGGTATGATAATGGATGGTTTGGAACAAATGATCCGTTGACCAGAGAGCAATTTATGGTAATGTTGTATCGATATAACTCTTATATTGGAGAAGATGTAGGATATGCAGCAGATTTAAGTTACTATCCGGATGCCTGGGCTATCAGCTATTTTGCCTGGGATGCAGTGAGACGCGGAATAGGAAAAGGGTATATAAAGGGAGACAGTCAAGGTAATATTAATCCTTTAGGTTCCTTAAAAAGAGCAGAGTGCGCAACCGTGCTTTCACGGATGTATCATATCCCGTCAGACGGGTGGTATCAGAATAATAGTAACGGGGCAAGACTACAGCTGTATGGTTATACAGATCAGGATTATTCAGACAAAAAATTCACATGGCATGATGTTGGTGTTGTTGGAAATCGACAAGAATTTAGTGGAACTATGATAAAAACAGATCGTGTGAATACTTATGCTGTAACGAGTGGTGGGATTCAGTATACATTAAAACTTACTAAGAATGGAAGTAGTATCACCATGGTTGTTGTATCCGCGAGCAATAGTAAATATAACGGAACTTATACCAGAATCGGTGATGTATTTGATTACTAATTGATAAGAAGGGTTTTGCCTAGGTTGATAGGGCAGAACCCTTTTTTTAGTTGTTAAGTTGCCTAAAACGTAGTTTAGTTTGTCATTTCTACACTGTATATGGACGCCCGGGGAATATTTATGTTAAAATTTAAAGTATGAAAATTTTGTGAACTTCAATTAAAATCAAAGAAGAATGTCAAAAAACAAATTGTCGTGAGGGGGAAACATATGGGCAAGAGATGGTTGAGTGGACTACTGATTTTATGTATGGTATTTACAATGAACGGAATGACTGTGTTGGCAGCGGAGGGAGATTTGAGCAGCTTTTCAAGTGAAGCAACAGTAGAATCCGCAGATGAATCCGCAGGAACCGGCAGTGTGCAGGGAGATACAGAGAATCCTGCACAGGAAGAAAGCAAGCAGGAGGACGAAGTTCCAGCAGATGAAGACAAAGTGACGGAAGAGGAAACTTCATCTCCGGCTGACGAAAGCGGTCCGGTTAACGACGAGGATGAGAAAGAAACTTCAGAAGCAGGGGAAGACGAGATGACACCGACAGAAGAAACCGCGACAGCAGACGCAGAGGATGTGGTTACAGATGCGCAGGTTGGTAGTAAGAGTGGTTCTGTTGATATGTATCCGAAATATTCCTTGGCGGCAGGCGGCAGTCACGCGGGAGTCATAAAAAACGATGGAAGTTTATGGGTATGTGGATACAATAAAAGTGGAGAATTGGGAGACGGTGCAGATATTTCGCATTATCCGCCTTATGCTAGGTGGACATTTTATCAGATTATGACAGGAGTTGAGAGCGTTGAATATGGCGGCTGGGTTTCTTTAATTCTAAGAAAGGATGGCAGTCTTTGGGCAACTGGGCAGAATAATCTGGGGCAGTTAGGAATTGGAACAACAGAGAATACTTCTACTCCTGTAAAGGTAATGGATGATGTTGTCAGTATGAGTACTAGTGGAAATCAAAGCGCTGCAATAAAATCAGATGGCAGCTTGTGGATGTGGGGGGATAATAGCTGGGGGGAATTGGGAACAGGGAACAAAGAGAGCAGTTTAGTACCCGTTAAAATTATGGATGATGTTGCAAGTGTCGCCTGTGGTGGCTATATGACTTCGGCACTTAAATCAGACGGAACTGTATGGTCTTGGGGAGATAAGAATTATATAGGTGCTGGAGAGAGAGAGGAGGAGTCTCTATACCCAGTCAAAGTCATGGATGACGTGAGTATGCTTACTTGTGGAGCGTATACGAGTGCAGCTATAAAAGCAGATGGAAGTTTGTGGGTTTGGGGTGATAGCTACTATGCTAATTTGCCAGGATTGGGAACTGGTTATGTCTTAGATCCTACAAAAGTAATGGATGATGTAAAAACTGTTTCAATGGGTAATTTTTTTATGGCAGCAGTAAAAAAGGATAATTCATTATGGACCTGCGGTTATAATGGCGCAGGCCAAGTTGGAAACGGAACGGTGAAAAATGTAACTAGCTTTGTGAAAATAAAAGAAGATATTGTGAATGTTGTTTGTGGGCAGGGTTTTTGTGTTGCCCTGGATAGCTCACGAAATATTTGGACATGGGGTGACAATACTTTCGGTCAATTAGGAAACGAACAAGCTGGTTCGTATTTGGATGTTACATCTCCTAAAATAGTAGGAAGTACAATCATTTTATCGGATGGTGAATCCGGAAAGTGTGGCGATAATCTGGAATGGAGTATTGCCGAAGGTGTATTGAGAATTAGTGGAGAGGGTTCTATGTATGACTATTCCACTGAAATTCCCTCACCATTTAAATCACTGACATTTACAGAGTGTATTATAGAAGACGGAGTGACAACCATAGGAGATTATGCATTTTCTCAATGTGCATATCTTAAAGAGATTACTATCCCTAACTCAGTAAAAGTGATAGGAGATTATGCATTTTCAGAATGCTCGCAATTATCAGAAATTGAATTGCCTGCAGTTGAGAAAATAGAGGGTCATGCATTTTATAAGTGCTCAGCATTAAATAAAGTTTCATTGAGCGACTCTTTAAAAGAATTAGGCAATTACATTTTCTATAGATGTGACAGTCTTGAACATGTTCTTATTCCAGCCAGTGTTCGGAAGTGCGGTATGTATACATTTAGAGATACCTCGACAGTGATACAATGCTATAGAAATTCATATGTGCTGGAATACATAATTGAAGAAAACAAAATGGTTAATATTTCCTATGAGATAATTGATGATAGATTCAATTATGATAATAATATTTATAATGAAGAATTAAATCAGATGTGCGCCATGTATTCTGCATATGCATATGAAGATTATGCATATAACAGTTCTCAGCAATATTTTTATAACAACACAAGTAAAGGGAAAAGATTAAAATCTCTCATAGAAGGAAATTCTGAGTATGGCGGATATCGCAACGTATTCCAGAGATGCTATGGGGATAAAGAAGAAAATAATAACAGTTATATAATAGGTCATAAAAAAGTACAAACCGCAAATGGCGTAAGAGATATGATCCTCATCGTTCTGAGAGGAACAGATGGCATAGAGTGGCTTAGTAACTTTGATGTGACTGGAAAGTCATATAATAAATCTGGAAGACATGCAAGTTTTGATGCAGCTGCCAAGACAATTGAGAAGTATGTTCAAAAATACGCAGAAGACTGGGATCTTCAGAATAGTATGGTGCTTATAACCGGACATAGTCGTGGTGCAGCAGTTGGCAATATGATTGCTTATGATTTCACTACGCAGGCAGAGGCAGGAAGCAGACTGGATTCGAATTCCATTTATGCATATACATATGCTACACCAAATGGTGTGAATTTTAATATTGAAGAAAAAGACAGTTTGAGGAATATCTATAACTTCTGTTTTGAAGATGATTTTGCGCCTCAGATGCCTTTGAAATCGTGGGGGTATGGAAAGTATGGAATTACAAGAACTGTATCGGCACAGAAACTTTTATATGCAGATAGTGTGTTCTCTCGGCAATTCCGCTATTCTATGGCAAAATCGAATGAAACTATGGATAATTGCTTCAATTTGCAAAAAACTTACAACTTTGTAAAAAAATTGTATTCAAAATGTAGTGATGTGCAGAATTACTATGAAGATTTACAGCAAGATGGATTATCTAAAAAATCTTTTTACACTTTTTTTAGGGAGAACGTAGGAAGAGCAGCATGGCGTACTTCAGATTGGGGAACAGATTTAAAAGAAGACATAGCCATGAAGTATTATGAAGGGATAAAAGGACCATTCCAGTTTATAGCATGCTATTTTGTGAAGGATAAAGGAATGGAAAATTATGTAAAATGCAATCACCAAATGTACACATACTATGCCGCTGTAATATCCAATGGCTTCTGGAGAAATGGTTCCACAGAAGAGATTCTGGATGTAAATTCATTATCTATTGACCAATATGCCCCATTATCAGGCGAAGTATCTTCTCAGGAGAAAGAAGCACTGACCCGGTTTGCAAACCAGGGAGATAACCTGGAAGCTTTGGGATGGGATATAAATGATTGCTCCACATGGACTGGAATTATGTGGAAAATGGGCACGGATAACTTTAATCATGTGGAAGGAATTGATTTTAGCTGTATGGGACTGACCGGGGAACTGGATGTGTCTGGATTTACAGAATTACAGAATATAGAGGTCTCTGATAACCTTCTTACATCTATTAAGTTTGAAGATTGTCCATCCTTAACAGAACTGTATTGTTCTAATAACGAATTGACTGCCCTGGATATAGCAGGATATGATTTTATTGGCCTTGACTGTACCGATAACTATCTCGATCTGAGTGCTATGAATACGGAACTGGACAATCTAAGTGCAGCAGGCTGTCTTTTGAATTCTGCTCCGCAGAAGATGCAAAAGGATGCTGTATATGATAATGAAGAGCTGGAAGTTCTAAAGAAGATACTGGTAAATGATGCTTATGATTTATCTGACAATCCAGGTCAGTGGCCGGGGATTACCTGGGAAAAGACAGAGAAAACTTACCACGTTGGCGGCCTGAATATTGCCGGAATGGAAATGAGCGGTGAACTGAATGTGAGCAAACTTAAATATCTGACTAGCCTAAACTGCTCAGATAATCAATACAGTTCATTGGATATCAGTGGATGTACAAAATTGAAATATCTAAACTGCAGTAACTGTAAACTGGAAACGGTCAAAACTGATAATTCCACAGTACTAACCAGTCTGCAGTGTGCCGGTAATTATTTGACTACAGCAAATGCAGATGAGTTATTATCCAATATGAACCCGGAAGATCAGGAGGATGCAGGTACAGCGCCTCAATATCTGAAAGCGGAACTATCGGAGTATGCCGAAGTTGAGTACGATGCATTAAAGGACATCATGGTCACTCTGGGATATGATGGCGACAAACCTCAGACCTGGGATATAATTACCTGGGAAAAGCAAAATGGAGAGACTTTCCATGTGACGAAAGTTAATTTCAGCAGATGCTCAGAGGTGGAAGGTACACTGGACTTTTCAAAATTTACTTACTTAAAAGATGTAGCGTTCAACATGTGTGAGAACGTTACAGAAGTGACATTACCGGAGTCGGTAACAGCATTGAAATCCCATGCCTTCGTGCTGGACAGCAGTCTCAGTAAGCTGACCGTGAAGGGCGATCTTACTGACATTGATGAATATGCTTTTGTTAACTGTCCAAAGCTTATCATTTATGGGCAGGATAAGAGTAATATACAAAAGTATGCAGCAGAGAATGGTATCGAATTTGTGATTGATGAAAAAGAACCGGAAAAACCGCCGGTGGAAATGAATTTCTCTGATGTGTTCGAGGGAGACTGGTTCTATGAACCTGTGAAATATGTATTTGAAAATGGATATATGACAGGAATGGGCGGCAGTGACCGCTTTGCACCGGCAGAAAATCTGTCTCGTGCCCAGTTTGCATGTATCATACATAGAATGGAAGGTTCGCCCAAAGTAGAGTATACAGAAAAATTTCCTGATGTAAGGGATAATGAATTCTACACAGAAGCAGTTTTGTGGGCCAACAAAAATGGAATTTTAAATGGCTATTCCAATGGTAAATTTGGTCCGGCGGATAATATCACCCGAGAGCAGATAGCAGCTATGATGTCAAACTATGCAAAATACAAAAAATATGACGTATCAGAGACAAATAATCTGAACGGATTCCCGGATAAAGGAAAAGTATCTTCCTTTGCACTGGACTCTGTAAGGTGGGCAGTAGGAGCTGGTTTGATTACAGGTGATAAAGGAAACATCAGTCCTCAGGGAAATGCAAGTCGTGCGCAGTGTGCTTCCATTATTATGAGATTTGTGGAACATTACAAAAATAACTGATTTTCAAGTGATGGCTTCATACATTAATTTGTATATGGAGCCATCATTTTTAAAAAAAGTCTGACTACAAAGTATGACACACTTGCGCTAACAAGCTTATATTGATTATAATTTTATTAGTTGCCAGTTTAGGACAGTGCAGTATGAAAGTGCAATATAAGTATTGCAATTATCACGCAAATAAGGGGAAAACAGTAATACTTTCTATAAAAAACATTACAATTTTTAGATGGAATGTATTATTAATCTTATAGATTAAAGTGACTAATAATGATTTGCTCACTTGAAACAAATGAAACAAATACAACGTGGAGGGATGATAGCGTATGAAGAAATGGAAGAGCTTTATAGTGTTTTTAATGGTACTGGTAATGAGTACAACCCCTGTATTGGCAGCACTGCCTTTTCAGGATATAAAAGGTGATGAATGGTATACTGAACCAGTGAATTATGTGTATGAAAAAGGGTATATGACAGGAATGAACGATAAAGAGTTTGGCCCGTATTACACATTAAGCAGAGCTCAGTTTGCCTGTGTTCTGCACCGTATGGATGGAAAACCAGAAGTTAATTATAAGAATAATTTCCCGGATGTAGATGCCTCTGATTGGTATGCTGGTCCGGTCGCATGGGCGTATGATAATCAGATAATATCCGGATATTCAAACGGGAAGTTTGGTCCTGCAGATAATATTACGAGAGAGCAGATTGCCGCTATACTTTATCGTTATGCAAAGTATTCAGAATACCCTAATATGACATATGGAAATATAGAACAATTCTCAGACAGTGATATGGTAAGTTCCTATTTTACGGAGGCTGTAGAATGGGCTGTTGGTGTTGGCATTATAGGAGGCAAATCAGACGGCACTCTTGATCCAAGAGGATTTGCAGGAAGGGCAGAATGTGCAGCTATGATTCAGAGATTCTATGTGCTGCAGAATTCAGACAGTGTTGTAAGCCTCACATCCAGTGTGACAGAAGTTCCTGAATCAGAAGATGGAATGGATATATATTTTTATGCTCAGGTAAGCAGAGAATACGAATCTGTATTTTTGGTAGACGATGATACTGGCGCTGTATTTTGTGAGATGCTGGATGATGGACAGTATTCTGACAGCGGAGATGATTTGCAAAACGATAACATTTATTCTTGTAAGCTTTCATATTCTGCAGCTGAAATGTCTGATATTAATTTTAGCGCATGGGCAACTACAGAAGACTCAGAAATTTCCATGTCAAATACCATACAAATCACTTGTTTGAATGGTTTGAATGATACAGAAATTGAAAATATGGAAACTGTTGATACTGCAATAAATGAAGTTACTTCCAGTCAGGAATTTGAAGCCATGCCATTGGATGAAAAAATTGATTCTGTTGGAAGTGTCATTGAAGAAATGGTTAATCAGGATAAAATTATCGAAGAGTCGGTTAGTTACAATCAAGATTCTTCCCTTTATTCCTTTGAATACAGTAGTAATGTATTGGGAGGAGTATTGTTAGAAGATTTTGACGAGTTGGAGAACTCTTCCACAGCAGAAAATGTTCAGGACGATAGTGAAGTGGCAGATAGTGAAGTGACGGAAAGTATAGTGACAGAGAGCGAAGAACCTGTAGTAGGAGAACGAAGAGAAACGGACCCTGATGGTGGAGAAGTTGGTATTATTGAGTCTTCGGAAGAAGATGGAGATATTTCCACAGCAGCTGAGAGCAGTAATGTTGGAAATGCAATAATATATTATGCATTTGATGATACAGTGAATAGTTCAAGATATCCTAATTACACCACCATGGAATCTCAGTGGGAGAATAAGGGATTAAATACAACTTTGGATACAGACGTAACAGTGAATGAACTTAAAAAAATTGATAATTATGATGTATGTATATTTAGTATGCATGGTTTTTACTATGGAGCTAAATCAAAGGAACAGCCTGTAATGTGTTTGAACGAAGCTGCTTCAGGAAAAAAGGATAAAGCTTACGAGGCAGATTTGGAGCAGCACAGAATTGCAAAAGTAAATGACCATTATTGGATACTTCCTGCATTTTTTACAAATGCATATCCGGATAAAAAACTGGATGGTGTTAATATCTTCTCAGAGACCTGCCTTTTTATGGGACAGGGCGGCAACGTTGATTACAAGCTGGCAAATGCACTTACTAATGCAGGCGTGGATGTACTGGTAGGATTTCACAATTCTGTATATGCTACATATTCCAGAGATATGATGAAGCGTTATGTTGATGATATGTTAGACGGAAGTACGGCTCAGGATGCTCTAAATGATGGTATAGAGACATTGGGAGAGACAGATGTAGATTGGTTTAAAAAGCATGCCTCAGGCAAGTGTCATTCAGATGCGGCTTATCCTATTTTGCGAGGTGATGGGAATACTACTCTTATAAATAGTGAAATTTTAAACGGAAGCTTTGAAGTGGCATCAACACCGGTTAAATGGGAAAAGACCGGAGATGTTCGTGTGGTTAGCCAATTAGGTAATCTTTTACCATCTGATGGAAAAAGAATGGCATTGTTAACAACTGGAATTGGTTCCGCAGAAGATGAGTATATAGCTGGAACTGAGGGTAGTGTACTGAGTCAGAGATTTACTGTTCCACAGAATACGACGTCACTTAGTCTGGGATATGATGTGGTTTCAGAAGAACCGACAGAGTACGTGGGAAGCTCATATGATGATAAGTTTGCAATAAGAATACTGAACAGCGATAACACTGTTGAAAAAGAGATTGCTCTTGAAACCGTAAATACATCTACCTGGTATCCTATGGATGGAGTTGATTTTGAAGGCGGTGACAATACTATATATCATACAGAATGGAAGGAAATATCGGCAGATATTTCTGCATATCGAGGCAAATCAATAACCATTCAGTTTGTTGTATATGATGTGGGTGATTCCATATATGACACGGCAGCTGTAATTGATAATGTGAGACTAAGTTAATGAACTTTGCAAATACAGGGTGTATACCCTGTATTTGTGTATAAAGGGGAAGGGGATAATTGTTGAAAAAAATAATTCTATTGTGTGCATGTGTGTGCTGCGCAATAATTCTCATATGGAATATTACGAAGCAGGAGAGTGATTCTTTTATGATTTATTCAGGTCACAAGAAAGATGTAACACAGGAACAAAAAGTTCAAATACTTAACAGTATCCGGGATCTTGTTACCAACGGTGATTTGATGCTAAATAGTCAAATTGATGAAGAAAAATTAAAAAAGATAGATAATGAGGAACTGAGAATAGAAATTGAAGATGAGAAGGGGATGACGCTGACGGATTCGAAAGGATTAAACAGCATAGTAACTAATAAAATATTGATTATTAAGTCACCCGATATGCAGTACATCATAATCGATGCAAATGGGATGCAGCAGGTTTTTGATTTAGAAGATAGCATTTATCAGGAATTAGTGAAAATGTAAGCCCCCTTTTTTGTTTCTGATAATTTTTACTGCTTTAGATGCTAAAATATACAATTTACTGACCGTTTCTGCATGATATATGGACGCATAAAAAATGGCATGCTATATTTAAGTGTATAATAATTTTAATATAGGCACGGTGAATGCATAAGGAGATAAGAAGCGGATGAAAAAGGAAAAAACAACCTGGTTTTATGTGGCTATAGTGTTTCTGGCGGTAAGTTTAATTTCATTATTTTTACCTATTATTAATTATAGAGATGTGGATAGTAAGATGTATTATTATTCAATCACAGATTTTATCAGCAGCGATGATTTTGTGCATCGTGTGCTATACCACTATAATGGTCCGGTATGGTGGGATATTGGCGAGCTTACAGTTATGCTTCTTACAGTTGCAGCAATTTTAGCATTGTTATGTGCAGTGATTGGATTATTTACTCTTAGGCAGCAGAGACCTAATACCTGGCAGTTTATACTCACGATAGTAGGACTTGTGGGAACGGGATTACCATCTATTCTTGTAATTACAGCAGTCTTTTTATCGGATAAATATTTTGATGGAGATGTTACTTGTGGAATATGTCCTGTTATCATGCCGTTATCTATGATCATTTGTATTTTTGCCGTGTTGAGAAGAAAAAATCATGTAACTGAACAATTACGGCGAGAAGCTTTAGCAAAGGGACTGATAAGGAAAGCAGGAGATTTATAGCAGATAAAATTATTAGGAGGTAAAGATATGTTTTGTGAAAAATGTGGTACAAAGCTGGAGCCGGATGATAGATTTTGCATGAATTGCGGAGAACCCGTGAAGAATATGGCGGAAAGTGCTTCGGAGACGCCTTATGTCGCAAATCCCTATGAGGAAATAGCTTATGGAGAAGCACCAGCCTATGCAGTTGATAATAAGGAAATGTTTTATGATGAGCGGACTGTGACAGTTTATGGTGAAAAACCAGAATATGTGGTGCCAGAGGTAAAGCCGGCATATGAGGAAGAAAATCCACTATATGCGGCACCAGAGGTGAAACCGGTATACCAGGAAGAAGCTCATTCATATGCGATGTCAGAGCTGGAACCGATGAACAAGGGAGCAGATCCTGTATATACAGTGACCGGTGTGAAACCGGCAGATGAAGAAGAGAAGCCGATTGCCGGTCCACTAAAAAATAATATAATACCGGATACATCTAAGACAGCAGAAAATATTGTTGCAAAAAGAATGTATTTCAAAAAACCAAGTGAAGACGATATGTAAAGAATATATGATATACAGGAGGTAGGGGATGTTTTGTGTACGTTGTGGTAAATCACTTGAACCAGGGGAAGTCCATTGTCCAAATTGCGGAGAAAAAATGGACAAATTAACAGAATATGGAAAACTGTCTATTCATCCAAATGTACAGGCAGAGGAGACAGAACAAATACCGTTTAGTCCGGAAAGCCCAGAAGTAATTCAGGAAGAGGAAGTCCCTGTTTCAG
Organism: Lachnospiraceae bacterium; assembly: GCA_028696165.1. Classification (GTDB taxonomy): domain Bacteria; phylum Bacillota; class Clostridia; order Lachnospirales; family Lachnospiraceae; genus JAQVHQ01. Next base: position 10,577 of record JAQVHQ010000036.1, on the reverse strand, counting down.
AAGAAAAAGAAAAAAAGAAGACAAAAATTAAGAAACGCATACCTGTTTTAGGTATTGTGGGTCTTGTCCTCATAGGTGTTTTATTAGTAGAAGGCATAGTGCTTGGTATCGGCATACAGCAGAACAAGGCAGCTATACAGAAAATCTACGAACAGCAGGAAGTATTGGAAAGCAAACTCCAGGAAGCAGATCCATCACTGCCATCGCAGATTTATGATTTGGTAACAAACATTAACAATTATGTAGAATCACTTAAAGCAGCTCAGAGTGAAGAGACAGCTGGAGAGGAAACTCTCGAAGATGGGGAAGCAGTGGAAGAACCAGCAGTGGAAGAACAGGCAAGAGATGAGTATGCAGATGGTTTAGAAAGTGAATCAGTACAAGAGAGTAATGGCATAGCGGTGGACAAGAGTGAGAGAGCCCGGGAGACATTAGCAGAAGAAAATTAAGCATAAAATGTGTAAATGATATAAAAAGGAATGGAGCAGAATATGAGACAAAGCAATTTCCTAGGAATGATTGCCCAGAAAATTCTGGCTTTTGAAGAAAAAATTCCTGATAAAGGAGAAGACAGTTATCTGTTATCACTCAATGAAAAGGCTGGAGTTGTAGGCGTTTTTGATGGATGCGGTGGAATTGGGGCACGAAGATACCAGGAGTATGAGAGCCGGACCGGGGCATATATTGCCTCACGAGCTGTGGCAGAGGGTGTTTATAATTGGTTTCAGCAATTTTATGATCATCTGCCCAAGGGAAACAGCCACTATAGTGAGCAGATAAAGGCTGTAATTGATAAACAATTGCAGCTATACAGCAGCGGTGTGCAAAAGAAGAGTGTACTTAAGGGCGGTATGCAGAAAGAATTCCCAACCACGGTGTCTATGTGTGTGATTAAGCCTGTTAAAAATAAGATTGCACTTAACTTCCTGTGGAGTGGGGATTCCAGAGGATATATGTTGGGAAAGACAGGTTTGTATCAGATAACAAAGGATGACGTAGACGGCGAAAATGCCATGAGCAATATAAAAAATGATGGAGTATTGACTAACGTGGTTTCTGCAAGTAAGCCTTATGTCTTACATGAAAAGGTGGTAATGCTTTCGAATCCGGCTATGGTCATAACTGCTACTGACGGGTGTTTTGGTTATTTACCATCACCTATGGACTTTGAGTTTTGTATCCTGGATTCTCTGATGGCTGCGGAAAATATGCTTGAATGGAAGGATAACTTAAAATCTGTTTTTAAAGAGTTTACAGGGGATGACTATACCTTTTGTGCTGTACTATTGAATTTTTCCGGTTTTTCAGACATAAAAGCATATTATAAGAAACGTTATGAAGAGATGACGGAAAAATATATGATTCCGCTGAAGAACGCAGAAGATGAGCAAAAAGATGAATTATGGGACACCTACAGGAAAACTTATGAGAAATACATAGGAGGGGAAACATGAGCTTAAGAATCGGGAATTATACGTTGGAAAAACCCTTGACCAGTGAAAATGCAGGGTTTTCAAGATGGGGAATAGGTCAAAGAGATGGACATGATTATTTTATCAAAGAATTTTTAAGCCCTATATATCCAAGTAATAATGCTGAGATAGGTTCAAAAGCTTTAACGAATAAAAGAAAAATATGCAAGGCCTATGAAGAAAAAAAATTATTGTTGTATAACTGTATTAATAAGTGTTCCGATGGGAATCTATTGAGGATTGAAGAATTTTTCCGTTACAAAAGTAAATATTATATAGCCATGGAGAACATCAATGCCATCAGTCTGGACGAGGTGCAGAAAATGCCGGAAAAGGACAAATTCCGATTGTGCATGATTCTCGCTCACAGTCTTAGAGGCCTTCATGAGATGAAGATTGTACATGGAGATATAAAAATCAACAATATTTTATTCTATAGAACAAGTTCAGGAAGTATCAGTGCAAAAATTATTGATTTTGATACTTGCTTTTGGGAAGCAGAAGACATCAGCGATCCGGAGGAATTATCTGCGGATTTGCTTTATATGGCACCCGAGACCTTTGACTTTATCCGGACAGAAGAGGGAAAATTAACAACTAAAACAGACGTCTTTGCCATGGGGCTGGTATTTCACCAGATCATGACGGGAGAATTACCATTTTATGATAAAAGTCTCTATGATTACCCCTTTGGCTGTGTGTTAGATGGCAAAAGCCTTGTTTTATCAAGCAAGATGAGTTCCTCGATAATGCATATAGCCATAAGCAAAATGCTGGTTTTAAATGTTGAAGACAGACTTAATATGTCGCAGGTTTTTGAACTGTTGCATGCAGACGGCGAGCCTGCAAAAACAACGGAAAAGAAAATAAATAAATATTTTAGCGTAGCAAGTGATTTGTAAAAACACGAAGGAGGAAAGAAAAATGGGAGCAAATGATTATAATATAACATACAGTGTGGATATGGTGTTTTGTATTGACACAACAGGAAGTATGTATCCAATTCTTGGAACAGTAAAAAAGAATGCATTGAATTTTTATAACGATGTGGTAAGAGTTATGGCTGAAAAAAATAAAAATATCAGCCAGCTTAGAATAAAAGTAATTGCATTTCGTGATTATATTGCAGATGGTGAGGAAGCTATGTTAGTGACAGATTTCTTTGATCTGCCGTCGCAAAATCCGGATTTTGAATGCTGTGTGAATAGTTTGACTGCTGATGGCGGCGGTGATGAGCCGGAGGATGGACTTGAGGCCTTAGCCTATGCTATGAAATCTAAGTGGAATCCGGATGGTATGAAAAAGAGACAGGTAATTGTTGTATGGACAGATGCTTCTACACATCCACTGGGATACGGCCGTTCAGAAGAAAATTATCCTAAGAATATGGCTGCAAATTTCCAGGAACTCACAGAATGGTGGGGAGATCGTCAGAATCCGGGAGTGATGAATCAATCTGCGAAAAGACTTTTGCTTTTTGCTCCGGAAGAACGTTATTGGGGAGATATTACAGATAATTGGGATAATGTAATTCATTTTCCATCCAAGGCAGGAAAAGGACTTGAAGAAGTAGATTATGGACAGATTATTGATGCAATATCAAATACAATCTAAGAAGGTAATGGAAGATGGATTCGACATTATTAATAATCCTTTTGGGTACAATTGGTTTGATAGGTGTACTGATTTATCTGCTAAGGACAATCAAAGAACTGCGCAGCGAGGTAGCTAAAGAAAGTAAAGATGCAGGCATAGGCGATATATCAAGAACTGAATTTACGGATATTAAAAAAACTGTCTCCAGAGATTCGAAAACTATAGAATCGGAAGCGGAGGATTTGAAAACTTCAGACTCGGAATATGCAGACTTGAAATCATCAGATCTTAAAACTTCAGAATCAGAAGCGCCAGACAGTAAATTAATTATTACTATAGATAAAACGCGGCTTAAAGAAAAGGAAATGACAGAAGAAAAAGTCACTCTGGAAAGCGAGTATGACATGGAACTGTATGTCTTAATGAGAGCCAAAGCAGGTAATAAAGGTTGGGTATGTCCTGTCTGCAATGCTGAAAATGCATATGAATCCAGAGTATGCGAAGTGTGTGGTTTCAGATAATAATAAGTGATAGATAAAGAAATGCAAAGTGTGGTGGGTGAGAGATGGATACGAGGCTGGATGTTTGGAACAATTGGAAGATAGAAAACTTAATTGGGCAAGGTGCATTTGGTAAAGTATATAAAGTGAAAAAAACAGATGTGGAATATGATTGTTACAAAGCAGTAAAGATAATCTCATTTCCGCAAGATGAATTTGAACTTATAGAATTAAAAAATTCGGGAATGGATGCAGAGGCCATTGAAGAATATTACAATGAGATTATGCGTACAATCACCAATGAAATCCGTATTATGCTTGCCCTTCGGGAATCCCAACACGTAGTATTCATTGAAGACTATAAATTAGAAAGAACAGAAAATGGAATTGGCGGCTGTGTTTATATACGTATGGAATTATTGGAAAGTCTGAGTAAGTATATTGAGAAGAAAAAAACTCTCTCAATTCCGGAAATCATTCATTTGGGCATAGACATATGTTCTGCTTTAGAGTACTGTGAGAATCTTAATGTGGTACATAGAGATATTAAGACCGATAACATATTCGTGGATGAGGACGGTTCTTTTAAACTGGGAGATTTTGGAATTGCCAAGCGAATGGCGCTTAATAGTTTTATGCATACGCAAAAAGGGACGGAGATGTATATCGCTCCGGAGGTATATCAGGGGGCTCACTATAATCATACCGTAGATATGTACTCGCTGGGAATATTATTATATCGGTTAATTAATAAGGGAAGATTCCCATTTATGCCGAAGATGCCTACATCACTAAAACCAAATGATGCCAAAATTGCTGTCCAGAGAAGGCTAAGTGGAGAGCGGTTAGAGACGCTGCAGGAGATTAGAGGAACGAAATTAGAGTATGTCATTTTGCATGCTTGCGAATATGAATCATATAACCGTTATCAAAATGCGCGGGAAATGAAAGCTGACCTGGAGGATTGTTTACGGTTAATGAATAAACCAGGCACAGTGCAGGGTTCCAAATTGAAATTCAGTAAGGGCTGGTAATGCGGCTGGAAAATCGGGGAGGAATATAAGAAATATGAATTATGGTATTGTCTCAGCCTGTACATGTCATATGGGGAAAATCCGGGGGAATAATGAGGATAACCTGTATTTTAATGGAAAGTATCTGCCTGCTGATAATGGGAATATAGAGTATCCCTGGAGTTGGGAAGGTAGTTCGGAAAATATGAAAGTATTTGCCGTGTTTGACGGGATTGGCGGTGAGTTGAAGGGGGAACTTGCATCCTATATTTCTGCTAATGTATTGGCAGAACTTGTAGAACAGTCAAAATCACATGAGGTGAACCCCGGCGATTTCCTGAAAAAGGCAATTGAAGAAATGAACCGGTGTGTATGTGAACAGACAAGGAAAGAATGTATTTCAAGAATGGGTAATACCTGTGTCATCTTATGTTTCATAAAAGATCAGGTGTATATTTGCAATCTGGGGGATAGCCCTGCTTTTCGGATGCATGGACAATTCTGGGAAACCATAAGTGTCTATCACACTAATGCTGATATGATGACACTGCAGCAGAAGTGCAGAAAGAAACCGGCATTGACACAGTGCATAGGAATTCCAAAAGAAGAATTAACACTGGAACCCTATATTGCAAAAGGAACTTTAGCAGCAGGAGATAAATTCCTTATTTGCAGCGATGGCCTGACGGATATGGTTTCCGAACATGAAATTGTATCCATTCTGTCCAGTGGGTTAAGTGTTACCGGAAAAACAGAGTATTTGTTAGAGCAGGCTTTAAAAAATGGCGGGCGGGATAATATTACAGTTGTGTATTGTGAGATAAAACAGGAGATAGCAGAATGATGGATGAAAAAACCAGCTTTTTTGAGATGAAAAAGGGAATACCACAGTTTATTGTAGTAGATTCAGCAGGAACAATGCACAAGTACACGGTAATGGGGAAGAAAACGATTGGAAGAGAAAGCAAAACCGATAAACCGGATATTTCCATTGATTCTAAAGTTGTCTCAAGAAATCATGGTTATGTCATGCGTACACCTTCCGGTTTTGTCTATTGTGATAACCATAGTACCAATGGGACTTATTACAATGGACATCTGTTAAAATCCGGTGTGCTGTGTTATCTGAAAGATGGAGATGTTCTCTATATTCATGGGAAAGAGGATGAAGACCATAAGCTGGATGTGATTCTTATATTTACACAGGAAGAGCAAAAGGAGCTGCAATGGACATCTATGCCGCTGACAAAAGAGCAGGCGGAACTCATCGTGGGAAGAAACGAATCCATTCAATTACAGGATAAGGCTGTATCGCGGAAGCATGCGTCCTTTTTTCTGGCATCCAAGGGTTGGGCCGTTATTGACCATGACAGTAAAAATGGAATGCGGTTGAATAATAAAGCTATTCATTCACCTGTGTATCTTCAGTTTATGGATGTAGTTCGTATTTCAAGATATTTCTTCATCTTTCTGGGAGACAGGCTGCTATATCAGACAGATGTCAGTTCCGGTGACAGAGAATCATCTGAGCGCAGGGTCTCTAAGGGGCCGCAATTATCCATATCAATTGTTGAACGTAATGTATGGAAACGATTTAAAAAGCAGACGCTTTTAAAGGACATCAATCTGGATATTCCGGTAGGAAATATGGTATTGATATTAGGCGGGTCAGGTGCAGGAAAGACAACTCTGATGAATGCTGTCATGGGATATGAACCAGCAGAAGGAACCATAATGTATGGTGACACAAATATTTATCAGGAATATAAAAAAATGAAATATCAGATAGGATATGTGCCCCAGCAGGATTTGATTCGCGACAAGGATACCGTATACCATACCCTTAAAAATGCTGCTAAGATGCGATTGGAGCGGGGCAAGGGAGAATCATTTTATAATAGTAAAGTCGATGAAACCTTGAAAGTGTTGGGATTGCAGCGGGAACGTGATTCTTTAGTAAGCAAACTCAGCGGTGGTCAAAAGAAACGATTGAGTATTGCGGTAGAGTATATTGGAAATCCATCTCTGTTCTTTTTGGATGAGCCGGATTCAGGTCTTGATGGAATCATGGCAAGAGAATTGATGGAGAATTTGAGAAATATCGCTGATGAGGGGAAAATTGTAATGGTAATTTCCCATAGTCCGGATCGTGCCTTTGAATTATTTGATAAGGTTATTGTCTTAGCGAAGGATTCCCGTGATAATTGTGGTCATTTAGCTTACTATGGAAATCCGAAAGCGGCTTGCGAATTTTTTGAAACAGATAAGTTTGAGGGAATAGTAAAGAAGATAAACCGCTCAGACGAAGGCGGAGAAGGAAAAGCTGATTATTATATTGAAAAATTTTCTGCGAAGAGGGTAAAAAAATGAGTGGGGGAAGAATTGGAAGAATAGGTCAGGTTAAAATCTATGTGGGGAAATGCTTTCGGGTATTTCTCAATGACAGGCAGTGGAAGAGTTTTATTTCAACAATTATCATCATGATTATCATATCCATGGTAACCAGTGGGGATATGTTTGAACAGTATGGCGCAACGAGAAACGGCAGTTTTGCAATTATATGTGCATGCATCTGGATCGGGTTATTTAACTCTATTCAGTCGATTTGTAAAGAACGCTCGATAATCAAGAGAGAGCATAGGACCGGGTTACATATCAGTTCTTACATTGTGGCGCATGTGATTTATGAATTTATGATTTGTGTAGTGGAATCTTTTATAGTAATGCTTATTGTCTTTTTAAAAAATCTGGATTCCTTTCCGACAGATGGTATTATCCTCTTTCCGGTTCTGGAAATGTATATTTCTTTATTTTTAGTGGTTTTCAGTTCAGATATGCTGGCGATTTTAATATCCAGTATTGTTAAAAATGAAAACACAGCGATGACAATTATGCCATTTATTTTGATTATTCAATTAGTTATGGCTGGTGTTATTTTTGAGTTGGATGGAGTGGCCAAGATGATTTCTACTTTGACTGTCAGCAGATGGGGACAGGATGCTGTGTGTGCTATCGCACATATTAATGATATGAGTGCACCTATGCTGACGAATGGACCGGTAGAAGAATATGATTCTACGGTTATGAATATGCTGTTGATCTGGCTGCGTCTGGCTGCCTTTTCTGTAGTGTATGTGATATTAAGTATTCTGATGCTGGAGAGAGTAGATAAAGATGCCAGATAGCAGAGAGGATGAATATATTATGAAAAAACCAAAAACTTATTTAAAAATCATAGCTGTAATTTTATTGTTGTGTTCAGTGCTGCCAATGCTGTGTCCTATGATAAGTATCACAGACACTTATCAAAGCGATATGACCACTATATTCGATAAAGTACAAGATACGATAGATGTAGTAGGAAATGTTGATGAGCAGCTGTCTTCTCTTATATCAGGATATGATTTAAATCTTTCCGAATATGAGGACGCTTTAAATCAGGATGTGGAAGTATTGTCAGATGGGAAGATGATGCTGTGGGAAATTCCAACTGCATTTGAGTGTTCTGCCAAATTGGGATATGGAATGCTTACTTTGACTTCCAAGACCTCAGACATTGTAGGACTTTTTACCGGGGACTCGCAGGAATCTAAAGTGAATCAGAAATTTGATGAGGTTGAGAAGAATTTAACTACAGCAATAGACTATATGGGAACATTAAGAACCGTTTATTATGCTGCACTGGCTGTCACTTTACTGAGCGTAATAATTACCATAATCCTTCATTTGTGCAACACTAGAATATGTGGATTCTTTTCATCTTTATGTTATGTATTCTGGGCAGGGTTTATCTATATGGAGGTTCAGAAGGTCAATGAATTATTGCAAAAGGTTGATTTGGAATTCTTTCAGCAAGGCAATATGCTCGCGGCAAGCATCTTTCCGTTCATAAGTGTTTTCTTTGCTTTAGCGTCTTGCATTGTATGGATTTTCTACTTAAAAAGCAGAAAGCATATGACGAACAGGTTTTAGATACATAGGAAGAGGAAAGGGGGCAGAAGAATATGTTTTGTGGAAATTGTGGAGCACCATTAGATGATAATTCTGTGAGATGTGATAAATGTGGTATGCCGGTTCAAGAAACTGGTGCACCGCCATATCAGTCTTCTTTGAAAAATAAGAAGAATTCGGAGATGAAGAGAGAGATACCAGAGTATCGCCTCCGGGAAGAAAGAACTCCGGTTTCTGAGAGAACTTATCAAGAATCGTCGGATAAAAGCAGTGTTGTAATGTATACCATACTTGGTGTAGTGATAGCCATATTGGCAGGGGTCATCATCTGGGGAATCGTTTTGTTAGTTAACCCTGGTGAAAAACAATATGAAGCACTTGAAGAAAATGATGCAGAAAGCAGCGTAACGGATGAAGAACTGACGAATGAAGAACTGACGAATGACAGTTTAACAAGTGATGCAGTTGATTCAGTAACTATCGATGGTACCATAGATGATGGCAATGGAGGAAAACCGGCAGCCGGAGTGATAGAATATAATCGTGTATTATTAAGTGAGACCACAAAGCTGTCACCTGTGGATGCTTCTGCTACGTCTACCATCAAGCAGGATGGAGTAGACAATAGTGTTATGGTTTTAATGGATGGAAATGAAGTGACAAATTGGGAAGAAGGTGTCGATGGCGACGGAGTTGGCGAGCAGGTTACCTTTCGCTTCAGCAAAGCACATGATATGAAATATCTTACTTTTAAACTGGGTAATTGGAAAAGTAAGGATTATTTTCAGGATAATAATCGTCCCAAAACATTAACTTTATCATTTGATGATGCTTCATATCAAGTGACATTTGAGAATGTGCAGAAGGAGTTTATGGTGGAATTAGGTACGCCTATTCATTCAGAGTTTTTATCTGTTCAGATAGACAGTGTATATAAAGGCAATAAATGGCCGGATACATGTATCTCAGAAATTGGGGTATATGCAGAATAAGCAAGCTGGAACTTAGTTGATTAGTAGATTAAAAATAAAAACGGTTATCCTCGAGATAACCGTTTTTGCTTTATTCGATTTTGTTATTTGTTTTTGTCTACGAAATCCCACTCGCATACAAATCCTCTGGTAGTTGTAGGATCATTGGCAAAAGTCATCCAGGTTCCTTCTTCTCCATAATATCCGTCATGAGACATAGCCATAAATACAGCATCTCCATCAGCATAAGTATCAGATGGCTGAGGCTGATCTGGCGCCCAGTTTGTATAATCGAAGACTTCATGAGTAATCCAGCGGAAATCATAAGGATCTTCAGTTGAATCGCACAGACCGCCAAGCCAATAAAATACTTTTTGATCTGAACCGCTGTGTGTTAGTTTTATTATAAAATCCATTTCTTCCTGAGATTCGATAGTCACAATGTGGCCACCGTTTTTTATACATAAGTCATAAGCTTCTGACCATGTATAATTTCCTCTGTCGACACGTTCATAAGTATGACCATTATAGGTGCCTTTACTGTCATCATCTGGATCGATAACACCGGATTTGGAACTTAAACCACCGTTTTTTATAAAATAATAACCGGTAAAACCTATGGCTAGAATTAACAGAGTAACGACCATGCCGGCTAAAGCATACAATTTGGAAAGCTTTTTCTTAGCCGAGTAGGAATCATCGTATCTGGTATGAATATCCTTTTTAGTATGATATTCATATACAGGAATTGTGTCTCCGTCGCTTGTTGAGCCATAGGAACTTTTTGTTCCACATTTGGGACAGGTAGTGGTTCCCTCTTTTAGCCATTCACCACAGTTTTCGCAGAACATTTTGTAACCTCCAATTATCGTATTATCTAATATCCTATATTAATTAATGAAATAAGTGTCTCACATTAGGGGAATGTTGTCAATATTTAGAAGATTGATAGATTGCGTAAATTTACCTTCGGAAATAATAGTGTAGAGTTCACCCACGATGCACTGATAAAATATCAGGCAATGACTTGTGGAATTAATATACATCTTTTGTGTACTCATATCAAGCCCATAT
>JAQVHQ010000098.1 GCA_028696165.1 Lachnospiraceae bacterium | reverse complement strand
ATGAACCAGTTCAGCAGCCAGATAGTGCCATCTTATATCAAGTAGCACTTTCACCAGACAAAGAATTGCCATTTCAATAAAAAATCCCGCGGATTATTCCGTGGGTGCTATACCAAAAAGTGCTGGACTTTATTTGCCAGAAACTGCTGGAAAATAATTTCCATTTTTTGTCGGAAAGTACTTGCCGTTTACAGTAATAAAAATATGCGTACTTTACTTACATTACTTTATTTAATACAATAATTACATTGAACGAAAAGCGTTCATGAAATCAAAGGATAGAGATAAACAATTATAGAGAAAATGAGGTAAAATGATATGGCAGAGAATGAAGTCCTAAACTGCATCATGCACCGACGTTCCATTCGTCGTTTTGAAGATCGGCAGTTAGAAGAAAATCAATTGCAGCAGATTTTGGAAGCGGGGCTATATGCACCAAGCGCCGGAGGACGACAGGGAGTCATATTTGCAGTCAGCCAGAATAAGGAAGTAAATGAAAAACTGGGACGTATCAAACGGGCGAATTCTCATTATAGAATGGCAACCGCAGGGAATTACATTTCAAAGGAACAGCCAAGTATCGCTGATGATGCAAGCATCACAAACGCATTTTACGATGCACCAACAGTCATTACAATTTTTGTACCAAAAGACTTTCTATTTGCAAAAGAGGATTGTGCGGCTGCCGCTGAAAATATGATGCTTGCCGCAGATTCACTGGGAATTGGATCTTGCTATCTGGGTGAAGGTTACAATGCCTTTGCTGATCAATATGGACAGGAAATACTTCATAAATGGAATGTGCGAACTGATTATTATGCGGTAGCACAGTTACTTTTGGGATATGCTCGGCCGCAAGATGCACATCCGACACCAAAGGTAAGAAAAGAGAACAGGATTATTCGTGCATAGGAGGGGTTATGGGAATTGAGAACAATTTCTCAAAGTTAATTGATAAGGAGGAATGCTGCTATGCATGATATATGGAATCCCTGGCATGGGTGTGTGAAATGCAGCGAAGGCTGTGAACACTGTTATATGTATTTCCTTGACAAAATGCACCAGCGTGATGGTGCCGAGATCTATAAAGCAAAAGCCGGGTTTCGTTATCCTTTGCAAAAAGATCGTGCAGGCAATTACAAGATCAAAAGCGGAGAAATGATACGTGTTTGTATGACTTCAGATTTTTTCCTTGAAGAAGCAGATGGTTGGCGTGAGGATGCTTGGGACATTATGCGGCTACGGAAGGATGTCAAATTTTTTCTTTTGACGAAAAGACCCCAGCGTGTGAAAGACTGTCTGCCATATGATTGGGAAAATGGATGGGAGAATATCTTTTTTAATGTAACTTGCGAAAATCAACAAAGGGCGGATGAGAGAATACCTTTACTTTTGAATCTGCCATTTAAGCATAAAGGAATTATGTGTGCTCCATTTATTGGGGCAGTCAGCATTGAGAAGTATCTAGCTACTGGACAGATCGAGCAGGTGATTTGTGGCGGAGAAAACTATGACGGTGCTCGCCCCTGCAACTATGACTGGGTAAAAGCATTGCAGAAAGAATGTGTGAAGTGTAATGTAAGTTTTTGCTTTATTGAAACTGGCACTGTGTTCATTAAAGATGGCAAAAAATATCATCTTCCGAAAAAACAGATACAGAGCCAGATGGCATATAAATCAGGAATGAACTTTCAAGGTAAACCAATGGAGTTCAATCTCTATGATGAATGGGGATATGATATTCCCGATGAGCAACTTTATGATCCCCACTACGGGGAGAACTGTAATCAATGCGGAAGTAAACTGATTTGCAATGGATGCAGTGATTGTGGAAAATGCAAAGGTTAGTGTCTTTGTTTTCAAACAGTTCTAATGGAAATTTGATAGATATAACTCATTCAAGAGCCTGCAAGGATTACGAGAGGAGCTTTGGGGTGGACTGGTAGACCATAGCAGAGCAGAAAATAAGAAAACAGTGACGGTAGTGTTCCGAGGAGGAATCGAAATCACTGTGTAATATAGAAAGAACAGGAATCAAAAGGCGGCCAACGAAAATAGCAGTTGGCCGTTTTTGCGTTGAAAAACAAAGACTTTCATGGTAGAATACCCTCAAAGATAACTGGAATTTGTAAACCAATTAGGACAAGAGCGCATGATTTCATAAAATAAAATCATGCGCTCTAAAAAACTTCTTGCATTCGAGTAACTCGAATGCTGTATGATACAGTTAAGGAGGCAAAGAAAATGTATACAGTAAAGGAAGTAGCAGAAATTCTTGGAGTTTCAGTTCATACGGTCAGATATTATGATGACCAGGGATTGATACCGGGAACAAAAAGAGATTCATATAATCAGCGAATTTTTGATGATATGGAATTGGAGTGGCTTTTCGTCAGCATTTCACTTCGTGATACTGGATTGCCTTTAAAAGAAATAAAGCATTACATTGAGCTGTATCAGCAAGGTGATTCCACATTACCGCAGCGATATCAGATTATGGTGAAGCAGCAGGAAAAGACACGGGAAGAAATGGAAAATCTGAAACTGAGAATGAAAGTGTTGGATCGGAAAGTTGACCATTACGGAAAACTTTTAGCTGGCAAGGAAGACGAATGGAGTCATGAGTATATGCAGCAGTTAATTTGGAAAGGCAGGAAGAAAAATGGAAAATAAGAAAGTATGGTTTGTAACGGGATGTTCCAAAGGGTTAGGTCATGCATTGGTCAGCGAATTACTGGAGCAAGGTTATCTGGTGGCTGCAACGAGCCGAAGCACACAGGCATTAAAAGATGCGTTTGGAAATGAGAGTGAACAGTTTTTGACAATTCTTATGAACCTTGCAGATGAAGAAAGTGTAATAAACGCATTAAAAATGACCATTTTGAAATTTGGAAGAGTGGATGTCGTAGTTAATAATGCGGGATACACACATCTTGCGACAATAGAAGAAATGAGTGACAAAGCAGTTCGAGAGCTGTTTGATATCAATGTTTTTGGTATGCTGAATGTTGTCAGAAATGTAATGCCAATAATGAGAAGACAGAAGAGTGGTCACATTTTCAATGTTAGTAGTTTGGGCGCCTATAATTTTGGTCCTTTATCTGGACCATATTGTGCGACGAAACACGCAGTAAAGGCTCTTTCTGAAACATTGACAATGGAAGTAAAGCAATTCGGAATTCATGTTACGGATGTGAAGCCTGGATTCATGCGAACAGAATTTTTCGGAGTTTCCCATAAAACAGATATAGCAGAGCAATCTCCATATCAGGATATTTACAATGAAAACATGGCTTTTTATAATGGGCAGAATGGAACGCAGGCAGGCAATCCTAAGAAAGCAGCAGAACTCTATATCAAAGTGGCAGAGATGGACAATCCGCCAGAATCTTTACCAATGGGAACAGACTGTTGCAATGGCATTCGAGAAATTGCCTTAAATACAGCAAAGTTAATGGATGAAATGCAAGATACGGCATCCTATACAGATTTTTAAGGAGGTTATGATGAAAGTATTATTGATAAATGGAAGTCCTCATAAAGAAGGGTGTACTTACACCGCATTAAAAGAGGTCGCAGATACGCTTGAAGCAAATGGTGTTGAAACGGAGATTATGTATTTAGGAGTAAAACCAATAGCAGGTTGTATCGCCTGCGGTAACTGTCAGAAAAATGGAAAATGTTTTGTTGATGATCAGGTTAACGAATTAATATCAAAACTGGATGAAATTGACGGGATTGTTGTGGGATCTCCTGTTTATTATGGAGCGGCAAGCGGACAGATTACATCGTTTCTTGACCGAGCTTTTTTTGCAGGAAGTGGTAAGTTTGAAGGAAAACTTGGTGCTGCCGTTGTTAGCTGCAGACGAGGTGGCGCATCAGCCGCCTTTGATCAGTTGAACAAATACTTTACGATGAACAGTATGCCAGTTGTTGCATCACAGTATTGGAATCAGGTACATGGATTTACACCAGACGATGTGAGACAGGATTTAGAGGGAATGCAGACAATGAGAACCCTTGCCAATAACATGGCATGGTTATTAAAATGCATTTCACTTGGCAAAGAGCATGGAATTGAAATGCCCGATGCAGAAGAAAAGGTGCTGACTAATTTTATTCGGTAATAAAAGGTTTTCCAGATTGCATAGCAGTCAGCTCAATATGGTTGGCTGCTTTTCTCTTACCATTCATTCCGCTGACTGCTATGATCCACATAGTCAAATTCTGTACGTTCCGGTGCAAGTATCCGGCAGGCATTCTTCCTGATGGAAACATTCCAGGATTAAATACTGCCCAGTCCGCCACGAATGAACTTAAGTAAAAGATTCTGAAAATCATACCACGTGTCATTTTTATCCCATCCTAATGCCTTATTAACGGAAAAAGAACCATTTAATAAAAAACGAAACAGCAATTCGGCTTCCGTTTTTGTAAGATGAGAATCATTCATGAGTTGTGGCATAAGAATATTTTTTTCATATTGAAACATTTTATTGACGATATACCCAGACAATGTCTCATCCATAAATAATGAACGGTATTTTGGCATGTCAGCGATGCGTTGGCATGTGGGGAAGAAAGTTGCATCCTTATTTGAATCTGTTGAGGTTGCGATTTCCAGTGCATCTTCAATTAATGAATCCAGGACATCATTTAAATTATTATAATGAACATAGAAAGTGGTTCTCGTCAGATCAGCTTGCTTGCATAATTGTGAAACTGTTAATTTATCGAAAGTTTTTTCACACAATAACTCAAGAAGGGAGTCTTTTATAACATTGCGGGTATATATTGTTCTCCGGTCAGTTTTTCGCGGCACTCTATTTTCCATTCTGATTCTCCTCGTATTTGAGAAAAGTTCCTAACATTTTTTAATAATGTGTAAGAAACTATTCTGAATTTTGTTTTTTGTAATTTGGTTTTTCCTCAATTTATACTATACTAACTTACGAACAGAGTGTCAATAAGTTGTACAGTATGTAATTAAATTATACGAGGAGAACCAAAATATGGAGATTAGACAAATCAGAAATGCAACATTACAAATTGCGTATGCCGAGAAAAATTTTTTGATTGACCCTATATTCGCAAAGAAAGGAACATATCCCCCATTTCCCAATGCTAAAAGGTCAAATGCATGTAATCCACTGGTCGATTTACCGGTTCCGTTGGAAGAACTGATTCATCCTGACGCAGTGATTGTTACCCATCTTCACCGTGATCACTTTGATGAGGAAGCAAAAGAGGCATTGGAAAAAGATGTACCTTTGTTTGTACAGAATGAGACAGAGAAGAAAAAAATGAAGGAAGACGGATTTACGGATGTGCGGGTGCTGACTTCTATGACGAATTTTGTAGGAATTAGCCTACAAAAAACAGGCGGGGTGCATGGATATGTAAATGAAAAGTTTTTAGAACATTTAGGAACCGTGTGCGGTGTTGTGTTCAAATCAGAATATGAAAAAACAGTATATCTGGCCGGTGATACGATATACAACAAAGACGTAGAGGATGCAATAAAAATTCATCGACCAGATGTAATCATCGTAAATGCAGGGGCTAATAATGTACATGGAGAGCAGCTTATTATGGGAACAGAAGATGTCCTTTTCGTGCATCAAGCAGCACCACATGCAAAAATCATAGCAACACATATGGAAGCTGAGAATCATTGGAATCTTTCTAGAGTAGAGTTGAGAGCCTTTGCAGAAGAAAAAGGATTTTCAGAACAATTGATAGTTCCAGAAGATGGTGAGATTGTTTATGTCGAATAAAATGGGAACTGAAAAAATATCGAAACTGTTTGTTCGTATGGTAATTCCATCTGTTATTTCCCAATTAATCGTGCTGGTCTACAATATGGTCGATCGTATTTTTATAGGACATATTTCTGGAATCGGCAGTATTGCATTAACAGGAATAGGAATATGTATGCCGGTGACTTTGATTGTATCAGCATTCGGTCAACTGATGGGAGTTGGCGGCGCTCCGAGAGCATCAATGGCACTGGGGAGAAATGATAAAGAAGAAGCGGAAAAAATATTAGGAGTATGCACTTTTGGTCTTATTGCCGTAAGTATTCTACTGACTGTTATTGTCTTATTTTTCTCAAAGGAAATTCTGCTGTTTTTTGGGGCAAGTGCTAATAGCTTGCCATATGCAATGGAGTATTTGAAGGTATATATGATAGGTACCATTTTTGTGGAACTCACGATAGGACTGACCGCATTTATTACGGCACAGGGGTTTACAACGGTTACCATGATAGCGGTCCTTTCAGGGGCAGGATTTAATATTATACTTGATCCAATCTTTATTTTTACACTGAATCTAGGAGTAAAGGGGGCAGCTCTTGCTTCAGTACTCACCCAGATTGTTTCTGTTATCATTGCAGTAGTTTTCCTAACCAGGAAAAACCAGGCTGTAAAACTCAGATTACAGTATATCCGAATTGATTTGAAACGACTTTGTTCTTGCATGGCGTTGGGATTATCCCCTTGCATGATGGTTATAACAGAAAGTTTTGTGTCCATTGCTTTTAATCGTTCGCTTTTGCAATATGGTGGGGATTTGGCAGTAGGAAGTATGGCGATTTTTTCTACAGTGATGCAGATTGTAACATTGCCACTTCAGGGATTTTCACAGGGAGCACAGCCGATTACCAGCTATAATTATGGTGCAGGGAATTGGAAAAGAGTATCAGCGAATTTTAAATTATTATTTGGAACAAGTGTAATTTATGCATGCCTTTTGTGGGGGATTATCTTGTTCTTTCCTAAAATATTTATTAGTCTCTTTACCAACGATGCAGGACTGATTAATTATGGCGTGAAAATGATACGTGTGTATTTTGCTATCCTTGGAATTACAGGTGTACAGTTCGCTTGCCAAAACACGTTTCTTGCACTAGGAAATGCAAGAGTATCTGTTTTTCTTGCTATACTGCGAAAAGTAATACTATTGTTACCACTGATTTATATTCTTCCATATATATTGCCGAATCAGGTGATGGCGGTTTTTCTTGCAGAACCTATAGCGGATACACTGGCAGGAAGTACTACATTGTTTTTGTTTTTGAAAGAGTATAGGAAGAAATTATTTGTTTAAGATACCTGTAAACGAAAGGAGTTTCTAAAATGCAGATTAAAAACGGTATGGTTTTCTTAAAAGATGGCCGATTATGAGACGACAGTTACTGCATTTAAGATGTTTGGTGACAGAGTTTGTATCATCAGTGATGCTATGAAAGCCTGCGGTCTTCCAGACGGTGAGTACGAACTTGGTGGTCAGCCGGTGTTTGTAAAGGATGGTAGTGCGACACTTGCAAACGGAACCATAGCTGCAACTATAAATCCCGCAAGAGCTATTGGTGAAGAAGGCAGTATTAGAATCAACCGCATCTGTGAGGGGCTTGTGGCGTGAGCCACTTGTCTACGCGACTGTATAGCAGTCAACTCATACAGTTGGCTGCTTTTACGTTGAAAAACAGGTAATTTCATTCATTCTCTAAATATTCAGGAGTGTTAGGGCACCAGCTGGTCTTAAGGATAGAGCCATGTTTGCCATTTCCTCAGGAGTTTCCTGCATTTCATGTTCCAACCAGAGGAGTGTATTATTATAAATACCACCAATATGATATGCAATTTCAAATTGCTTTGCATTTGAGATGGTTGCACTGGATGGATGAAACTGAAACTACTTATTTAATACAACGATATAGAGATGTGACAGGCCTGCTTTGTGAATGATAAGCAGGTCTTCTTTATGCTTGGAAAAGGTTGAAAATATAGTCAGCAGATATTGATAAAAAGTAGGGTTGCTGTTTTGCTTGAAGAGATTCATATATTCATGCATCAGATTGTCAAAAAAATAAGTGACAATATCTTCTTTTGCATAGAAGTGTCTATAGTAGGTGGAACGATTCACTCCAGCCCTATTTACAATATCACTGATTGTAATTATTTGGCAAATTCCATGGTTTTCATTATAGATCTATAAATCTCCTTAAACCCGCATGAATACTGGGATTAGGAACAGTCGAAGGAAAGATGAATCTCTATATAAATTCATATAGATTCATGGTAAAATTGTGTAGTGATTGTGTAGTAGATAAGCGGAAGAGTTTGATACAATTGAAATTGGAATCAGTATATAGAAGAACACGAATCAGAAGGCGGCCAACGGAAAATATAGTTGACCGTTTTTGCGTTGGAAAATAAAGGCTTTGATGGTAGAATAATCTCAGAGTGGCAAGTCGAAAGTTACCAGAATTGATGCTGTTCAACTATGATTAAAAGCATTGTTTATATGTAACTGTTCAGTACCCCATTAGTCAAAAGTGATTTCTGGGGTACCTGCTATTGCATTTTGAATTGCTTTGTAAGCATTAATTCCATGCTTTTTTGCAGTTCCTACGTAGGACATAATTGTTAAG
>JAQVHQ010000035.1 GCA_028696165.1 Lachnospiraceae bacterium | reverse complement strand
ACAATACCTGCACTTTTGAAATCGAAGCTGCAAGCTGCATAACCTGCTGAACATTGACAACTGAATAACTGCCAGATATTGAATTTTCAAGGTGCATAGCTAAAATCTATGTGCGAAGTTTGAGTAACAAAATATATCTATGTCACTTATCCTACATCCGGTCTGGAATCAGAAATGTTTCCAGACCGGATTTTATAAATTTATCAATAGTCTGCTGAGTGTTTTTCCAGTTAGTACTTTTGTTTTTTAAAGCTTGCCGGTTTATGGAGAGGCAGCCGTTGATTTGGAAATAGTAGATGGCTTCGGCTTCTTCAAAGGTCAGCAGGGAGTGTTTCATAATCCAGGTTACAAAGTCTTCTTTCCCAGCCTCGGCAATGGTATCTACCAGGATGGAGGATATGGATTCGTCCAGGAATAGTATCTGGTATTTGGTATTTTCCTGTATTCTGGCACAGAAGGGGTAGGTACAGCCACCCTGGGTATGAGCGCTGCACATGATGTGGTCGATGAGACTGGTGGTCTCGCTCATCATGTCGGAGATCAGTTCGTCTAGTACACTGTATACGTCACAATAGTGAAGGTAGAAGGTTCCGCGGTTGATTTCTGCAGTCTGGCAGATAGTTGTGACAGTTATTTTTACAAATTCTTTTTTCTTCATCAGATCGAGAAGAGTATTCTTAATTAGTTCTTTTGTATAGAGTGTTCTGCGGTCTGTCTTATGTTTTGCCATGGGTTTTCTCCTTTAGATTCTCAACAGATTTATTTTTGTGTTCAGCAAATGTACAGAATAAGTGAATTGTTTATTGTAAATTTTATAGTTACAAGTATAATCGTTTTTATAGAGAAAATCAACAGTATGTTCAGAAATAGAAAGGGGATAATTATGGCACATGTAATAGCAGTAGCAGGAAAAGGAGGAGTTGGTAAAACAACTCTGTGTGGGCTTTTGATTCAATATTTATGTGAGAGTGGCAAGAAACCGATTCTCGCAGTAGATGCGGATGCAAATTCTAACTTAAATGAAGTATTAGGCGTTGAGGCGGGGATTACGCTGGGGAAATTGAGAGAAGAGATTGAAAGAGCGGGTGTTGACAGTCGTTATAGTATTCCGGCGGGGATGACGAAGGCTGCGTATCTGGATATGAAGCTTGCAGATGCACTGACAGAGGAAGATGATTATGATTTGATGATTATGGGAAGAACGCAGGGTCAGGGATGTTATTGTTTTGTAAATGGTTTAGTTCAGACTCAGATTCAGAAACTGCAAAGCCATTATCCATATGTAATCGTAGATAATGAGGCTGGATTGGAACATATCAGCCGGGGTATTCTGCCGAAGATGGATACAGCAATTTTAGTAAGTGACTGTTCAAGAAGAGGGGTACAGGCTGCGGGACGTATTGCCCAGCTGATGGATGAACTTAATATGCAGCCCCAAAATGTGGGATTGATTGTAAATCGTGCTCCTGAGGGAGAATTAGACGAAGGTACGATGGAAGAGGTTAGGAAACAGAACCTTAATTTGCTTGGTGTAGTGCCTCATGATGACATGGTTTATCAATTTGACTGTGCAGGAAAACCGACTGTTCAGCTGCCTGCAGATTCGCCGGTTCGAGCTGCTTTGAAAGAGATTGTAGATAAATTAGGATTTTAGAAGAGGTTAAAAGCTCTAAGGAGAATAGAGATAATTTCAGATACAAAGGAAATTATATAATATAGAAAAATAATTGAAGTATAGAAAAAATGAAATACAGGGAATATTTGAATAATAAGTCTGGATATTAAAGAAACAAAAATATAATGTAGAACTTATAAAGTCTATACGGAGGAATTATGAGGTTAGAGAAAATTCAGGAATATCTTCGAGAAGTGAATCTTCCATATCAATACACTGAGTACGAGAAGATGGGCAGTATTGATCTGGAGTACCGGGGTGTACCTTATCATATATGGGAATTTTATGATGAGGGCTATGGTGTGGAAAGCAATGTGGAAAATGCAGGAAAATCAATAGATTATACAGGTGATTATGAATCAGAAGTAATCGGGATTATGAGAGGATGGGAGTAAATTCATGAAAATTGCTGTGACAGGTAAGGGCGGAGTTGGGAAGACAACAATTGCTGCAACATTAGCGAGATTATATGCTGCTGAGGGCAGACGTGTTTATGCTGCGGATGTGGATTCAGATGCAAATCTGGGACTGGCTTTGGGATTTCCGGAGGAGGAATTAGAGGAGCTGGTTCCTATCAGCAAGATGCGCAAGATGATTGAAGAGAGAACAGGGGCTGATAAAAGCAATACATTTTATAAGATAAATCCTAAGGTAGACGATATCCCGGATAAATATGGAAAAGAATGTCATGGGGTAAAGCTTCTGGTTTTAGGAACGGTGGAAACGGCAGGCGGAGGTTGTGTGTGTCCGGAGAATGTACTGTTGAAGCGAGTTATTAATAATCTTGTGCTGCACAGAGATGATGTGGTAATTCTGGATATGGAAGCAGGACTGGAACATTTTGGAAGAGGAACGACAGAGGGAATGGATATGTTCCTTGCTGTGATTGAACCAGGAGCGAGAAGCATTCAGACATACAGGAATGTTAAGAGATTGGCAGAAGAACTTGGCATTAAGAAAGTGTGGGTAGTTGCCAATAAAGTCAGAGATGAAAAAGATGAGGAGTTCGTCAGAAGCAGAGTTGATGAGGATGATTTGTTAGGATTTGTCCATTACAATCTGGAGGTTGTAGATGCTGACAGAGAAGGGGCATCTCCATACGATATCAGTAAATTGGCTACAGAAGAAATATGCAAATTGAAGGATAAAATTGATAAAGTCAAAATTTGTGATAAAGAGAACTAGAAAAATATAAAAGAAAGAATAGAGTGAGAGTTTATGGATTCAATTGTTACATATCTAAAGGAACAGGATATTGATGAAGGTCTGATTGCAGATTTGATGGCATATAGAGATAAGTATGAGGTGGACGAGCAGGTTTTAGACAGAGTAGATGTGCCGGATATGTTATTTTATGGAAAAAGAATTTTGGAAATGTCTATTGCTGCATTGCTGGAAGAAGAAAATCTGCTTCTTTCCGGGGCTAAAGCCACGGGTAAGAATGTATTGTGTGAAACCCTTGCTTATTTATTTGGAAGACCTTCTTATAATATTTCCTTCCACGTAAATACAGACAGTGCTTCGCTGATTGGGACGGATACATTTAAGAATAATGAGGTTCAGCTTCGGACTGGTCCGATATATCAGTGTGCTCAGTATGGCGGATTTGGGGTGTTGGATGAGATTAATATGGCGAAGAATGATGCTGTGTCGGTTCTTCATGCAACTCTGGATCATCGTCGTGTGCTTGATGTTCCGGGTTATGTGAAAATCTCCCTGCATCCGGCAGCAAGATTTATCGGTACTATGAATTATGGATATGCGGGAACGAAGGAGTTAAATGAAGCGTTGGTTTCCAGATTTATGGTAGTGGATATGCCACCATTGGATGAGGAAACGATTCATTTCCTGTTGAAAAAATATTTTGAAAGTGCAAAAAAGGAAGCTGTAAAACAATTTACAGGATTGTTTTTGGACCTTCAGACAAAAGCGTATAATGGGGAAATTTCTACGAAATCATTGGATTTGCGTGGATTGATTTCGTCCATGAAAACTATTCGGTCAGGACTGTTGCCTGTGGATGCAATTCGTATGGGAATTGTAAATAAAAGCTTTGATGTTTTTGAAAAAGAGATTATAGAAGATGTGGCGATGACCAGAATTCCTGCCGCCTGGACAAGAGCGGATATATTTGAGGGGTGATGGCATGAGGGAGACGTATCATCAGCCGGAGATGGAACAATTCGATGAGCATCGGATGGAAATTGAAAATCGCATCAAGAATCTATGCTGGACAGTCAGTGGTGATTGGCGGTGGATTGGGATATTTTATAAGCTATGAGGTGGGATCCTTTCTTGCTCAGTGCATTAACTTCCCTTTGCAGAGAAATATTACATTCAAGAGTCATGGGAATCCGGTTTATCAGGCAATCTGGTACTTTCTTGCATGGATTGTGATTTCTTTGATTTGCAATGGAGTGAATAACTTGTGGATGCCAATTGCTTCAGTTTATGTGGCACCGGCAGTATACAATCTACTGGTAACATTTATTACAGGAGGAGTGTCCATGGTGATTTTCTTCTTTGTATTTAAGATTATATTCCCGGAAGGGGAAGCGAAGTAAGTAAGCATGAAAAATAAAGGGTGGGAATATTGGATATAGAATAAGCCAATTTCTTACTCTTTATTTTTGCTGCATTACTAATAATGGCTTTTCGCTGCCATCTAATGAGGTGAAAAAGTGGCATAAGCATACTTGCAAATAATAAAATAACATGATATAGTATTGGTGTAAAAATAAAAGTAACAAGTAAATGCAAAGAAATGAAATAGGCAACAAAATAAAAAATAAAATTAATAGTATAAAGGAGTAACCAACCATGAGTTTATATGAGAATCTCGTAACACAGACACAAATGAATTATTCAAGATATTACAGTTTATATGCAGCAGGCAAAACGCCTTACGAATTATCTAAAAAGGAACCCCTTCCATATAAAGAACAGATACAGAATTTTGCACAGCAGGTAAAAGATGCACAGTGTATTATCGTCGGAGGTGCATCTGGATTATCAGCAGCAGGCGGCGGAGATTTCTATTACGAAGATAATGCATCCTACAGAAAATACTTTGGAAAGTTCGCGGAAAAATATGGATTTAATGGTGCTTTTGCAGGAATGATGCATCAGTTTGATACCAGAGAAGAACATTGGGGATATCTGGCGACATTTTTACATACAACCCAGACCGCAGAGGCAAGAAAACCATACCTTGATCTGGACGCAATTATCAAAGGCAAAGACTTTCATATCCTGACAACAAATCAGGATACCCAGTTCATGAAGCTTTATGAAGAAGAACAGGTAAGCGAAATCCAGGGAGACCATAGATTCTTTCAGTGTTCAAAGCAATGCTGCGATGAGACTTGGGATGCAGTGAAACCGGTAGAAGAGATGATTGCAGCTATGGGCGAAGGAACCAAGGTGCCATCAGAACTGATTCCACGTTGTCCACATTGTGGCGCAGAGATGTTTCCCTGGGTACGCGGTTATGGAAATTTCCTTCAGGGAACAAAATATGACAGACAGTATCAGAAAATATCCGATTACGTTCAGACCCATGGAAAAGAGAAGATGCTTCTGATTGAACTGGGAGTAGGCAGAATGACTCCAATGTTCATACAGGAACCATTCTGGAATCTGACGTTAAGTCTTCCTGATGTATATTATATAGGGGTAAATGACAAATATGCTTTCCTGCCACAGCAGATTGAAGACAAGGGAATGATTATGGTCAGCAATATAGCAGATGTACTTGCTGACGTAAGAAAAGAAATAGAGAGCGAAAAGACAGACTATAGCAGAAAAACAGTAACAATGGGAAAATAACAGGAGAAATATAAGATGGAGCAATACATAGAAATTACAGAAAAAATCAAGCATGCAGATGCTATATTAATAGGTGCCAGTAACGGTCTGTCTATTACAGAAGGACTTCATCTCTTTGCAGACAATCAAGCTTTTCAGGATGTGTTTGGTGATCTGAAAGAAAAATACGGTCTGAGAAATATTTTGGACGGATATTTTTACCAATGGAGAACCTTAGAAGAAAAATGGGGTTTTATAAGCAGATTGATCGAACATTACAGTGGTACCTACGAGGCAAGTCCAGTAATGAAAAATCTCAAGACAATTGTGGGAGACAAACCATATTTTGTAGTTACTTCCAACGGAGAAGGCCATTTTGAACAGTCTGGATTTGATCCAGATAAAGTATACGAGGTAGAAGGAAACTGGATAGAGATGCAGTGCAGCCAGAAATGCCATGACACTTTATATCCTTCGATGGCATCTATACACAAAATGGCAAAAGCAGAACGCAATGGTATAGTTCCAACAGAGCTGATTCCTCATTGCCCGGAATGCGGTGCAGTCATGAAATTATACGATGCACAGCCACCGAAGAAAAATATCACTGATGCATGGAACAATTTTCTCAAGGAATACCATGAAAAAAATCTGGTGATATTAGAACTAGGAATAGGCTGGAGAAATCAATTAATCAAAGCCCCTCTTATGAGACTCACAGCACAGGAACGAAAGGCAACCTATATTACAATCAACCTGGGAGAAATCTATATCACAGATAACATCAGGGAAAAGTCCTACGGATTAGACGGAAAGCTGGACATTATTCTCGAAGAACTGGCATCCAAAATCAATTAAATTCTTATCCCTAATTGAAAATCAACAGAAGAGTTCCCGCTCCGGGAACTCTTCTGTGTCCGCCTTGAATTTACTTACATTTCCCTCGCCAAAACGCTTTTTCCCGATATAATAACCGGGGAAAAAAGTACACTTTGTTTATCACTGTTTTGATTATGAATTCTGTGCAGAAGCAATTCTACTGCTCTTTCACCCATTTTCTTTGGGTTGCTGCTTATTACAGTAAGATTCAGGCTTCGGGAGATAACAGTATTGTCATAACACACAATACTGATATCCTCTGGCACACGGATTCCATAGTCTTTAAAACAGGTCATCAGGCCGTCTGCCATCAAATCATTTCCACAAAAAACAGCTGTAAATCCCAGATGTTCTTTTACAATCACCTCACCAAATTTATATCCGCTCTCTCTGTCGAGATTCCCATAATATATATTGTGATGAGAAACAACCAAATCATGTTCACGCATAGCGGTTTCATATCCTCTGGCCCGCTCTTGTGTTGTATGTGAATTGACAGATCCTGCCAGATGTGCAATTCGTCTATGCCCTCTCTCTATGAGATAGCTGGTAGCCTGGAATCCACCCTGATAATTATCGCTGGATACAGAGTCAAAGGAAGTATGTCTGATTGTTCGATTTAGAAATGCTACCGGTATCTTACTGTCGTTTAACATAACTGATAACTGTTCACTACCCTTTACATTAAAAAAGATCAATCCCGCATAGTTTTCATCGATTGCCATCCGCACATAATCTTCCTCTTCTTGTCTACTCGGACAATATCCCACCATTGCAATATAATTATTTTTCCGAATTGCCTCGGATACACAGGCGATTTGTTCGGTATAAAATTGATTTGCGATATCACCAATCAATAATAATATGATTTTCTCGCGATACATGGACTTTCTCATATCACTGACACTTGTTCTATAATCATATTCAGCTAAAAGTCTTTGTATTTCTATACGTGTCTCTTCCTTTACATTTCCCTTGTTTGTGATAACCCGTGAAATGGTAGCAGGAGAATAGCCACTCAATTCTGAAAGTTCTTTAATAGTAATACCCATTAGACTTTTCCTCCACGATTCAATTTACTTCTACTTATAAATATAGCACCAGGATGATGAATTAGCAATCTGTTGTGAATGGAAGAACACAGATGATTTTTTCATGAAAATAATTGAAAGAAGATGTAAGGATTTAGGATGGGAAAATAGTAAATCTGCTTAATTGTAGAATTATAAATTAGGAAGAATAGACAAATAAGAAAATATTAAGTGAAATATATTTCATTCGACAGTCAGAAAGGGATTTATAGGAAAATGAGAGTATGAAAAATATATTCATAGAAAAGAAGAATCGTTATTTATAACTAATAAAATAAAATATATAACTTCATAAATTGTGCAAATTGAATAAAAACGCGGCGAATTATATAATGACTACAGAAAAGAAAAAGGTGCTGCAGCCCACGTAATATTAAAAATGTAATGGAAAGGATAATAAATTATGAAAAACAACATTGTCATTGTATCAGGAGCCAGAACAGCAATCGGAAAATTTGGAGGATCATTAAAAGATTTTGAAGCAACGGATCTAGGCGGTATTGCAATTAAGGCTGCTGTAGAAAGAGCGGGACTTAAGCCGGAGGAAATTGATGAAGTAGTAATGGGATGTGTTGGACAGGCAGCTGAGAATGCATTTATGGCACGTGTTTCTTCTATCAAAGCAGGAATTCCATATGAAGCAAGTGCATTGACCGTAAATCGCCTTTGCTCTTCGGGATTACAGGCAATTTTAACCGCAGCCATGGAGATTGATAATGGCTTCTGCGATATTGCCGCAGCAGGTGGTGCAGAGAGTATGACAAATATACCTTTCTACCTGAGAAAAGCTAGATATGGATATCGTATGGGACACGGAGAATTAGAAGACGGATTGATTACAGCCCTCTCAGATCCTATGTCACGAAAACATATGGGAGTGACCGCTGAAAATGTTGCAGAACGCTACAATATCTCCAGAGAAGATCAGGATACTTATGCAGCACTTAGCCAGTCACGTGCAGCGAAGGCCAGAGAAGAAGGAAAATTCAAAGATGAAATCGTTCCGGTAGAATATAAAGTCAGCAAAAAAGAAACAGCTATTTTTGATCAGGATGAATATATCAGAGTTGATAGTACCGCAGAAAAATTAAGTAAACTTCGTCCAGCATTCAAAGAAGACGGAACGGTGACCGCAGGTAATGCGTCAGGAATTAATGATTGCGGTGCAGCTGTAATTCTTATGAAGGAAGAAGAAGCTGCAAACCGTGGATTAAAGCCAATCGTAAAAATTGTCGAAGCAGCGGTGGCTGGGGTAGATCCTATGTATATGGGTATCGGACCAATACCAGCAGTTCAAAAATTGTTGGAGAAGACAAAATTAACATTGGATGATATCGACTTAATTGAGTTAAATGAGGCATTTGCATCCCAGTCTCTTGCATGTATCCGTGAGTTAGGGCTTGATTTAGAAAAGACAAACGTAAACGGAAGTGGTATCTCAATGGGACATCCTATTGGAGCAACCGGATGCGTGATTACAATTAAACTGATGAATGAATTAGTTCGCAGAAATGCAAAATACGGAATTGCAACTCTCTGTATCGGCGGCGGTCAGGGTCTGGCTGTATTATTTGAACGTGTATAAATCAGCCAGTGAAGGGCATAAAGTAAAAGCTGAAATACAAAGAAAATAGGCGATGTCCAAAATTGAGGGAAGACAATGAATAATTTCAAATTGAAAAATTATAATAAGCCATATATAAATCTGTATGAGACGCTCAAAGCAACAGCACAAAAATACCCGGAAAAGATTGCCATCATTGATGACAATGGTGAATATACATATCATCAATTGTTAAGAAGAGTAGACCGGATGGCAGGTGTCCTGGCTCACAAATATCAGATGAAGAAGCAGGAACAGATAGCAGTCATTATGGTAAACAGCGTTCATATGGTGGAAACATTTTATGCTGCAATGAAAATTGGCTGTATTGCCGTGATGGTAAATACAAAATTTCCAGGAAATGAAATAAACAAATTGCTGCAAACGATGGATGTCAAGCTGATTGTCTGTGATGCCAGATGGATGGATAAAGTCAATATGACAGAAGCAAAAGACACCGTGAGAGGAATCCTGACGGAAGAGAATGATTTTGATATCGTTTCCTATGAAGAAGAGGCATTATGCGTAAGTACGAAGGAAGATACGGCGGTGATTATGCATACCTCAGGTACAACAGGAGTTCCCAAGGGTGTTATGGTTACCCAGGGAAATATCTTAGAAGCAGCATATGGGTATCAGGAGATACAGGGACTTGATGAAAAGGCAGTTACGGTGTTGTCTGTTCCAATTTTTCATATATTGGGACTAAGCTGTGTAACAACCTATTTTATCTATATGGGCGGAACCATAGTCTTGTCGGCATTTTACAATGTGGATGATGTAATACATAAAATAAAATTATATAAAGCAACACATTTCCATACGGTTCCAACTATTCATCTTCAGATTTTGGATAGTAAAAATGAAGAGAAGGACCTTTCCAGTCTTCGGATTATGGTTTGCGGCGGAGCACCAATCAGCGAAGAACATATCAATGCTGTCAGTGCACAGGCGCCGAATGCAAAACTGCTTTTAGCGTATGGAATGACAGAAACGGCGGGTTCGGGTACGCTCTCCTATGTTAATAAAGGCCCGCTTCGTGCAGTGCCCAATGTAGTATGTACAGTAGTTGATGAAAATAAAAACGAGGTAGAACCAGGCACGATAGGCGAAATCGTCTTCCATGGTCCCTGTGTGGCTACCGGCAGATGGCAGCTGCCGTCTCTTCCATCTGCGAGTATGTACAGCGGAGACGTAGGATACATGGATATAGCCAATAATGTGTTCTTGATTGACAGAGTTAAAGACATCGTAAATCGCGGCGGAGAAAAGATATTTCCACGACAGGTGGAAAACGTAATTTTAGAATATCCGGGAATAGAAGATGTATCCGTATATGCAGTAAGCAATAAAAAATACGGAGAAGTAGCTGAGGCTGCTGTGATTTTAAAGAAAGATGTATCCTTGGATATATCCGAATTATTGAAGTATCTCCGTCAGCATCTAGCAACTTATGAGATACCGGCCAGAGTGAATATTGTTGAGAACTTTCCGGTTACTCAAAATGGAAAAGTAAGAAAAGCCGAATTAAGAAGAATGGCCGAAGAAAGGGAATTAGCATGAAAAGACCAGATGTATTAACTGCTTCACAGGCAGTAGATTTGATTAAAGATGATTCGACTATATGTACGATAGGTATGACACTTATATCTGCCAGTGAGAGTGTTTTGAAGGAAATAGAGAAACGTTATCTGGAGGAA
The DNA here is from genome assembly GCA_028696165.1 of Lachnospiraceae bacterium. Classification (GTDB taxonomy): domain Bacteria; phylum Bacillota; class Clostridia; order Lachnospirales; family Lachnospiraceae; genus JAQVHQ01. Next base: position 24,757 of record JAQVHQ010000035.1, on the reverse strand, counting down.
AAACATCCTGGGAATCTGACCTATTTTCATACATGTGGACAAGCTTCTATAGGAATGCCGGGAGGAATGACACATCTTGCCCATGAAGGGCTGCTGAAACGAGTAATCGGTGGTCATTGGGGACAATCTGCAAGGATGATGGATTTGATTGCCGGAAATAAGATTGAGGCATTCAATTTACCTCAGGGACAGATGGCGAATATGTTCCATAGTATGGCATTAAAGGAGCCGGGTAAACTTTCAAAAGTTGGTCTTGGTACATACATTGATCCGCGTATTGAAGGTGGTAAGATGAATCAGAAGACAAAAGAATGTGGTTACGATGAAGTTGCAATTGTGACTGTAGATGGGGAAGAATACCTGCAGTATAAGGAAGTTCCAATCGATACACTGCTGATTCGAGGAACATTTGCTGATGAAAATGGAAATATCAGTACCGCACATGAAGCGATGGTTTTAGAAGTACTCCCGGCAGTAATGGCAACAAAAAGATGGGGCGGAAAAGTTATTGTTCAGGTAAAGAGAATTGTAAAAGCAGGTTCGCTGAGTCCTAAGGAAATTGTCATACCGGGTGTTTTAGTAGATGCAGTAGTAGTATGTGATAATCCGATGGAAGACCATCGACAGACACGTTCCTGGTTTTATGATCCCTCCTATTCAGGACAGGGACTTGCACCGGAATTAGCATCAGAGCCGGTTCCACTTACAGAGAGAAAAGTTATCGGACGACGGGCGATGATGGAACTGGTCCCTGACCAGATTATAAATATTGGAACAGGAATTCCCAATGACGTGATAGGTTCTATTATTTCAGAGGAAGAATTATCAGATACGGTTATGGTAACTGTTGAGTCAGGCGTTTATGGCGGAACACCGCAAAAGACCATCGACTTTGGAATTTCTATGAATGCACAGGCTTTGATTCCTCATGACCGTCAGTTTGAACTCTATAATGGTGCAGGAATTGATTACACCTTTATGGGCGCTGGAGAGATGGACCAGGAAGGAAATGTAAATGCTACCAAAATGGGTACAAAAGCTCCGGGAGCAGGTGGATTTATTGATATCACTGCAACAGCTAAGAATGTAATCTTTTGCTCAACATTTACAGGCGGCGGATTAAAAACGAAGTTTTCGTCCGCAGGTGTAGAGATTGAAAATGAAGGAAAATTCAAAAAGCTTGTCAATAAAGTGCAGCAGGTTTCCTACAATGGAAAAATTGCATTGGCGAATGGACAGAATATGCTGTTTGTTACAGAACGAGCCGTATTTAAGATGACAGAGGAAGGTCCGATGCTTATTGAAATAGCAAAAGGAATTGATCTTCAGAAAGACGTTTTGGATCAGATGGAATTTGTCCCACTAATGGCAGAAAATATCAAGATTTCAGACACAGCCCTTTATGAAGAAGGCAAAATCAATATGCTTGGACATATTCTAGATAAGAAATAGGAGAAAAAATATGAAACCAGTCAGACTGCATCATGTGGGAATTATTATGACCTCTATGGAACGGGCGGAAGAGTTCATGGAGAAATTTGGATTAGAAGAAGATTATAAGGAGTATGTAGAAGCATACCATGCGTGGTGTATCTTTACAAAATACACAGCTAAGGAGAGTCCGGTAGAATTAGTAGTGCCTACAGAAGGAGTACTTACGGAATTCAACAAAGGCAAGGGTGGCATTCATCATATCGCTTTTGAAGTAGAGGATGTCAAACAGGCAAGGGAAGATTTTGAAGCAAAAGGTATGGAAATGCTTGAAGAAACCCCGGCAAAAGGTGCCGGCAATATTATCGTGAACTTTTTACGACCAAGATATGGTCTGGGAGTCCTTGTGGAATTTGTAGAGAAGACAAACAAATAGATAAGAAAACTCAATAGGAGCAGTAAATTAACAGAAGAAATAAATCAATAGAAACGACAAATGAATAGAAAAAGCAAATCAATAAAAATGACAAATGAACAGGGTAAATGAAAGGAGTTCTAATTATGTGTATATCAAAGGTAATGGTAGTAGGAGCTGGAATTATGGGAAGTGGTATTGCTCAGACATGTATTGAACATGGATTAAATACATTGCTTGTGGACATATCAAAGGAATATGCGGAAAAAGGAGCAGGAAATATTGCACATTTTTTGCAAAGGAAAGTAGAAAAAGGAAAAATCACACAGGAAGACAGAGAAGCTGCTTTAAAACTTCTGCAGACATCAGGAAGTTATGAAGATGGAAAAGATGCAGATGTTGTCGTGGAAGCAGCTACAGAGAACATGGATATAAAATTAAAAATATTCGCGCAGTTGGATGATATTGTAAATGAGGATGCAATTCTATGTACGAACACATCAGGAATGTCTATTACCAAGATTGCAAGCGCAGCAAAAAGACCGGAAAGAGTAGTAGGTACACATTTCTTTATGCCAGTACCGGCAATGCGTCTAGTTGAAATCATTCCAGGTATCCTGACTTCTGATTTAAGTGAGAAAAAAGCATTTGAATTTGGACAGAAAATCGGAAAAACCACAGTAAAGGCACCTGATACAGCAGGATTCCTTGTAAATAGAATCTTTGAACCAATGCGCAACGAGGCAATCTATCTGGTAATGGAAGGCAACCGCCCGGAAGATGTAGACCAGGCTATGAAGCTGGGATGTAACTGGCCAATGGGACCATTGGAACTGGCAGATTATACTGGATTAGACACGCTTCTTGCAAGTATGACAAAAATCTATGAAGAATTGGGAGATCCAAAATACAGACCATGCCCACTTCTTAAGAAAATGGTAAATGCCGGAATGCTGGGCAAAAAGAGTGGAAGAGGTTTTTATCAATATTAAAACAACGAAAGTGTATGAGATATGGTATGATTATCCTTATGGAAATATCAGGGGAATCATACCTGTATCATAGATAGGAGGAGGGTATATGTCTATTCATGTTATTATTGGATTGATCGGAATTATCGTGTCATTATCATTTATGACATTTGCAGTGTACAAGAACTGGAATGTTATCTATACCAGTGTGGCGTGTGTTGTAATTCTCACAATAACCAGTCAGCTGAACTTAGTGGAGGTTTTTACAAAGACTTTTGCAAATGGTGTAGGAAACTTTGTCGCACCTAATCTGCTTATATTCGTAGAAGGAGCTATTTTAGGAAAGCTTTTCAGCGAAAGTGGAGCTGCATGGAGAATTGGTGATACCGTAGTTAAAAAAATGGGCGTTAAATGGTCCTTACTAGGCTACATTATAGTAACATCATTCCTGACATGGGGAGGAATTTCCGCATTTGTTATTTACTTCATATTACTGCCATTATCTCGACCGATTTTCAAAAAAACAGGAACCCCATGGTATTTATGGCCAGGGCTAACCTTAATGGGAATCGTGCCACCAGAACTTATCTGGCCGGGAGGACTTCAGATACATAATATACTGCCAACGCATGTATTAGGAACCAATCTGATGGCGGCACCTGTAATGAGTATCGTCATGGCAGTAGTATTCTATCTGTTCTGTGCAGGATATCTCTATCTCGAATATAGAAGTATTAAAAAAACACCATGGAAGCAGAATTCACTTCCACCGGAAGTAGATGATACCGATGATACCGCAATAGCAGAACGAGCACCAGGATTAATCATTTCTCTAATACCAATTCTCGTTTGTCTGGGATCAATAAATATCCTAAAATTAGAACCAATATTTGGATTAGGACTGGGAGTTATTGCAGCTATCATATTATTCTACAAAGCAACACCAAACTTATTAGAATGCATGAACATAGGAACCGAAACAGGAGTAAAACCACTCGTCTGCGTAGCCTGTATCGTAGGAATAGCCCAGGTAGTTGCATCTACAGATGCATTTGGTCTGGTAAAAGATCTGCTCTTATCATTTTCAAGTACCTCGAAAGTAGTAACAGCAGTATCCGTAGTATTCTCAACTAATATAGTAGCACTGATATGCGGATCCGCATCCGGAGCAATTACCATGATTCTGGAAATGTTCTCAGATACCTGGCTTGCAGCAGGTCTCTCACCAGAATGGATACATAGAACCGTATGTGCAGCAGCAGGAGGCTTCGATACCGTACCATGGAACACCGGCGTAATAGTAGCCCTCACAGTATCCGGTCTAAACCACAAAAAAGCATACAAACCAGTATTCTGGCTATCCTTAGTCGCCCCAATCGTAGCTGCCATGGCCTGCGTATTCTTTGTATAAGAGAACTCTATAAACCTTTAGTGTAATAAAAATAAATAAAACAACAAAATGAGACTGGCCTATGGGCTAGTCTCAAATACTTAGAAAATAACAAAAAAATTTGAAAACAGGAGGAACGCTATAAATAAAATGCGACAATACAAAACAGTAAAAGAATCAGCCACAGAACAAGTGTATATCATCCGATCGCAATACATAAACGGATTCGGCAGACTATTTGGAGGCTACCTAACCCAGTGGATAGACGAACTAGCCGGAATAGTAACAAGAAGACACTCTGGAATGGAAGTCTCAACAGCCTCCATCGACAACCTAAACTTCAAAGCAGGAGCCTACCAAAATGATATGGTAGTTTTGGTAGGAAAACTCACATACGTAGGAAGAACCTCCATGGAAGTACGAATAGACACCTACGTAGAAAACCAGCAAGGCCAAAGAATCAATATAAACAGAGCCTACCTGGTAATGGTAGCAATCGACAAAGAAGGAAAAGCCCAGGAAGTCCCCGGTCTAATCGTAGAAACAGAATCCGAAAAAGCCGAATGGCAAGGCGGCGAAAAACGCTACCAACTTCGCAAACAACGCCGCAAAGAAGGTTTCTAGAATCCTAAACATACAAAAAAACCAACAATAATCGATAAATACACAAACACTCACCAAATAAAACAAAGAAATAGTAAATGATACAACATATCACCAACACCCAGCAGAAGAGTTTCCGGAGCAGGGCCTTCCACTTAGCTATCCTGGCCGGAGGTAAATGCAGCATCTCCATTGATATAGAATAAGCTGATGAACATCTTAGTAAAAAGAGACCAATTTCTGTGGGACGAAGTGTGTTTACCAAAACACACTTCGAAGGTACCTTGAAGCGTGTATGCATCAGCATACAGGCTGAATGTACCTGATTCCCACAGAAATCGGTCTCTTTTTACTTAGATGTTCACAGCGAAATGATCTATCAATGGAGATGCTGCATTTACCTCCGGCCAGGATAGCTAAGTGGAAGGCCCTGCTCCGGAAACTCTTCTGCGTCCGCCTTGAATACCTATCTTTTATATTTCCATTATTTCCCCTGCATCCTCTTAATAACCTTTAATCGCGTAAATTCCTCCCTCTCCTTCTCCTCCAAGGCATTAGAAATATCCTTAGTAAGCTGTTCATAATGAGGAATCGTAATATTCTTCAAAGCATTGGCCCTCTTCTGCGTCTTCTTAATATTCGCCGCCAGACGATAAGCCGAATTCTCTACCATAGAAAGCTCAATAGTCAGCTGTTTCACCTTCTCAAAAGCCTCCCTGGCCTTATCCAACGACTCCCTGGTACTATAATAAGCATAAGTCGGTATCGTATCCGGTTCATCCGCACGAACCAAAGGAATTTCCGTCCCCATAATACTCCGGGTCTTAATAGAAATAGAATCCTCAATAGGAACCGTAAAAGAAATCTCCTGAACATAATTAATGCCCAATTCAATATTCGCCTGCTGCAGAGCCTTATAGGCAGTGGTAAAGGTAATATCAATCTGTGACTGGATATTTTTAGCCTTATCAATCAATTCCATTAATTCACGGATTAAGATATTTCTCTTCTTATCCATCAGGTCAAAGCCCTGTCTGGATAAAGCCAGAGAGTTTTTAGCAAGGATTAAATTCCCCTTAGTAGGAAATGTATTCGGATCCATAACATCCCTCCTTAAGCATTGGTTCCCTGAACTGGTTTATAGTACTGGTCTAAAATCTTCGTATCAATACGGTCTAATTCCTCTTTCGGCAGGATGCCAAGCAGATTCCAGCCGATATTTAAGGTATCTTCAATCGTTCGGTTTTCCATACGACCCTGACCAACAAAATTTTCTTCAAAAGCTTTACCGAAAATCAAGTATTTCTTATCAAGGGGTGATAATTCGTCTTCACCAATTACGGATGCCAGCGCACGTGCATCTCCCACTTTTGCATAGCAGGAGAACAGCTGATTTGCAACATCCTGGTGATCTTCACGGGTGTATCCTTTACCGATACCATCCTTCATCAGACGGGAAAGGGAAGGAAGTACATTGATTGGCGGGTATACAGCCTGTCCGTGAAGCTGACGGTCTAATACAATCTGTCCTTCTGTAATATAACCGGTAAGGTCAGGGATTGGATGTGTGATATCATCATTTGGCATGGTAAGAATTGGAATCTGTGTTACCGACCCGGTTCCTCCACTGACGATACCTGCACGCTCATATAAAGTAGCCAATTCACTGTATAAGTAACCGGGATAACCTTTACGGGAAGGAATTTCTCCTTTAGAAGAAGATACCTCACGCATAGCTTCGCAGAAAGAAGTGATATCAGTCAAAATTACAAGAATATGCATACCCTTTTCAAAAGCCAGATATTCTGCAACAGTTAAAGCTACTTTTGGTGTAATCAGACGTTCTACAACCGGATCGTTTGCCAGATTTAAGAACATAACTACGTGGTCAGATACACCACTTTCCTCGAAGGTACGGCGGAAGAATTCTGCCACATCATATTTAACTCCCATTGCGGCAAATACAATAGCAAATTCTTCATCTGTGTTATCTCCCAGAGAAGCCTGCTGTACAATCTGCGCAGCCAGCTGGTCGTGAGGAAGTCCATTTCCAGAGAAGATAGGAAGCTTCTGTCCGCGAATCAGTGTGGTCAGACCATCAATAGCAGAGATACCGGTACGGATATAGTTACGAGGATATTCTCTGGTACATGGATTCAATGGAAGACCATTGATATTAGTCATCTGTTCCGGAACAATAGGTCCTAAATCATCGATAGGTGCACCGATACCATTGAAGGTACGGCCCAGCATCTCTGGTGATAAGGCTATTTCCATAGGATGACCGGTTAATTTCGTATGAGTGTTTTTTAGAGACATACTTTCGGTTCCTTCAAACACCTGTATAACAGCCTTATCATCGTATATTTCTACGATACGGCCGAGTTTTTTCTCTTTGCCCTCTATGGTAAATTCAACAATTTCTTCATAGGCGGCATTTTTTACGCCTTCCAGTACTACAAGAGGGCCGTTGATTTCGCTGAGTCCTAAATATTCTATTGACATTGACGTTCCCTCCTTAAGCGTTTTTCTCTAATACTTTATCATAGAATGTATCGATATCTTTTTTGTAATTATCGAATAACTCTAATTGATTATTAGGCACATCATATTTGATTGAAATGATTTTCTCAAAGATAGTGTCCTCTTTTAATATAGACATAGGATGTCCCTGTGTGATTAAATCCCGGGCTTTCTTATACAGATATAATACCACATCCATCATCAGGAACTGCTTCTGCATAGGTACGCAGGTATCTTCCTGGTGGAAAGCATTTTGCTGTAAGAAGCCAAGGCGGATAACACGGGCGATTTCCAGAACTAATTTCTGGTCATCCGGAAGTACATCACTACCAATTAACTTAACAATTTCCATAAGACTGCTCTCTGAATTCAGCAGAGCAATTATCTGGTTACGGTAATCAATGAACTTTGGAGATACATGTTCGCTGTACCATGGACTTAAATCATTTACATATTCGCTATAACTGGTCAGCCAGTGAATAGCCGGGAAATGTCTTGCATAAGCCAGGGATTTATCAAGGCCCCAGAAACAGCGTACGAAACGCTTGGTATTCTGTGTTACCGGTTCTGAGAAGTCACCACCCTGTGGAGAAACTGCTCCGATTATGGAAACAGATCCTTCCGAACCGTTTAAAGTACGCATCATACCCGCACGCTCATAGAAAGCAGACAGTCGAGATGCCAGGTAAGCAGGGAAACCTTCTTCTGCAGGCATCTCTTCCAGACGTCCGGATAATTCTCGCAGCGCCTCAGCCCAGCGGGATGTGGAGTCTGCCATGATTGCTACATCGTAGCCCATATCACGGTAATATTCTGCCAGAGTAATACCGGTGTAGATAGATGCCTCACGGGCGGCTACAGGCATATTGGACGTGTTGGCAATCAAAGTGGTACGAGCCATCAGGGGATTTCCTGTTTTTGGATCCACCAGTTTGGCAAAGTCTTCCAAAACCTCAGTCATTTCGTTTCCGCGCTCGCCACAGCCGATGTAGATGATTATGCTGGCGTCAGACCATTTTGCAATCTGATGCTGTGTCATGGTTTTACCGGTACCGAAACCACCCGGGATAGCAGCGGTTCCACCTTTGGCAATTGGGAATAGAGTATCTAAGATACGCTGACCCGTTACTAGAGGAACAGATGCCGGGAAACGTGCAGAGGTAGGACGGGGAATTCGAATTGGCCATTTCTGAGCCAGAGCGATTTCTTTTTCACTTCCATCTTCACAAGTTACAACTACAATTGTCTCAGTGACATTATAAGCACCGTCGGGCACTGCGCTTTTTACAATTCCATCAATGCCGGGAGGCACCATGGATTTATGAACTACAGAAGGGGTCTCCTGTGTTTCTGCAATAATTGTACCACCGTGAACTTCATCCCCGGCAGCGACTTTTAATGTGATATCCCATTTTTTCTCTACGTCCAGTGCGTCAACACTGACGCCTCGGGTGATATATTTACCGGAGGCTTTGGCGATTTCAGACAACGGTCTTTCAATACCATCGAAGATATTATTGAGGATACCAGGGCCTAAAGTTACAGAAATAGCATCGCCGGTGGCTTCTACTTCTGCACCTGGTTTTAATCCGGTGGTCTCTTCGAAAACCTGGACGGTAGTGGTGTCTTTTGTTAAACCAATGACCTCACCGACCAGTTTCTCTTCGCCCACGTATACCATCTCTGACATCTTGAATCCGGTGTTGCCTTTCAGATAGACAACGGGTCCGTTGATGCCATAGATAATTCCTGTTCTATTCATGGACCATACCTCCGTCAAAGTTAAACTGTTCTTTTTCTTCTCTCAATAGAGAAGTAAAGGAGTTGTCAATTAAGATGTTTTTTGAGGAAATGACAGCGCGCATGCCGCCTAAGAAGATTTCCTTGGAAATCGTAGGGACAACACCAGTTTCCTCACCCAATTTTTCAGCCAGATGACTATCAGAAGGATCAATATAGATGACCATCTCATCACCAGCGGCAAAATCCCAGGCTTCTTTCATCTTGCGGCATAGATACGGCATATACTCCGGAGTGTTTTTAAAGTCCATGAGTTTTTGCTGTACCTCTGTAAACAGCTGTTCTTTGATTTCATTTGTCTTTTTGGACAAAGTTCTTTTGATTACCAGCTGTTCTGCGGAGAGTGCTTTATTAAATTCTCTCCGGGCAGCATTTGTCTCGTCATGAAGACGGATCTCTGCCTGTTGATTAATATTCTCCTGATGCTCTTTGAATATTTTATTTAAGGCGATAGAATATTCATCCAGCATACTTTTTGCTTCGTTTTGTGCACTTTCCATGGAATAATCATAGAAATGCTGTAGTTTTTCTTCAGTCGTCAATTTCTCACCCTCTTTACAATTTCAAACCAATGGCTTCGTTTACATAAGATGTGATGAAATCCGCTTTCCGGCCAGTTCCGTGGCGGTCTGGGATTTCAATAATCAGTGGAAGTTTATGATTGAGCTTTACATCATCAATAATGTCTGGAAATTCCCGGCCAAACTTCTCTGTCAGAAGTATAATGCCGATTTCTTTGTTGGAAATGGTTTTTTCCAGAGCGTCGCGCAGCTCTTCTCGTTCGTGAACAACAACTCCCTCCACTCCTGCCAGTCTCATACCAGTATAAGTATCTACATTATCACTGATTAAAAACATTTTCATAAGAATTAACCAAGCCTTCCTAAGATCATGAAGGAGATAATCAATCCGTACAGAGCAACACCTTCTGCAAGACCTACAAAGATAAGTGATTTACCCAGAATACTCTGGTCTTCACTGATTGCACCAAGAGCGGCACTTGCTGCACTGGCAACGGCAATACCACCACCGATACAAGATAAACCGGTAACTAAAGCAGCTGCGATATAACCAAGACCGGTAGAGAGTCCTGAACCTGCAGTCTCAGCAGCAGCCATGGTGTCTACACCACCTGTTAATACCATAACAGTTGCAATTAACAAGGTACCAAAGAAGAAGAATACATTTACCCCGAGAGAGGTTTTGTAACGTCCGCGGTTCTTTTCCCCGATAAAATATGCTCCAAATGGAATGATGATACTCAGTACTAAAGCAATAACTAATACGATTTGTGCTAATGTTGTCATAATAATGACCTCCTTATCTTAACTCTTTCTAATGTTTCGTTGTTTTTTTCAAAAATGGTTTAAATTCTTTTCCGGAACCTTTATAGAACCGGCTGAACATCTCATAATATTCCAGACGAAGTACCTGGATACCAACAATCAGACCTTCCATACCCATAACAAACAGGTTTCCGAGAACCACTACAATCCAGTTAGGAGAGCCGGCTTCAGCGCCTGCGAGCATCAGTACTACTTCCATCATGGCAGCGTGGCTGACAGCGAAAGCTCCGATACGGACGAAGGATAAGGTGTTGGAAAAATAACTAAGTAATACTTCAAATAATTCAAAGAAACCCTGTACGAAAAACATTCCTTTTTCTTTTGGCATAATTTCTGCCTTTTTCTCAACAGCGTTTGTAAGCGGCTCTTTGAAAAAGATTACAAGCAGCGGAATTACAAACATAACGATGAGAATGACAGCTGCCGGTAAAGTCTGTCCGGATACAAAAAGTACAATTGTTGCAACAATTGCTCCGTAGAAGACCAGCCCTGCCAGTCCATTGGTATCAAACCATGTGTTTTCCGGATCATGTGCGCGGAGACCATTGATAATGTGCATAATCATAGTTATAAGAATCAGGAACATACCAAATCCAATAGCCAGGATAAATACAGTGTTTAGTTTTCCAATAAATGGAATCTCCATCATACTGTTTACCGGACGAAGCCATAGTGCAGGGATGATATCTTCAAAACCGAAGATACTTCCAAACATAAATCCAAAGAAAGTAGAGAAGATACCGGCAGTTCCTACGATGGCCGCAAGGTCCATCTTCTTGAATTTATATAGAAGAAATCCTCCGATGGCCAGGCACAAGCCCTGTCCTGCGTCACCAAACATGCAGCCAAAGATAAATGCATAAGTCAAACCTACGAATATGGTTGGATCGATTTCGTTATAATTTGGAAGGCCATACATACGTACAAACATCTCAAATGGTTTGAAAATCTTAGGATTTTTCAATTTCGTAGGCGGCTGTGTGCAGATATTGTTGTCATCATCCTCCACGATACAAAACAGGTTTGGATCATTTTCGATATCCTTTTGGAAAGAAGCAACATCCGGTGCTGCCATCCATCCACACAAGATATAGAAGGTATCATGATCTTCTTTGGTGCAGGCAGCAACTCTTCGAACATCAAAGTTCTTGGAAAGAGAGGATAATCTATCCTGTGCTCCAAGAAGTTTTTCCTGATGCTGGATAAGTGTGGACTGCATCTGAGTCTCTAAATCACTTAGCTGGCGGCATACATCTGCATGAGCCTGTTCCAGATGCTGGAATGCCTCACCGGGAGTCCCGGTATATTCATCCGGGATAAACACTCGCTCAAAGTGCATGGAAGAATATACAGCATCTACCTTACGAACCTGTGATTTTGGTGTGAAATAAACACCCCATACATATTCTTCATCTGCAGCGCAGCGATAGAATACAGTGTCGAAGTTATCGTATACATAACTTTCGAATTTTTGATAATATTCTTTGGCTATCTTGCCAAAACGGAAACGTATGAATTTAAAATCCAGAATAGTAGAGAGGTTATAATGCAAATCTCTAAATGGCTGGATTGTTTTCATGGAATCCGCAAGTTTGTCTCGTTTCTCTTCCAGACGAGAGCGTTTCATGCTGAGATCAATCAACTTTTTATCCAATTCAGTAACCAGATCAATGGAGTCTTCCAGTTTGATACTGGCAGGAACCACCGTGTCTTTATTTGGAATGAGTTCACAGAAGTCATTTGCTTTGCCCAACAGTTCCTTATAGGGATTAATCTGCAGGTAAGGGGTCAGACTCTGAACGGATTTAAGTTCCGATAGAGCATTTTCCAAATGAATTTCATATTTGGATAGATAATTATTGACTACACGGTCAATATCCGCTTTCGGTCCGGTGATACTAAGAAATTTCATTTTTACAATCACTTGTATACACCTCCGGGTTATGTTTTCATGATATAGCTTAAAGTGTCATTTGGTGAGATGCCATAACGGATGCATTCTAATGCAATGGTTAAGCGGTCAATCTCATGTTCCTTAGAATATAAATAATGATAAATAGAAACTACGGAATATGGGTCTTTACGGGATTCCCGTTCCAGTACACCGCGAAGAATTTCTATATACATATCTTCTAAATTGGTTGTTTTAAGCTCTTCATAATGACGTCCATAATAAGTCTTTGCCAGTAAAGCTTCGAATTCATCCAGTGTTTCGGATTCTACAAGTGCTTTTATTTCCGGCTTTTTAATCTTATAACGGACTGGGATAAGCAAGGCATAGATATCAACGGTATCCATATGGTAGTATTTTTTCGAACGATAAATCCATTGGAGATTAATCATATCGAATTTACTTCCATAGGCTTTGGTTATTTCATTTAACTCTTTGCCTTTTAAAAATTTGTCTTTTTCATCCCAGATGTGCTTGAAGACAAAAAGGTCAATGGCCATCTCATAATCGAATAGAGTAGGCTCTTTAATCTGGGATAATCTGGCCAGGGGTTCGTAATAGCAGCTTCCCTTAAGATTGGCCACTAGTTCCTCAATGGTTGAGGATGCCGTTAATTTGTCATAATCTATCTTTGAATGCCGTCGAAAAAAATCGCGGTACATGGAAACGTCAAAGTCTACGTCCCGGTGGTCAAAGATATGTGTCAGACATTGTTTTACTATTGCGGATTTATATCGATTAAAGTATAAATCCAGAAATTTTCGCTGCGTAACATCTGCGAAACGATATACAGAGGTAAATGACTGATAGATAGAATTAATCAGTAATTTCTCAATCTGTCCACGATGCAGGTCATTCTCATCCAGCTGCGACCATATATCTCTATAGCCGGGTTTAGTCTTTAAGAATGCGACTGCTTGTGTAACGTTTGGCATCTCGGCGATTGTGCGAAAGTCTTCTTCATTAATCAGCTTACTCTGCATCGCCCTCAGCTTAGTGGTTAGACCACTGTAAGAGAGTAGTTTGCCCATCTGTATCACATCCTTATTATTTTTTCATAAATACCGGTGGAAATTTCATCATGCTTTTGGGAAAATTCTTTGTCCATATTAGCAAGAGTTTGTTTTGTCTGCTCCTGAAGTCTGGCTATTTCCTCAGACATCCTGGAGTTTAGCTGTGTCCGGATTTTATCGAGTTCTTTAGCTGTATCAGCTTCTACGGAAGCATCAAATTCATGGGTTTTTTCATCCATTGCTTTGGACATGGCTTGTTTTTGTTCGTTGGCCTGGTCCATGATTTTCTGGGCAGCAGTTTCGATTTCAGATAATTTATTAATTACTGTTTCCATCCTTCTCCTCCTGTGTCAAATTAACTGTGATTGATGGTTCTTGCAAGGAAATTTGTAGTTGTTTTTTTAGTAGTATGCACCTTGGAGTGATTTCAATCAAGCTTTCAATTATCATACACCTTTTTGACTGAAAAACCAATCAAAATAATTGTAAAATTGAAAAAAATGTACAAAAAACGGGTGGGAATTTTGCACATATTATGTAATTCTTATAAGGGGTGGGGACGCATCAGTACAAGCCCAGCCAGAAAACCGAGTCACCACAGGGCAAACGAGACGAAGCCAGCCCCAATACAATCCTGCCCAGACGAAGCTGCGGACGAAAACCACCAGCAAAAAAATGGTAAGTGAGCAAACGTGAGTAACGCTGCGGCGAACTAAACACTAACTTCGACTAAGGCACTCAGAAACGCCTTCGTGCCTAAGTCTACGTAAGTGTTGGATTTCGCCTACGCTAAGAACACTCACTGATTGTTTGCTTCACTTACCAGTTTTTTGCTGGTGGTTTTCGTCCGCAGCTTCGTCTGGGCAGGATTGTATTGGGGCTGGTTTCGCCTCGTTTGCCCTGTGGTGACTCGGTTTTCTGGCTGGGCTTGTACTGATGCTGGGGTTGGCGGAGAGGTGGGGGAGGAAGGCTTTTGGGAGTGAGGGCGCGTGCCGGGAAAGATGGCACGGGGCTTGTGGTGGGCGGGAGGTTAGGGGCTGAGTTTGTGGGTGGCTGAGGTGGGGGTGTTTCCTTAAAGATAAAGTTGCTGGTGCGGTGTTGAGCAGTATGTTCTTTAAGGTGGACTTGAAAATATAAATGTGTAGAAGTAGTGTGTACTAATGGAAAAGAATAGTCATAATAGTAAGAAATAGTTAAAGTTGAAATTGCGGAAATGGAGGTTCTGTGATAGAATTAAGCGGCAAAATATGATTTGTGTATGAGAAATGTGATTGAGTGATTTTAGAAAGACGGATAGAGGGATTGATTATGAGATTAAGAAATATACCGCAGGCGAAGGATGTGATTGCTAATAGTCCTTTTGTTGTGCAGGAACCTAAGGAAACTAAGGGAAAATGGAATCTGGTGTTTGGTAATGAGAATCCTGTTCATATTGAAGTTGGGATGGGGAAGGGGCGCTTTATCATGGATATGGCGCGGCTGAATCCTGATATTAATTATGTGGGGATTGAAAGATATGATAGTGTTTTGCTTCGTGCGGTGCAGAAGAGAGAGACTTATAATATGGAAGAAATTCCTAATTTGAGATTTATTTGTATGGATGCACGGGAGTTGGCTGAGGTGTTTGAGAAGGGGGAAGTGGGGAAGATTTATTTGAATTTTTCGGATCCATGGCCGAAGGACAGACACGCGAAGCGTCGGTTGACTTCACGGCAGTTTTTGGCTTGTTATGATCAGATTCTTGCTTTGGATGGTACGGTTGAGTTTAAGACGGATAATCGTACTTTGTTTGATTTTTCGCTGGAGGAGATTCCGGAAGCTGGCTGGGTTTTGGTGGACAGTACTTTTGATTTGCATCATGATGAGCGATTGAATGAGGGGAATGTTATGACGGAATACGAAGAAAAGTTTTCAACAATGGGTAATCCGATTCATAAACTGATAGCAAAGAGATAGATGTGGATTTTGTGATGGGCAAAAATAAAAAGCTGCAGAAGGCGGCGTCTTCCTGGTGTTATAAGAATGAGAGAATGAATAAAAAGCTACTTAAGTTATATAAGAATGCTAAGGAGATTGATTCTTTTCTTATTTCGAAGACCGGGAAGAAAAAAACTTGATTATGTGGCTTTTATACGAATTTTTGCGGAAATAATAAAAGAAACGTAAAAAACATTAAAAAACAATGAAAAAAATCTTGACATAAGACGGAAATTATCGTATTATACATTTCGTACCTGTTTTAGATACAATGCGCGATTAGCTCAGTTGGCAGAGCACCTGACTCTTAATCAGGGTGTCCAGGGTTCGAACCCCTGATCGCGCACTTAAGGCACTGTTTTTGCAGACGTAGAGCTGTGGGGACGGTGCCTTTTGCGTGCTTGGATGTTTTAAAACTTTACTTCTGCTAGGCCACTGGTGTTTCTGGAATTGTGAAAAATATTAAAAGATTATAAATTGAGGCTATGGAGTGGTTTTTTAGTGGCTTGTTTGCTATACTGATTTTGCAGGTGATTTTCCTGGTTCTTGCTCGTTCGAGCGATTTTTTCCACAGAGAATATTAATATAGAGAAAGATGGTGATGCCTATTGAATGTTCATTTTAGGTCGTTGTTGAGGTGTATTTAAAATGTTTTGTAAAGATTATTTGATAGGAGAAGATAGGGATGGAGAAAAAAATTCGAAAGATTTTTGATAAGGTTCTAAAGAAATCGATTACTTTATCGAGTAAAGCGGTAGCTAATTTTATTAATGGAGGATTTGGTACTGATTATCCCTTGGATAGCCAGATTACTTACAATTGGACGGAGAATTATGATGATGAACTGAACAGAACGATTGCGGATGGGATTATGACAATTAATGGCGAGGTGTCTTATCATGTGGAGGCACAGATTGGAGAGGATGAAGAGATGCAGTTTCGGGTTTTTGATTATGGATACCGTCATGCACTGAACCGGAGAAATGGTTCGGATGTACTTTATTTTCCAGAGCCATTGGTTATTTATCTATATAAGCATGGAAAGATACCAGATGAACAGACAATTGTGCTTGACTTTGGAACACAGGGACAGTTTTTATATAAAGTAAAAAATTTCAAATTACTTTCTTATACTTTGGAAGAACTGAATGAGAAGAAAATGTTGATTTTACTTCCGTTCATGATATTGAAGTTTCGTGATGAACTGTCGAAAGCAAAATATCGTACAAAGGATAATCTTATGGCATTGAAAAACTTTATTCTGGATGATATACTCGGGATAGTAGATGAAAATGTGAATCTTGGTAATCTGACACTTGCGGATGCTGGAAGAATACGCAATTTACTTGCAGAACTCTATCGGTATCTGTATGCGGATTATGAAGAGTGCCAGAAGGAGGGAATCAACGACATGGTTGAAGAAGGACTGGTCTTGGAGATGGACATTATCGAGCATAGACATAAGATGGAAATGCAGCAAAGGGAGAAAGAAGTAGCTGAAGAGGTGACAAGAGAAGTAACAAAAGAAGTAACAAAAGAAGTAACAGAGTCTATGACTGCCAGTATGGTGAGAAATGTATATGAAGAAGTGCAGGATATCAAAAGAGTGTCTAAATTATTAAAGGTTCCGGAATCTAAAATTCAAGAGATTCTTGAGTCTGATGCCGCAGATTAATAATAAATAGCGAAGTAAAGCAAATCCCATAGAAAGTGTAAACTTTACTGTGGGATTTGCTTTCTTATACTAATATGTGATAGGTGGATATAAGAAGTGTGTATATGAAAATAAAGAGCGTATAGATTTTACGTTACTATATTATTGGGAAAGGCTAAAGTTTAATATGAAGATTATTATTTCACCGGCAAAGAAGATGAATATTGATACAGATACATACAGTATTTCTGATTTACCGCAGTTTCTGCCACATACAGAAATTTTGCTGGATTATATGAAAAAACTAAGCTATGATGAGGTGAAAAGCCTCTGGAAATGTAATGATAAGCTGGCACAGATGAATTATAGGAGGATTCAGGAAATGGATCTTCGAAAATGTTTAACACCTGCAATTTGTTCTTATGAGGGGCTGCAGTATCAATATATGGCACCAAACGTATTTTCAAAAAGTGCATTAGAGTATATCCAGAATAATTTATGTATTTTGTCAGGCTTCTATGGTGTGTTAAAACCATTCGATGGAGTGACACCTTATCGATTGGAGATGCAGGCTAAAGTGAAATTGGATGGATATAGAGACTTGTATGAATTCTGGGGCGATTCTCTTTACAAGTTTGTGGTGGATGAACAGCATATGATTATAAATCTGGCTTCAAAAGAATACTCCAGATGTGTGGAAGACTACGTTAAAGAAGAGGAGCGATTTGTTACTTGTGTATTCGGTGAGGCGATAGATGGCAAAGTAGTACAGAAGGGAACGAAAGCGAAGATGGCACGAGGTGAGATGGTTCGCTATATGGCGGAGAATAATGTGAATAAGCCAGAGGAATTGAAGAACTTTTGTGGATTAAATTATCATTTTTCGGAGGAACTGTCCTCAGACAGTAATTACATATTTTTACAATAAAAGAAGGGATTAATCTCATGCTGAATAATAAAAAAGTGCTGCTTTTTCATGTGGCAGCAGAAAAAGAAAAACAGATTCACACATTATGTAAATCTATGCAGATTCAGATAATAGTTATTAAAAAGGAACTATATGATAACACGCTGGGAGCTCTGGCGGGAATTACAGGAATGAAACTTTCCGGCAAAAAGTATACAGGGGAGGAATTCCCAACGGATATGATGATTTTTTCAGGAATCCCATCGGATGAATTGGATATGTTTCTGAAAAAATACAGGGAGGCCATGATTGCACCAATTCCGCTTAAGGCAGTTTTGACTCCGACCAATATAAATTGGAAGGCAGGAGATTTGTATCAGGAATTATTAAGGGAGCATCTTAGCTTTCAAAAATAAAATAAAGGGAGAAATGTTGTGAGGTTACGGGAGAAATATATAGGTGATGGTGCATTTTATAAGAAAGTGCTTCTGGTTGCAGTTCCAATTATGATTCAAAATGGGATTACGAATTTTGTCAGCTTGTTGGATAACATCATGGTGGGACATATTGGAACAGAACAGATGTCAGGAGTGGCTATTGTAAATCAGCTGCTTATGGTTTACTATCTGTGCATTTTTGGAGGTTTGTCAGGAGCAGGTATCTTTACGGCACAATATTATGGTCAGGGAGATGACGAGGGTATTCGTCATACATTCCGCTATAAGTTTTGGATGGGTGTAATACTTACGGTGGGTGTTGTTGTTTTATTCCTTGGGTGGGGAAATGATTTTATTCAGCTTTTTTTAAACGGAGGCAACGATGGTGGGGATTTACAGGCCACACTTGGCTACGGAAATGGATATTTAAGGATTATGCTCTTAGGCCTGCCGCCGTTCTTGTTCCTGCAGATATACGCCAGTACGTTAAGAGAATGCGGTGAGACAGTTGTACCTATGAAGGCAGGAATATGCGCTGTATTTGTAAATCTGGTTTTTAATTATTTCCTGATTTATGGAAAGTTTGGCTTTCCTCAGCTGGGAGTAACAGGAGCAGCGATTGCTACAGTATTGTCCCGATATGTGGAGGCTGCAATTGTGGTATGGTGGACCCATAGTCATAAGAGCAGAAATACTTACATAGAGGGAATTTATCGCACATTGAAAGTACCGCTTAAGCTGGTAAAAAATTATTTTATAAAAGGTGCACCACTATTAGTTAATGAGACATTGTGGTCTGCCGGTATGGCATTTTTGCTGCAGTGCTATTCTGTGAGGGGGCTAAACGTCGTTGCAGGAATTAATATCGCAAATACGATTAATAATGTGTTCAATGTAGTATTTATAGCCATGGGTGATGCGGTAGCGATTATCATAGGGCAGCTTCTCGGTGCTGGCAGGATGAAAGAAGCAAAGGATACCGATACAAAGATTATTGCATTTTCTGTGTTTAGCAGTGCTGTGATGGCGGTGCTGATGTTTGCAGCAGCCTCTATGTTTCCTAATCTTTATAATACAACACCAGAGGCGAAACTACTTGCTGCGCAGTTTATTATGGCTCAGGCTGTATTTATGCCGCAGAATGCGTTTATGCATGCTACATATTTTACGATTCGCTCAGGAGGGAAGACGTTGGTTACTTTCTTCTTTGACAGTGTGTTTGTCTGGTGTGTCAGTGTTCCGGTTGCATATTTCTTAAGCAGATACACGCAGCTTTATGTGTTGGTAATCTTCTGTCTGGGACAGATGGCAGACTGGATTAAATGTGCGATTGGCTACATACTGGTGAAAAAAGGGGTATGGATGCAGAATATTGTTAAGGATTAGAAAATATAATTATTTTTAATAATAAATATAGAATATATACAACTTAATAAGTATCAAAAGCGGTTAATATAAATCATTAAATATAAATATTATTAATATTAAACACTACAATTATTTGTTTTTATATTTATTGAATAAGTGGTATGATGTTTTTGGTAAATAAAATGAAAAGCATCAAGGAGAATCGAAATGAAAAACAATAATGAGGGAATGTTATTTTCTGATGAATATCAGAAGAGTTTAAAGGAACAATTCTGTTACGCAGACGAGGATCCAAAATATGGAAAACGTTTATTTTTTGAGAATTCCGGTGGGTCTTTACGATTAAAAAAGGCTGCGCAGATTAAATATGAACTGGAAGAATTTCCAGATTGTCCAGAGCGGGTAAGAGGAAGAGGTCTGGAATTAGCTGCTTATGTTAAAAATGGAACAAAAGAAATCTTAGAGATTGTATTCGGAGCTAAAAGCGGTGCCCTTGTGACAGAACTTACAGCATCTCAGACGATGTTCCAGGCAGTAGGAACCATTCTGGAAAATATTGACTGGGGGAAGAATGTAGTAACTTCTTCTTTAGAGCATCCATCTGCTTTTGATGCAGTGCAGTATCATGCAGAGAGAACAAACAGAGAGTTCCGTGTGGTGCCGGCCAATCAGACGACGGGCGGTATCGATGTAGATGAAGTGATGAAATATGTAGATAAAGATACCTGCCTGTTAAGTATCATGGCAGCTTCTAATATATCCGGAAATATTATGAATATCAAGGAAATCACCCGTCGTGCAAAGGAGATTAATCCGGATATGTATATTATAAGTGATGCAGTGCAGCATGCGCCTCATGCAGTGATAGATGTGGAAGATTGGGGAGTGGATGTTGCTAATTTCGCTCCATACAAATTCTTTGGTGTTCGTGGCTGCGGATATGCTTATGTATCTGATCGTGTATGCAGCTTACCGCATCATAAATTGATTCACAAAGAGAATAAAGTGTGGGCGCTGGGAACTCCGGCACCGGCTAACTTTGCAGCTATGCTGACGGTAATTGATTACGTGTGTGAAATCGGTGCACATTTTACAGACAGTACAGACAGACGAACCCTTTATGTGGAAGGTATGAATCGTATTCACATGCAGGAGAGAGGTCTGTTACATCGCATGCTGGAAGGTACGAAAGAGGTACCGGGATTAAGACACATCAAGAATGTAGAAGTATATGTAGATACACAGGATCTCACGGAAAAGGATCTGATAATCGCTATGGGAATCAAAGGGATTGAGTGTGATGACTGCGTTCAAAAGTATTTGGAGCATGGAGTGACTGTATTTGAAAGATTAAATACCAGCCCATATTCTAAGCGAATTGTGGAATCTCTTGGATTAGAGGCAGCGATTCGGGTATCACCATTACATTGCCATGGTAGAGATGATGTAGATGAATTTCTCAAAATAACGCAAGAAATTGCTGCTAAGTATAGTGCCTAAACTTTGGGAGGATTTTACTAATGAGCCGGGATATAGAAAATGGAGACTACTATAGAAAGGTTCTTGACCAGCTTTTGATTATCGGTGAATCCATGCTGACATCAGGTGCCAGTGTGAACCGCGTAGAAGAGATGTTAAGAAAAATGGGTAAATCATACGGAGCAATTCGTATGGATGTATTTGTCATTACCTCATGTGTGATTGTAACAATTGACTTTGGAAATGGAATAGAGTTGACTCAGACCCGAAGAATTTTAAGCCCGGGAGGTTCAGAATTCTATCGGGTCGAGGACTTTACAAAACTGTGTGATAAATGCTGCCACGAGCCGCTGTCTATAGAAAAATTCACAAAAGAGATAGAAGCGGTAAAAAAAGTGGAATATCCAGAGAAGGCAATTTATATAGGAAGTGCTTTGGCGGCAAGTGGATTTGCCGTATTTTTTGGCGGGAGTCTGCTAGATGGAATTCTGGCAGCTTTAGTCGGACTCTTTACCTGTTATTGCCAGGCTCACGTGGGGCATATTGCTTTTAATCATGTGGTGTATCTTTTGATGTGTGCTTTTCTGTCAGGTCTGGTGATTACCGGAATGGGAGCGATAAGCGAGAATATACATCCGGATATGATTATGATAGGAGATATCATGCTGCTGATTCCTGGAATTGCCATGACTAATAGTGTACGTGACATCCTAGTAGGGGATACCATAAGCGGGCTGATGCGTTTGATTGAGACGATTGTCTGGGCAGGAGCTCTAGCCTGCGGATTTATGATTCCTATGTGGATTATGTAAGGAGAGTAGGATAAGATGTGGATACAATTGATTGCAGGAACTGTGGGAGCAATTGGGTTTGGTCTGGTATTTGGCCTTCGGATGAAATATATCCCTGTTGCCGCTTTAGGTGGATTTATATGCTGGGCAGTTTATCTGGCGGGTGTGAATTTTGTAGCAGAAGGGATTTTCTGGCCAACCGTATTATCGGCTGCGGTCACCACACTTTTTTCAGAACTTTGTGCAAGAGTTTTACATATTCCGGCTACAGCAATCTACACACCGGCAGTAGTGCCGCTGATTCCAGGAAGTACTTTATTTTATACCATGAATGCCATTGTACAGAATGACTGGATGGAAGCAAGGCGCATGGCTGTTGTAACGATTCAGTACGCTTTGGGAATTGCCATTGGAATGAGTCTGGTTTACGCATTGTTTACCATGATCAAACGCAGTAGAAAGATTATAGATGTAAAACAATCGAATATGTAGTGTTGAAGATTAAAACAAAGTCCTGTGACCATTTGTATCTTTTGATATCAAGTGGTGATAGGACTTCTTTGATGAAATTAAGTTATAGGATGCAAATAAAATAAGTAAGAAAAGAGGAAGAGCCATCGGACAATCAAATCCGATGGCTCTTTTAGTGCGCCTGGCGCACGTCACTGATGAAAACTTAATGCTGTTTTCATCTAGCTGAGAGGAATTAATTAAGAGGGTTCTCTTATTTATTTACAACATTCTTGGTTTCACCCTTTAAGAATGCTGCTACGTTATCAACCGTAATGTCCATAATTCTCTGTCGTGAGGCCTGTGCAGCCCAGGAAATATGTGGGGTGATGATACAGTTATTAGCTGTAAGTAAAGGATTATCCCCCTTGACTGGTTCGGTTGAAACAACGTCAAGTCCAGCGGCGTATACTTTACCACTGTTTAAGGCATCTGCCAGGTCCTGCTCTACTACGAGCTGACCACGGCTGTTGTTAATAATAATAACGCCATCTTTCATTTTAGCAATATTTGCTTTATTAATAATACCTTCTGTCTCTGGGAACAGAGGACAGTGTAAGAAAATCACATCAGCCTGAGCAAATAAGGTATCCAGGTCTACATATTCAGCCAGGGCCTTGCCTGCATCGCTCTGGTAAGCATCATAAGCAATTACTTTCATATCAAGAGAGTTTAAGATTTTTGCTGTCGCCTGACCGATACGTCCCAGTCCAATAATTCCAGCAGTTTTTCCATATAACTCAATCATTGGGAAGTCCCAGTAACACCAGTCCTGATTGTGCTCCCATTTGCCTTCTTTTACAGTTTTGTCGTGATAACCGTAGTGAGAGCAAATCTCAAAGAGCAGACCTACTGC
Source organism: Lachnospiraceae bacterium (assembly GCA_028696165.1). Taxonomy (GTDB): domain Bacteria; phylum Bacillota; class Clostridia; order Lachnospirales; family Lachnospiraceae; genus JAQVHQ01. The sequence goes on along the minus strand of JAQVHQ010000035.1, from coordinate 1,335 downwards.
GTACTGCCCTACAATCTGAGTTCCATAAGTAGGAACATTGACAACAGGGATTCCTTTTTCTTTTGCATAATTATAGTCCGCAACATTATATCCGGTTGCTAAGAATGCGATTAACTTCATATTAGGGCAGGCATCAATCGTTGCCTTGGTAATAGGAGTTTTGTTGGTAATAACAATCTCTGCATCGCCGATGCGTTCAGCAATAATGGGTGCATCCACATAGGAAGTTCTGTCATAGACTGTAACATCGCCAAGTTTTTCTAAAGCTTCCCAGCTTAAGTCACCGGGATTTTCAGTATATCCATCTAATACAACAATTTTCATAATATCATTTTGCAGAAATCAAATCTTTCTGCACTCCTTTGCTATGTAATTAGTCGTCGATATATTCACAGCCAAGTGCTGTTAATTTTTCTTCAATCCAAGGCTTTTTCAGTCCTTTTCCACTGATTAAATCTGCTTTCTGACCGTCTTCCATTACTTTGACAGCAGATGCTTTTTCGATTAACTCAGCAGCTTCTTCTGGTTTGATGACAAGAAGGCCATCACCATCGCCAACTAAGATATCTCCAGGGTTAATTACCTGTCCGCATACAGATACCGGAACATTGATTTCTCCAGGACCATTTTTGTAAGGACCATTAGGGGTAACACCTTTCGCATATACAGAGAAATCAGTCATCTCAGCGATTTCATCTTTGTCGCGGATACATCCGTCAATAACGAATCCTTTTAATCCGGATACTCTTGCCTGTGTACTCATAATCTCGCCACATAAAGAACGATTCATGCTTCCACCAGCAGCGATAACCAGTACATCACCAGGCTGAGCCATAGAAAGAGCTTTATGGAACATCAGGTTATCACCTTCAGGACAACGAACAGTGAAAGCAGTTCCAAGTAAAGGAGTTTTGTTCATTGGAACCAGTGAATGGTTGCAACAAGCAATACGTCCCATACAGTCATCGATATTTGCTACTGGAAGACCTTTGAATCCTTCCACTAATTTAGGATCCGGTCTATTGATTTTGCTGTAAACTCTACATCCAACATTTGCCATTTTCATTTCCTCCAATTGTATTAATGTTTTATAAAATCATCCTATCACACGAGAAAAACCTTTTCCAATGAATAAATTCGTTGTATAATATTAACAAAATTAATATTTAAACAAAAGCCTTTGAAAGAGGGAAAATATAAAGAATAATGAAAGACCAACTATCAAAAGTCAATAGGTAAATGAAAAAGATTTTTGCATATCGGATGATTTTTTATACATTACAAAAAGACCTGCAAAGAGCAAGTTTTTTGAAAATATGTAGTGGAAGTTTATTA
>JAQVHQ010000097.1 GCA_028696165.1 Lachnospiraceae bacterium | reverse complement strand
TAATAAACTTCCACTACATATTTTCAAAAAACTTGCTCTTTGCAGGTCTTTTTGTAATGTATAAAAAATCATCCGATATGCAAAAATCTTTTTCATTTACCTATTGACTTTTGATAGTTGGTCTTTCTTAAATGTACTCACTGCTTTTATTATACCCCTATGTTACTATTTTCACAAGGTTAGTTAATTAATTAACAAAATCTCTTTTACCCTCACAACCCCTTGATTTTACTGGATTTCAATGATACAATAACTGGACATCTCATGTATTTTTTAAGGTGCATTGAGAGTATTTTTAATTAGAGACGAGGTAAGTATGAAGGTAACAGCAATTATAGCAGAATATAATCCACTCCACAGTGGTCATAAATATCATATGGAAGAAGCACGCAGACAGACACAGGCTGATTTTCTTGTGATACTTATGAGTGGAAATTATGTACAACGCGGTACTCCTGCCCTGCTTTCCAAACAGATTCGCTGTGAGATGGCTCTGGCTGCAGGAGCTGATTTAGTTCTTGAACTGCCACTTACCTACGCATGTTCCAGTGCCGAATTTTTTGCTGATGGTGCTATTAATCTCTTAAATGGGCTGGGTGTTGTAGATAACCTTTGTTTTGGCTGTGAGACACCCGATGCATACCTTTTTGATATTATTGCTGAAATCTTATTATCTGAACCTTTGACATATCAAAAGCAGCTAAAAGAACAGCTTAAACAGGGATTCCCCTATCCTGCTGCCCGAAGCTGCGCATTACTTCAATACATCCACGAAACTATTAAAACATTTCCAATTTCCGAAAAAAACCTTTCTGATTTTCTCAATTCTCCCAATAATATTTTGGGAATTGAATATGCAAAGGCAATAAGAAAAAGTCATAGCCGTATAAAACCGGTATGTATACAGCGAGTTGGCAGTTCTTATCATGATACGGATGTAAATCATGCTTTTTGTTCCGCAAGTGCACTTCGCGAGCTGATTGAAAAAAGCACACATCCCTCAATGACAATAAATTCCATCAAAGAACTGATTCCTGAAGAAACGCTGCCCCTATACCAAAAAGCTTTTGAACAATATCCACCCCTTTATACCGGTGATTTTTCATTGCTTCTAAAGTATAAGCTTATGCAGGAAGACCCGGAAAGTCTTACCCGATATCTGGATATGCCACAATCTTTATCAAAACGAATTTACAATCAACTTAATCACTATCGGTCCTGGGACGAATTCGTATCTCTGCTTAAAACCAAGGAATTTACCTATACACGCATACAGCGTGCTTTACTTCATACATTACTTGAACTCACCTGGCATCCAGCTATTACCTATGCAAGAATCCTTGGATTTCGTAAATCAGCCGGACCTTTACTGAATCAGATTAAAAACAAGGGAACTATACCACTTCTTTCTAAATTAAATTCCAGTGACAGCATGCTTTCACCGGAAGAGAAAGCACGTATGCAAAAAGAAATACATTCTGATAATTTATACAGCAGTGTGTTTGCAGCAAGGTACAACAGAGATTTTGTTCATGAACAACAAAAACAAATCATCATACATTCATCATAGAATTTCTTCACTCAACAACAGCAATAAAAAAAGACACAGCAGCGATTTCTCGTCACTGTGTCTTTTTTATTTTATTATATGTCTGCTTATTTTTATATTATTTTCATATCTGCCTGTTTTCATGTTCATCTATGCTTCATCGTCAAGTACAAGTGTGGCAACTGCCTTCTCGTTATACTGTGAAGAAATAATTCCACCATCTGATAATCTCGAATAGATACCTGCAAATTCACCATCATAGACAAACAGCCCTGCCATATTGGTATATGGTATCATCTTTGGTTCATCCACCGGAAAATAAATATTCGGTGTTGTATATGGCGGACAGTATTCCTGTACAATATAATTCTGGTTGTAATGCGTCTCCACCAGTTTCTTCCATTCTTCTTTTGTACTGTCAATACCAGCAAATACTCCTTGGGAAGCATAGGAATCCAACGGTTTGATAATCCACTGTTTAGGACTGTCAAGCACCTGATTTAAGTCACACTCTCCATCTTTTAGAAGCCATGTAGTCGGAATATGTTTCTTTACAAACGCCTGCTCTTCCTCTGTTAAGAAGCTTAAAGTCACTGGTTCTTTGATGATTTTAAACAGCCACTTGTTATGAATAATCTGGGTACAAAAAGAACCGATAATACATACATCCTGATTTTTTACAGCCTGAATAAAATCCTGAATCTCATTATACTTAGCTTCCACATCACAAGTAACCGCTCTTCTGTATATGGCATGAATTTCTTGTCCGGAAGGAGAATAAAGCTTATGATTTTCATATTTTAATTTACGAATTTCACAGATCTCACAGGAAACGCCTGCCTTCTCAAAACGCTTTAAAAATTCATCAAATTCTGTGGTAGAACCACCCTCCATGAAATCAACAATTGCTACATGTGGATTTTCTACAGCTTTTTCATAAGTCCCATATATTCTCATAAATGCAGATACCCAGGTATCGAAAAGCTCATATTGATGGAATTTGTATTTCTTTTTCATTTCTCCATAAGCTGTATTATACTGCAGTGCAATATTTAACTCCCTGTCTTCATTCATAGCACTGGTTCCATCTGTATTGATTTCGCAGAATTTGAAGTCTCCTGTCTCCTCATTATAGAATATATCAAATCGAGCAATAGGGAGCAGACTGTCATACTGATTAGGAATTAATATCAATTCTTCTATTTCCTTTGAAAAAGGAAAATGCCTTCTGTATTCCGGATTCTGCAGATATTCCTGAATTACTTTATGGAATATTCCATAAGTAGTATTCACAATATTCCTGAACTGTACTATCTCCTCTTTGGAATATACTTTTGGAATATGCAAGGTAAATACACATCTTCCATGATAAGCTACGGAAGAATGCTCCAGATAATTTTTTACCTCATATGCTGCCTGTTTGTTCTCATCAAAATTTTGTTCAATTTCTTTTACAAATTCACTTGTTATACTCTTCATAATACTCCTCAGTCAATGTTTTCTTTCTGTCAACTAATTCTTTAAATGGAAGCAGATATGCCTTCTCTCCCATATCTAATTTTTCTGATGCAAATTCTAAAATCTGCCCTAAGAATTCGCATGCCTCTTCTCCATAGATATCGGCCTGATATCCTTTTTCTCTCAATTCTTTCTGCGCATGAAGAATATCTTTAACCGATACCGGGAACATACATGCAATCGTCTGCAGTACTTCCTGATGGAAAAATATTCCCTTTATTAAAGCCATATAGGCCATCACATATTCAAAAGGCATAGCATCTGCTGCGCGCATTTCAATATAATTTTTCAAACGTACATCCAAAAATGTCATGGACAGGATATGATTAATCTCTTCCACCGTTAAAATCTTATTGCTGTATAGTTCTCCCGTTGTCTTTCGTTCCGTATACACTGGCGCCCCATCACGCATAACAAAAATCAATGGCAGATTCCACAGATATTGCGAATAGGATTCAAATCCAAAATCATCTTCAAAAAGCCCCGGAATAATACCCGTTCGATCCGGATCCACATTATTCCATATATCCGTGCGCTTTAGCAGATGTTTCTGTGGTCTTCCCTCAAATACCGGGGTATTATCACACAACAGCTTCAATGCAGGCATCAATATATATGCCACGCGATACTTCAGGACAAAATCCTCCTCGCTACAGTAGTCGATGGATATCTGTGTAGATGCTGTTCCGCGCATCATATTCATACCGTATTTACCCGTATTTTTAAAATAATTGTCCATATATTCGTACCGTTTCTTCGGTATCAATGGCAGACTGCCGGCTTTTGTAATCGGATGATATCCAAGGGTAACCAATTCACATCCATGTTTTTCCAATACTGGTGCAAGCAGTTTTAAAAACTTGTGATATATGTGCCGTATCTGAGCAATATCCGAGCGTGGTGCTATACTGATTTCCAACTGACCAGCCGGTTCAATCGTTATATTATAGTCCTTGTTGCTCATTCCAATAAGATCACGACTAGCTGTCATTTCTTTTTTTGAAAAAGCTGCAGACAAGTCCAGCAAAATCTGCGCAATTCCATGTTCTTCATAGTAAGAGACCGTTTTCTTACTGTCTTTTTTCACTACAAAGTGTTCAATCTCTAAGCCCAATTCCTGCACACAGTTTTCTTTACATCCCTGATAAAAATGATCTGTGAGCAAAGCCAGATTTTTTTCTAAAATAATAGTACTCAATTTTTTCTCCTTCGAAAGAACTAATTCCATATCTTTCCCCATTATACCACAATTTTCATTTTTGTATATTCTTTATTTCTAACCTGCCTGCAGCCCATTCATGCCATTTGATTTTTCTTATTATGGATCTCATATATGATTCTCTCTGTTATTATACACCTTATTTTTCACATTATTATCCACGCCAAAAAAGGATTGACAGAGATGTGAAAATGTAGTATTATTGCAAAGTATTCGGCTGGTAATTTATATTATTATATACTACTATGCATACACTAAAATATCTAATAGATTTTCTATTAGTTGAATCTGCTGAAATAGCTCAGCTGGTAGAGCACTTCACTCGTAATGAAGGGGTCGTCGGTTCAAATCCGATTTTCAGCTTAAAAACCGGAAGCACTTTGCTTCCGGTTTTTGTTTTCTTTATTGTATATTTTCTTCTTTATATTTGCCTTCTGATAGCACAACTTCGTTTTTCTCAACCTTTTTCTTCTTGCTCAGCACGGCCAGCATAATCATAATAACCAGATTAGCTGTCGCCTCAATAATTAACGAAATCCCTATAAACAGCATCAAAGTTTCGATAGCTTTAAATGGATTAAACAAGATGATACATCCAAGTACAAGCACAATCACCGCAAATACAAGTGTTGCTTTCCATGCACCGGACTTTAATCGATGTAAGTCCATGGTTTCCTGCAGCTTGCTCATCGCTTCAAAAACCATCACAATTCCCAAAATAGCAGGAATCAAAGCAGCCACTGCTTCGGTTTCAAAGATAATATAAAATCCCACCAAAAGCATAGATAATCCGATTGCCAGCTCTTTACGAATCATGGCTTCATAATCAGGCAGCCTGAAATAATTAAGTATCTTTAATATGCCTACGATTCCAAGCATACCTCCCAGTACCCCACAGAGGATTTTTGTGGAAGTTCCCGGTTTCACAATCAGAAATAATCCAATCAGTAAGTACACGATGATAAATATTGCCTTATTGACTCTATAATCTTTCTCCATTTGTTTTCTCCCAACTTTTTGCTGTATTTGTCTAATGTCTGGCAAATAGAATATTCCAGATTAATTTAGACTTCTTCTAAATTCTTCACATGTACATCCAACTGATTGTATGGTATCTCGATACCATTTTCGTCAAATGCCAGCTTAATAGCTTCGTTCATATGCCATTTGGTAGGCCAGTACAAGTCTGTACTTACCCAGGCGCGAAAGCCAATCACAACGCTGCTTTCTGCCAGTTCATCTACAAATACCTGTTCCGGAAGATCTGACATAATATTCTTATCTTCTTCCAACAGTTTTGTAACGATTTCTTTTGCTTTTTTCAAATCTGCGTTATAAGAAATCCCCACTTTTATCTCTAACTGACGTCTATCCTGTGCAGTTACATTAATCAGACTCGTGTTTGTCAAAGTGGAATTCGGAATCACTACTTTCCGGTTATCCACCGTAAGTAATGTGGTGTAGAACATATCAATTCTCTTAACGGTTCCTTCATTCCCCTGAGCTGACTGAATAATATAATCTCCCAGTTCAAATGGTTTCAGCATCAAAATCAATACCCCGCCTGCAAGGTTTGATAAACCGCCCTGCAAAGCCAAACTGACTCCGACACCAGCTGATCCGATAACTGCTACAATAGAGGCCTCTTTGATTCCCAGTTGTACTGCAAGGTTTGTCACCAGGAAAAAATAAAGTGCAACTTTTGTAACAGATATGATAAAACGGCTTCCAGCCTCATTCCATTGCTGCTTCAGAGCAAACTTTTGAAACAGTCTGCATATCCATTTTATTACTTTTGTTCCTATATAATAGACAATAATTGCCAATATGATTTTCAAAGCAAAATCTATCATATTTGGAATGCTGTCCTGAAAACGTTCCAGGTATTTCATCATTTTCGTATCCAATCAAATACCCCTTCTATTCTACGATATTTTATTTTTTCTTAGCAGGTTTTTCTGCTTTACTTATCTTTTCTTCTTTATTTATCTTTTCTTCCAGTTCTTTTTTCAAATCCATCTTCTTTACAGGCACCGTTTTTTTCTTACTTTTTGCAGTTTTATTGTCTGTAAGTGCTTCTACTACTTTGGTAAAAGAATACACACTGATTCCAAGCGGCGGTACCTTAACTTTAATGGAATATGGACGCTCATCGCATTCGATTTTTCTCGTCATCTTAACTCTTGGATTCACATTACCTTCTCCACCATAGACAACTGCGTCACTGTTAAAGATTTCTTTGTACTTTCCATTGTAAGGAACACCAATCTCGTAATTTTCATAAGTAAGTGCCGAGAAATTACATACTACTAAAAGGAGTTCCTCCTTCTTTTTTGTCTTTCTTAAAAAAGTAACGATATTCTTCTCAGCTTCCATATTATTAATCCATTCGAAGCCATCCGGATTCTCATCTAAAGTATAAAGAGCAGGATAACTATGATATAACTTTAATAAATCCTTCATGTAGACATCCTGTCTGTCCTGTCCCATCACCAAAAGCTTTTTACCCGGATGAGCAGTCTGGAATCCAAGTAAAGCTCTCATATTAGCCGCCTTTGCACTCTCATCTCCCGGCATGCGTTCCATGAAATCTGCATGTCCCAAGAAGAGTTCATCATGAGACAACGCAAGAATGAAATTTTCACTATATGCATATACCATGCTTAAAGTAAGTTCGTCGTGATGAGCCCCTCTAAATATCGGATCCAGCGACATATATTCCATAAAATCATGTACCCAGCCTGTATTCCATTTAAAGTCAAATCCCAATCCATCTTCTTCTACCGCCCCTGTTACCATCGGCCAGGCAGTTGCCTCTTCCGCAATAAGCAAGACATCCGGATATTGTTTCTTAAATACAGAGTTTAGATGTTTCAAGAACTCCTGTCCCTCAAGATTTTCATTGCTTCCATAGATATTCGGAGCCCATTCTCCATCTTTCCGGTTATAATCCAGATATAACATCGACGCGATTCCATTCAGGCGAAGTCCATCTACATGATACTTATCTGCCCAGAAAAATGCACTTGCTATAAGGAAATTCTTCACATATGGACTTCCATAATTAAAAATCAAAGTCCCCCACTGTGGATGAATTCCTTTTTTAGGATCTTCATACTCATATAAGCAAGTCCCATCAAAAGAAGCCAGTGCAAACTCATCTTTAGCAAATTGAGATGGTACCCAATCTAAGATAACTCCGATTCCCGCCTGATGAAGCACATCCACAAATGCCATAAAATCCTCTGGAGTTCCAAACCGGCTGGTAGGTGCAAAATATCCGGTAGTCTGATATCCCATAGACTCATCTGATGGATGTTCCATCACCGGCATAAGTTCCACATGGGTATACCCCATTGTTTTTACATAATCTCTCACTAACGGTGCTAATTCTGTATACTTTAAAACATCCTGTTGCTTCTTCCATGTTCCCAGATGGAGTTCATACACATACATAGGTTTCTTATGCATATCTTCTTTTTTTCTGGTCTTCATCCAGCTATTGTCTGACCATTTATATGATGATAAATCAGCAACTATAGAAGCATTTTCCGGTCTTAACTGTGCGTAATTTGCATAGGGGTCTGCCTTTAAGAATGTCAGCCCTGAGTGGGTTTTTATTTCGTATTTGTATATCATATCTGTCTTTACCCCAGGAATAAAAAGTTCAAAAATTCCCATAGTCAGACGATTCATCTGGTAGACTCTTCCATCCCAGTCATTAAAATCTCCCACCACACTGACACGGAGTGCATTAGGCGCCCATACCGCAAAATAAGTTCCATCCACACCTTGAACAGTCTGTGGATGCGCTCCCAGCTTTTCATATATATCATAGCAGATTCCGGCTGCAAACTGAGCCTCCTGCTCCTCTGTAATCATATTGGGATAGGCATAGGCATCCCGGCAGATTTGCTCTTTATCCTCTCTGGTTATCACAAACTGATACTCTGGTATCTTCTTTCCAGGAATCAGGACAGCATAGAAACCTTCTTCATCCTCTAAAGTCATAGGATATGCTTTTTTTCCAGATAGGGTCTCTACCCTTACGCTTTGTGCGCCTGGGAAAAAGCACTGTATAAGAATTCCTTCTTTCGTCACCTGTGGGCCTAGTATCTCTCTGGGCGCATCTTCTTCGGAGTACACAACACCCTCTATTCTTGCCCAATCCATCAAATCATATAATTTATCTGCCATATTTCCCAATACCTCCACCTCTTTAAAGTCATTCATATCATTAATTGTATCATTGTTGATTTTTCTTGTCCAGCAAGTGAATAAACAGCGATTGCGTAAATTTACCTTCGGAAATAATAGTGTAGAGTTCACCCACGATGCACTGATAAAATATCAGGCAATGACTTGTGGAATTAATATACATCTTTTGTGTACTCATATCAAGCCCATATTT
>JAQVHQ010000096.1 GCA_028696165.1 Lachnospiraceae bacterium | reverse complement strand
ATATGGGCTTGATATGAGTACACAAAAGATGTATATTAATTCCACAAGTCATTGCCTGATATTTTATCAGTGCATCGTGGGTGAACTCTACACTATTATTTCCGAAGGTAAATTTACGCAATCTTTTTTGTTAAGAATTATTGACAGTAGTGGGTTCTCATGATATAGTCTATTTAACCAATGAAAAGGGAGTAGCCGAACATCATATATTTTATGATGGGTTTGAAATCGTCAGCCGATGCTTTTGCATCCGTATCAAATGAAATGTGCGAGACTTTTATTGTGGCAGGATAGCCATAGTAGAAGCCTTTTTTAGTTTTAGGATCTGTATTCTATCTGCCACGGATTTGTTGGTAGAATGGGAGGATGAATTTATGAGTAGAGAACAGGATTTAAAGGAAATCAGGGAAGCTAGAGTTGTAGGTCAAAGGGCTTTGCTGTGTCTGGGAAATGCCAGCGAGCTTCTTAACAGTGCCGGTAACTGGGGACTGTGGGATTTATTTGGCGGTGGTTTTATCAGCAGTATGGTGAAGCATTCAAAGCTTCAGAATGCAAATCAGCAGATGGAGGAAGCACGTCAGGAGCTTCTGTCTTTTCAAAAGGAGCTTCGGGATATTCATATTCCAGATTATTTTCGTGTGAATGTGAGTGATTTTCTAGTGTTTACAGATTTCTTTTTTGATGGTGTGATTGCTGACTGGCTGGTTCAATCGCGTATTTCAGAAGCAAAGGAGCAGGTACGAGATGCCATTGACCAGGTTAAGGCTATTTTAAATCAGCTTAATCAATGGGAATCCAGTATCTTGCGGGAGGTATAAGTAATGGGCTGTCTGGGAAATTTATTATGGTTTATTTTTGGCGGATGTATCAGCGGGTTAAGCTGGTGTCTGGCCGGGCTTTTGTGGTGCATTACTATTGTTGGTATTCCTGTAGGTCTTCAGTGTTTTAAATTTGCGCAGCTTAGTTTTTTTCCGTTTGGGAAGGAAGTACATTATGGAGGCGGCGTTGGATCTTTGTTATTGAATATTATATGGATTATCGTATCCGGTATCCCTTTGGCCATTGAATCGGCTGTAATAGGGGCTTTTCTTTGTGTAACGATTATCGGTATACCTTTTGGATTACAACAGTTTAAACTGGCCAAATTGGCGCTTATGCCGTTTGGTGCAGAAGTATACTAGAAGTTTATCTTGCAGCAAGTTTTTATAGAAAATCGAGAAATAGTAAGGAGGCAGTTAGCCGCATGCAGTTAAAGATCAATAAACCACGGGTATCTTCTGAGATGAAAGAATTATCTGATCTGGAAGTATATTATAATTCTTTTGAAGACGATTCCCCTATTGAGTATATTCGTTTAAAGAATGATGACATTTCAGGTGAGAATTATCATCAGATGGAGTTTTACAATAGTATTTTTGAAAAATGCCGTATGTTGAATTGCGACTTTTCTAATACCAGTTTTGTGGATGTGGTATTTTTAAATTGCGATTTTTCTAATAGTACTTTTATAACGGCTTATTTTCAGAGATGTGAGTTTATCAATTGTAAATGTATGGGGTGTAATATGTCGGATTCCACATTTAAACATTGTCATCTAAAGGAATGTGTCTTTAGTTTTTCAAACTTAAGTACATCTTATTTAGAAAATGTACTATTCAATCAGTGTGATATGACCGAAGCAGCTTTATCGGAGATACGTTATAAAAGCTGGAAAGCTATAGGTACGAAGTTTGTTGGCACGAATTTCTTTCATACCAGACTTTTGGGGTTTGATTTTTCAGAGTGTGAATTGTCTGAGATTACAATTTCCGATACCATGGAGGAATTAAAGGGCGCAAAAATTTCTCCGGTTCAGGCTTTGGAAATTGCAAGAATGGCAGGTGTTGAAGTTATATGATTACTATATTCAATCGTAAAGAACTGCGTATTACTTATTCTTATTCAGAAAAAAATCGAATGGAAGACATCTTGAAAAAGAACCATATCGAATATATTACAAAGACCATGAATCGTCTGACCAGCAGTCAGATTGGAAGTGTACGAAGCCGTATCGGCATGATAGGACAAAATAATGCACTTCAAAATGAATATATTATATATGTAAAGAGGACAGATTATGAGTATGCCCGGCATTGTCTGAATTTCTAATTCTTTAATACTTTTTATAAAATATTAATTTTACTAAATGATAGATACGTGTTACTATGTATCTATCATTTAATTTCCGCTCAGTTCTGAGCAATGATATCCCTTTTATTAATTAAGATATATATAAGGCAGGTGATGCATTTTGATTGTATTCCAATGACAGTATACTAAAATTAACTATTAATTGTTTTGAACACAAGACCCGATTTTAAACTTCGCGAAGTTTAGCAGGCGTATGTCATGAAAGGAGACATTTGAACTAACATTGACTAAATTAATTAAACTATGTTCTAAATCACTGAAAATAGGTGTAAACATAGTATCTGTATTCGTTATTATGGCAGCTATTTTATTTATCGGACCTATATTTCTTCATATACGGCCGTACATTGTCTTATCCGGTTCAATGGAACCGTCCATTCCTACTGGTTCAATTGTGTATATCGACACAAAATTCCCTGCAAAAAATCTACAGATTGGTGATACGATTGCGTATCAGTTAGAAGATATTTTGGTGACTCATCGAATAACTGAAATAAATGAAAAAGGATTCGTGACAAAGGGCGATGCTAACAATACCACAGATTTTCAGACGGTTCCCTTTGAACATGTAATAGGAAAAATGCGTTTTACAATTCCTTATGCAGGATTTTTTGTGGAACGAATCAGAAATATATACGTATATGCCGCCCTGGTACTGTTTTTCCTGACAGAACTGTATCTTACCATTCATAACAAGCGTAAATGATACTTAGAGGTGAAAACATCTACTTTGAGAAAAGATAATACGCCACCTTTGTGGAGCACAATTAAACAGTAAATTTTGCAGTGAAAAACTGCTATAAAAAGAGTACATATAAAGTCAGTAATGAAAAACCTATGAAACTGAGTATGAATTTTAAAAATAGAAAAGGAGAAATATCATGAAACGTAAAAGACTCATAAACATTTTAGCAATCGGAGCTGTATGCGCAACTTGTCTGGTAGGTGGAACTTTAGCCTATCTTACCGATGCAGAAAGAGTAACAAATAAATTTCAGGTGGGTAAAATCGATATTGAACTCACGGAACCGACCTGGAATGAAACAGAAAATCAGGAGATAACACCTACACAAATTATTAAGAAAGATCCTCAGATAACTAATGTCGGAATCAATGATGCTTTTGTATATTTAGAGGTATCTGTTCCCATGGCATCTGTTATCACTGCAAACAATATTGGTATACGGGAGAATAATGGAGTTGCAAGATACCAGGAATTATTTACGTTTGCACCAAATTCTGCATGGACATTATTAAAATCGGAAGAACTTAATAGAAATATGGTATATACCTACTCCTATAATCAGATTCTGAAAAAAAATGCAGTAACTACACCTCTGTTTCAGACAGTGACTTTTGCTAATGTGGTAGAAGGTCAGATTGATGAGCAACAATATGATGTAAAGGTCAATGCATTTGCAATTCAGACGGAACATACCGGAGACGATGGCAGTGATATTCCAGCCCAGGCAAAAGCAGCCTATACAAAATATGCAAATCAGAATCTCGGAACATCCGGAGCTGTAGAAGTCGAAAAGAAGTAAAATTTATGACATCAGATACGAGTGAGGAATACCTATGAAGTGGAAATTATTTAGAATCACAATCGGTATCACAGTAATCATTTTTATATTATGCTATCCTCTTCTTGGAACTTCTGCTTTTCTGTCAGACGCGGAACATGCAGTCAATTCTACAAGCATTGGATATAATGATACGTCGATAAAAGAAGAGTTTCCATCACCTGATCCTATTGAACCGGAAAAAGAGTCTATAATTACTAAGAAGGTTTCTATTACCAATCAGAATTCTGTAAATTGTTTTATTCGTGTCTCTATTGATTATAGTGACGCGGATATAGGTAATCAGTGTAAATTGAATAACCTGGACACAACTAACTGGATATTCATCCCTAAAGAAGAAAATCCAAAACTTGGAGGATTTTATTATTATACGAAAGCAGTCAATCCCGGTGAGTCTACCACTACGCTTTTTGACAGTGTTACCATTTCTTCCAGTGCCGATTATCAATATCATGAAAGCGGAGATTCTTTTCAAATTATTGTATATGAGGAATCCATACAGGAAAAGGAGGGACTGTCTTATGAGCAGGTATGGGATAGGTTTATTCAAACGTAAAAACATACTATTACTAGTGGTGATTTTTCTCTGCCTAACCACTGCAGGTATCTATGCATATACTTCAAGCAGCGTATCTGTTATTAATCATTTGAAGCTTGGTGATGTAAATATTGGACTTATAGAATATGAATTAGATTCCAATGGTAAAGAAATACCTTATCAAGATAACAAATTAGTTCTTCCAGGGGATGAAGTATCTAAGATACCAAGGATTACAAATTATGCGGAGGATTGTTATATTCGTGTGAAAATTGACTTTCAGAATGATTTAGATATGGAAGGTATATCAGCAGAAAATCTAAAAGGTATATCGAATAAGTGGATTTTTAAAAATGGATACTATTACTATACCAATCCTCTGCGCTATGGTGAACATGCAGATATATTTGACGGTATTGATTTTCCTCCTGAATGGACAGAAGTACATTCTATGCAGCACTTGCAAATACTTATTGATGCAGAAGCTATACAAGCTCAGAACTTTATGCCTGATTTTAAGAGTGAATCGCCCTGGGGTAACGAAGAAATCGAGATTTGTCTCCATAGTCTAAAAGACCGTGATTTTAGAAAAGATACCGCTGATTTAAATACATATCAGGATTTATCTATTGTTTACGACGGTACTTCATCAAAATTACTTGCAGTTTCAGATGACTTTTTTACAAACTTTTCTCAGGCTATGCCTGGTTCCAGTTTAAAGGATAGTGTTTGCTTTTTGAATACTGCTAAAAAGGCAACTCAGGTTTTCTTTCAAACAGGTTTACCTGATAATTTGAGTGAAGATGAGCTTGAGCTAATGGAAAAGATACCATTAATTATTACAATGGAAAATCAGACAATTTATGAAGGAAATTTAAAAGCATCTGCATTAAATAACGGAATTTCGCTGGGATGCTATAATCCTGGAAGTAATAAAGTATTTGACTTTAAGTTACAGATACCAAAAGATTTAAAAAACAACTATGCCCTTACAGAAACAAAAGTAAAATGGATATTCTCAGTTCATTCAGATGCTGAGACATCTGCTCATACGAAGCCTGTAAAAACGGGTGATTATTCAAAAATAAATATCTATTTGATGAGCGTTTTACTTTCGGTATCTGCTTTGTTAATCTTCATAATCAAAAAGTGGGGAGGGAAGAAAAATGAAGCTAAAGAAAATAAAAAGTAAGATTTATAGTACATCTATACTTGTTTTTTCATTTATTATGATACTTCCTATCTCTATAAGCGGAAACGCCGCTAATGATTCTATGTTGACAGATAAATCAAACTATGTGAAGGATGATCTAACAGAAAATTCTGACACCATATTAAAGGAGAATATTAATATTCAAACCGAAGAAGAGGGTATAACAGAAGAACCAGTAGTTATCTCCAGTGATGACAGTATTGATAACGTAAATACAAATCTGGATTTGGCAGTGGAAGGGACGACCATCGATTATACTATGGAAACTATAAATAAGAAGTTTAGAAATGCTCCCGGTGGAACGGTCAAAATTAATATTGCTCAGCGCTGCGACTGGTTCTACCATCCTAATTATCCAAGAACAGCGATTGCTGCTATGGCATTAAAAGTATGCGGAAGTGATGGAGATACACCGATTATGCAAGAAAGACAAAGAGTCGCATATTGTCTGGAATATCAAAAATCATCCCCTTCGGTATCGGTAACTCAGGGAAGCAGCTATACTACCAATAAAGCCCTTGTGCTTTGTATGCTGTTGGGCGAACGCTATTGGGGAGGTGGTATGACAGATACACGTACGGAATTTGCTACCGGTGATTCGGCAATGGATTACTATATAACACAGATTGCAATACATATCTTAAATGGAGAAATGACTTATGATATGTGGAATAGTGCTGCAACTTTAGGGGTATCAGTTAATGGTTCCCAGTGGATTTATAATTTTATTGCACCGAGAATTCAAAATTTAGTAAACTATTGTAATGACAGTTCACACTGGAATAATATGTTTGGCAGTGACGCCGTTTATTATGGGACAGATTTGACATCAACACCTTCTGGTTTTGGATGGAATAGTGAGATATATGACGGTGTTGCCGGGTATTCGACCCATGCTTATGACATTAATTTGAAAGACAGTCTGGGCGTAAATATTGGAGAATGGATAACAGCCGTTGATATTCAAACGGATTGTCCTGAAGTAAAGGTACTTCGCCAGGGAGCCACTACACAGCAATGGGATGGTTATCGACTCTGGATACCTTCTAAGGCTTACGAGACTTATCAACGTACCGGAAAGGTCATAAAGATACAGCTTACAGTGACCGTACCAGGCGGCTTTACAAGCTTTGCCTTTACTCCCGCTAACAATGCCTATTATCAAAAGGTAACCATACTTACTATGGCAGAGAACAATTATCATAATATTGTTATCACACCGCAAGTGAACCTTGAAAAGACAGGCCCCCAAACAGCAGATTTGCAAGTGAATAAGCGAATTCAGGTCTATAAGGATGTGATTATAAATGGTGCCTCAGTTAGAATTGATGAAATTACCTGGGCACATGGAAATCCGATATTTTTCGTAGATGTGGAGGGTGCTGATCTTTTGGGAATGATGCATAAATATACGGTGCCCTTTGAATTCACAAAAGAATATGTAGAGAACCATACAGATTCATCCGGTTATGTAACTTTAAGTCATACATTTAAAAATATTCCTATAGGAACTGCGTATAAGATATCTGAACACAGTGTGCTGCGATACCGCTTAGAGAGTATTCAAACTGACTGCAGTAATATAACTGTAAATAAGGACTATGCTGCTGCAAACCTGGTACAACAGCCGGTAGGCAGCAGTGTTACCTTTACGAATTATAAGTATCGATGGGATGACTATTCTCATAATGATTTAAAAAACAATTCGATTGAGATGGTGATTCCGGGATAGTAAATATTGACGTAACCTTAGAAATGGTGTTAAACTTTCAAAGAAGAGAAAAACGGTATTCTTTTTCCCAGGAATACCGTTTTTCTCATATATTGAATATTGCAATAAAATAAGGCAGAATTGGAAAAGAGGTCCATATATACATCATGAGATATAAGCATAAAAAGATTTGACTGATAGGGACAACACTAATATTATCAGCGACATTAATTAGCGGCTGTGCAAAAGATACTGCAAAGGCAGATATGACAAATGAATCCTCTGTGACTACAGATGTAGCCAATAACACATCATCTAAGGATAAAGACGCTGACGATACCTCACACAAAAAGACTAAAGAAGAAATTCAGAAAATCATAAAAGAAAATGAAGAAAAAAGTACTAAATTGTTAACAAAAGTCGAAGAAGAGATTCCACAGTTATCTTCAGCTGCTGATGCAGTGAATCAAACTCAGGATATTTTAGATGAATGCAGTTTGATATCAGATTCGGATGAAGAAGAGCTTAATGATTTGATAAAAGAGACATTAGTCAAAGCAGAAGAGAAGGCACAGGCAGAATTAGCAGATGCGAAAGAAGCATTACCCATTGAAGAAGGCATTAACAGTATCTATATTAAAACAGATGATATTATTCTGGAAGAGTTAGAAGAAACACAGGCAACTTTAGCCTCTGTAAAAGAGCAGATGACGACTCTTGATATTGATTATCCCCAGATAGTTGCTGCTTTTCAAAGTGATATCCAATTAATTGAAGAGCATTGGGCTACAAGAAGAGAAGAGCGAAGTGATTTTTCCTATTGGAATTATCTAAGCGATAATTTAAATATCCAGATAGAACAAGTAAATACTACCATGAGTGCAGGTCCCTGTGTCTATTGGTTATGTCACATCATAACCAGTGATGTATCTCAGTTAGATTCCTCTTTATGTGGAGGAACCTATGGAAGTCCCTTAGTAAAAACCACAGAGCAGACAGCAAAGGATGGCGGTGTGCTTGGAATTAACGGAAGCATGTTTAATGGTGCCGGAATTCCTTCACCAGGGCAGCTCGTTATAAAAGACGGTAAGATATATAATGGCGGACTGTCTAATGATAATATTATGTGTATTTTAAAAGACGGCAATATGGCAACTACTCCTGCAGGAATCAGTGCTGAATCATTATTAGCGCAAGGTGTCTGGGATACTTTCTGCTTCGGTCCGACCTTAATTAAGGATGGACTTATGGTTAATATAGATACCGGAAAATTTAACCAGGGCGCAGCTTATCCTCGAACAGTTATAGGCATGGTGCGTCCGAATGAATATTATGTCTTAGTAGCAGATGGAAAGCGCCCTGCCTACTCTGCAGGTTTAACTTATAGTGAAGCAGCATCCATCATGTATCAAAAGGGATGTACCTATGCATATAACCTGGATGGAGGCGGATCTACAACTCTTTACTTTAATGGAAGACTCGTTAATATTCCTTCGGACAGATCAGGGGAACGGGCCTGCGGAGACACGCTGTATTTTAAAGATTTATCTTAAAAAGAGATGAATTTCACTTAAAATAATATAAGATACTCAAACTTCGCACATAGATTTTAGCTATGCACCTTGAAAATTCAATATCTGGCAGTTATTCAGTTGTCAATGTTCAGCAGGTTATGCAGCTTGCAGCTTCGATTTCAAAAGTGCAGGTATTGTA
>JAQVHQ010000095.1 GCA_028696165.1 Lachnospiraceae bacterium | reverse complement strand
TGTTATACATAGAGAACACCTTTCTTTGTCACCGTATTGGTTTAGTCGCTTAATACTTTATCACAAAGTTGGTGTTCTCTTTTTATTTATTTTCCATTATCCGAATAAAATTTTACGCTAGCAAAAAGTACTTTTCAAACGGGGTAATCTATGCTAGTATGAATCTAGTATTTAAAACTACATGGTGTGAACTTTAAAAGTCACTTGTGGTGGTTTGAAAATCTATTTCGTTCTGAAATAATCAGAAAAAAGATGCGAAAGAAGATAGCAGGAGGCATATATGAGTTATAGAGTTGTGATTGACAGTTGTGGAGAATTATTAGACCGGTGGAAAGATGGAGAGGTGTTCGTGTCAGCTCATCTTACTCTGGAAGTTGGCGGAGAGCAGATCGTGGATGATGAGACTTTCAATCAGGCCAGTTTCTTGAAAAAAGTAGATGCTTCTCCAAGTTGTCCCAAATCGGCATGTCCGTCCCCTGAATATTACAGAGAGCAGTTTGCCAGTGAGTCCGACCATGTCTTTGCGGTTACGCTTTCAGCAGAATTAAGTGGTTCGTATAACAGTGCAGTTCTTGGTATGAATATGGTGAAAGAAGAGCAGCCGGATAAGAAGATATATGTGTTTAATTCTAAATCTGCATCGGTGGGTGAGACGCTGATTGGGATGAAGATAGAAGAATGTGAACAGGCAGGAATGGACTTTGAAAAAATCATATATACCGTAGAGGCCTATATTGCTAATCAGCATACCTTTTTTGTATTGGATAATCTGGACACGCTGCGAAAAAATGGAAGATTAAGCAATCTAAAGGCATTTGTAGCTAGTGCCCTAAAGATTAAGCCGGTAATGGGTTCTACTGAGGAAGGGCAGATTTATCAGCTTGATCAGGCGCGTGGGATGAATAAGGCACTGGTAAAGATGGTGGATTATGTTGTGGAACAGACCAGACATGCAGAAAATAGAGTTTTAGCTGTATCCCATTGCAATTCACCAGAACGTGCACAGATGGTAAGGGAAGCAATTATGGCGAAGATGCCTGTCAAAGACAGTATACTCTTAGATACCGCAGGCGTTAGTTCCATGTATGCGAATGATGGCGGTATTATAGTTGTAATATGATTTGCATTTCGGGAAAAATCATGGTAAAATTACATTTAACAATGTAAGAAAAGAGGAGATAACCATGAGCCAGGCAAAGGTGGATAAATATAAACAGGAAAAAGCAAACCGCGAGAAGATTATGAAGAAAGAAAGATTGATTAAGCGGATTGAGATAACCGTTTGTGCTTTGATTTGCGCGGGAGTTGTAGCATGGATTGGATATTCTGTATATGGTGAGATTCAGAGTTCAAAAGCTGCAGAGACAGTAGCATATACATTAGATAGTACTGCTATGGATGATTACATTTCTGGATTAACTACAGAAGAATAAATCCTTATGGAAAATCAGAAATTAAAGACCGTTGTACTCTTTTGAATTGTAATGATAATTCAAAAGAGTACAACGGTCTTTTAAGTTGCTTTTTTGCAATTAAAAAGAACGCCCGAAGACGTTCTCCTTAATTACTTTTCAAGCGATGAATTATAATTTTTCAACGTTAGCAGCCTGCATTCCGCGAGCGCCTTCGGTTAAATCATAAGATACAGCCTGGCCTTCTTCAAGGGATTTGAATCCATCTCCCTGGATAGCTGAGAAATGTACGAATACATCAGCTCCGTCTTCTCCAGTAATAAATCCATAGCCTTTTTCTGCGTTGAACCATTTTACAGTTCCTTTGTTCATGATGTTACCTCCACATAATAAATAAATAATAATTTTGAATATAAAAAATCCGCTAGCAATTACAGATTACATTGTTGTATATAATCTCTAATTACTAGCGAATACCTTACATCCAACAAATCCTTGATACTCCCTTATTATATTCTGAAAATTCTAAAAAGTCAAGAAAAAAAAGGTCTTTATTTCAAATAAGAATTCGTGTATGATAGGAGTAGAAAATAGCAGGTTCCGTAGCTAATAAAAAGGAACAGAAAGAGGAGAAATAATCATGCAGATTCTGATTAAAAACGGTCATATCGTAGATCCAGATACCAAGTTAGATGAGGTTAGTGATTTGCTGATTAAGGATCAGGTTATTGTGGAAGTTGCCAAAAAGATTAGAAAGAAAGCAGATAAAGTGATAGATGCTGCTGGTTGTTATGTAATGCCGGGGCTGATTGATATGCACGTACATCTGCGTGATCCGGGACTTACCCATAAGGAGACAATTCAGACGGGTTCTCAGGCGGCGGCTCATGGAGGATTTACTACTATTGTAGCCATGCCGAATACAAAACCAGTGATTGACTGCAAGGATCGTGTGGAATATGTGATTCATAAAGCAGAAGACTTTGCACCGATTCATGTACTTCAGGCAGGTGCTGTTACAGTAGGACAAAAGGGCGAAGAACTTGCAGATATCAATGGTATGGTGGAAGCCGGGATCCCAGCTATCAGTGAAGATGGTAAATCAGTAATGAATGCCCAGTTATATAAAGAAGGGATGAAGCTGGCAGCGGCAGCCAATATCCCGGTACTTGCCCATTGCGAAGATATTAATATGGTTAATGGCGGATGCGTCAATGAAGATGAGAAGACCAGTGCCATGGGATTGAAAGGCATTTCCAATAGTGTGGAAGATGTCATTGTTGCCAGAGATATTATGCTGGCCAATGATACGGGTGCACATCTGCATTTATGTCATTGTTCGACAGCGGGAAGTGTTATGATGCTTCGTGATGCCAAGAAACATGGAATTTCCGTAAGTGGTGAGGTTTGCCCACATCATTTTACACTGTCATCGGATGATATTGTTGAAAATGATACCAATTATAAGATGAATCCACCCCTTAGAACCAAGGCAGATGTGGAGGCCTTAAGAGAAGGTTTAAAAAACGATATTTTTGAAGTTATCAGTACAGACCATGCACCTCATACTTCTATCGAGAAAGATACCAGTATGGCACGCGCACCTTTCGGAATTGTTGGATTAGAGACCGCAGTGGCTCTTACCTATACAGAGCTTGTAAAAACGGGGATATTGACACCTATGCAGATGGCAGAGAAGATGAGTTATAATCCAGCTAAGATTCTTCATCTGGACCGTGGCTCTCTTGCGGTGGGAAAGACAGCTGATGTGGTTGTCATCGATACAGAAACTTCTTATAAGATAGATACAAATGAATTTTTATCAAAAGGAAAGAACACTCCATTCAATGGAAGAAAAGTATACGGAAAAGTAAAAGCAACCATTTGCAACGGCAAAGTGGTATGGGAGGAAAAATAATCATGATTAATAAATTAATAAATAAAATTCAAAAGACCAATGCACCAATCGTAGTAGGTTTAGATCCTATGTTAAATTACATCCCTGAACATATTCAGAAAAAAGCTTTTTTAGAATATGGTGAGACACTGGAAGGCGCAGCAGAAGCTATCTGGCAGTTTAATAAAGCAATTGTGGATGCCACTTATGATTTGATCCCGGCAGTAAAACCGCAGATTGCCATGTACGAGCAGTTTGGTGTAGAGGGATTAAAGGCATTTCAGAAAACAGTAGATTACTGTCAGGAAAAAGATCTTGTAGTAATCGGCGATATTAAAAGAGGCGATATCGGCTCCACTTCAGAAGCTTATGCAGTAGGCCATCTGGGAAGAGTACAGGTGGGAAGCAAGACTTATGAAGGATTCCACGAAGATTTTGCAACGGTAAATCCGTATCTGGGTTCTGATGGGGTAAAACCATTTATCAAGGTATGTAAGGAAGAGAAAAAAGGTCTGTTTATTCTTGTTAAAACTTCCAATCCATCCAGTGGAGAATTCCAGGATCAGTTGGTAAATGGAAGACCATTATATGAACTTGTAGGTGAGCAGGTGGCAAAATGGGGAGAAGAGCACATGGGTGATTCTTACAGCTATATTGGAGCTGTAGTGGGTGCTACTTATCCGGAGATGGGAAAAGTTCTTCGTAAGTTAATGCCAAAGAGTTATATCCTGGTGCCGGGCTATGGCGCACAGGGAGGTAAGGGTGCTGACTTAGTGCATTTCTTCAATGAAGATGGTTTAGGAGCTATTGTAAATTCTTCCCGTGGAATTATCGCAGCTTATAAACAGGAAGCTTATGCACAGTTTGGCAGTGAAAACTTCCAGGATGCTTCCAGACAGGCAGTAAAAGATATGATTACAGATATCAGCCAGGCTTTGAATAACAGATAGGAAAGATGGATAATCTTAAATAATTCCTGATATGGAAGATGGATGATAATAGAAACAGGAAAGAGACTAGAGGAGAATTCACATATGAAAAAGAAGGAAAAAGCAGTTGTTATTTCTCAGGAATGTATTGGCACCGATATTTACAGCCTATGGTTGAAAGTATCTTTTGCAGAAGATGCAAAGCCGGGCCAGTTTATTTCTATTTACTGTAAGGATGGAAGCCGTGTGCTTCCCCGTCCAATCAGTATCTGCGAGATTGAAAAAAATGCTCTTCGTCTGGTATACCGCATCGCTGGTGCAGGAACCAGAGAGTTTTCTGCACTTGCAGCTGGAGATGAGATTGAGGTGCTGGGATCTTTGGGAAATGGTTTCCCACTGGAAGAGGCAGAAGGGAAAAAAGTCTTTTTGATGGGCGGCGGAATTGGTATACCTCCAATGCTTGAGACAGCAAAACAGTTAAAGGCGGATAAGCGGATTATTGCCGGCTATCGTGATGAATTATTTCTCGCAGAAGAATTAGAAGCAAATGGCAGTTTATATATCGCCACGGAAGATGGCAGTGAGGGTACAAAGGGAAATGTCCTAGATGCCATTCGTGAGAATAATCTGGATGCGGATGTAATCTTTGCCTGTGGTCCAACACCGATGCTTCGTGCAATTAAAGCCTATGCATTGGAGAAGAATATTCCTTGCTGGGTATCCATGGAAGAGAAGATGGCATGTGGAATCGGTGCCTGTTTAGCGTGTGTATGCCAGTCCAAAGAAGTGGACGAACATTCTCATGTTCATAATAAGAGAATCTGTAAAGATGGTCCGGTATTCTTATCAACGGAGATTGAATTATAGGAAAAATACGCAGACAGGAAATGGAGATGAGGAAGATGAATACAAAAGTAAATATAGCAGGTGTTATCCTTAATAACCCTGTCATGGTTGCATCCGGAACCTTTGGCTCTGGAGCTGAATACAGTGAATTCGTAGATTTGAATAAATTGGGAGCGGTTGTTACAAAAGGTGTGGCAAATGTGCCATGGCCAGGTAATCCAACTCCAAGAATTGCAGAAACTTATGGTGGTATGATTAATGCTATTGGATTGCAGAATCCTGGTATTGATGTGTTCTGCAAGAGAGATATTCCGTTTTTAAAAGACTATGATACAAAGATTATGGTAAATGTATGTGGAAAAACCACAGAGGATTACTGTGAAGTCGTGGAAAGATTAGCAGAGGAAGATATTGATTTAATGGAAATTAATATCTCATGTCCTAATGTAAAAGAAGGTGGAATTGCCTTTGGCCAAAACCCTAAGGCGGTAGAAGCTATTACCAGTGAATTGAAAAAACGTGCAAAACAGCCAATTATCATGAAACTTAGTCCGAACGTAACTGATATTACAGAGATGGCAAAGGCCGCAGAAGCAGGCGGTGCGGATGGATTATCTTTGATTAATACCATTACAGGTATGAAGATTGATGTAAATAGACGAACCTTCGCAGTAGCCAATAAGACAGGTGGTTTGTCAGGACCGGCTATTAAGCCAGTGGCAGTGCGCATGGTCTATCAGGTAGCCAATGCGGTAAAACTTCCGATTATCGGCATGGGCGGTATCGCTACAACAGAAGATGCACTGGAATTTATATTGGCGGGAGCTACTGCAGTATCTGTAGGAACTGCGAATTTCTTTAATCCTTATGCTACGGTGGAAATCGTAAAAGGAATAGAAGATTATATGGAAAAAAATCATATCCAGGACATTCAGGAATTAATCGGTGCTGTGAAATAAGAAAACGAGGGAATGTATATGACTGTTTCGACATCATTTATGACATGGATTATTATGGTGGTGTTATTTTTTGCCTCCCTGCTAATTCTTACGGTGGGGGTGATTTTAATCCGTAAGGGGAAGGCAGAATTATTTGCCAGCTTATTAAGCGCTCTGGGTGGCCTTGGGATACTTTGTATGCTGATAGCTCCTTTTTTAGTGATTTCAAATTTGAAAAGTGAAAAAGCAGCAGCAGTTTCGCTTGTCGGTGGTGCGAACGGTCCGACCAGCGTATTTCTGGCAGGGAAGATTGGCGGACCTAATCCAATTGTCATTGTGATTGGCGTCATTATCTGGATTTTGGCAGGGCTATTCATATATCATTGCGTATCCAAAAAACATATGGAGTAACAGGTATGCGCCGGAACCGGAAATTGTATGAAAAGGTATATATGGACTTCTATAAAAGACTTTATGAAAGGAAAACTTATGGCTAATACAAAGAGCAACGAAAAGAAGAAAATTAATAAAGTCAAGATTGTGAAATATATCCTTCATCAAGGCGAAACTTCAAAACCCGAGATTGCATCAAAACTGCATATTAGTATGCCGACTGTTCTGCAGAATATAAAAGAGTTGGAAGATGAGGGGATTATTGCTCAAGTAGGCGAATATCAGTCAACCGGCGGCCGGAAGGCGAAGGCTTTATCTATAGTTGGATCTTTAAAGTATGCAGTGGGAGTTGATATTACTGCTAACCATATTAGCTATGTGCTGATTGATCTTCGGGGAAAATTGATTCGGCATGAGAGAATACGGCATGTTTTTGAAAACAGTATGGATTACTACGAGGATTTAGTAAAAGAGTTAAATACCTTTATAAAAAACACGCAAGTGGAGGAATGTAAAATCCTGGGTGTGGGTGTTTCACTGCCAGGTATTATCGATAAAGAGAATGATATGCTCACGCGGTCGCATTTACTAAACTTGAGTAATGTGAGTCTGAAAAATCTGAAACAGATGATTCCATATGAAGTGAATTTTGAAAATGACGCTAACAGTGCAGCTTTTGCAGAGGTGGCGGGAAGCGAAGAAAATTCTATTTATCTGTCATTAAGCAACAGTGTCGGTGGTGCGGTTTATCTGAATCATTCCATTTATCTGGGCGATCAGTTTAAAAGTGCTGAATTTGGACATATGGTTATCGAACACCATGGCAGGACGTGCTATTGCGGCAAAAAAGGCTGTGCAGATGCTTACTGCTCAGCGAAGGTGCTTGCTGGAGCAGATGGAGGACGGCTGGAAGAATTTTTTGAAAAATTGGATAGGGACATCGAGCGTCAGAAAAACTGGGAAACGTATTTGGATTATCTGGCACTGCTGATTTCGAATCTTCGGATGGCTTTTGACTGTGATGTGATTTTAGGCGGTTATGTGGGCGGCTTTTTACAGCCATATATGGGAGAACTTAATCGCAAGATTATGGAGTATAATAAATTCGAGAGTGATACCTCTTATGTCCGTAATTGCAGCTTTGAGAAAGAGGCGGCGGCAATTGGGATTGCGATGAGTTTTGTGGAGGGGTATTTTGAAAATTTGAGCTGATAATGGAAAAGTGTTGGAAGTGGACGCAGGTCGCTGCCGCCATGTATTCTGTGCAAACGGGGCAGAGTATCTGGGAACTAACCTTTAAGAAGTGACTAACTGTATCGCTTGCGCTCTACAGTAAGTACTTCTAAAAGGTGGATTTCCCAGATACTCTGAACGCCCCTGATTGTTTGCACAGAATACATGGTGGCGGCGACCTGCTGTTTTTTGCGATTATTTTGTGTGGGATCAAATTTAAAAAAGAGGGAGTGGTGGTTAGTAGGGGGAGAGATTGTGCAATTTGGATAGATGAGAAGAAGGATTTTGATGAATAATAACGAAAATGTAATCTTATATTGACAAAGAGTGGAAATAAGGAGATAATATAATTACTTTAATAAAACTATTAACTAAAGTTTTGCGAGCTATGTGATGTTGAAAATTATAAATTTCTATGATGAAAAGGAGAAGGATTATGTTACAGCAAGTTATGACTGCACCAGGTGTGATTGAGTTTAATGAGGTTGATGTTCCTGCTATTGGTGAGGAACAGGTTTTGGTTAAGATTATGAAGATTGGTATCTGTGGTTCGGATATTCATGTGTATCATGGGGAGCATCCTTTTACTTCTTATCCGGTTACCCAGGGACATGAGGTGTCTGGAGAAATTGTTGAGGTTGGAGACAAGGTTACAGAGTTTACGGTGGGACAGAAGGTTACGATTCAGCCGCAGGTTGTATGTGGAGAGTGTTATCCTTGCCGTCATGGAAAATATAATTTGTGTGAAGAGTTAAAGGTTATGGGATTTCAGACTACTGGTGTGGCTTCTCATTTCTTTGCGGTGGATGCTGCTAAAGTTACTTTGCTCCCGGAAGATATGTCTTATGATGAGGGTGCTATGATTGAGCCTTTGGCTGTGGCGGTTCATGCGGTGAAGCAGGCTGGGGATGTGAAAGGAATGAAAATTGCAGTTCTCGGAGCTGGTCCTATTGGTATCCTGGTTGCGCAGGTGGCTAAAGGTATGGGAGCTGAGCAGGTGATGATTACTGACGTCAGTGACTTGAGACTGGCAAAAGCGAAAGAGTGTGGAGTTGATTTTTGCGTGAATACAAAAGCGCAGGATTTCGGTGAGGCTATGGTGGAAAACTTTGGACCGGATAAAGCTGACGTAATTTATGATTGTGCAGGAAATGATATTACTATGGGACAGGCGATTAAATATGCGAGAAAGGGAAGCACAATTATCCTGGTAGCAGTTTTTGCCAAGATGGCAACCATTGATCTTGCAGTTCTTAATGATCATGAGCTGGATCTTAACACAACGATGATGTATCGTAACGAGGATTACATAGATGCGATTCGTCTGGTGAATGAGAAGAAAGTAGCTTTGACGCCACTTATCTCTAAGCACTTTGCATTCAGGGAATACTTAGAGGCTTATAAGTATATTGATGCGAACAGAGAAAGTACCATGAAAGTAATTATTAATGTTCAGGAATAAAAGTTGTATTTAAGATAAAAGAGCTGTATCACTGTCACTGGTTCTAACCAGTCGGTGATATGGCTTTTTTTGGGCAAAATAGCTAGCGTAAAATTTTATTCGGATAATGGAAAATAAATAAAAAGAGAACACCAACTTTGTGATAAAGTATTAAGCGACTAAACCAATACGGTGACAAAGAAAGGTGTTCTCTATGTATAACAGTA
>JAQVHQ010000094.1 GCA_028696165.1 Lachnospiraceae bacterium | reverse complement strand
GGTCGTCCAGAATGAACTACTCTTTTTAGGTATAAATACAAAAAAGTCTTGTCCATGAAAAAGGTTCTAGCATAAAATTGGGTATAAAATAAGAATTCTTCATGTCCACTGTATAGGGTACATTATAACAGTTCCGTCGAGGCATATACAAGTCGTATCTCTGCCTCTGCCCCGTTACACTCCAGCCTACGGGGCAGAGAAAATAAACAGGCTTATATATGCCCCAATGAGCTTTATTTAGCTTGCTTTTCTTAGTCAAAAGGGGCAAATTTTTAATTTGATTGCACATATGCCCCGACAACTTTTTTATGACCCACCCCCAATGTAGACACACAAGGCTTAACTTTATACCCGATTTTCGATTCATACATCAGTTCATCTCCCACGCTGCCTCCGATTTGCCGCTGTTGTTGTTAACAGGAATACCACAGATATATTATTCTCCCAATGAAATAATTTTAAATAGGCATCACGCTCATTTTATTTTCTTTTACTCTACGTTCTTCTGAGTACGACCAACATTTCATTATTGTAACATTCCATAAGCAAGCAGATATGTTATACTATTTTCATAGAAATGGAGGTGCCGAATTGAAGAAAATTTTAATCATTGAAGACGACAACATCATATGTGACGAACTTAGTGAGTTACTTGAAAATGCAGGCTACGCTCCTGTGATTTTAAAATCCTTTGAAAATTCCAAAGCAGAAATCCTTGTTATCAAACCGGACCTGATTCTATTGGATATCAACATCCCATACCTCAACGGCGAACTTCTATTAAAAGAACTCCGCAAGGACTCCGACGTTCCAGTCATCATGGTGACAAGTCGCAACACAGAGGCAGACGAAGTTCTGTCCATGAGTTATGGTGCCGACGATTACATTACCAAGCCTTACAATCCGACGATACTGCTCCTTCGAATCGGTGCAGTATTAAAACGATTCGAGCAGTATAGTGATGTGCTTGTTTATAGAGATCTGTCTATCAATCCACAGAAGGGTGTTCTTTTGAAAGAAGATGAGGAAATTCTTCTCACGAAAAATGAAATGATTATATTCATGTACCTCTTCCAGAATCAAAGCCGCATCGTTTCCCGTGATGAACTAATGACGGATTTATGGAATAATAACGAGTATATCAACGACAATGCCCTGACTGTAAATATCAGCCGGCTACGAAGTAAATTGAAAGATATTGGATATGGCGATGCCATTGAAACACGGAAAGGACTTGGGTATATTTTACTATGAAATTCAGGAAATATTTATTAGATAAACTTGCATCCACCCTCATCTTTGCAGTCGTTTACCTCATCCTTCTTTTGATGCTGTTCGCATTTAAGTCAGACCCTTCACTCATTGCTGCGATTTCTCTGATTCTATTTGCAGGCTTCTTCCTATCAGTATTTATTTCCTATTATAGGCGAAAACGCTTCTATAATGAGTTGACCAATAATTTGGAGCAGCTCGATCAAAAATATCTAATTTTGGAAATGCTGAATAAGCCTAACTTCTATGACGGCGAATTTCTCTATCAGGCCTTATATGAAGCGAACAAATCCATGACTGAAAATGTAAAAGCATATGAATATAGCATCAATGATTTTAAGGAATATGTGGAAATGTGGATTCATGAAGTGAAAGTCCCGATTTCCAGCCTGCTTCTTATGGTGCATAATCACCCAAATCAGTTTGATGCAAAAGCTGTCAATCAGATTAAACGGGTCGATAACTATATCGAACAGGTACTCTATTACGTGCGCAGTGAAAATGCGGAGAAGGATTACCTTATCTCAGAGACAAACCTGAATAAGGTCATTGGTGCTGTTGCCATAAAAAATAAAGATGACTTACTAGAAAATAAGATTGAACTGACCGTTTCCGGTGCAAATGTAAATGTGCTGACCGATTCCAAGTGGTTGGAATTTATTTTGAATCAGATATTTAACAATAGCATCAAATATAAATGCAAAGATAATGGAGCTGTCAAAGTAACTGTCACCTCCTCTGGCTCAAAATCTAATAGCCAAACTATCCTTTCCATTCGCGATAATGGTATCGGAATCCCGAAAGAAGATCTTCCAAGAGTATTCGAAAAATCCTTTACCGGTCATAATGGCAGAATCAAATCCAAGTCTACCGGAATGGGACTTTATATTGCAAAAAAATTGTGTGATAAATTGGGGCATCGAATTGAGATAGAGTCAGAAGAAGGTATATATACAATGGTAACTATACGATTTGACCAGGACGATTATTTCGATGTCATAAAGTAACTTACATTATTGTAATATTATGTAATATTCCTCGAACGACAAACAATCATGATTTGTTTATTATGAATCATGAAAGGAGAGTGTAAAACTCATGGAAAACATTTTAAAAATTGTATCAATCGAAAAATATTATGGCAACAAATCAAGCCTGACAAAGGCAATCAACAACATCTCCCTGGAGGCGAACAAGGGTGAGTTCGTTGCTATTATGGGAGCCAGCGGTTCCGGTAAGACAACACTCCTTAACTGCATTTCCACTATTGATAAGGTAACTTCCGGACACATTTATGTAGCAGGCGAGGACATCACCACATTAAAGGGAAATAAGTTAAATAAATTCCGCCGTGAAGAACTCGGCTTTATCTTTCAGGATTTTAACCTGCTGGATACCCTGACAGCTTATGAAAATATTGCGCTGGCTTTATCCATTCAAAATGTCAACATCCATAAAATCGACCAGCGAATCCAAAAAGTCGCACAGGAATTAGATATTATGGATGTGCTTCAGAAATATCCTTATCAGATGAGCGGCGGACAAAAGCAGCGTGTTGCTTCTGCCAGGGCGCTTGTCACGAATCCGAAGTTAATCCTTGCAGATGAACCGACCGGAGCCCTAGATTCCAAGTCAGCGAAAATGCTGCTTGAGCGCTTCACACATTTGAACAAAAATTTGCAGGCAACGATTTTAATGGTCACACACGATGCATTTACCGCAAGCTACGCTTCGAGGGTCATCTTTATCAAAGATGGTAAGATATTTAGCGAAATTCATAAAGGCGACTCCTCCAGGAAGGCATTCTTCAACCAGATCATTGGCGTTGTAACATTGTTAGGTGGTGATTTGAATGATGCTCTTTAAATTATCATTGAAAAATATACAGAAAAGTTTTAAGGATTACGCGATTTATTTCTTTACTTTGATTCTGGGTGTTTCGATTTTCTATGTATTCAATGCGATTGAGAGCCAGACTATTATGATGGATATTTCAGCATCGACATACGAAATAATTAAACTAATGACTCAGATGCTAAATGGTGTAAGCGTTTTTGTATCCCTGGTCTTGGGACTCCTCGTTATCTATGCATCTCAGTTTTTAATTAAACGAAGGAATAAAGAGTTCGGCGTATACTTGACGCTCGGAATGAGCAAGCGCAAAATTTCCATGATTTTGTTCTTTGAGACTTTATTTATCGGTATCATCTCTCTTGTCGTTGGTCTTATGATCGGAGTTGGTCTGTCACAGCTCATGAGCCTTTTAGTTTCCAATATGTTTGAAGCTAACATGACGAAGTTTGCATTTATATTCTCGGCAAAAGCATTTGGGAAAACAGTTCTGTACTTCAGTATCATGTATCTGCTTGTCATGATATTTAATACATTTACTGTAAACAAGTGCAGGTTAATTGACCTGTTATATGCAAGCAAGAAGTCTGAAACCGTAAAAATGAAGAATCCGATTCTCTGTATTGTGGTATTCATCATCTCCGCATGTGTGCTTGGACGTGCATACTATATGGTAACCGGCGGAATTGAGGCTATGTCTTATTCCTCCATGATGTTAGTTGTCATGGCAATGGGTGCATTCGGTACCTTCTTTCTCTTCTGGTCATTATCAGGATTGCTGCTCAAGATTTTTATGAGCCTTAAGAAGACTTATTACAAAGGGCTGAACAGTTTTACGCTCAGACAGGCCAGCAGCAAAATCAACACAGCGGTTATATCAATGACTTTGATTTCACTGATGTTATTCGTAACCATCTGTGTACTCTCTTCTGCTCTGTCGATTAAGAATTCAATGAATGCAAATATCACGGAACTCGCTCCAGTTGATGTTGAGTTATCGAAGAACTATAATGTCGTTTCAGACCAGTACCATAATTATACAGTGGCTCAGATGGAAGACTCTAAAGTTCCAATTAAAGAGACTATGGATAAACTTGATTTTGATATGAATGCATATTTTACAGACACTGTAGATCTTAACCTCTATGCAACAAATGAACTAACTCTTCGTGATTCATTGGGCAATTATATTACAGACGCTGAGGCGGCCTATCCTGCACTTGCTTATGATGATGCAGAAATGATTATTCGTTTGAGTGATTATAACAAACTTGCAAAACTTTATAATCTCGAGCAATTGACACTTAATGATAATCAGTATGCAATTGCTGCGAATTTCGAAGCCTCAGTTGAACTTCATAATAACGCACTTGCTACTAAACCATCAATTACACTTTTAGGAAAATCCTATGAACCGAAATACGAAAAATGTAAGATGGGATTCGTTGATATTGCATCGAATCGTACGAACATAGGACTTTTTGTTGTACCGGACGATGCAGTGAATGATAGTATTCGTATCAAAAACATTATTGTTGCAAACTATAATACAGATACTGAGAAAGGAAAAGAAGAAATTGAAGATAAACTTGTTTCATTAGATACGCCCGAGACAGAAAGTATGACAGTTTTAAATCTATCCACAAGACTTTTGATTGTCGAAGGAAGTACTGGGCTTGGTGCTCTCGTCACATTTATCGGATTGTATCTTGGGATTATCTTTCTAATCTCCAGTGCCGCCCTTCTGGCTCTGAAAGAGTTATCGGAAAGCAGCGATAATAAAGAACGCTTCCAGATGATCCGGAAACTTGGGGCCGATGAGAAGATGATCAACCGAGCACTCTTTCGACAGATTGGAATTTTTTTCCTGTTTCCACTGTTAGTAGCAATCATTCATTCTATCTTCGGAATTAAGTTCTGCAACTACATCCTGGCGACATTCGGAAATGACCAGATGCTGCCATCCATTGTTATGACTGCGGCATTTCTGATTGTAATTTATGGCGGATATTTCATTATTACGTATCTGTGTAGTAAGAATATCATAAGAGAATAAGATATTTTTATACTGTTATCACACTCAATCATTCAACAAGTCCTCGCGGGGCATATGCAAGTGAATAACCAGTTTCAACCCCGTTCGCATAGTTTGTCACAGAAATTGCAGTGCCGCCGAGGCATATGCAAGCCGTATCTCTGCCTCTGCCCCGTTACACTCAAGTCTACGGGGCAGAGAAGATAAATAGAGCTTGCATATGCCTCGCCAACTTTTGATTCACACTTCAATTCATCTGTTCCCTTATCCTACTTTATAGTTATAACAATCTGTCTTGCCTTAATCGCAAGGTACCTGTTTGCTCATGTTACTGGCTATTATCCGCAAATACACAGGTTTATTTGGTCTGTTCATACAACCAATCTCTGACCGCTGTTATCTTATATGCATAGTTAAAAGATGCCATATGTTCCATGCCACTTTCCCCTTCTTTAAATACTGTTCCCTCTTCAAAACGAATCATATTCGCTTGATTTCCTTCGGATATTAATGCTTCTACTGCTGCATCCTGTTCTTCTGCAGAGTTCTGCGCATTCCAGGTTCCGTAGCTGTATGGAATCCCATCTGCATCAAACATGGCTTTCACCTCATCCTGTCCCCCAGAAGCATTCATGTCACCACCTGCTGTAATATAAAAAAATTTCCCACTTTCCAATCCTTGCAAAACAGATATATCCCATTGTCCTGATACAAACAGCGATGCAGCAAATAGGTCTGGATACTCACTATTCAAATAAAGAGATGTCATACACCCCATAGATTGGCCTGTGGCATAAATTCGATTTTCGTCAATATTATATTCTTCCTTTAAATTCTTGATTAATCTTACCACAACTTCAATCTGGTCTGATGTTGACCAGTCATCATTAACCACCGTCTCCGTAAATGCAGGAACCAGTACAAATGAAGCATGCTTATCCTGCTCTTCCTCCGTCACCCATATGTCAGCTCCATAGTACTCTCCAACAATTTCAGCAGCGCTTTTTCCTGCGCCAGTAGAATCAGGGATATACATCAAAAATGGATAACCTATATTTTCATCATAACTTTCCGGAATATACAGACTATATTCCAAGGTGATACCTGATACTTCATCCGTATATGAAAATTGTTGGAATTTTTCAGCGTTCTCTTCAACTACCGCCAAAAGCTCAGGATCAGTTTCTGACATCATTCCAGCACCTCCCCGATTTCCGCCACCATTTTCTCTTCCTCCATCCGATTTGTTCTCGGGTGGGGTTATCGCTTCTTCTGTAGCAGTCTTTTCCACTACAGTTGTTGATTCTTCTGCATCCAGGCTGGTTTTCTTGCCACATCCCACCATTAACACACATACCGATAAGCACAATACTGTAAATACTTTTGTTCTTTTCATTAAAAATCACCTCCTGCAAAAATAAAAAGAACCTAATGTATTATTTCTTAATACAATAGATTCTTATGTAGGCCAGTTTCTTGGCTCGCTAGGTGTACTATAACAAATTTATTTTCACTCCGTCAACACTTATTAGACATTTCACAGAAAGTTCATTTGTTGTATTCCCTTAGTTAGCATATTATAGAGTATCAAATTTTTCTCCATATTCCACTTCATC
This sequence comes from Lachnospiraceae bacterium, assembly GCA_028696165.1. Taxonomy (GTDB): domain Bacteria; phylum Bacillota; class Clostridia; order Lachnospirales; family Lachnospiraceae; genus JAQVHQ01. The sequence goes on along the minus strand of JAQVHQ010000094.1, from coordinate 2,561 downwards.
CAAATACAGTTCCCGCGGAAGCATATTCGGATAAGCATGCCATTGACGAACCGACATAACACCTCTTCCTCCTGTTAATACCCGCACACTTCCCTGTTTATCTGTAAAAGTTCCTTCTACTGTGTCATATGTAAGCGTTCCTACTGGATTATCCGGCACTTTATGAGTCGCACCCCATGTGGTTGCATTACAAACATGCGCTTTTACTTCGTATATTCCTTCTGCTACCTCTATTTTTATTTTATAAACTGTAGGAATGAAACCATCCAGTTCTCGGAGGAATGCCCAGTCTTCGTGTGCAATTGTCATATTTCCTTCTGGATAATACTTTTCATTTTCCAAATCATATAAAGAAAAATCTTTCATTCCCAGTCTCATATCGTACATGGATGAATGCATTTCATTAAAGGAAACCCATCCCCAATCTTCCCATCCACCAATCTCTGCTGCACAGGAATCAACGGCCACATAGCGTTCTCTGATTCCGAGACCTTCTACGTGAACTTCTTTTCCTTCCAGCCATACAGTACTCTTGACATTACCTGCCCAGTTATAGCCATATGTTATAGAATGCTGTGTTAAATACGACGGTTTTTCTCTTCCATACCATAATGGATAGCCCTTAGGAGAATGGCACATATCTGCCTTGTATTTTCCATCAAGCGAATCTATCATGATATGCCAGGAATGATCAGCAAAGCATTCCACCTTATATTCGTCTCCGCAGGTAACTGTTACCTTGCTATCTTCCTGTACGATTTCCAAAGTTCCCTCTGGTTTTCTCAGAAGCTGTTCATACTCCATGCCTGGAAATCTTGCAATCTTATAGATGGAGTTCGGTAACTGTTCTACCGTTCCTCTTCCTTTTGTCCAGTTGAAGCTTACAATATCCATTTTTTCCAACGCCAGTGATAAAATTGAACCACCAATACTATAATGTTCCCCATCATCTCCAGTTACAGAAAATTGAAATAACCAGTCCAGAAAGCCTGAGCGTACTTCCTCTTCTACACCTTTTCTTGCTTCATCAGCTAATGTTACTTCTGGATTATTGATTTTCATTTTTTGTTTCCTTTCTTTTTATCAATTTACTGAATCCCTTTTACAAGTGGAATCAAAGAAAGTAGGATTATGATTCCAACAAGACCGATGATTACGCCCGCAATCATTTGACCCCATACCATGGTAAAACACATACCAACACCAAGAGCAAGCGCACCTACAATGCCAATAATTACTGATAATACGATTTTTCCATTCAACCTGATTGGATTTTTGTTTTCCATTTTTCTCCAGATTAGAACCGTGATTAAACCAAGAATGATACCAACACAACCGAAAATGATACCTGGTTTAAATGTGTTCCATTCGGGAAGAAGTGCCATACACATACCGAGAGCAAAGAACACACCACTGATTGTTCCTAATACTAATGCAATAAAATTACTTTTCTTCATAATAAGTACCTCCTATTTTTACATTAAAACAACAGTTGTGTTTTTAATGTGATTCAAGTATAATATTTGATAAGACAAAAAACAACCATCAATAACACTTCAAGTGTTGAGATAATGGAGAGAAACATGAATACAGCAAATAATAAACGCCGCAGAGCATCATGCGAAAAAATTGAAAAAGCCTTTATGGAATTGATTCAATCACAAGAATTGTCCAAGATTTCTGTTTCTGAAATTTGCAAAATCACAGGACTTAATCGAACAACTTTTTATTCAAATTATACAGATATCTATGAGCTAGCAGATAAAGTAAAGAAAAAGTTAGAAGATAATATAGATGAGATGTATAAAGAAGAATTAACTGTGGGGTTTAACAGCAATGATTATCTCCGTCTGTTCCGTCACATTTATGATAATCAGTTGTTTTATAAAACCTATTATAAGCTGGGATATACAAATGAATATAAGATTGTGAAATATGATATGGAACAAGCTGAAAAACATTTTCAAAACAAGCATATAGAATACCATTGTGAATTCTTCCGTGCAGGCATTACCAAGATTATTGAAATATGGCTTGATAGTGGATGTAAGGAGTCTCCCGAGGAACTGGACGAGATTATCAGGAGTGAATATCGCGGTAGGGAATAGCTTCAAAAATTGTATATATGGAAATCAGCTAATCTTATTAAATTGACTGCTTTACAACTAGCATTTATCAATCTTGTCTCAGCAGATTTATAATTGCTGGTGTTGTTATGCCTGGTGTACTCATAATGGAAAATATCATAACATAGTTATGTTCTGGCAAGAACGAAAATCCCCATAATCCAATTTCGATTGCATCAAGTCGCTGTGCAACAGGCTGCCAAGGCTATGGTGCAATCGAAATTGTCATCATACGCAATCATTCAAGTCCTCGCGGGGCATATATAAGTAAATAACCAGTTTCTACCTCATTTTCATAGATTATTCCAGAAGTTATATAAAGTGTACCCCCTGTCAAGGACATTTTGCGTAAAATTTGATTACCCAATTTTGCGTTTTGCCAATAAAGGATTTATTCCTGTTGTTAAATAGTTATAGTATTCATTTGGTGACATT
>JAQVHQ010000034.1 GCA_028696165.1 Lachnospiraceae bacterium | reverse complement strand
ATAGTAATCCATCCATTTAACCATCCTTTCTTCACCTCCGAATGACAGTATATCATTCGATGATGCTCAGTAATAGTTGCTGGATTTTATTTGCCTAAATCTGCTGGTTATAGTTTACCACTTACAAGCGACCATAACAAGAAAGATAAGGTCGACCATTCGTTGATTTACTGTAACTTTTAACAGCATAACCGCACGATTTGCACTTGATTAATCCTGCCAATTCTTGTAGAGCACTAGGAGCATTTGACCTCTTTATCTGCTCATTCTGTGCTAATCGTTCTTGAACCATGATAAATGTTTTACTGTCAATCATCCCTTCGAAATTAGTTAAATAAACACTTTGTTCTGAAAGGTCGGTGTATTTTCTAATATTAACATTACCAACCTTTTTTCCAACAATATGACAACTTGTTGTTCCATCCCACTTTGTATCATTTAAAAACTTTACTTTGCGAATTTCATAGAACTTTTGTAATCGTTCATCGGCAACTGCATACACAGGATTCTGTAGCATACGAGCAAGGGTTACATTATCCCAACCACCATTCTTTCGTCTACTTCTATAACCTTTATCAATTAATTGATTAGCCAGTTGTCGAAGCGAAGTATTAGGGGCATAAGCATATTGTTGAAAGCAAAATCTTACAATTTCCATTTCTGCTTCATATGTATGCAATGTCGGCTTTTTATCCTTGGTTCGACCATTTTCAAATCCGTAAGGCGCTGGACCTCCGGCCCAGCGACCATCTGTCTTAATTCGTTGATAATAATTATCCCTAACTCGTAGCTGTATATTTTCTCGTTCCATTTCTGCAAAGACCATGGCGATTTTTAACATTCCCCGACCCATTGCAGTAGTAGTATCAAAACTTTCATTTACAGAACAAAATTCAACTTTGTACTGTTTAAATTCCTCATACATATTGCAGAAATCATTTAGGTTTCTGCTGATTCGGTCTAATTTGTAAACAACAATTTTTTCGATTTTATTGTTACACACATCTTCATGCATTCTTTGGAAATCAGGTCTTAATGTATTTTTTCCAGAGTATCCCTTGTCAAAATATACTTCAACAGGAGATTTGTTTGGTTTTGTGTTTATAAAATTCCTACAAAATTCCTCTTGGGTCTCTATACTAAGACTATCTTTTTTGTCGATACTTTGCCGACAGTAGATTGCTATTTTTCTCATCCTTTTTGTTCTCCTCTTCATAAGCTATAGACTCAAGTAGCTTTAAATAAAGTTGTATTTTTTCTTCTTTAGACTTATGCTGATAGATATTAGATACTTTCATATGTACCTCATATCTGTTTTTACATATCTATTCTAGCAAAACTTTACTTATGTATCAAGTGTATCACAATTCCACTGTATCGTAAAGTATCCACATTCAGCGGCATTAGTGATGACATGGTTATCGTAGTCACCAAAAGGCGGGCGAAACAGTGTCATCTCATATCCGGTCAGCGTCTTGATCTTATTATGTACATCCATGATTTCTTTTTGACATTCCTCATCGGATAGCTGGCTCATGTTTTTATGATTTTCACTGTGGTTGCCCAGATCATGACCGGCAGCAAGAATTGCTTTTACATCATCAGGGTAACTGTCCACCCATCCGCCGGTCATAAAGAAGGTAACCTTTATGTTATGAGCCTTTAATGTATCTAGGATTCTTGTTGTATCTTCATTTCCCCACCCGAATTGTAAGTTGCGGTAAATTATGTCTCGAAATATGAGACTGTGATTTGTATCATGGCTGACATGATAATCAACCGATTTTTTCATTCTGTAATTGATAGCTCAAAGAAAAAAGTGTGTCCATTTCTTCTGAAAAATTGTAAACAATTTTGATTCGGTGGTTCTCATATATGATTATCTTATGAATCATTTCTATTACAATATCTCTATCCAGATGGTCAATGGAACGTAACGAAAGTAATCTTTTTATCCACGGATTCTGAAAAATATTCGCATCTGGTTCTGCATTCTGTTTTTCACATAATGCATCAATCTTTTTCATTAAATGTTTTTCCTTGTCGATATACTCTTGTCTATAGGAAACATACTCTTCTTTGGTTAGCATATCCTCACTATAATCTTGATAAATTCGCTTTTTCTTATGCTGTACAGAAAGAAGTTCTTCATTCAACTTTGTGAGTTCACCGTCAGATACCTGCTGCGTGGTAATCATTGCCGCTTCTTGATTGGTAATCAGCTCTTTTAGATTCTCTATGTTCTGAATCATAACGTTCAAATCATCTAAAATAATCTTTTCCAGTGAATGATGTGCTATGGAATGCGGTGAGCAATAATCTTTTCCTGAACGTGTATAAGTTCCACAAGTATAACGATGATACTTTTGACCTTTTACCACATAATTCTTCTTTGCCATAGCCCTACCACAATCGCCACACACCAAGTAGCCTGCAAAAATACTCATATTGGAATTTAGGTCTAAATTTCTTGTTCTTCTTGTCAAAAGCGTTTGAACTTTATTCCAAGTATCTTTATCTATAATTGCTTCGTGCGTGTCTTTTACAACAATCCATTTATCTAGGCGTAATGGTTTCGGCTTGCCTTTCATGCGACGCTGCGTTTTTCCTTGAACCATATTTCCAATATACATCTGATTTTTTAGCATGCTATTGATTGTAGAATACGTCCAATAAGACGTTTTCTCCAATCGGTTGCAGTTTGTATAATTCTCGCCATTTAGTTTTTTGTACTCTGATGGACACAGTATTTCTTCCTCATTGAGAATATGAGCAATTTTAACTTTACCAAAGCCAGTAACGTACATTTTAAATATTCTACGTACAATATCCGCTGCGTATGCATCAATGATTAACTTATGTCTGTCTTGTGGCGAACGCTTATAGCCATATGAGGTAAATGCTCCAACAAATTCACCTGCACTTTGTTTCGCCTTGAACGAGGATTGTACCTTTTTGGAAATGTCTCTGGCATATTGTTCATTAAAGACATTCTTAATCGGCAGAAGCATATCATAGCTGTGTTTAAAACTATCTATATTGTCCGTAACTGCTATGAACCGAATATCATGATCTGGAAAATATCGTTCCAGATAACGTCCTGTATCAATATAATCTCTACCGAATCTGGACAAGTCTTTTACAATCACACAATTGATAGTTCCATCTTCAATGTCCTCAAGTAGTCGCCTAAATGCAGGGCGATGGAAATTTGTTCCGCTGTACCCATCATCAACATAGGTGTCATGCAATACCATTTCTTCATGCCGTCTCACGTATTCCGTAAGCATTTTTCTCTGATTCCCTATGCTGTCACTTTCTTCTTTATCGCCGTCCTCTCTAGATAATCGAATATATAAAGCTGTGTTGAATATTGTGTTTTCTATCATTTGATTCACCAATTCAACTGTTGTTCTTATGATGATAGGATATCATATGAGAGCGAATAATTCGACTGATAAATTCTTTGACAGAATAGTGGGATAAGTATTCTCTTTCGATGATGTATGATTCTTGATTTTTTATAGTAATTCCTCCGTTTCATGTGTCTTATAATACAAGTTTATTAGGGAAGGCTTTTCCATTATGCGGATGAGCCTCTTTTCGATTGAATACTCGACATGGAGGATGGATTTGTTGCAAATTTTGAAAACATCTAATTTTTTATACCTTTATTCGTTGACAATGTTATAATGAAATTGCTTTATTTATAAAAAAGTAACATTATATTATAATAACTATTAAGGGGGAATATTATGACATCTTATCCTGCAGGTGGGATGACTCCAAATCATCCACACAATTCTGAGTTCTATAGTCATTCCCAAGCAAAAATTCTTGCAGAAACATATTATAACTTAGGGTATAATTTATATGAATCAATATTGCCACTATTACCTGTCCCTAATTGTAAAACGGAAGACTCATGGAAACTATGGCCAGCTTTTATTAACATATCATTCTCATGCGAAATAATTCTAAAACTTTTTTACGAGAATGATAATGGTAAAATGGCTCATGGGCACAAACTTTATGAACATTTATTTAAAGAACTTTCCGTTGCATCACAAAAAATTATATCTGATATAACAATTAACTTTATGACAGCCAATGGTTCTGAAAATTACACTTATACCACTTTTATTGATGATTTAATAAAAAGTGAAAATACATTTGCATATGAACGATATGTGTTTGAAATGGTTCCAGGAAGAAGTCATGGTTTACAGTGTGGTTTTTTGCTTTCATTTGCACGAGCACTAAACGCGTTAGCCAAAGGATTAGTATGATAAGATAATTCAAGAATGCTCCTATTCATATAAATAGCGGTGAATACATTTCGATTAAATGAGGTGATATCATGCAAGAACAGAAATTCACAAAACAAGACTGGAAACTTTTCAGAAATAAAATTGCTGATTGGCAGGAATCCTATATGGACAAACTTACCAAGGAATATATTGAGTTGATGAATTCCGATGCTAAGCCATCAGAAAAGTTTTGGGATTTAGATAAGAGAATAAAAGAGGACAAACGGCGAAAAGGGGTTTTGCTAAATATGAGTCGTTCGGATCTGATTTATAACATTGTCTCATTGATAAACGAGGGAGCAATTGACTTTGGTGACCTTGAGGATTTCAGTGATGAATTGAAAGAATCTGTAAGCATCTTTTTCAAGAGATAGTATATCTTACGCAAAAAATACTTTAAGTTGTCGGATTTGACCGTTTCTCAACAGCCCTCTGTAATGTCCTCAATCTCAGTAACCATCAGTGGTTGAGGCTTCTTTGAACCTGTTTCCAAATGTATTTGTACCCCCCTGTTAGATAGAGGGGGTACAGCGTTGTGATGGCTTACGCCACCACAACATAGCTAGGACGTACCTGCGGCTTTCGCTTCGCACGCCGCCTGTCCGCCCTGCCCTTTCATTCAAACATCGAATTTTCTGCGATTCCCAATATATTTTCTTTTGCCTCATCATATGTAACCATATCTTGGACAAAATATTCTGTAATCGTTTCATAATCTTCTTTGAAGAAATCTTCTTCACACAGTGATTTTAGAATCTTTGATACCCTCACAGCCTTTTGTGCAGATGGACACAGTTTTTCTCCCATATCTGCCCGATGTTCTCGAACTTCATTTACTAGTTCCGCAAAATCTTTTTCAAAATGAATAAATGTTTGCAGCTTATACAAGTCATACATATGTCTAGAATATCGTTTACTTTTTCCTTGTATATAGTAATCGCATAGAGCAAAAACCTTATCAATATAAGTTCTTTCAAGGGACTGCACATGCATTTTAAACGGACTTAATTCGTATTCTTTAATAAGTTCCTTTTCATCTGATTCCAAAAGATAACGATATACATAACTGCTAACACTTTTCTCTTCTACGGGAAATGAGTAAGACCCTAAAGCAATTTCGACTTTTACGGTCGGGAGCATAGTTTCTTCTGGCGTTCCTGTTATCGGAATATACTGATATAAGTATTGATTCAAATCCCTATCGCTTTCAATTTTGTTCCAGTTTTCAATCGGCAGTTCTAATTCATCACCTATTATTTTCATAACATTGTATTTCAGCTTCTTTCTTCTTGCTTCTCCGATGTGCTCTGAAAAAGTGATATCAATATCTTCTGAAAATCGATTGATTGCTTGAAAGCACTTTGATAAGGATGTCCCACCTTTAAATACAACAAGTCCGCTTTTCTCCGCTAAGAGTTTCAGAATCATTGTTACATAATAATCCTTCTCAACAATTGCAGTTTCAATGGAATATTTATCACTTGTAGCATTTATCACATCTTCGAAAAGTTGTTTGTCTTTATGCAAATACATAATCTAACCTCATGTCGTAAATGGATTTATAGATTTTGATTGGAAATGCTTCTATATATCGATCTACGTCTTTCCTTGTTATTTTAGAATTTATAATGTATTTCCTGATTCTTTCCTCGGTTTCTTCCGCAGAACCGTCGTCATATTGCTCTATATCCTTTAGCAGTTCAAGTAATTGCAAAACCTTATAATTCTCCTCATTCACAGGTATTCGAGCTTTTCTAACAGTGAAGGTCTGTTTCCCCAATACAACATCTCGGACAACGGGTGCGGATTCGTTACTTACAATTTCTACTTTCATAGGGACTTGATTGCTAAGCCCCAATTGGTTCGCAAAGGTATGTCCAGAATAATATCCCATCACCCTGCCATGCCGTGATATATATTTATATTTTGCCACAATATCCGCAGATAAGCGATATCCGCTTCTTAAACGACTTTCTCTTGGCAGATAATAAATTCCTTTTTCAAATCTCTCAACTTTTCCAGCATCTACTAATCTTTTTAAGCTTTGCTTTAAATTATCATCTGACACACCATCAATATGAATATCAGATATAAAAATAGGTTCGCCAGTTTTATAATTCTGTTCCAGATAATTCAGCACGATTTGCATGATATCGCCTCCTTGTCACTTTCTTTAATCAATTATATTATTTATAGTGACATTTGTCAATGAAAGTAAATTTCTCTTTCATAATATTATATGTAGACAAGACTTCCGTCATGCACATACTAGAATACGATATGCATAGATTTTTACCGTTTCTAATTTTTATAAGAACAACAGTTGCCTTTCCTATCGTATTGTTCCGCTAGTTACAATCAGCCCAGGCAGCATCAAAGGTTAAAGCAATTTCTGGTTTGTCTGTTTTTACACAATAGATGGGGAGTTCTCTGCCGTTGACAGTACTGGATACAGACAGGATTTCCCCTCCCCGTTCATAGTAGTATTCCACAGACAGAGCAGTGATTAGCAGTAGAGTAAAGAGAAAAGTGAGTTTTCGAATCTTTTTCCGGATATTCAAGTCTTTCGTATTCAAGCTATTCGTATTCAATTTCTTCATATTCAATCCTTTGAAATGGAGTTCATTCTATTATATGTGAGAAATTACAAAACATCCGCATTTCGCGAACGGTGGCAGGTAAAAGCCGGGTTGAATGTAGCTTATGAAGTTTTTTCGGCTTTATAATTACTTCTCACTAGTAATGTTACAAAATCCTGATAAGTATAGTGACTGTAATAAGTAGGAATGCTATAATGGAGTGGTAGATTAAATCGGAAAAAGTGTGCGAGATGAACTGATGTGTGAATCGAAAATCGGATATAAAGTCAATTTTTGCGTGTCCACACTATAGGGGTACATTATAAAAAAGTTGCCGGGGCACATAGTCAATCAAATTAAACTTTTGCCCCGTTTGGCTAAGAAAAGCAAGCTAAATATAGCTCGTCGGGGCAGATACAAGTCTGTTTATCTTCTCTGCCCCGTAGGCTAGAGTGAAACGAGGCAGGGGTAGAGATACGACTTACATATGCCCCGCAAGGACTCGAATGATTGAGTGTAATAACAATTTCAATTGTCACAATTCACTGCACCACAGTAGCCATGGTTGATCGTCGCACAGTGAATTGGTGTAATCAAATCGGAAGCTGGAGGAAATATCATGAGTAGAAACGGTAAAATTATATTTGGAATAGTAACAATAATAATTGCTTTTGTTTCATCAGGAATTGGATTATGGGGATTTTCGTTCTTGCCAGAACATAACTATGTTATGACATTTATCCTTATGAGTACACCAGGCATAACAACGCTGGCAATTATAAATCTGTTGAGACAAGAGTGCTAGAGTTCAGTTTGGCAAGTAGGAGAACCGGAGTATGCATAATAAAATCATGAAGGAGAAAAACCATGGGACTATTTTCGAAAAAGCAAAAGGAAGCAAAAGTAACAACCTTTCTGGTATTGCCAAAGGAATTACTCTATTTAGTGGATTTAGCAATTAAAGCAATTGATTCATGGCAAATTGAATATGAAATTGAATTTAAAATAGGTGAAGTAACGCATCAAATAGGAATTGACTATGACCGGACTAAAGCACCGAAAAAAGGTTACTCACCAGAATATATGTCGGTATTCTTAGATGAACAAAAATTTGTTTCGTTGAATGAATTATGGGAGAACACACTAATTGACGGAAATCACTTTAATTTACTTGGACGAGAAATTGAGTTAGATATTATTTATAAAGAACCATTAGAAACAGGAGACATTGAAACTTATTATGAGACCCTATAATTATGACCTGACAATTTAAAGCTGTTTGGACAACCGGGAAATAATTTAGAGGAAATAAAGCGAGATAAATTAGCATGGAAAAGAGCGTGGATAGACTAACGATGGTTACAATTGCTTTATTGGCAGTAACAACTGTTTCCGGAATATTATCCATGAATTTTAATGATAGGCTGCATAAAAATCTGAAAAAATAAGATGAGATAGCAGAATGAATGCAATGATTAATATGGATAAAGAGATAATGCAGATTAAGGATTAGGAACTATTTTATGTTGGGGTAATGGAGGAGAAACCATGAATGACTATATAATTACATTTGGAACAGAATTGTCAGATGAGCAACTGGACAAGATTGAAATGTACGGTCACATTCCGGCTAAAATTGGGTCTGTATATATTAATGCAAAATCTCCCTGGCATGCTATGAGGATTTTCAAGAAAAAATATGGAATAAAAAAAGTACTTTTTCACACACGTAATCCTCTCAAACAAGTATACATTGTACGGCCAATTACTTGTGACAGTTATGTTGCTTTCAGAGTTTGGGGACTTAAATGGTCCAGGGATTTTACAATGCTGATTTAAAATGATTCTCATATATCAGGAAATACAGTCAAAGTAAATGAAAGTAGATAAAGAAAGGATATGTTTATATTATGGGTTTATTTGGAAAAAGTAAAAAAGAGAAAGAAGCAGAATATTTGGAACAGCTTGACATCCCAGCTAGTCTGACAGAGAATTTCAAACTGGTTGTAGATGATGTATTTACAATCATAGGAGTGGGAACAGTTGCGACCGGGACAGCAGAAAATGGAATGTGCAGAGTTGGTGAAGATATAGAAATCGTAACAGCAAATGACACCCTAAAGTCTACAATTACAGGAATTGATGTTCATACAAAAGAAAGGAAAGCGAACGGTTGCGGATATCGTACGGAACATCTGGGCATTGGCTTGCGAGGAATATCGAAAGAACAAGTCAATAAAGGGGATATACTTATTGTGAAAAACGGTGGTATGTATGCCAGGTAATGCTTAGAAAATTATCACTCAACCTGAAGTATAAATTATATCAATGGGTACAAAAACGGTGAAATAGATAATGAAACAAATGCACTATAGATAATTCTGCTGACATTTTACACAGCAGGAATCACGACTGCAGCGAAAATGCAGCAGCAAATCATCCACCCGTGTACAAGTGGCTCTTTTAAAGACAATCGTGTGATTAACTTTTGATGCATCGGTAGGACATTTATATTCAGTTGTTATTGTGTATTCGTCTTCTTTTAATTCCATAATTATCCAGTTAACTCCCTTTGAAAATTTTTTGATTACAAATAATATAGCGCAAAATTCATTGGACTACAAGCCTTGTTTTTATCTTGAAAGAAGATAAGACTTCCAATGGATTTCATGAAATGCCGATTAGTATTCCACAAGGAGAAATATAAAATGACTAGATTTGAAGAATTTCAAAAAATAATTGCCCGACTCCGGGCGAAAGATGGCTGCCCGTGGGATCGGGAACAGACACACACATCATTAAAACCTGCTTGTATTGAGGAAGCAGCAGAAGTTGTATGCGGAATCAATATCTTCGAAAAAACCGGAAATGCAGATAACTTAAAAGAAGAGCTGGGTGACCTGCTTTTACAGGTGGTTATGCATGCGCAAATAGCCGAAGAGGAAGGTCTGTTTACGATGGATGACATTATCCAGACTGTGAGTGAAAAAATGGTTCGACGTCATCCTCATGTGTTTGGAGAAATAACAGTATCCAACTCAGGAGAAGTGCTTGCCAATTGGGAAGACATTAAGAAACAGGAGAAAAGCGGAAAAGAGTGGATGGATCAATATTTACCGGAAGCATTTGAAGAATCAAAAGTGTTGATTGATGTGGCGAAGAAACGTAAGGAAGAGAAGCGGCGCAAGCGTAGAGAAGAATAGAAGTATAAAATGGATTTTGAAGAGGGAATATGACAATATCAGAAGCACAACGCTTATTAGGCGTAGAGGAAACGGATGAAATGAAGACTGTGAAATGGAAGTTCCGCAAATTAATGGTTCAATATCATCCGGACGCAGTGCATTCCGATCATCCGGAGTACATAAAGAAAGCACAGCTTCTAAACGAAGCCTATGCATTGTTGAGAAAGACACATCTGTCGCCTAAAGTAAAAAGCAGTAAGAAGAAAAATCAAAATCAAAAAGCTAAAAGACAAACAGCACAAGAGCAGACCACACAAAGACATGATACGATGTCCTGGAAGGGGAAAAAGCTGGAGCAGGCATTTGTGGAGCGTACTATTTTTCAATCTCATGGATTATGGGAAGATAATTCCCTGGACTTTTATGAAGTGGCTTGCGGAAAATATGAGTGGAATCCAGATTTGGAAGAATTTCCCTGTTTCCTGCACAGTATTCATCTGGCAGTAGTACAGTTGCTGGAGAAAGTAGAGAGTCAGCAAAATATATATTCCTCAGAGGCGATAAAAGAAAAGCGATACGTATATCAGATGCAGCTGTTTTATCTGTTGGCCAGTCAGTATATTGCACCACTGTATTGCCTGAACAAGCTGGCAGAACCAGAGCAGAAAGATGAACAGGATAGGAACGTTTATCGGTTTGCGGCATCTTTAGTAATAAGCAGGAAAGATAGGCGTGTCTATAAGTTGGAACCAGGGCAGATGCTGTTCCTTTCTTCTCTGAAAAATAATCGTATCATGGTTGCGGACGCAGATGGTACACAACTGGGGTATTTGTCTTTCGCAGAGGATTATCTATACTATATTCTTATTCCAATTCTCAGAAATCGCAGAGCACAGGGAAAATGTGTTATTCGAAAAAAGGAACCAGGGAGAGGACGCATGGCAGAACCCAAAATCAATATAGATTTCTATCTGCGGATGGAGGCTTCAGCAGAAGAAATCAACTCATCGAATCAAAATTTGCAGATAGCAGAAATTCTGAGCAGATATTCGACGATGCTTGCTTCTGATATGTAGTGGATTACCCTTGAAATGATGTTGGGAGTAAGTTTCAGTAGGTAAAACCGGTTGGAAATTGTTTTAGGATAAGAAAGCGGGAAGCCTCGGTTATTCAATTGCCGATGTAGTTCACAGGGAAAATAGGTATTAAGCTTAGCTGCATAGATCTGAAATCACAAAGCTACATAATCGTAAAACAATAACATTTATATCCCATTGCAAAAGTGTTGTGCTGGGAGTATAAATTTCATGAGAAATGTTGTTCATGGAGTTTATTGCAAAAAGAAGAATGAATCATTATAATAAAATCCAGGCAAATCATAAAATCGGGTTTGTCTGGATTTTATTTCAGTTAGTTCTTAATATGCACTGCAGGGACTTAACAGTGCAATGCGTACATTAAAGTGTCGTTAATATGAAAACACAATGAATAAACTATGTGAGGAGAATACAAAATATGAAATCATTTAGCATCAAACCAACCATCAAGATGATGGATACCGTTGCAGAATTATGCGAAGAATACAAAATAGGAGAAGGAGATCTGCTGTTTGTCAGTCAGTCCACCTTCGATAAATATTTCCAGGGAAAAGTGACAGGAGCTACGGTTGTAAACTACAGAAAATTCGGTTCCGGTGAACCCACAGATCTTATGGTAGAAGGAATCTATGAAAGCATAAAGGATGTTGACTACAAGAGAGTATTTGCTGTAGGAGGAGGAACCATCCTTGATGTAGCTAAACTTTTTGCTCTTAAGAACATTTCGCCAGTTGTTGATTTATATGACAAGAAGTTAGAAATCGCCAAGACAAAAGAACTAATTCTCGTCCCTACAACATGCGGAACCGGAAGTGAAGTTACGAATATTTCTATATTGGAACTTACCACGAAAGGTACAAAATTCGGACTGGCAGTAGAAGAACTGTATGCAGATGATGCTGTCCTGGTTCCGGAACTTCTCATGGGACTTCCTTTCAAATTTTTTGCCACAAGCAGTATTGATGCATTAATTCACTCTATTGAATCTTACACCTCGCCGAAAGCAAATGAATTTACCAGGATGTATTCTAAAACAGCCATGAAGATGATTTTAGAAGCTTATAAAATCATCGCAAGAGATGGAGAAGATGCAAGACTGCCACTCATGAAGGAACTGCTGCTTGCAAGTACTTATGCAGGAATTGCCTTTGGCAATGCAGGATGTGCTGCAGTTCATGCTATGAGCTATCCGCTGGGAGCGAAGTATCACGTACCTCATGGAGAAGCTAATTATGCATTTTTCACAGGTGTATATAAGACCTATCAGTCTATCAATCCAGATGGAAGCATTGTAGAATTGAATTCTTATCTGGCAGAGATACTGGGATGTGCTGCAGATGAGGTGTACGAGAAGATTGAGGACTTGCTAAATCACATTATCGTGAAGAAATCACTTCATGAATATGGCATGACCCAGGAGGACATAGAGGATTTCACAGAAACCGTGATGACCAAACAGGGTAGATTGATGGCTAACAATTATGTGGAATTAAGCAGTGAAGTTGTTAAGCAGATATATGCAGCACTTTTCTAAATGCACTTTTTTACCAGGTGTTTGTTTTATTAAATTACATTTTATGAAAACGGGATATCATTCAGTTTACGATTGAAGATATCCCGTTTACTTTGTAGAAAATCAAGTGACATAAAGGAATTAGAAAAATGAAAATGTACCACAAAATCTACGTGACTGTGATATAATATAAAAGGATATTTGGCAGGCAGTGAGCGGTAAGTATGCTAAAGATATATGTGCAATATGATACATAAAATTAATACAGACTTGCTAAATATAGCTGATAAAACAAAGAAGGATAGGATATGATAGTTGGAGAAAATGAAACTGATTGGATGAAACGGATAAGTTTGCTGTTGGTAGTGGTCATGATTCTGTGCGGTACGATGTCGCCGGTATATGGAGCAGAGGAGGATAATAGTAATAATGCCCACCCGAGAGTATTATTTATAAGTGCCTATGCCTATGACTGGGATAGTGTACCGGATCAGATTAGTGGTGTAGCTTCCGTATTGGGAAATATGGCGAAGATGGATTATATCTTCATGAATACAAAGAAGCATACCTATGATGAGGTAAAGCAGGATGTATATGATGATATACAGGCCAATATCAAGGCAGATGGACAGTATGATGTTGTGATTTTAGAAGATGATGCGGCTTTGGATTTTGCACTGGAGTATCGCGATAGTTTGTTTTCAGGAGTGCCAATGGTTTTTGAAGGCATCAACACACAGGAGAAGGCAGACAAGGCTCATGAAGATCCATTGATAACAGGAATGATAGAGTTCTTTCCATATCAAGATACCATTGCGCTGGCACAACAATTATACCCGGAAGCAACTAAAATTGTAGGCATCAGTGATAATACAGAATCTGGTATGGGATGTACTCAGCGCTTCTATGATGAGGAAGCAAATTTCCCGGAATTGGAATTCAGTGATCTGAATTCCTCAGAGATGACAGAGTCGCAGATAAAAGATACGCTGGCTTCTTATGATGAATCCACAATCCTGATTTTTCTGTCTCTGATTGATGACGTGGACGGTAATGTCTATTCGCTTCTGGAATCCACAGAATTCGTGTCTGAAAATGCAAAAATACCAGTGTTTAAATGTGATTATCTTGGAGTAGGCGAAGGAATTCTGGGCGGCTATGTAAGTTCCTATGAAGAGATGGGTAAAGCGGCAGCGAACATGGCTGTGAAAATCTTAAATGGAACTTCTCCGGAAGATATTCCTGTGGAGACCATGGGCGGTTACCCGATATTTGATCAGAACATGCTCAATCGATTCAAGATTAATGAAGATAAGATTCCAGATGATGCAGTGATTATTAATTATGTGCCTACGTTTTACGAGAATTACCGTACCGTTATATGGCCGGCAGCGTTTATCATCATATTCCTGATTATGCTTATCATTATTTTGATTTTATATAACAGAAAGAAAAATGCAGTGAAAGAAGCCAATGTACGTGACGAGGCGCATGCCAAGTATTTGAAACTCGCGGAAGAGAAAAATGCAGAGTTATCGGCAGCTATCATACAGGCAGAAAAAGCGAATCGTGCAAAGAGTGATTTCCTCGCAAGAATGTCCCATGAAATCCGAACCCCTATGAATGCTATTATAGGGGAGACTACATTGGCTCAAAAGCAAGTGGATAACTCTGTAAAAGTGAGTGAATATTTAAAACAGATAATTGTTTCTTCACGTCATCTCTTAAATCTGATTAATGATGTACTTGATATGTCCGCCATTGAAAGTGATAAGATTAAGATCGCGGCAGTGGATTTTGATGTGAAGGAAATCGTATCTACGGTGACAACCTTGTATTATTCTCAATGCAAGTCCAAGGGAATACGTTTTGATGCAAAGGTAGAGAATGTGATGACTGAGTTTCTTGTAGGTGACCAGCTTCGTATACAGCAGGTTATTCTAAATCTTTTGTCCAATGCCTTTAAGTTTACAGAACCGGGAGGGCAGATTACATTCAGAATTGCCGAAGAGAAGATTGATGAGACCAATATAAAGCTTCATATGGAAGTGAAAGATACCGGAAGCGGTATGAGCGCAGAATATATGAGTCGTATATTCAAGCCTTTTGAACAGGAGAATGCACTGACAGCTAAAGAACACGGTGGCTCTGGACTGGGACTTTCCATTACGAAAAACCTTGTGGAGCTTATGGGCGGTACTATCCAGGTAGAGAGTAAGCTGGGTGCAGGAACTACTTTCACTATAGATATTCCATTGAAAGTATCTGCAAACCAGATAAAGAATAACGTGGACAATATCCGGGCTATGAAAATCATGGTGATTGATGATGATAAAGAAACTCTGGACTATACTTCAGGAATTTTAAATCACATCGGCATTACCCATGACTGTGAATCGGATGCAAGTCTTGCATTGCAGATGATGACAAAAGCAAGAAATGATAAAGAACCATATACACTCTGTCTGGTGGATTGGAAGATGGAAGGGTTAAACGGACTGCAGGTATCAGAACGAATCCGAAAAGCCCAGTCAGAAGATACAGTAGTAATTGTAGTATCCGCCTATGATACCAATGAGATTATGGATGAAGCGAAGACAGTAGGTGTAGATGCCTGTATAGCTAAGCCGTTGTTTCAATCTACATTATTTAATCTGCTTATGTCCATCAGTGATGGAAAGTTAATTAATGAAACTGCCAAAACAGAGGATTATGACTTTACAGGTAAGAAAGTTTTGCTGGTGGATGATACAGAAATCAACCGTGAAATTGCTCAGGAATTGCTGCAGATGGTGGGCTTTGATGTGGACACCGCAGCAGATGGAAAAGAAGGACTGGATAAATTCGAAGCCTCAGAGCCGGGAACTTATAATGTAATTCTTATGGATGTACAGATGCCGGTCATGAACGGTTATGAGGCAACTAAGGCGATTCGAAACTCCAGTCATCCGGAAGCAAAAAGTATCTATATCATAGCTATGACTGCAAATGCCTTTGCCCAGGATATTGCGCAGTCTTTAGACGCAGGCATGAATGATCATATCTCAAAACCAATTGACACGGAGCTTATGTATCAGGTGCTGAATCGGTATGTGAACTAATATAAAACCAGGCGTTCAATATTCTATTACTATGAATATTGAACGCCTGGTTTTAAAAAAATAAGATTTTCATTTCTATATGAGATGCCTAAATAACAATTCTAATTAGCCAAAGCATTCAAAGGACTAAGTTTCATAGCCTTTCGTGCCGGGATGTATCCGGCCAGCATGCCAATAAAAACTGCAAATACTAGAGACGCCAGCATCAGCCACATAGGAATATAAGAGATATTGCTGCTTAATCCCATCTCTGCGCCAGCCTGTCCGGCCAGCTGGTTAATCAGCAGTGACAGAAGGAAACTGAGTATATTACCAATAATTCCTCCCAACAGTCCGATGAATCCAGACTCCCATAAGAACATCTGACGGATATTATTAAGCCCGCATCCGAGAACTTTCATAACTCCAATTTCTTTTGTACGTTCATAGATAGACATCATCATGGTATTCATGATACCTATGGCAGCTACCAGAAGAGATACTGCACCGATGGCTCCCAGTACTAGCTGAATAATAGCCATTTGTTTCTGTGCACTCTCAATATATTCCATATTACTGGTGACTTCGTAACCCATATTACGCAGGGTGTCCATGGTATCCATAACCTGCTCCGGTTTTGCCACTTTAACGGTAGCACGGGAGTATACCAGATTTGGAAGGGCTTTTCCTGCTTTGGTAGTTGGCTGTCCTGGAAGTACACCGCCCTTTGCTTCCTTTTTCATAAAGGCCAGCAGGTTGTCTAAGTTGCAGTATACATCCCAGGCATAGGCTGTCCATTCGGTTGGTTCGCCTTTTAATTTACCGCTGGATTTCATGATATATTTGGTTGGATTCTGTTGATTGGAAGCACTGGCAGCCGCATCCGATTCATCTCCTCCACCGCTTCCATAGTCATTAGAATTGTAGCTGGGTGCGAAGGTAAAAAACAAATTATCATTCATCAAATCAATATCAGGCAAGGTTCCATCTTCGCTTCCCCAATAACCGGAATAATCATTGGAAGTACGGTCATAGAAGTTGGTGATAAGCATATTACCGGGAAGAATCTCCAGTTCGCCGCTGGAAGCTGCGGGATAATTGCCTTCAACGAGAGGCAGATTCAGTTCTTCCAAATCTTCAGCTTTCATACCAAGAAGCTGTACATCCGCCTGATAATTGCCCTTAATAATCATTCCGGATACACTTAAAACAGGTGCAGCGGAAGTGACATTAGGCAGCTCTTTAAAAGAGTCCAATACGCTGTCTGTCAAATATTTTGTAGTATCTTCTGTGGAATCCATAGAAGATGCAGAAGCCATATCCATATACATAGAATTTTCAGAAGTGGCAACCGTGATGGAGGTAAGCCCACCAGATTGCTCCGCTTCCGCATACATGGAATTTTGTAAACCGAGTCCCAGGGAAAGCATGACTACGATGGAAGCGGTACCTATAACTACACCAAGAACCGTAAGACAGGTTCGAAGCTTCCTTCGTCTAAGATTTCCCCAACTCATTCCTACCAGATCAAAAAAGTTCATCATTTAATTTCGCTTTCTTCTTTTTTAAGATTACAATAACAACAATGATAAGTACCAGAGCACCGATGGCTGCCGGAATTATGATTTTCCAAGGGAGTCCCGGATTTTCAGCTTCCATAGTAGTCATCATCTCCATCTCACCTTCATCGCCCATCATAGCTTCCATGATTTCCAAAGTAACTTCCTGTTTTACGGTGGTTACATTACCATCTGCATCTTCGTAGCTGCATACCAGCTGCATAGGCTGAGGACCTGCTGTTGAAGTTTCACCGGTTGCCATAAGGTCGATGGTGGCTGTTGCACCGGATTCTACATTTCCCACAAAGGTTTCCGGACAGTTGACTCCAGGACCTTCGAGTTTGGCTTTTACATTGTACAGTTTGATTTTTCCAAGGTTATATAAGCTGCAGTTAACATTAGCATCTTCGCCAACCTGAATACTTGCCGGGCTGACGTTGATGGTGCTGAATTCAAAACGAGGATCCTGCTTTACAGGGATAGATACGCTGGATGTTGAGTCATACTGCTGAGCGTCTTTATCTTCGTACTTCATCGATACATCAATACTGTAAGGCTTTTGTACTAAATCTGATTTGGCATTCAGATCGATGCTGATGGTTGTTTCGCTGTTGGCCTTAATCTCATCTTTGTAGATGGAATTAGCACCGGATACCGGGAGGAAGGAGGCAGCTGTAGTTGCAGCGTCCGTTCCTTCTGTTGGGGCATCGAATACAAATACCATATTTTTTACTGCTGTTTTTTTAGATGTGTTTTTAATGGTAATATTTAAAGTGAAATCATCGCCGGCTTTTACCTCAGAAGGATTAGTGGAAAATCCCGTAATGATGACACGGGGAACACTTCCGTTGGTTGATTCTGAAGAATCACCGTTGCTGATGCCGCCACCGGAACTGTCGCCGTAATCAAAGGAACCGCCGCCGGACAAATCACCGCCTGGGATTTCACTTCCGTCACCGCCATCCGGTGCTTCTGTGTTGCCAGTCATCTTTACGAAGAAATATTTGTCATTGGTATACTGATATTTGCCATCATTATACTGAATCTTAAAGGTGAGTTTATAATATTTGGACTCCACATCTGCGCGGGCAGTCAGATCATAGCTGATATCTGCAGATTTGCCGGATTCGATATCACCTAATTCCTGATTGTTATCGATATTAGTGATTTCAAATGGCCACTCATCTGTTGTTGCGCCAAGTACAGGAATGATCGTTACACGATTAGCAGTAACGCTTCCTGTATTTTTAACCTGAACAGTTAAAGTTTTCTTCTCTCCGGAAGTATATTCAGGAGTAGTTTGTCCTTCACCTGCAGATAGAATGATAGTTGGAATCTCTCTGTCTGGAGAGGAAGCTGTTGTGCTGCTGGATGTAGAACTGCCAGTTGTAGGTCCGGCAGATGGGGTGTTAGTGGAAGCTCCGGAACTTGCTTCATTTTCACCGCTCTTTTCTTCGGCCTGTGCAGATATTGATGTGTTTTCTGTAGTATTTCCTTTTGCCAATACAGGGACTGTATAAGCTGCTATCTGGCAGGCAGCAGTTAAAGCCGCCAGTGTAAGTCCTAGGGATTGCTTGAATTTCATGAATTGTATCCTCCTTGATTTGTTTAAAGTGTAGAATCATTATTGTTAGAAGTATCCGCTGTATCAGCATCATCATGTGGATTTACTTCGATAGAAATTACTTTTCCGTCCAGAATTCTTATGATCCGGTCTGCATACGAAGCCAGGTCGCTGTCATGGGTAACCATGACCAGACTGCGGCTGGTTCCACGTATGGTTTTTCGCATCAATTCCATGATATCTCTGGAGGTATGTGTATCCAGATTACCGGTGGGTTCGTCTGCAAAGATGATCTTCGGTTCCATAACCAGTGCTCTTGCTACACCCACACGCTGCTGCTGTCCACCAGACATCTGGGTAGGTCTGTGATTACGGTGCTTTTCCAGAGACACCTCTTTTAACATAGCCTCTGCACGTCTCATACGTTCTTTTTTTCGAATGCCTCGAAAACTCAGAGGCAAAGCGATATTTTCCAAAGCAGTATAAGTGTTGAGTAACTGGTAGGATTGGAAGATAAAGCCTACGAACTTCCTTCTGAATCGTACCAGTTGTTCTTCATTTAAATGCTCAATATGTATGTTCTGTATGATGATTTCACCCTTGGTGGGTGATTCTAAGCCGGCCATCATATTTAACAAGGTAGATTTACCAGAGCCGGAAGTTCCTACAATAGCACAGAACTCGCCTTCCATAATTTCAAAATCCACTCCGTCCAAAGCTTTGACCACTTCATCACCAACACGGTAGTATTTGTATAGGTTTTTAATTTCAATAGCTGTGCCCATATATCCCCCTTGCTTTTTAGTTTTGCTGATTCTATAGCTTAGATTGCAACACATTTTCACACTAATTACATTATAAGGGATATTCCTTAAAAAGGCATTACCATATTCTTAAGATTTCATAAGAATTGCAAGATATGTGGAAAAATGTTATAACTATTAGTAAGAATATGAACAATTTTAGAAAAAAAGGAGATATAAATGAAATTACAACTAGATAAAGAGCAGAAATACGGATTTGTACTAGAAGGCGGCGGAGCGAAAGGCTCATATCAGATAGGCGCATGGAAAGCATTTGCAGAGGCGGGCATCAGGGTAAGCGGTGTTGCCGGTGCCTCTGTAGGTTCATTAAATGGGGCCATGATATGTATGGGTAATGTGGAACATGCCTGCGAAATCTGGGAAAATATCACATATTCTAAAGTTATGGATATAGATGACACTATGATGGAGAAGATTTTTGAAAAAGACTGGAAGGGATTGAATCTTCATCAATTACTGGAAAGCGGAGGTAAAGTGCTTAAAGAAGGCGGATTTGATGTAACACCTTTAAGAAAACTGATTTCTGAAGCAGTGGATGTAGAACGAATCAGAGCGTCAGAGACGGAGTTATATATAAGAACCATATCCCTGTCTGATCGCAAACCGCTTGTAGTAGATGTGAAGAAGCTAGAGGATAACGAGATTGCGGATATGCTTCTTGCCAGTGCTTATTTACCTGCATTTAAGAGGGAGAGATTGGAAGGAAAATTGTATCTGGATGGAGGAATGTACGATAATGTTCCTGTAGATGTGCTGTTGGATAAAGGGTATGATCATATTGTTGAACTGCGTATTAATGGAATTGGAATCGACCGTCACACGCAGATTCCGGAAAATGTTACTTTATATAAGGTAGAGCCATCGGTGGATCTTGGCGGAATCCTGGAGTTTGATGCACAGAAGAGTAAACGGAATATCAAACTGGGATACTATGATGCCATGAGACTTCTCTATGGATTAAAGGGCATTCATTACTACATAGATGCTGATTATGAAGAAGCAGAATGTTATGAAAGTCTGGTGCATATGTTTACAGGATTCTATAAGCGTGAGGGAAGAACGGATATGACTCTTCGTGAGATCAATGAGAAAGTATTCCCGAGAGTTGCAGCTAAAATCTGTAAAAATGACACTTGGACTTATGAGACATTTTATCTGCGGTTATTAGAGCATACGGCGAAGGAACTAGAGATACCAAGATTTAATATCTATAAGAAGGATGAGCTTCTTGGAATGATAAAGGAGAAAGTGAAAAATAATCCTCCGAAAGAAGTCTCTGAAGATCATTTTGTAGAACTTTTTATGGAGTAGCAGTATCAAATAACAGGAAAAAGAATAGTAAATAAAAAGGTATTCTGTAATGTGGAATTATCCTATAAAAGGATGGTGCCACATTACAGAATACCTTTTTCTCTTGAAAGAAGATAAAGCCTCCGGCGTACTTGAATTTAGCACAAGATTACGAAGTATAGTAACAAACTACAATACAGCCGGTAGAAATTAAATCATACAATTGACCGGCTCTGTCTGTTGGCATATTAATACATCCATGAGAACCGCCGTCTATATAGTAGGTGCCTCCAAAGAAGGAGCCGCCGCTTTCTCTCCAGGAAGCATCGTGGAAACCGATACCGCCGTTAAATGGCATCCAGAATTTTACTTTAGACTGGTATTCATAGGTTCCGTCTGCCTGCATAGTGCCCTTTAAGGTACGATCTTTTTCTTTATTATATAATTTAAAGATTCCAGGTGGTGTCTTGGAAGTAGCAATATTTAAAGTACCGCTGACGATGTCACTTTCCATCTTGACCACACCATCTTCCACATACCACATATGTTGACCGGATAAGTCTACTTCTGCGAAAGTATTGCCGATACCGCCATTTTCTGCAATTCGCCTTCTGCTGTACTTAGGCTCGCGCTCTAAGGAAGCTCCAGCGTAGATGTCCTGGGTTAATTGTGCCGTCTCTTCATCTGTGGAGAGTGCCCATCCCAGATTTAATTTGGTAGAAAGAGTATGAGTGCCGCCATTTGCACCAGTGAATGTGTAGCTGCTTGAGTTGGCTGCGCTGACAGCATCTTTCATCTGTGCTACAAATGCCGCAATTCTTTCATTAAATACAGCATCATCCCGATAGTATTGACCCGCTTCATCGATAGACATCCAGCTTAAGAAGTCGTCTTTAGTAAGTGTCATCTTGGTGTCATTGGGAAGGTCAATGGTGATGGTCATATTCGTCTGCGTATTTAATACATTACAATTGGCATTTAATAAAGTATCACCCTGAGTAACTGTAGGCATCACATAAGCTCCAATATCCTGTACGGAAACGGCTGTTCCGGCTTCATCGACTGCCTTTTTTAATGCTTCGTACAAGATATCGCTGTTTACCTGATTGCCGTCCACGGCTGCAGTAACCACATACTGACCATCCTGGTAAACCATCTCGGAGTTTACCGGAGGAGACTGGTAGTCCGGTTGCATAAAAGCCAGGGAATTCATGGCTGTTTTAAGTGCTTCCTGATCATATTCCAGTTTAACGGCAACCTGATAGCTTTCATCATAACCGTTTAGATAACCTTTAATCCATTCATACCATTTCTGCTGATTAAAATAATTCTGTACAGAGCCGTCAGATACATAGTGGTAGTTAATCATGTCGGTAGTGATTATTTCTGGCTCTCCGTCCTTGGGAGTGACAGTGAGCGAATAATTTTCGGCTCCTTCACGGATTTTATCTTCCACTTCATCCACGGTTAATCCACCACAGGAAATTCCATTGATGGTTATAGATTTAAAAAATTCATCTTTATGCACGTATCCATAATATAGGTAAACACCTGCTGCTCCTAAGATTAGAAGAAGCATAAAAACCACCAGGACGATGGTAACGATTTTTCTCACTGATTTTTTCTTCATATGTTTATTCTCAATTTCTTTCATTTGGTTGTATTATTGAATTTATTTGATACCCAAACTATTCTATCATAAATTCTTTACAAAAAACAGCTTCTATTGCATAATATTTCCATAAGATAAGGAGATGATCAGATAATGAGCAAGAAAAATATAAAAACCAATGCCATGCGTATATTAGAGCGAAAGAAGATTCCTTATGAAATCAAAACATATGAAGTAGATGAACAGGATTTATCCGGAGTTCATGCAGCAGCTATGATGGGAGTGGATCCGAAAGGGCTTTTTAAAACTCTGGTTTTACACGGGGAAAAGACGGGATATCTGGTTGCATGTATTCCGGTGGATGACAACATTGATTTAAAGAAACTAGCCCGGGTAAGTAAGAACAAAAAGGTGGAGATGATTCCCATGAAGGACTTGCTGGCGATTACCGGATATATCCGCGGTGGATGCAGTCCAGTGGGAATGAAGAAAGAATTCCCTACTTTTATTCACGAAAGTATACTTGAGCAGGAGAAGATTGGTGTCAGTGCAGGACAGCGAGGGCTGCAGATGATTGTAAAACCTTCGGATTTGATTGCGGCTACAGGCGCATCTGTTGAAAATGTAGTAGTAGAATAGAAAACAAGAATAATAAATGGGGAAATCTGAAAACGTTATTATAAAATGAAATGATTCTGAACTTTATAACGTTATCTTAGTAGCGCGTTTAAATGTGCTCAGGGGGGAACGCTATGGTACAAAGAAACAGGTTTCAGAATAATGTGGTTAATTATAGAAGGAGAAGCGGGTATACACAGGTAATGCTGGCATTGTACCTTGGAGTCAGCAGAAGTTATCTCAGTGATGTGGAGACAGGAAAGGCAAATCCATCTTTAAGGATGATGGAGGATTTGGCAGATGCACTGCAGGTGGAACTTTGGAGACTGTTTATATGAAGGTATACAAAATCAGATTTTAAATATCTGATTTACCGCAGAGGGATTGTATAAAAGAAAAAAATTGACAAATAAAATGTCTGCTGTTATTATTTACGGTAGGACAAGGGCGTTCTTTCTATTAGAGCGCTCTTTTTTTCTATTTATGCTATAATATATAGAAACTTAAAGGCCCAGATTAAAAGGAGAAATGATATGGCAAACTACACGAAAGCAGATATTATGCAAATGGTAGAGGATGAGGATGTTGAATTTATACGATTGCAGTTTACGGATATGTTTGGCACTTTGAAAAATATTGCAATTACATCCAGTCAGCTGGAGAAAGCTTTAAATAATGAATATATGTTTGACGGTTCTTCTATTGAAGGATTCGCCAGAATTGAAGAGACAGATATGTATCTGTATCCGGATTTAGACACGATGGAAATTTTCCCGTGGAGACCTCAGCAGGGAAAGGTTGCACGTTTAATCTGTGATGTGTACAGACCTGATGGAACTCCATTTGAAGGAGACTCCAGATATATATTAAAACAGGTATTAGATGAGGCACACAAGATGGGATATACCCTGAATGTAGGACCAGAGTGTGAATTTTTCCTGTTCCATACAGACGATGATGGAAATCCGACCACAGTAACCCATGAAAAAGCGGGATATTTTGATGTGGGTCCATTAGATCTCGGGGAAAATGCAAGGCGTGATATGGTACTTACGCTGGAAGATATGGGATTTGAAATAGAGGCTTCCATGCATGAGGTTGCTGCAGGGCAGCATGAAATCGATTTCAAATATGATGAGGCTTTAAAAACTGCAGATAATATTATGACTTTTAAGCTGGCAGTAAAGACTATTGCCAAGCGTCACGGACTGCATGCGACATTTATGCCTAAACCAAAGGTTGATGAAAATGGTTCCGGCATGCACATTAATATTTCTTTGAATAAAGATGGAAAGAATGCATTTGTAGATGAGAGTGATGAGAAGGGATTAAGTAAGGATGCTTATTATTTTATCGGCGGTATTATGAAGCATATCTGCGGATTGACTGCATTTACAAATCCAATCATCAATTCTTATAAACGTCTGGTTCCGGGATTTGAAGCACCTGTTTACATTGCATGGTCTGATAAAAACCGTACTCCTTTGATTCGTATACCTGAATCAAGAGGCGAGCATACCAGAGTGGAACTTCGTAATCCGGATCCGGCAGCTAATCCATATGTGAGCCTGGCAGTGTGTCTGGCAGCAGGACTTGACGGAATCAAAAATCAGATTATGCCTCCGGAAAGTGTGGATCAGAATATATTTGCAATGACTGAAGAAGAAAGAGCCCAGAAGAATATATCTACTCTTCCGGCTACTCTTAGAGAAGCGATTACGGCACTTGAGGAAGACACTTTTATTCAGGATGTATTAGGGGAAACGTTCTCCAAACGTTATATCCGCGCCAAGAAAAAAGAGTGGAGTGAATATACGAAACAGGTAACCGATTGGGAGTTGGATCAGTATCTATATAGAATCTAGATCGCACGCTCTGGCACAAGTAAATAGTTAGGAGGCGTAACATTTGAGCAGTATTATTGTTGTATTTCCTAAAATTGAAGACGCAAAAAGCATCAAGAATCTGCTTGTTCGCCACGGCTTTACTGTAGCAGGGGTGTGTTCTACCGGTGCGCAGGCACTGACTTATGTAGATGCACTCTCTTCTGGAATCATTGTGTGTGGATATCGGTTTGCAGATATGCTATACTCTGATTTGAAAGAGTGTCTGCCAAAAGGATTTGAGATGATGTTGCTTGCATCTCAGAGGGTTCAGATGGAATGTCGGGGAAGCGATGTCATGTATGTGACGATGCCATTAAAGGTTCATGATCTTATCGATACCATGAATATGATGGAACAGACGCTGACCAGGCGAAGAAAGAAGAGCCGGCTTAAACCAAAGGAGCGTCCGCCGGAAGAACAGGCCATCATCGATAAGGCAAAGCAAGTATTGATGGAGCGTAATAACATGACGGAAGATGAGGCGCACAGATACATACAGAAGACAAGTATGGACAGTGGCAACAGCATGGTAGAGACTGCTGAAATGGTGCTTAGCATCATGCAAATATAGGAGGAACTCTATGAAATTTACAAAAATGCATGGAATTGGAAACGATTACGTATATGTGAACTGTTTGGAAGAAGAAGTGAAAAATCCGGGACCGATAGCAAAATATGTCAGTGACCGCCACTGCGGGATTGGTTCTGACGGATTGATTTTGATTAAACCATCGGATACGGCTGATTTTGAGATGGATATGTACAATTCAGATGGTTCTCAGGGAGCTATGTGCGGAAATGGTATCCGCTGCGTGGGAAAATATGTATATGATTATGGTTTGACAGATAAGACACATCTGGAAATTCAAACCAAAAGTGGTATCAAATATCTGGATTTACAAATTGAAGACGGCAAAACAGCTATGATTAAGGTAAACATGGGCTCGCCCATATTAGCAGCAAAAGAGATTCCGGTGGTATCCGATAAGGAACAGGTTATTGATGAGCCAATCTGTGTGGACGGCGTGGAATATCGTATGACTGGTGTATCCATGGGAAATCCACATGCTATAGTATATATGGATGATGTGGACGGACTGGATATCGAAAAGCTGGGACCGAAATTTGAAAATCATGAGCGTTTTCCGGATCGCGTAAATACGGAATTTGTGAAAGTATTAGATAAAGAAACTGTTCAGATGCGTGTGTGGGAACGTGGTGCAGGTGAGACGATGGCCTGCGGTACCGGAGCATGTGCGGTAGCTGTGGCATGTATATTAAATGGTTTGACTAAAGAGCATGTGACGGTAAAACTTCTGGGCGGAGATTTGGAAATCTTCTGGGACAGAAGCGCTGACGTGGTCTATATGACTGGTCCGGCTGCTACAGTATTTGACGGTGAGATTGACCTTAGCGGTGTGGAATAGTATAATATGATGAAGTGTGAAAATTCACAATATCAGAATATAGTTCAGAATAAATATTAAAAATAAAGGAGAAGGACATGTTTAAAGTTAATGACAATTATTTAAAATTACAGGGTAGTTATTTGTTTTCTAATATCGCAAAAAAAGTTGCAGCTTTTTCTGCTGCTAATCCAGATAAGGATATCATCCGTTTGGGTATTGGTGATGTGACTCAGCCTCTGGCTCCTGCAATCATCAAATCTCTTCATGGCGCTGTAGATGAGATGGCTGATGCAGCTACATTCCGTGGTTATGCTCCGGATTTGGGATATGAATTTTTAAGAACTACAATTATGGAGAATGATTATAAAGCTTTAGGATGTGACATCGCAGCAGATGAAATCTTCGTATCTGACGGTGCAAAATGTGATTCCGGTAATATTCAGGAGATTTTTGCTATTGATAATAAGATAGCAGTTTGTGACCCGGTTTATCCGGTATATGTGGACACGAATGTTATGGCAGGCAGAACTGGCGTGTTTGATGCTTCCAGTGAAACCTGGAGTGATGTAATTTATATGCCTTGTACTGCTGAGAATAACTTTGCACCGGAACTTCCTAAGGAAACACCGGACATTATCTACTTGTGCTTCCCAAATAATCCGACAGGTGCTGCAATTACAAAAGATGAACTGCAGGTTTGGGTTGATTATGCGAATAAAGTAGGTGCAGTTATTATCTATGATGCTGCTTATGAAGCTTACATCACAGAAGAGAACATTCCTCATACTATCTTCGAGTGTGAAGGTGCAAGAACCTGTGCTATTGAACTTCGCAGCTTTTCTAAGAATGCCGGATTTACCGGAACACGTCTTGGATTTACAGTTATTCCGAAAGAGTTGAAAGCTGGAGATGTATCTTTACATGCGCTTTGGGCAAGACGTCATGGTACAAAGTATAATGGAGCTCCTTATATTATCCAGAGAGCAGGTGAGTCTGTATATTCTCCAGAAGGAAAAGTACAGATTAAAGAACAGATCGCTTATTATATGAAGAATGCCAAGACTATTATGGAAGGATTAAGCAGTGCTGGATATACAGTATCCGGTGGTGTGAACTCTCCATACATCTGGTTAAAGACTCCAGATAAGATGACTTCATGGGAGTTCTTTGATTATTTGTTAGAGACAGCGAACGTAGTAGGTACTCCAGGTTCAGGATTTGGTCCAAGTGGAGAAGGATATTTCCGTCTGACTGCATTTGGAACCTATGAGAATACAGTTGCTGCAATTGAGCGTATTAAAAACTTATAAGATTTTAAAAAGAATAAAAAAAAGTGACATGGGGATACTATCCAAAGAATATTGGAGGTGTCCTCATGAATGTTGTAAGCAGAAAAATTGAAGAAAATATAGGTTATTTTGACAAGCGGATGAATCTGGATAAGAGCTTTGATTTGATTCGAAGGACTATCGTAATCGGCGGACGGCAGGCCTGCTTTTATTTTATAGATGGCTTTTGTAAGGATGAAGTGATGCAGAAAATGCTGGATTCCTTAAAAACGATTCAGCCAGAGCAGATGCCGGAGCGTGTACATGAATTTTCTCATAAATACATTTCTTATATAGAAGTGGATTTGTTAAAAGAACCTCAGAAGATTGAAACGAATATCTTATCAGGTGTGCTGTGTCTGTTTATTGATGGATATGACGCGGTGATTGCCATCGACTGTCGAACTTATCCAGCGAGAAGTGTAGACGAGCCAGACAAAGATAAAGTACTTAGAGGCTCCCGGGATGGATTTGTGGAAACGATTGTATTTAATACCGCTTTGATTCGAAGACGTATTCGGGATCCGAAGCTTGTGATGGAAATCATGCAAATTGGAACGACATCAAAGACGGATGTGGTTATCAGCTATATGGAAGACCGGGTAAATGAAAAACTGTTAGAGAAGGTTCGAACTTTACTGAAAAATCTTAATGTAGATGCGATTACCATGAATCAGGAAAGTCTTTCGGAATGTATCTATCATAACCGGTGGTATAATCCATTTCCGAAGTTCAAGTATACAGAACGACCGGATACAACGGCGGCCAGTATCCTGGAGGGACGGATAGCCATTCTTACCGATACATCGCCGGCCGCAATGGTATTTCCCATGTCTATCTTTGGTATGGTGGAGGAGGCAAATGATTATTATTTTCCGCCGATTACAGGAAGTTATCTGCGGTTTACCAGAACTCTGATTACTATTTTGACGTTGATTGTCACTCCGCTGTATGTGTTGGCGACCCAGTATCCTCAGATGGTACCGGCAAGCCTACAGTTTGTACTTGTAAAAGATGTGATTAATCTGCCGGTGGTGATTCAATTGTTTGTCCTGGAATTTGCCATAGATGGTCTGCGGCTGGCAGCAATTAATACACCCAGCATGCTTACCACTCCATTAAGTGTAATTGCAGGCCTGGTAGTAGGAGATTATGCGGTACAGTCGGGGTGGTTTAATGCAGAAACTATGTTGTATATGGCCTTTGTGGCCATTGCGAATTATACACAGTCCAGTTATGAATTGGGATATGCTTTAAAGTTTATGCGATTGATTATTTTATTCTTTACCGGGATTTTTAAATTCTGGGGATTTGTGGGAGGTATTTTGCTCACACTTATCATTATCCTCTGCAACCGTACGGTATCAGGAGAGAGTTATCTGTATCCGCTGATACCATTTAATCTTCGTCAGCTTTGCAGACGGGTATTTCGATATCCCATTGAATGCCAGGTGCCATCGGAGAAATCAAATGGGGAATCTTCAGGGAATCTTTCGAATAAAAGAAAATAATTTATGTGGAAAATATTTGTGGAAATAAGAATTATACAATCAAGTAAATGGCGAGGGCGGGAAGCCCTCGCTATATTACTGTTGTCAAGTCGGGTCGATCAGTTGTCGGCAGAGAAAAATCAAGTATATCAGGTATATGAAAATAATGCTTGACATAGAGGTATATTTATCACTTAATATAAAGATATATTACTTGTGATAATACAACACATTTAACCAGGGAGGGCAATATGGATAAAAAGAAATTAGGATTTGGATTAATGCGTCTGCCGTTAACAGATGCCAATGATGAAAGCTCTATTGATATTGAGCAGACAAAACAGATGGTGGACTACTTTATCGAACAGGGATTCACTTACTTTGATACAGCGTGGATGTACTGCGGATTTAAAAGTGAGGATGCTGCGAAAGTCGCTTTGGTAGATCGTCATCCAAGAGACAGTTATACACTGGCAACAAAGCTGCATGCTGGATTTATCAAAACGAAAGAAGACAGGGACAAAATCTTTGAAGAACAGAGAAGAAAGACAGGAGTAGAATTCTTTGATTATTACCTGCTTCATGATGTAGGCGAAGGCCATTACAAAACTTATACAGAACTTGACTGCTTTAACTGGCTTGCAGAGAAGAAAAAACAGGGCTTTGTAAAACATATGGGATTTTCTTACCATGACGGAGCAGAATTGTTAGACCGCGTACTTACAGAGCACCCGGAGATGGAGTTTGTTCAGCTGCAGTTGAATTATTTGGACTGGAAGAGTGATGCGATTCAGTCAGAGAAGTGCTATGAAGTAGCGAAGAAACATGGTGTTCCGGTTATTGTTATGGAACCTGTAAAGGGCGGTACCCTGGCTAATGTACCGGAAGCAGTAGAACAGTTATTTAAGTCCCAGAATCCGGAAATGTCTATTCCGTCATGGGCGATTCGCTTTGCAGCAAGTTTAGATAATGTTATGATGGTGCTAAGTGGGATGAGCAACATGGAACAGCTGAAGGATAATATCAGTTACATGAAGGATTTGAAACCATTGTCACAGGAAGAACATGATGTTGTTATGAAGGCAGTTGACTTCATTAACGGAAGCATTGCTATTCCATGTACGGGATGTTCTTATTGTGTAGACGGCTGTCCAAAGAAAATTGCAATTCCAAAATATTTTGCACTATATAATGCAGAAAAGCAGGAATATGAGGGCAAAGGATTTACTCCTCAAGGCGGATATTATACACGTCTTACTAAGAATTTTGGCAAAGCCAGTGATTGTGTAGAATGTAAACAGTGTGAGAAAGTCTGTCCACAGCACCTGCCTATCGTAGAACATTTGAAAACGGTTGCTGCAGAATTTGAGAAATAGGTATAAAAGATTCACCGAAACTCTTTACGCATGTATGGTAACTTAAAACAGCCAGATATGAGTTATAAGTAAGTCTGATGGCAGGCTTTACTTATAACTTATATCCGGCTGTTTTTATTTGAAAAGATGCCAAGTGTATAGAGAAGAATCTTATCTTCTTTCAAGCTGATGGGCAATCAGCGTAGCGAGGCATATGTGGGTTGAAACAGAAATTATGCCTCATTTTTACTGTGAAAAATAGAAATAAGTGGATTGACGAGGCACATACAAGCTAAAAAAAGAATTCTGCCTCGCAAAGTAAGTATTGACGAGGCAGGATTAATGAAATTGTTTGTATATGCCCTCTGCAAAAATTAGAAATGTGCGATAAATGTAAAAACGAGGCAAGACTCTCTAATAATATGCTATATACCTCGTCATTCGCTGTAATAAAAAATAAACAGCGAGACAGATTGCAGAGAAATTTAGAAGTGCAGTTATTGGCGCTCAAAGTATCTGGAATTATCGCCTTCCGTCAAAATCATGGAATCTTTTTCAAAACTGACCTCATAAACTTCCGGGTTGTTAAAAAGATTCACTTCCGGGGTAAATGTGATCGTGTCATTACTTAATACCCAGGTATAGGTTTCGCCAGGGTCGCTTGGATTTCCTCTCATGATAGCAGTGCCGCCATCATAGATTTCCATAATCTCTCCATATTCACCGGTCTCCTGCCAATTTCCCACTATTTTGTCTTCCGTTTTACCACATCCGGTGAGGATGATGGCTGCAAATACAAATAGAATTGATACGACTGCAATGTTTTTTAAATTGATTTTCATAGTTTTAATCTCCTTTAAATTATGTTTGTTTGAATATGTTTTTAGTATATCGGAGCAAAATGAAAATTTGTTTTTGGGTTAGAAAATTTTAAGTTTACCAAAACACGGCAGCTTTTGCCACTCTTGCTGAAAACTAATCTGTGTATCCTTCAATTCCCAGAGCAAGAAGCTTTCCGGTATCAGGATCTATGGTTATATTTATGTACATAGAATGTTCTTCCATATTATATTGTAATTTTAATTTATATTCTCCGTCGTACTTAACATCATCAATTCTGTAAGGATCTCCAAATGCTGCAATAATATCTTCTATAGATGAACTATCATACTGAATGGAATCAACACTTCCAGATGCCGGCTTTTCTGTGATTTCACTTCCACCCAATCTTACCAAATACAAAGTCCCTTCTGAAACTTTTTTTCCTTCATCAGCTATAAAGCCTAATGTGACATAACAATCTCCGGGTGTCTTGAAATTTGATAAACTGGCAAGTGCTCCTGGTTCTGTTTCAGCAAAATCATCGGACACTGGCGTAAATCCTAATTCGAGTATTTCGGTATAAGTCATTCCGATTCTTAATGTGATATCTTCGACTTTTATTTCATTTATATCCATTTGAAGTTTTGCATCAGGATTAGAACCGGAATTCTTTTCGTAAACATCAAAATCAAAATACTGTTTTGCATAGGTGGCAACCTTTTCTTCCTCCTTGTGGTTACGACAATTTCTCAAAATCATGTCGCTTTTCTTTGAATCTGTTTTAAGTGTCATGCATGCGTAAAGAAGTCCGGTAGGCCTCTTTTAAGTTTTAAGTATACCAGTGGAAAATAAAAAATTGTTTTTGTTAGATAAAATAAAACCAACAGAAGAAAAACAAATTTTCAATTTTACTTTATATACTTAAGTAAAATAAACAGACCAATATCAATTATACACTACCCTATAATTTGATAAAAAGACAGAAAATTACAAAAACACGACAGTTTTTGTGTAAGAAAAAAATGGAACCTTTTACCATGATAAACTAGGAACATATTGTATTTCAGGAAGATTGAGGTCAGTAAGATGACTTTTATGAAGGGGAATTATTACATGCGGCAGGAAGAAAGAAGAATTATTAACGGAAGATATGCCATTCAAAAAGAAATTCAAAGAGGCGGATTTGGCACTACATACCTCGCAGTAGATGAGATGCTTGGTATGCCGGTTGCTATAAAGGAATACTCAGGAGCAGATTCGAAGAGAAAACAGCAGTTTTTAAAAGAGGCTAGAAGTCTGGCAAAGTTTTCCGGTGAACCAGGTATTGTAAATGTACGTGATTTTCTTGAAGAAGACGGAAATGCCTATATGGTTATGGAGTACTTAGAGGGTCAGGATTTAAAAACTTATATAGAAGAAAGTGGTCCGGTTAGTTTTACTAAAGCCCTGGAACTTATGAATCCTGTGATAAATACAGTGGAAAAGCTTCATAAAGCAGGTTTCATTCATCGGGATATCAGTCCGGAGAACATAAGAATGATGCCCAATGGCACTGTGAAACTTCTTGATTTTGGTTCGGCTATGGATGTAGAGGGCGAAGAAGGGAAGACAGTTACAGTCATGGTCAAACCCGGTTATGCTCCCAGAGAACAATATATGAATCAATCAAAACAGGGACCATGGACCGATGTATATGGAATCTGTGCAACTATATGTAAGTGCATCACAGGAAACACCCCTATGGACAGTCTTCAGCGCTCCTTCCAGGATGAGCTGCCGCTGCCATCTGTGCAGGGTGCAGACATTACCATTCCAGAAGAAGCAGTTCTTATGAAGGGAATGGCTGTGGATGATCAAAAAAGATATCGTTCAGTGAAGGAACTTCGACAGGCATTATTAGGAAATGATAAATCTATAATAGATAATGCGGCAGGGAATATGTATGAATCTTTAGAACATAAATATATTCCGGATATAAAAGAAGATGAGTTGAATCACAACAAAAGTCAAAAAACAGCAGAGAAAAATGATTTCCCAGAAAGAGAAAAACAAAAGACAATAGCTAAGAAATCAGACAGGGAAATAGACAGGGAATCAGAGACAAAATCAAACAAGGAATCAAACAAGGAATCAGATACGAAATCAGATAAGAAATTAGACAAAAAATACCGAAAAGCAGCAAACAAAAAAGCTGCAAACAAAAAAGCAGCAAATAGAAAAGCAGGAAAAAAGACAGGCAAGACAACAATCGCCAAGCGAATTCTCCTTACATTTGCTGTATTTGCGGCAGTAATTATAGCAGTGGTGATGTATACCTCGAATCCATACAGAGAAAAAGATTCAAATGCATCATTTATAAAAGAAAAGACAATTACCAAAAGTATTGTCAGAAAAGTAAACCGGGATAGTAAAACTACATATTTAGATCTATACAAATGCGAAATCTCCGATGATGTCATGGAAGAGATAGGAAAGATGAAACATATAGATGAAATTCGGCTGGATTCCTGCAGTGGATACAAAAGCTTGGAGCCACTCACAGCAATGAAAAACTTAGCTGAAATATCATATGAAGGTGCGGATAACTGTGATGGTAATACCCTCTTTGAGGGAGATTTCTCGAAGATTGAGAAATTGACTTTTGTCAGTTGTAAGTTTACGGAAGAACCAGCTTTTCTAAAAGAATTCACAGGGCTGCAGAGTATCTATATCGGTGGATGTGAAGGTATTTATAAAGTGGACTTTGTAGAGTCTATGCCAAATCTGAGCAAACTGTATTTAAATGATATGGATTTATCAGGCGATACGATACAGCCATTGAAAAGCTGTACGAACTTACTTACTGTATATGCGGAAAATTCAGGGATGAGTGATGTATCGTGGATATCTTCCAGTAAAAGTCTGGAAGAAGTACATCTACAGGGAAACAGCATTACGGATATTAACAGTTTGTCCGGCTGTAAGGAAATCACCTGGCTGGATTTGGAAAATAATGAGATTACAGATATCAGCGCACTCGCAGGTATGGAAAAACTTCAAGTTGTATATTTGTCAGGAAATCAGATTACAGATATCCAGGCTCTGCAGAATAAAAATACAATTACCAGTCTGGAGATGGGCTCGAATCAAATCAGTGATTTGACACCGCTCCAGGGAGCTGAAAATCTGAATTTGCTGAATGTGCAGAATAATAATATTCAGGAT
The DNA here is from genome assembly GCA_028696165.1 of Lachnospiraceae bacterium. Taxonomy (GTDB): domain Bacteria; phylum Bacillota; class Clostridia; order Lachnospirales; family Lachnospiraceae; genus JAQVHQ01. The sequence continues at coordinate 3,692 of JAQVHQ010000034.1, read as the reverse complement.
TTGACACCGATTGCAGCTTGTACGCAGCTTGGAACCCTGAATATAGCAGGCAATCAGGTATCAGACTTATCGCCAATCAGCAATTGTACAGAAATGGTTAATTTAAATATTAGTAAAAATCAGATAGGAAACTTAAATGCCTGCGAGCGGATGATTAACCTGAAAAATATCTATGCTGCAGATAATCAAATCACGGATATCAGTAAACTGGCGAACAGTACGCTGATTAAAGCCATGGAGCTGCAGAATAATCAGATTACAGATACCAGTGCTTTGGAGGGCAGGTTTGCTGACCTTTATACACTTAATATTTCAGATAATCAAATTAGTTCATTGAAAATGGTTTCTGCCAGCAGTGGTCTGCTAAGCCTCATTGCAGATCATAACCAGATTACTTCACTGGAAGGTTTAGAGCAAAAAACATCTTTAAAGACAATACTTTTGTATGATAATCAGATTAGTGATATCGCGCCGCTGTCAGCATCTTTAGGGAAAGTTCTTTATATGGATCTGGGTAAGAATCAGATTACGGATATATCCACATTAAGCAAACTTACTGTCAGCAAAATATATTTGTTCCTGGAAAATAACCAGATTACAGATATCAGCGTACTTCCAACAGCTGTTGATTATCAGGATCTGGTACTCTATGGTAATCCGATTCAGGACTTATCTGTAATTGGAAATTTTGAAAATGTAAAACCAATGTACAGCAGTTTGTACATATCTCATCAGGAAAATCTGGATTATCAGCCGTTAGCGGGAACAGATTATAACGATAAACTGCATCTAATCGATGTACCTTTGGATATGCAGGCACAGCTGCAGAATACTCTTGCAGAAGGGAAAGCTCTATTCATGCCAGAGGCGCTCTTTATGACGAATGAAGAAGCAGATACCGCTATGGATCAATACCGTACAAAACTTATGGAAATTATAAATGGCGATTTGGATACTGCCCTGGCAGGGCTATCTTCTGTACAGTAAATAATTAAAAGGGGCTTAAGAATATGACAACAGAGAGTAAGACACTTTTATTTCACCCAAAGGAAGAGGGAGACTCCATGCTTTTAGGATTTCACAGGTTAGGGCATGTATCCGATATAATGCTGAAAGAGAGACAAAGCCTTGGCCGTGAGACTGGAATGGATGACGAGGCAGAAATTGCCGTGCCGTCCCCTATTATATCCAGAAAGCATGGAGAATTTGGAGTTGTGGGCGGACGCTGTTTCTACCGGGATTTGGGGAGCAGTAACGGAACCTGGATTAACGGACAATTGTGCCGGGATACCTATACTCTGCAGGATGGAGACATCATTTCCTTCCGTCCGAGACGAGGCGATTATATTGCAACTGAATTTGAATTTATCTTTACAAGGGATATGGGTGAGGGATTTGAATGGGAAAAGTATATTCTGACAGATGAGGTGCAGGAGATTATGATTGGCCGTGGCACGGGAAAGATTGACTTAGAAGATGAGTTTATCTCAAAGTGTCATGCAACATTTTTTCAGGGCTCCAAAGGCTGGAGTGTTATAGACCTTGGCAGTACGAATGGAATATATGTAAATCATGAAAAAATAGCAGGATGTGTTCTGTTAAATCCAATGGATGTAATAAGAATCGGGAATACCTGGTTTGTATATCAGACAGGACGTCTGTGGGTTGGGAAACCCAGGTATGAAATGCAGAAACGTGGAGTACTAGAAGAAAATTGCGGAGAAAGGAATCAAAGTTCGGAAGTAGAGAATCAGAATCTGGAAGAAAGATATCGAAATCCGGAAGTGCAGAATCAGAACCTGGGAGAAGGCTGTTGCAACCAGAAAGTACAACTTCAAAATCAGCAGAGGGACAGGGATGAATATGGAGATGATGAAGATTTAAATATATCCGGGGCTGCTAATTTAGTCATCGATATCCAGGAAAAGAATGTCTGGTCTAGATTTAAGAAGAAAACTCTTCTAAAGGATATCAATCTGACCGTCAACCCGGGAGATTTCCTCTTGATTTTGGGAGGTTCCGGTGCTGGTAAATCTACATTCATGAATGCAGTTATGGGATATGAAAAAGCGGAAGGTACAGTGCAATACGGTGATTTGGATATCTATGAAGAGTATGAGCAAATCAAGTACAATATCGGATTTGTACCCCAGCAGGATACTTTGCGTATGAATGATACGGTATTTCACATCCTCTATGGTGCAGCACAGATGAAGATGTCATCAGAATCTACTAAGGAAGAATGGCAGGAGAGAACCGGCTGGGTGATGTCGCTTCTAGGCCTTAGTCGGGAACAGGATACCTTAGTGGGAAGACTAAGCGGCGGGCAGAGGAAAAGACTTAGTATAGCCTTGGAACTAATCGGCAATCCGGCTTTATTTTTTCTGGATGAACCTGATTCCGGTCTGGATGGAATCATGGCGAGAGAACTAATGGAGAATCTGAAAACAATTGCAGATATGGGAAAGATGGTTATGATGATTACTCATGGTCCTGACAGGGCGGCAGATTTATTTACCAAAGTCCTGGTTCTTGCAAAGAGTGAGGAAGATAACAGTGGACACCTGGTTTATTATGGAGGAATTAAAGAAGCAAAAGATTATTTTCAGTCAGATTCTTTGGAAGGCATCGTAAGAAAAATCAATCGAAAGGATGAGGGCGGAGAAGGTCTTGCGGATTACTATATTAAGAAATACAGGGGACTGACGAATGGATGAGGGACATGTTTCAAGAATAAAACAAACAAAAATATACATAGGAAGCTGTTTTCGCGGATTCGTAAATGACAAGGGATGGAAAATCTTTATCAGTGTAGGACTTATTTCCATATTGATATGTATGGTTACTGGTGAGAATACCTTTGTGAGCTATAATGCCACTAAAAGCGGAGCATTTGCCTTAATCTGTGCGGGTATCTGGATAGGAATCTTTAATTCCATACGAACCATCTGTAAAGAAAGAGATATTATTAAGAGAGAGCATCGAACAGGACTTCATATGTCTGCCTATCTCTCGGCACACTGGTTTTATGAAGGCGCATTATGTTTGGCAGAGGCTGTTCTGGTGACGCTTATTGTGCGCATAGCCAATCATGGACATTTTATAGAAACTGGTATTTTGATGGCACCGATTGTGGAGATGTATATTACATTTTTCCTGGTTATATTCAGCTCGGATGCACTGGGACTTTTGATTTCTTCCATTGTGAAGGATGAAAATACTGCCATGACTGTGATGCCTTTTGCTTTGATTATACAGCTGATTATGTCAGGCATGATTTTTGAACTGGATGGATTGCCGGAGATTATCTCTGCCTTAACTATCAGCAGGTGGGGATTGGCAGCCATCTGTACCAGTGCAGATATTAACAGCCTGGGGCTGGGGCATGTGGAAGATTGTACAGCAACTGGAGGACATCTGCTATGGTTGTGGCTGATACTGCTTGGTTTTGCAGTGGTGTATGGGTGTCTTTCGGTAATCAGTTTGGAATTTGTGGATAATAGCAGCAGATAAACTTCAAGCGGTGGATAATTATACTTGTAACATTTTGTATCGGTATAGAATAATTCAATGTCATTTAGATAAGCATTTCGTCTGTTAGGAAAGGTATCTCACAGGTTACAAGCCTCTGAAAAATCTGTTTAGTTAAGAAAAGGCATGTGAAAACGGTTGAGATTTGAATCAGGAAAACA
>JAQVHQ010000093.1 GCA_028696165.1 Lachnospiraceae bacterium | reverse complement strand
CATTTCAATAAAAAATCCCGCGGATTATTCCGTGGGTGCTATACCAAAAAGTGCTGGATTTTATTTGCCAGAAACTGCTGGAAAATAATTTCCATTTTTTGTCGGAAAGTACTTGCCGTTTACACAGATATCCAAGGTAAATTAGTCATAAGTGTAATTGAAACTAAAACCCGTGACATGATAGATAAATGCATCGAATTAACAGCATATGAAGCACAGTATCGCATGCCTTGGATTGTGTTTGATAGAGATCAAGTGAAAGATTTTGATGCAATTATCCGAGAAGCAAAAGAAAAAGAAATCGGAGTAGGCTGGTCAAATCCATGTTTTGAAATTTGGTTGTACGCCTACTTTGGTTCCATGCCTACATTGCATGAATCATGGACGTGTTGTTCTGAATTTGGAAAAGTGTATGAAAATAGGACAGGACAAAAGTATTCCAAAGCTGACAGCGACATGTACAGTAGAATTTGCAGGAATGGTGATGAAGAGAAGGCAATTAGAGTTGCGCAACAAAAACTTGAGCAGTGTATAAGGGATGGAAAAGTAAAACCATCGGGGATGTGGCCGTGTACAACGGTGCATGAGCTGGTGGGGGAGATTCGGAGAAAAATAATTAGTTAGATAAGGAGAAGAATATGGCAACAACAGTTAATGAAGCATTTACAGAATTTATGAGTGATTATGTTAATCTGGATTCGACAGTTACATCAGATGCAAGAAAAAGCAGAGATAACTTGCTCTCAAATATTGCTGAATTTGATGATAAAGATGGCTTTTTTGATCTATGTAGTTCATATAATGTACATTTTGGATCTTTTGCAAGAAAAACAAAGTGCAGAGCGTTAGATGACATTGATTTAATGATAGGAATTTCTGCAAGTGGAGCAACGTATTGCTCAGATGACCCTTGGGATAATGTAAGAATTACAGCGAGTACAACTAACGAAGCACAAGTAGAGTGTACTAGAGATGATGGGACATTAAACAGTACAAAAGTTGCTAATAAATTTAAAAAAGAGCTGGAAAATGTAAGGGAATATTCACGTTCTGAGGTTAGGAGAAATGGTGAGGCAATAATTTTAAATTTAAAATCTAAAGAATGGTCATTTGATATTGTTCCATGTTTTCATACTGTTAAAGAGTGGAATGGGAGAGAATATTTTCTTATTCCAAACGGAGATGGAAATTGGCAAAAGACAGATCCGTTAAAGGATAAAGAACATGTTACAAGCACAAATCAAAATTTGGATGGAAGAGTTTTGGAGTTGATACGACTTTGCAAAAAATGGAATAGAATTAAGAACATAAAAACGATACCATCGTACCTATTAGAAACTTTGATAATAAATTATTGTGATTCTAAAAGTGAATTGAGCCAGTATATTGATTTACGATTTAGAGATGCATTATATTACATAGCTAATAATATTTGTAATCCAATATATGATATGAAGGAAATACAGGGAAATATAAACAAGATGACACCAGATGATTGTAAGTCCGTAAGTAATAAGGCTATATCAGAGTATAATAAGGCATGTGAAGCATCTACAGCAGAGATAACAGAAAAAGATCAAGCAAAAGCAATTCGAATATGGGGTGAAATTTTAGGAGGAGATTTTCCAAAATATGAGTAAAAGCGTGTATGATATTCAAAATGAAAGCATTTTATTAAAGTGTATTGCAGCACAAAGAGAAGAGTATAGTATTTGTAAAAAGATAGGAAAATTCAAATTTGTTCTTTCGGTTATTATAGTTACTATATTTACAATCATTACATCAGTGACCAAAAACAATATAGTTTCTTCAGTTTCAGTTGTATTTGCATTTCTGCTTATTATTGTAAATAGAGTTTTTAATGATTATATTGCAAAGAAAAAGAATCATGCTGCCGATATTCAACAATACATAGATGTAAAAATTTATTCAAAAGTAACAGAACATAATTGTGAAGAGTGGGGGACAATAATATCTGATTCTCAAATTGCAGAATCAACTACAAATATTTCACAAAATAAAATGGATGATGTGAGAAATTGGTATAGTGATTACTCAAAATTTGATCCAATGTGGCAAGTTTTTTATTGTCAGAAGGAAAATCTTCGTTGGGATTCAAAATTGAAAAAGGAATATAAATGGTTTATAAGTATAGTTTCAACTATTATATTCTTGATTTTGATAATGCTTTCAATTGCTATAAACCCTACGGTATTATCTTGCATTAGTGTAATTGCTTGGATTTTTCCTGTAGCAGATTATACATATAGTGTTTATAGGGAATTATGTGATGAAGCCGAGCGATTTAAGAATATGCAGATGGAAAATGAGAATATTGATATTTTGCTAAATAATAACGAATATAGATTAGCGTATTTCAAACAAATTGAATTGCAAAGAAAAATCTGGAACAATAGGAAAAATTCTATATTAGTTCCAGATTGGTTTTACAAAAAAAGAAAGGATAAACACCAACATGCGGAAGATTCTATTGCTGAGAATACTGCGGCTATAAAATCTGAAGAACAGTAAAATGCTCTTTTTAATGGATATCACATGATAAAGAGTTAATGGAATTGAAAGATGAGAAGAGTTTTTCGCGATACTCCAACGCCTTTTCCATCTTATGCCATCGACTGTATAAATTATGCAAATACCGGTAGCAGGTCTTGCTGTAATCATTGTCAGCTCCCATAACAGCAGAGATTTTATGTTCAGCTTCCAGTAAGTACAACTCCGCTTTTTCGGGGTTACTCTGAGATAGCGCAATTATCCCCTTCCCCATCTGGCAGATAGCATAATCAAAACTGTTATCGCCTTCATTCTCTAGCACTAGGGATTCATATAGTGATAATGCCTGATTTGCAAGATCATAATCCTTTGCAATAATCAACATATTGGTCAGATTCATAAGCTGTTGCAAGGTGTCATGAGTTTCAAAAATCCCATAATCCCTACGAATTTCAAGAGCCATTTTTAAATGTTCCGCTGCTTCTTTTCCGTTTTTCAGAAACAGGTACACATTAGAAATATTATTATGCAGATTGGAAAGTAGGGCAGCAGTTTTTGCATCCATTTCTGCTAAAAGAATATAATGCAGTAATTCCAGCGCCTTCAACCGTTTCTTAAGTGCGTTTCCGTAGTCTTTACGGATAACAAATAGTTCTGCTTTGTAATCGAGTAACAAGGCTCTATCACAAATAGAATTAAGTCCATGCTTTTCCATGGTATAACTTATTCGTTCCGCTAGTTTTGGCAGATAGTCCATGACCAGATATTTATCCAGATAAGGAAACATGTCCTGTAGGAATAAAAGATAAACTTCTGGTTCATCCACAAGAACGCGCTCTGCAACGCTAATCAAGGACTGAATCACATTTTCTGGACGTCTGACTTCTAACCCGTGAGTTAGGCAGATAAGGTGTAAGCTGTCAATCAAAGTCCTGCAATTAGATACAGAAGGTATCGTTTCTAACAGAGCCACATCCTGAATTAAGGGATGAAGGCTTATTTTTTTGTTCTCTTCGTCATCCATGATAAATCCATATCGTACTAGATGGTTCACTTCGTTCAGAGTCCCAAGCTTTAGCCACTTCTTAAAAGCATTCTTTAATACACCAGAGTTCGGAAGCAATGATAGATTCCGTAAAATATCTATCTGCTCCGCTGTTAATTGATTTAACTGTAACAGCTTTCTTAGGTGCTCTATCATTAAAGCTTCTGAAAATTCCTCATCTTTGTAGATTTCTACTGCTTCACCAGAATGAATATTCAATCCACAGCTCTTTAATTCAAGCAATAATTCCTCTGCCTCCATGCCACTTGCGGAAAGAGATAATGCGGCAAGGCAAACGGTTAGAGTATGTCCCTTTAATTCATTTATTATGTCAGAGGTAGTCTCTGGTTCTGCTTTAGCAGCAGGGCAGTATTGGTAAAACAATGTTGTCAATTCCTTCTCTTTATCCAATTCTTTTATTTCCAGTGTTAGAAAAGATGTTATTTTACATCTGGTCGTAATCAGAATCTGGAAATCATTCCGGATAAACTCCTTAAAAAACGGATCATCTTTTGGTAGAACATTAAAATTATCCAGAATAATCAGACTGTCGGAACGTAGTTTTTGTAAGGTCTGGTAGTGATTCTGGAACAATTCATCTTCGGTCATTTCGGCAGTGTCACCTTCAAAAGATAGCCCAGCAATGCATTTCTTTATACTTCCCTCATAATGAAAGAACAAAATATTGGTATACTTCTTTCGATTCTTATTTGCGAAGGTCTTTGAAAATTCACTTTTCCCAATACCAGCAATCCCAGTTACAAAAAGTAGTGCATGTTCTTGTAATAGAGACAAGGCAGATTTTAATTCTTCTTTTCTTCCAAGAAATGCTTTCGTTGCAGTTGGTACTTTAGAAGAAAGCAATACTTCACCTAAATCTGGTGAATACAGCGTACTATGGTTATGGTCGTTTAAAATGCTGTAGCGAATTATTCCTGTAAAGAATTGATCCAATGCCTGAATTGCCAGTATTTCATCAGCTTTCTGATTTCCGATTACAGTTCTGCTATCTTCAATCAAATCTTCCATCTGTGAGCGAGCTTGTGTCTCGTTAAGCAGGTTTGGAATAATCTTATCCTTAAAATCATCCTGCATAAAATCAAAATTATCCTCCTCTTCATAAGTTCTGATGATTTCAAGAGGTATCGGTCTAACACCATTACACCAATTACTATATTTAATGCTATCTGTATCTGTAATTTCAGCATATTCACTGTCATCAAGAGAAAGTGAGAATAGGCTTCTTACAAGCTGATGTTGTGGATAGGTTTTCTTTTTATTATCCAGAAGAATGCCAATGACATTCGAAAAGGTAAGTCTGTTTTTCAATCAAATTCCCCCAGTTCAAAAATTTTGCTAAGTCTATGCTAAGTCTCCGTCAATAGTTGGAGAGCGATTTCGTTGGTATCATTAACCCATAGATTGGTAGCCAGATGAAGCGTAAATGCAACAAACGGATACCAAAATTATAACACACAAACAAATGTTCGGAAAGAAAAAGTTTATGTTTGTACCTCGAAAAACAATTCTGAGAAAGCCAAAAGGCAGAAGCAGAATTCATAGGCTGTAGAGAAGGGGAAGTCCACTTTGCCAAGATGATTGGAATCAGAAATACCGATTTCAGCCGGAGCGAAGAAAATGGAATCACGTCAAGTTGGGAGAGGATCTCGCGCAGGAGAGGCCCACAGTTATTTTCACAGATAATTGGATGGAAGCGAAAGCTACCGCCCCGCTCTACGAATGGAAGCCAAGCAGTCCAATAACTTTTGCAACAGCTGTAATTCACTTTTATAAGAACCACCGCTAGGTGGAAGGAAAGAAGGTGATCAATGAAAGATTAGGAGAAGGAGGTGCCAAAGATGACAAATGAGATGGAATATGCGAAGTGTATCGCTGCATTAAGAAAATTGTTTCGTATGGGAATGATTTCAGAGGCAGAATATACTACAGCGAGAAACAGATTAATGGACAGATTTCTGATTGTTGGAGAAAATAATTCAAAAATCGCGTAAGAAATCAGTTGCGATATTCGTTCATAATTAAATACGAAGATAAAATGGCAGTATACAAAGGATTTACCATTTGTATGCTGCTATTTGCATATAGACAAGAGAAAGAAATGGAGGAGTCAAATGAAAGAAGTACAAGTATTAGAAGCAAGAAGAACCGCCCCAAATAGTAGGGGAAGAACAAGATCAGAAGGTGGATCAATTACCGTTGACCGCATTCGTGTAGCAGCTTATTGCAGGGTATCCACCGATGATGATGACCAGTTAGGGAGCTTCGAATCCCAGAAGTTGTATTATGAAGAGAAGATTTTTACAAACCGAGAATGGGTCAGTGCAGGTATCTTTGCAGATGAAGCGATTACAGGAACAAAAGTAGATAAGAGAGATGGATTTCAGTCAATGATTCAGAAATGCAAGGACGGAGAAATTGACTTGATTCTTACTAAATCCATTTCCAGATTTGCAAGAAACACGCTGGATACTTTACAATATGTGCGAATGCTCAGGGAACGAAATATTGCCATTTTCTTTGAAAAGGAAAATATCAATACCTTGGATATGAATGGGGAATTGCTCCTGACAATTATGAGTTCCCTAGCACAGCAGGAAGTGGAGTCCTTATCTGCAAATGTAAAGATGGGACTTAAGATGAAAATGAAGCGTGGAGAAATGATTGGTTTCAATGGATGCCTTGGGTATGATTATAATCCCGAAGATAAAACTCTTTCTGTTAATGAAGAGGAAGCAGATATTGTCCGATTTATTTATGACATGTATATACAGGGGTATGGAACAACTACCATTGCAAAACGCCTAATTGATCTTGGAAAAAAGAACAAAAAAGGTGAAGTCAGCTGGCATACCCATGGAGTTATGGGAATCATTAAGAATGAAAAGTACAAGGGAGATATTCTTCTTGGAAAGACATTCACTACAGACCCGATTTCTAAACGAAGACTTGCCAACATGGGAGAAGAGGATCAGTTTTATATCCGTGATCATCACGAAGCTATTGTTTCTAGAGAGATTTGGGACGAGGCAGAGCAGATTCGATTAAAGAGATCTGTTAATAAAGTAGTGGAGACTACGGGTAATCGGGAACGCTACACTAGACAGTATGCTTTCAGTAGTATGTGCGAATGTGTTTTTTGTGGAGATAAGCTGACTAGAAGGACGTTGCACAGCAGTTCCAAATATGAGAAACCAGTCTGGAAATGCATGAATGCCACAAAGCATGGAATTAGTAATTGTCCAAACTGTAAATCCATTGATGAGAACATATTAGAAGGAGCATTTTTAGAAGCATTTTTTTTACTGTCGGGTAATTTTGATGATGTACTGGATGTAGTCATGAATTATGTGGAAGAAACCGCTAATAATGATGAGGATACCCGAAAGCTAAAGCAGATAGAGAAAGATATTTCCGCTTTAGGATCAAGAAAAAGCAGAATGACAGATATGCTCATCGATGGTACAATTACAAAAGAGGCTTATGATGATAAATTAACAGAAGTAATGAGAAAGCTCCATATTTGTATGGAAAAGAAGCTTTTACTACAGGAAAGTATCGGTAAGCAGAAAGATGTTGACAAGCGAATGTCAGACCTTCGTGAGACACTAAAGCAAGAAGATATCCTTGATGAATTTGACCGGGTGGTATTTGAAAGTATCATCGACAAAGTTTATGTCGGTGGGTATGATGAAGATGGAAATCCGGATCCGTATAAGCTAACTTTTGTATTAAAGGGCAATCAAAGTAGTACGATTCCCAATGCAAAAGAAAGTATGAGGGTAAAGAATTCAAAGAAAGGGATAAAGGTGTCATAAGATGAAGAAACAGCTGGCAGAAGTTGTTGATGGGACTGAAATCAAAGAAATAACTGAGCAGGAAATTTTGTACTCATGCGAGAATAACGGGGCGAAGGATTTGTGTTCAACAAAGAAGTACGCCACATGTGGAGACGGTCTGTCTGATGTCTAAGGTCAGGTAATTAAGTGTGAAAAAGGCCTGATTTCAGGCCTTTTTTGCTATCAGGAGTACGGAAACATTCAATCCGAGGTCTAAACATATCGCTTTGCGGAAACAGAGTGATAATGGCATAATCGAAAAAGTGTGTATAGTTTAGAGGTCGATTTAGATGTCGAGCGTTGAAACAGTGATTTAGATGTCAGAGAGAGTTTAGGCAGCGGATTGGATGAAAATGTGAATTCGCGAAATTTACAAGCTCTGTTATGAAATATAAGGAGGTTCAATTTATGAGTAATTTAGGAGGATATCAAGCACTTACGACACTTGCTAAAAAAGTCGGAGGCCCTGGAAAGCTGGTCGCATTGATAGCTGGTGGCGGTGTGTTAGTAGGTGGAGTTGCTGTAAAAGGTGGAGAGTTTGCAATTAAAAAAGGTAAAAAAACTATTGCTAAACGTAAGAAAAAAAAGGATTCGTCTTCGGAGAATAGTAAAAAAGTGTATATCACTAAACAGGACGGCGAAAGTAATGAAGGACTGAAATTCAAAGTTGGGGATAAATTTAAAGTCTTGGAGTCGGATGGGGATGCAATTCTTATTGAGCTGATTGGAAATGCAAATAATCCATATTTTGTAGATGTAGAATTGCTGAGAGCAATTTCAGATTATGAATAAGGAGGACGGTTTTATGTCATTTGTTCACGGATTGAAAATAGGACAAATTTTAAAGAATGCAGATATTGTTGCAACTTTTAGGTGTGGAAATATGGGTGGAATGCGTCGCTCAAGGACTACGAATACACTGGTTATTGTCTCGGATTATACAAAGGGAATTTACCATGACAAGTGGATTGGAGGAGTTTTGCATTACACAGGCATGGGAAAATCCAGTGACCAGGATATTAACTGGGCACAAAACAGAACTCTTGCAGAGTGCGGATACAATGGTGTGGATGTACATCTATTCGAAGTAATGGATGCTGGCGAATATGTTTATTGTGGAAAAATTGAATTGGTTAGCAAGCCTTACATAGAAATACAGCCTGGTGAAGATGGCAAGGACAGGAAAGTCTGGATGTTCCCTATTCGACCAGTGCCCGATAATAATGTTCAGAAGCCACAGATGTTTGTCTTTAAAGACATGGAGGACTACAAAACTCGTGGCAAAGATGTAGATGCAGAATACGCAAAAATGATGGCAGATAGGAAAAAGAATAAAGGAAAGGCGCCGATTGTAGTACCGCGCGTCATTTCTAAGCCGGAAGCAAAGCCTAAAATGGAAATTCCTATAGAGATTGTTGGAAAACAGATAAACCATAAAGTCTTTGGGATGGGTGTCATTTCTGCTGTTGAAGGCGGTTCAATTTTAATAGATTTTGACACTGTAGGTACTAAGAAAATGGGCTATGAATTCTGTGTTGAGAAGAAACTGATAGAGTTCATGTAATGAGGATATGATGAACACAATTAGAGTGGTAGCTGCGGTTATTCGCAGCGAAGATAAAATATTTGCTACTGCCAGAGGTTACGGTGAATTCAAGGGCCAATGGGAATTTCCAGGCGGAAAGATTGAGAAGGGCGAAACACCACAGCAGGCAATTGTTCGTGAAATACAAGAGGAACTCGACGTGAAAATTGAGGTCGGCAAACTTATTGACACAATCGAGTATGATTATCCGTTATTTCACTTGAGTATGGATTGCTTCTGGTGTATTGTTGCCGATGGAAAAATTGTTTTGAAAGAGGCAGAATCCTCCAGATGGCTAAGTAAGGACGAACTATATAGCGTTGATTGGCTACCAGCAGACATTACGATTATTAAAAAAATAGTAACTGTTCAGTACCCTAATATCTAACAAGTACTATATTTGTGCAAAACAGAGAAAATAATTTTTCTGTTTTAGCACCAGTTTTAGGTTTTTAGAAAGGTTATCCACCACTTCCATCTGATTGAA
>JAQVHQ010000092.1 GCA_028696165.1 Lachnospiraceae bacterium | reverse complement strand
ATACAAAAGAAGAAGCCCTTTTTCTATGCAATTGTTTTCACTTTTTAGGTGAAAGTAAAAATCAGAACAAAATCAGTAACTATATAGTGCGATGCACTATTAATATAAGCTAGATGAATAATCTAGGTTTATATAGGGCAACTGATATAAATGATCTTATTACAAATATAATGGGAACACTGACAGGTTATCTTTGTTTCAGATTGATTGTAAGAATTCGAATGATAAAATTGCATTCCAAGCCAAAAGATATAGAACAGGATATTACCGTATACATACCATTTATAATTATATTAATTACTTTTGTATTGGGATTTTTTTGTTAAAATTGAAATAAAGGAGTTAACGGCATATGGCAAAATTAGAAAAAACAGTGTCTGGTAATTTTGATGAAATCTTGAAACGTATTGAAAAGGGTATATTAGAAGGTAGTTTGACGGCTTCACTTGAAGATTCCAGCGACTTTAGTGACGGTGATATACGCTGCAGTGTAAGGGTATTTGAACGATACAGTGCATTTGGCAGTAACCGGGTCAGTCTTAATGTGACATTATTCTTAGATTCCCAAGGCACAATACATCTATCAGCTATTGCAGCCGGTGGAAGTCAGGCAATGGTCTATAAAATAAATACTTATGGGGAAGAAACATTCCTCAATAAATTAAAAGAATTAGTGTGATTTTTGTATGGTATACCAATCAAAGAAACAATGGAAGCAGACTGTGTGGCGCATTTAATGAAGTTATATAGGCGTAAACATCTCTACAGCGAAAATACTTGATATTAATACACTTATTCATTATAATAAAATAATATGGTTAAAAATAAAAACAGCAGTTATCTATACCATTGTCTGTTTTAGTATATACCTATAATACAAAACAAATAAGGAGTTTTCAATGCGTAAATTAGCGTTAAGTGACGAAGTACTTTTGCAGATTGAGCAGCCTGCCCGATACATCGGCGGGGAAGTCAATGCTGTAATGAAGAATAAAGAAGATGTAGATGTACGATTTGCCATGTGTTTCCCGGATGTCTATGAGATTGGTATGTCTCACCTGGGAATTCAGATCTTATATGATATGTTTAACCAGCAGGAAGGTGTCTGGTGTGAGCGTGTCTATTCTCCATGGCCGGATTTAGATAAAGTTATGCGTGAAAAGCAGATTCCATTATTTGCCTTAGAATCCCAGGAACCAATTCGTGATTTTGATTTCCTTGGAATTACGATCCAGTATGAAATGGCTTACACGAATATCCTTCAGATTCTGGATTTGAGCCAGATTTCTATTCTTGCTAAAGACAGAACAGAAGATATGCCTATTGTAATTGGCGGAGGTCCATGTACTTACAATCCGGAACCACTGGCAGATTTCTTCGACCTTTTCTATATGGGAGAAGGCGAAACCGTTTATATGGATTTGCTGAATCTGTACAGATCGAATAAGGCAGCAGGCAAGTCCCGTAAAGAATTTCTTCATAAGGCAGCCTCTATCCCTGGAATCTATGTGCCATCTCTTTATGAGGTGACTTATAATGAGGACGGCACCATACAATCCTTTGAGCCCATCGAAAAAGATGTGCCAAAGAAAGTAGAAAAGCAGCTGGTTATGGATATGAGCAACACCTATTATCCCAAAGCTCCTGTTGTTCCATTTATCAAGGCAACCCAGGATCGTGTCGTATTGGAAATTCAAAGAGGATGTATCCGTGGATGTCGTTTCTGTCAGGCAGGGATGTTATATCGTCCTACCAGAGAACGCGATGTGGAAGTCTTAAAAGAGACTGCTGCAACCATGTTGAAAAATACAGGACATGAGGAAATATCTCTTAGTTCTTTAAGTTCCAGCGACTATTCTCAGTTACAGGAACTGGTTAATTATTTAATCGATGAATGCGATAGAAGAGGTGTTAATATTTCCCTTCCATCCTTACGTATAGATTCCTTCTCCTTGGACGTTATGAGTAAAGTGCAGGACATTAAGAAAAGCAGTCTGACATTTGCTCCTGAAGCAGGTACCCAGAGACTTCGTAATGTTATTAACAAAGGATTGACCGAAGAAGTCATCTTAGAAGGTGCCGGAAAAGCATTTGAAGGCGGATGGAGTAAAGTAAAGTTATACTTTATGCTTGGACTTCCTACTGAAACAGAAGAAGATATGAAAGGTATCGCTCATTTGGCCGAGGCCATTGCAGAGCGTTATTATGACATACCTAAGTCTGAACGTAATGGAAAATGTCAGATTACGGTAAGTACGTCTTTCTTTGTAGCAAAACCATTTACACCTTTCCAGTGGGCATCTATGTTTCCACAGGAAGACTATGTGAATCGTGCTAAGATTGTAAAGAGTGAAATCCGTTCTCAGTTAAATCAAAAAAGTATCAAGTATAACTGGCATGAGCCTCAGGTAACTGTATTAGAAGGAATCTTAGCACGAGGTGACCGTAAGGTCGGACAGGCAATCCTTTCTGCCTATAAGCAGGGAGCTATCTTTGATGCCTGGTCAGAATATTTCCATATGGATGTATGGGAAAAAGCATTTAATGAGACAGGATTGAATACTGATTTCTATATTTTAAGAGAACGTGATACGTCCGAAATTCTTCCATGGGATTTTATTGATATCGGTGTTACCAAAGAATTCATGATCAAACAATGGGAGATGGCAAAAGCAGAACAGGTTACGCCAAACTGTAAGATGCAGTGCAGCGGCTGTGGAGCTGGAAGATATAAAGGAGGTGTCTGCATTGAGAGTAAGAATTAAATTTACAAAAACAGGTTGTGTACAGTATGTAGGACATCTTGACATTATGCGATATTTTCAAAAAGCACTTCGCCGTGCTGACTTTGATGTGGCATTTTCAGAAGGCTTTAGTCCACATATGATTATGTCCTTTGCCGCCCCTCTTGGAGTTGGTGTTACCAGTCAGGGAGAGTATTTTGATGTTGAGCTTCGCACGGTAAGTTCATCAGCTGATATGGTTAAAGCTTTGAATGAGACCATGGTGGAAGGTGTCGAAATCAAAAGTATTCGACAGGTACCGGATACAAAAAAAGATAAAGCGATGACTATGGTCGGCGGAGCAGATTATCTGGTTACTTTAAAGGATGCTATTATCATAAAAGACTGGGCAGATAAGTTTGCTGCATTTATGGAACAGAAAGAAATTGTTGTAATTAAGAAAACCAAGAAAAGTGAAACATCGCTGGATATTCGTCCATTGATTCATAGATGGAAAGTAGAAAATGAAAATGCTTTGTATCTGCGTCTTTGCTGTGGAAGTGAAAATAATTTAAAACCAAATCTGGTTTTGGAATCATTCTATGCATTCCTTCAGACAGAACTTCCTGCATTTTCTTATCATGTAGAACGAATAGATACTTATACAAAAGACTTTATTTCTCTTGGCGAGTTAGGTGAGATCATTGAATAATCGATTAGTAATAACCAATTATGAAAAAAGTGGAAATACAGGCGTGCTTATGACACACTTCATACAGCAAAAGCCTGTAAATATCCAGTTGTATTCCAAAGAAGATACTGGACTTCTGGGCAATATATATATTGGAAAAGTGAAAAATATCGTGTCCAATATTCAGGCTGCATTCATCGATATCGGTGATGGTGTAAATTGCTATTATTCTTTAAAAGAATCGCAGCAGCCTTTCTTTGTAAATGAAAAGAAAGACAACACCATGCATATTAATGATGAGATATTAGTTCAGGTGGAGCGGGAAGCTATCAAACAAAAAGCGCCCTGCGTTACATCAAAGTTAAGTCTCACTGGTAAATATATGGTGCTTATAACCAATGACCATGGAATCAATGTTTCCAGAAAAATAGCAAAAAGCGAGCATGGCCGTTTAAAATCATGGCTGACACCAATGCTCGAGGATTCCTATGGCTTTATCGTAAGAACCAATGCCGCAGCAGCGGATAAAGAAGCTTTGATGAAAGAAGCTATGGTACTGATTCAAAGATATAAGCATATCTACCAGATTGCAAAGACAAGAACATGCTACAGTCTTATTGAAGAAGCGCTAAATCCATGCCTTTCTTTTTTGCGGGATGCCAATGATTTACAGTATGATGAAATCGTAACCGATGATAAAAAACTGCATGAAGAAATCCTCAATTATTTCCAGCAGGTTGAACCAGATAAGATGGATACGGTTCGTCTGTATGAAGATGATTTACTGGCACTTTCAAAGCTGTATTCACTGGATACGGTAATTAATGACACCTTAAAGAAACAAATCTGGCTAAAATCCGGGGGATTCCTTGTAATCGAACAGACAGAAGCATGCGTTGTCATTGATGTAAATACTGGAAAATATTCTGGAAATAAGAGCAAAAAAGATACGCTTAATAAAATCAATCAGGAAGCAGCCATCGAACTGGCTAAGCAGGTTCGTATACGTAATCTGTCAGGGATTATTCTGGTTGATTTCATAAATACAGAGGAAGAAGACACCAAAGAGCTGTTGAATCTCTTATGCCGCGAATTGAGAAAAGATCCTGTGGAGACGAGATTTATCGACATGACAGCTTTGCAGATAGTTGAAATCACAAGAAAGAAAGTCAGGAAAAGTTTTACAGAACAATGGACAGAATTTCTTGGTGGCAGAAATTAAAAATCCCAAAAAAATTGTTTTTAAAATATTTGAATGTATTAAAAAATTTACATATTAAAATAGCGATTTATAATTAATATTGAAAAATGTCAAGTATTTTACTTGACAGCTATACTAATATCTGCTATTATACTAAGGATGCCGCACAGAGAGGTCATAAGAATTGCATTCGCAGTCACCAAATCTGGCGAGTAATGATAATAGGAGGTGCCATATGTACGCAATTATTGCAACAGGTGGTAAACAGTACAAAGTAGCTGAAGGCGATATCATTAGAGTAGAAAAGCTTGGTGTTGAAGCTGGCGAAACTGTTACATTTGATCAAGTACTTGCTGTCAGCAACGAAGGTTTAAAAGTTGGTTCTGACGTAGCAGATGCTAGTGTTACAGCTTCTGTAGTTGAAAACGGTAAAGAGAAAAAAGTTATCGTTTACAAGTATAAGAGAAAATCTGGATATCACAAGAAAAACGGTCATAGACAGCAGTTTACAAAAGTTAAAATCGAAAAGATCAACGCTTAATTATATCTGATTATGACTACAATTACAATTTGTAAACACAATAAGGAATATGTTTCATTTGAATCAAAAGGTCATGCAGAGTATGATGACCCCGGATACGATATTGTATGCGCTGCAATTTCTATATTAACCATCAACACTTTGAACAGTATTGAGAAGTTTACGGATGATGATTTTCAGGGTGAGCAGGGTGACGGATATCTTAGATGGGATTTTATTGATTCTCTCAGTGACAAAGCTAAAGTGTTAATGGATGCTTTAATATTTGGTTTGGAAACTATTCAAAATAATTATGGAAATGAATACATGAACATAATAATCGAGGAGGTGTAGGCTATGTTAAATTTGAACCTTCAATTTTTCGCTCATAAAAAAGGAGTTGGTTCTACCAAAAATGGTAGAGATTCTGAATCTAAGAGATTAGGTGCGAAAAGAGCTGATGGACAATTCGTTAAAGCTGGAAACATTTTATACAGACAGCGTGGAACTAAGATTCATCCAGGTGTAAACGTTGGACGTGGAAAAGACGATACTTTATTTGCATTAACAGATGGAGTTGTTCGTTTTGAAAGAAAAGGAAGAGATAAGAAACAGGTTTCTATCGTTCCTGTAGCAGCTGAATAATTTTGATGGGCTTCAAATCAAATTTGGTTTGAAGCCTGTTTTTTTCTTATAAAATAATGTATACTAAAAATGTGTGACTAAAAAGATTTATTATCTTGAAGCAACAATAAGAAAGTAGGTAAAATATGTTTGCAGATCGTGCAAAAATTATAATCCGTTCAGGAAAGGGCGGCGATGGACATGTGAGTTTTCGCCGTGAATTATATGTTCCCGACGGCGGTCCCGATGGTGGTGACGGCGGTAAAGGCGGAGATGTTATCTTCGAAGTAGACGAAGGACTAAATACACTGGTAGACTATCGTCATCGCCGTAAATTCTCTGCAGAGGATGGCGAAGCCGGTGGAAAGAAGCGGTGTCACGGTGGTAATGGCAGTGATATCATATTAAAGGTTCCGGAAGGAACTGTTATCATGGATGATGCCAGCGGTAAAGTTATCGCTGATATGTCAGGAGAAAATCGAAGACAGGTAATCTTACGCGGCGGACGCGGCGGTAAAGGAAACATGAACTATGCCACACCGACTATGCAGGCTCCTAAATATGCACAGCCAGGACAGGCTGCTCAGGAATTAGAAGTTCGATTAGAACTTAAAGTCATTGCTGACGTAGGACTTGTAGGATTTCCTAATGTGGGTAAATCAACATTTTTATCAAGAGTAACCAATGCAAAACCAAAGATTGCAAATTATCATTTTACAACATTAAATCCGAATCTAGGGGTTGTGGATTTAGAGGGTGCTGCTGGCTTTGTCATCGCAGATATCCCGGGACTTATCGAAGGTGCTTCGGAGGGTATTGGTCTTGGACATGAGTTTTTAAGACATATCGAGCGTACCAGAGTTATCGTTCATATGGTAGATGCAGCATCTACAGAAGGCCGCGATCCTATCGATGATATTTATAAAATCAATCAGGAGCTGGAAAAATATAATGCAGATCTTACAAAACGTCCACAGGTTATCGCTGCCAACAAAATCGATGTCATATACCCGGGAGATGAAGATCCTGTAGATAAGATAAAAGCAGAATTTGAGCCAAAAGGAATTTCCGTATTCCCGATTTCCGCTGTCAGTGGTAAAGGGTTAAAAGAACTTTTATATCATATCCAGCATCTGTTAGATACCAATCCAATGGAGAAAATCGTCTTTGAACAGGAATTCTTCCCTGAAGATGTTCTCATTAATATTAATCTTCCTTATACGATTGAAAAAGATGAGAAGGATGAACATATTTTTATCGTGGAAGGTCCAAAGATTGAAAAGATGTTAGGTTACACCAATTTAGAGTCGGAAAAAGGCTTTGCTTTCTTCCAGAAGTTCTTAAAAGATGGTGGTATTTTAGCTGAATTAGAAGAAGCCGGAATCCAGGAAGGCGATACTGTTCGTATGTATGGCTTTGATTTCGACTATTATAAATAAGAGGAGATAGATATGACAAGTAAACAACGCGCTTATTTAAAGGGGCTTGCAATGACAATGGATCCAATTCTTCAAATTGGAAAGTCCTCAATCACCCCGGAATTCACAGCATCTGTGGATGAAGCATTAGAAGCAAGAGAACTGATTAAATTAAATGTTCTAAACAACTGTCTCTATGATCCAAAAGATCTTGCAGAAACACTTGCAGGCAGAACTCATTCTCAGGTTGTTCAGGTTATCGGCAAAAAGATAGTTCTGTACCGCCAGGGTAAAGATGATAAGAAAAAGATAACATTGCCATAAAGAAGGTAGCTTATGAAAAAGATTGGAATTATGGGAGGAACCTTTGATCCCATTCATATAGGGCATCTGATTCTTGGAGAAACAGCATATGAGCAGTTTGAATTAGATCAGGTATGGTTTATGCCAGCCGGTAATCCTCCTCACAAGAGAGACCGTAAGGGCCGTGCAACGGATGAGCAGCGCGTAGAGATGATTCAGCGTGCAATTGCTTCTAATCCTCATTTTCGCCTGTCTATGGAGGAAATGAATGCGGACGGGTTCACTTATACTTATCGAACTTTAGAACGCCTAAAATCGCAAAATCCGGATGCAGAATACTATTTCATCATAGGAGCAGATTCCCTCTTTGATTTTGAAACATGGAGAGAACCTCAGCGAATCTGTAATGCGTGCACGATGGTTGTTGCAACCCGAAACCACACAAGTATGGATAAACTAAATACAGTCATGACACATTTAGAAGAATTATTCCATGGAGATTTCCGGAAATTAGATTCTCTGAATATCGATGTTTCATCCCATACACTTCGTGAGTGGATACGTGATGAGCGGACAATTAAGTATTATATGCCGGATTCGGTTATTGCTTATATTCAGGATGAAAAAATATATAGTGATGGTGACAACAGATGAGTGTATCAGAAAATTACAATTTCAAGAAAATAGAACGCAAATTATCCAAATATCTGGATGAAGACCGCTATCAGCATACATTAGGTGTTATGATGACCAGCGCATGCTTGGCTATGGCTCATGGATTTGAAGACATAGCTAAAGCACAGTTGGCAGGATTACTCCATGACTGTGCCAAATGTATTCCTAACGATAAAAAACTAAAGATTTGTAAAAAACAAAACATCTCTGTCTCTGCAATTGAAGAAGAAAATCCGTTTTTACTTCATGCTAAGTTAGGCGTTTATATTGCAAAAGCAAAATACGATGTAGCGGATGCAGATGTATTGGAAGCAATCCGATATCATACCACGGGCCGTGCAGGTATGTCAGATCTGGAAAAAATCGTCTATATCGCAGATTATATTGAGCCTGGGAGGTATAAGGCTGCACATCTGCCATATATAAGAAAAATCGCATTTGAAAATCTGGATTTGTGTATGTATGAGATATTAAAAGATACTCTGGAGTATCTGGAAAAATCCCCTAATAACATTGATTTGGAGACAAAAGAGGCATATTTGTTCTATAAAAGTAAGATTGAAACAATATATTCTTAATTGCAAAGCTTAAGAATGAACCCAGGGAAACATAGTACCGGGTAATTGAAATGCAAAGGGCAACAGAAAGGAAACAATAATGAACAGAGAAAAAGAAATGGTAAAAATCTGTTACGATGCATTGGCTGATAAGAAAGCCAATGATATACGTATCATTAATATTGAGAAAGTATCTTCATTGGCTGATTATTTTATTATCGCCAGTGGTTCAAACCAAAATCAGGTACAAGCCATGGCAGATAATGTCGACGAACAGATGCATAAAGCAGGATATGCTCCAAAACAGGTAGAAGGTTATCATTCAGCTAATTGGATCTTACTTGATTATGCAGATGTTGTTATTCATATTTTTGATGAAGAAAATCGATTATTTTATGATTTAGAACGAATCTGGAGAGATGGACAGTTAACATCAATCGAAGAAATGTAGTGAATACGGCAACCTGAGATATCTAAAAAAGATAAAACAATATCCCGATTCTACATCTAAAACAGAGAGACCTTTAACGGAATAATAAACCGTTTTAGGCCTTTTTGTTCCTTAAAAACCAGTTAAAGCCATGGATTTACACAATATTATTAATATCTGTTTTTGGGAAAACAAAAGTTTTCTTCTTGTAAAAAGGATTATAATAAGTTATGCTTCTATTTAAACAAATTCAACATACACAGTTTCAGAAGTCAAAAGCTGTGTTGTAAGTGGTAAACTATAACCAGCAGATTTAGGCAAATAAAATCCAGCAACTATTACTGAGCATCATCGAATGATATACTGTCATTCGGAGGTGAAGAAAGGATGGTTAAATGGATGGATTA
>JAQVHQ010000033.1 GCA_028696165.1 Lachnospiraceae bacterium | reverse complement strand
AAATATGGGCTTGATATGAGTACACAAAAGATGTATATTAATTCCACAAGTCATTGCCTGATATTTTATCAGTGCATCGTGGGTGAACTCTACACTATTATTTCCGAAGGTAAATTTACGCAATCATTTATGGGTGGATAGCTTGTCAAGTTTGTTAAAATAATCTATAATAAGAACATCGTGTTAATTACAGACAGTGTAAAATACAAAAATGAGTGGGAGTTTGCTATGATTAAGAAAAATTTATTGATGAGTGTGTTATCATTTATATTAGCAGGGCAGCTAATCCTGGCTCCTATGAGCGTTTATGCAGCAGAAGAGGATGCAGAAACAGCAGATGTGGCAGTGGTTTCCGAAGTCCCGCAAAATGAAACAGATGAAGCTTCAGAAGAGTTGCAGGCAACTGTTGCAACAGATAAATGGCCGGAGGAGCCGGAATTGGCATCCGGTGCAGCTGCATTATATAATGTAAACAGCGGACAGATGCTTTTTACAGATGATGCAGATGACAGTATGGCACCTGTAGGATTGACAAAATATATGACAGCCCTGCTTCTGGTGGAAAACTGCGGGATGTCAGATGAGATTACTTTCGACAGTAACGGAACCGCTTATGTCACTGGCGGAGGTACCGATTTAGATACGAAAAACGGGGAGAACCTGACAGCAGAGCAATGTCTGTATGCACTTTTATTAGGTTCTTATAATGATGTAGCTACACAGGTAGCAGTACATATCAGCGGCAGTGTAGAAAACTTTGTGGCGATGATGAATGACAAAGCAAACCAGATTGGATGCACACATACAAAGTTTGTCAATCCAACAGGAGTTCCTGATGAAGAACAAAAGAGCAGCGTGAGAGATATGGTTTTGATTTTGGAAGCATGTTATCAAAATGAAAGTCTTAAAAATGCAGCTGCAGTATCAACCTATACGATTCCTGCAACAAATCTGACAGATTCCGAAAGGACTCTAACTTCAAACTTCGCCCTTTCAGAGGGAGGCAGCAATGCTTATACCGGTATCCTTGGAGGAAAAACCACTTTTTCTGATGCTGAAGGTGTTGCATTAGCCTGCGCTGCAGAACGTGATGGTGTGGAATATCTGGCAGTAGTAATGAACGGAAAAGATGCAACTGCACCGACGGATGCAGTGACATTGTTAGATTATGGTTATAATAATTTTGCACTGATTGATTTGACGCAGGGGATGGAAGCTGTAGCTGGTGGAGTTGGAATTGCACCAAATACAGTAACGATAGATGAATTGGAAATGGTATCTGCAGAATCGAATGGCAATATGAAACTGATGTATTACTATGGTGATTATACCATTGGTATGGCAGATGTAACGATTCCTTCATGGAATATATTCCAGAATCCGGAAGCTGCCCGGATAGCTCAGGAGCAGGCAGAGGCAGAGGCGGCAGAGGCACAGGCAGCTGCAGATGAAGAAGCATCAGCAAAGGCCAGGGAAGCAGCCGCTCAGGCAAAGAAAGCGCAGTATGAGAAGATGCAGCATACTTTATACATTGCCCTTATAGGAGCTGTTGGAGTTTTAATCGTTACGCTGCTAATCACTTTGATTTACAAATTAATTCAACATATAAAATGGAAAAAACGTAATCGAAGAAGAAGAGGCAGATATTAAAATTAAAAATCCCTTGTAGTGAATTACAAGGGATTTTGTATATACAAGGTAATGTTGAGATCATTTATAGTTCGTACTATATGATATATCAAGGATATGTCAGATATATAAAGGAGAAGGTATTCAGGTGAAAACGAAAGAAAATGCAAGAAATAATCCGAAAAAAAACAGGGCAGGGAGTGGAATATCTGACAGCAGAAGTAAGTTAAAAAGAGTAGAGTCATTCATGCTGACAATTCTCATATCCTGTGCGCTTATGTTTTCAGCAGTTCCTGTCCAGGCGGCAGAGACGGTGCCGGCAGATCCTGCTCAGGCAGCAGCTGCGGATCCGGCAGCGCAGGCAGCAGCAGAACAAGCAGCAGCAGAGGCAGCCGCAGCCCAGGCGGCAGCAGAAGAAGCAGCACGAAAGGAAGCTGAAGAGGCAGCGGCAATTGTGACTAACGGTATTGCCAATTGGCCACAGGGACCATCCATCAAAGAAGAAACAGGAATTCTTATGGATGCAGAAACCGGGGCTGTTATTTACAATAAACGTATGGATGACCGTCGATATCCGGCAAGTACGACAAAAATCATGACTGCATTACTCGCTATAGAAAACAGTAATATGACAGATATTGTCACTATGACCGAAGCTGGTATGGCAGAAGCATACAGTGGAAGTTCCAATATTCTTCCGGTGCTGGGAGAACAATTTACCATGGAACAATGTCTGTACATGATACTGCTTAAATCAGCCAATGATGTATCTACCCAGGTGGCGGAATACGTAGGCGGCGGAAGTGTCGAAAATTTTGTAAACATGATGAATGAGCGTGCAGCCCAGATAGGATGTATCAATACGCATTTTAATAATGCTAATGGGCTTCCGGATGAGAATCATTACACGACAGCTCATGACCTTGCACTGATTATGAAAGAAGCATTGAGAAATGAAACATTTCGCAATATTATTCATACCACACAATACGTAGTGCCGGCAACCAACCTGACACCGGGGGCAAGAACATACGATAATCATCATCACATGCTCTTACCTGACGATCCACAGCACTACGAAGGAATAATCGGAGGAAAAACCGGATATACAGATGCAGCTTTAGCTACCCTGGTAACGGCCTGTGAGAGAAATGGTATGACACTTATCTCCGTAGTTATGAAAGCCACCAGCCCGGATACTTTCAATGATACTATCAGTCTGATGGACTACGGCTTTATGAATTTCCAGAAACTGGATATGAGTCAGAATGATTCCAATCTGGTGGGAACTGTAATCGTACCAAACGGAGTAACCCAAAAAGACATACAGGTAGAAGAACAAACCCTGCAGACAACTACAGCGCAGACCCCAGAGACACCGGATACAGCAGCTGCAACTGAATCGGGCACCACGGATACAGTAGAAAACGCAACAGATTCAGCAACACCAGATGCTGCAGATGCTATAACAGAACCAGCAGCAGAAGGCATGGGACCGGAGGAAATATCTGTCACTCAGACTGTTTATACATACACTTATCAAGATCAATATGTAGGTGTTGGAACGAAAAATACTCCTGTTGAAAACACCTCTGAAGATAATTCCAGTCAGGCTGCAAGTACGAGCGACAAATCTACATCAACCTCATTAATGGGCATAAAAAACTGGAATCAGAATCCAATCCTGATGTGGTGCATCATAGGAATAGGTTCTCTGATTATTATATTATTAATCGTACTAATCGTATTAAAAATAAAAAATAAAAAAAAGAAACGTAAAAAAAGAAAAACACAAAAATAATTATAGAAAGAAATTATCGACCGAAGTGAAACGTAGTCTGCTCATCAGCTATGCTGACATAATACATCTGAGCCGCTCTGCAATCCGCAGGCAATAAAAAACATCATCTTTTCAAAAGATGATGTTTTTTATTGCCTGCGGCCATTTAGCAGTTAAACATTTATTTTCCAAAGAAGTTGTATATTCCCTGAATAACCCGATCCTGATCTGCTCTTTCAAGTTGATAGTACATAGGCAGACGAAGAATTCTCTCGCTTTCTTTAGTAGTAAACCGATCCTCACCATGAAATCTGCCATATTTTTGTCCGGCAGGAGAACTATGAAGCGGAATATAGTGGAAAACACTTAAGATATCCTGCTCCTTAAGATACTCAATCAATTTAGAACGTTCTGCCAAATCCTTTAGCTTTATGTAATACATATGTGCATTATGCTCACATTCTGCAGGGATAAACGGCTGTTCAATAAGCCCCGCATCAGCCAGTGTACGAAGTCCTTTATCATAATAATCAAATGCAGCCATGCGATTGTCCTGAATCGTGTCCACACCTTCTATCTGAGCCCATAAATAAGCTGCATTCATATCACTTGGAAGATAAGAAGATCCATATTCCACCCAGGTGTATTTATCAATCTGTCCGCGGAAAAACTTGCTGCGGTTGGTGCCTTTCTCTCGCAAAATTTCAGCAGACTCTAAGGCCGAATCATCGTTGAACATAATAGCACCGCCTTCGCCCATGCTTAAATTCTTGGTTTCATGAAAACTAAAGCATCCAAAATCACCGATTGTACCAAGTGCCTTGCCTTTATAGGAAGCTCGAAATCCCTGAGCAGCATCTTCCACTACCTTTAAATTATGGCGTTTGGCAATATCCATAATGGTATCCATCTCACAGGCAACTCCTGCATAATGAACAGGTACAATAACTTTCGTCTTGTCTGTAATGGCATCTTCAATCAGTGTCTCATCAATATTCATGGTATCTGGTCGGATATCTACAAAAACCAGTTTCGCACCGCGCTGTACGAATGCATCTGCGGTTGAGACAAAGGTATAAGAAGGAAGAATCACTTCGTCACCAGGCAGAACTTCTGACAAAAGTGCAGCCATCTCTAAGGCATGTGTGCAGGAAGTGGTAAGCAGCACATGATTTACATGGAAGTTTTCTTCCATCCAAGAGTGACACTTTTTAGTAAAAGGTCCATCACCGCATAGTTTGTGGTTTTCCATTGCTTCCTTGATATAATTAATTTCCGTACCAATGCACGGGGCTTTGTTAAATTCAATCATTTTTATTGCCTTCCTTTATTTGATTATCAGTGTATGCCCATCTTCGGTAAGTACAACGAGGGGTACTTGAACTGTTCCTCTTCCCCTTAGGAGGTGGGCGTTCTATCCATTTTTAAGAAAAAATCATAACTTGCCAATAATTATATCATAATTTCTATGTGAATCCAATGTGGAATATGTTTTTATCCTAAAAAACAAATTTTCTTTTTTATTGTATATAGTAAATATATCAAATAAATGCAGAGAACTTAAAAAGGAGAAAATATTATGTTGAAGAAAATGGCAGGTTTATTTACAGTGATTATTTTATTAGCAAGTATGATTCCTACAACCGTATTAGCAGGTGGAGCGGCACACAGCTTTTCTTTTAATTATGATGATGTACAGATTTATGAGACCAATGCTTATATTCATGCAAAAGTTTCTAATCCGGAAAGACTGACAGTCACCACCGTAGGATGTAACATATGGGATGCAAACAATAATCTTTTATTAAACCATATAGAAAATTGCAAACGATCTGAAAGCAGATTCAATATGTGGTATGATTTTAATGAAGAACTGAATCTTACGTTGACACCGGGAACAGTTTACCAGTATCAGTATTTTGTAAAGTATGATGGTACATGGTATAACGGAACAGTACAGAGTTTTACCACGAATGGTACAGCACCATCAGTTACAGAGACAGAAGACTATATTATCGCAGATTCTGATACCAGAGTAGTGACAGAAGACGAATTAAAGTGTTTTACAGCAGAAGAACTAAGATTGGCAAGGAATGAAATCTATGCACGCTACGGCAGAATTTTTAAAAGTGCGGATTTAGATAATTACTTTAGAAGTAAAAATTGGTATAGACCAACAGTTGAGGCAGACAAATTTGATGAATCTATATTAAATACCATTGAAAAAGGAAATATCAAAACTATTTATGACTATGAGCAGACTATGAAAAGTCAGACAACAAGCGCATCAGTATCAAACACAGACGAAGGAATGGAAGAAATCTACAGTCTGTTAGTGGGAACATGGGTAAATGATGAATCACCAAAGTCACCTGACATCATTGAAATCAAAAGATCCGGCGATGGCCTGGTTTACTCTTACTATGGAATAAGACCTGGTAATGCAAGTGGAATGGGCAGAAATAAAACGCATACAACATGGGAATACCAGGATGGGAAAATCCGGGTTAACAGTGATGGAACCATTAACTGTTATTGTGAGAACAATCAGGAGAAGGTTTATGAGCGATTCAGCTATTCAAGAAGTACAGGGGAATTGACAGAATTAGATTCCAATGATACGTTCCATCGTGATGATAATTATGTATATCCCGGGAAATAATTCGTCAAATGACAATTGGATGTAGACGCAGATGCATGCCCTTCATGTATGCTGCATGAGTTGTATCGCATAAAATTGGGTATAAAATAAGAATTCTTCATGTCCATTGTATAGGGTACATTATAAAGTGATTTGGCGAGGCAAATACTAGCAAAATTTCATTTACTGCCTCGTTTTTAAGATTATTTTGCCATTATATATACCAATTGAGGCATATATAATGGCTTTTTTTATTTCTGCCTCGATGTAACTCATTTCACGAGGCAGAAGTTGATTTTTGTTAGCTATTTGCCTCGGTTTATTCCGCTTATTTTCTACATGCTTTTTGGGTTGGTTTCTTGTCTGGCATATGATAAAATAGAGGTTAGGATACAGTCCAATGGATTGGAAAATGGTAGTATAGGTTCATTCTCCGGAAGAA
The DNA here is from genome assembly GCA_028696165.1 of Lachnospiraceae bacterium. Taxonomy (GTDB): domain Bacteria; phylum Bacillota; class Clostridia; order Lachnospirales; family Lachnospiraceae; genus JAQVHQ01. Next base: position 33,076 of record JAQVHQ010000033.1, on the reverse strand, counting down.
TGGATGCGGAAATGTATACAGATAAGAATATAATAAAGGCATGGATATTGCCAACACGACAAAGAGAAGGATAAAAAATGGAAATAAGATACGAAATTCCTGACAAATTCTGGGGGCTGTTTCGCTCTGTAAATCGGGAAATTTATATAGAAGCCTTATTAAAGATTAATGAAGAATATGAATATAATAACTACTATTTAAGTCGCGAGGTCTGTATATCAGTTCTTAGCGACTATTTTTCCAAGTCGCATATTCAACTGGAGCAGGATGAATTAGAGACGGATCTGGATTTGTTGGAGCCGCTGGCAACCAGAGTGCTAAACTGGCTTTTGAACAGTGGGTGGCTTAAAAAACTGGATGATTATACAACCTTGATTACTAATATACTGATACCTGATTATGCGGCCATTTTCATCGAAGCTTTCGAGCGTTTGACTAATGATGAGATGGAGGACACAGAGATCTATATTCAGAACATATATGCAAATCTGTTTTCTTTTCGAAATGATTCTCGAGGCTCTCTAAGCCTTCTGAAAACAGCTCTGATTAATACCCGCAAATTAAACAAAGTGCTTCAGGATATGCTGCATAATATGGATAAATTTTTTGCAAGTCTTCTGGAACAAAAATTCTATGGAGAATTGTTAAAAGAGCATTTGGATGGGTATGTGGAAGAAATTGTGCGTAAAAAGTATCATATTTTAAAAACTTCCGATAATTTTTACCAATATAAAAGCGACATAAAAAAGTGGCTCAATGATATGCGTGAGGAACCACAGTGGATGGACCGTATTATTATAAAGAATGCGCATACTATCACTGAGGCAGAAATCTATGAATTGATTGACCGTATAGAGCGGGGATTTGATGATATAGAGCATAGAATCGCCAATATGGATCGGGAGCACAGCAAGTATGTGCGGGCAACCGTAACCAGGTTAAACTATCTGTTAAGTGGGGAAGACAATACGAAAGGTCTGGTAATTCAGCTGTTGAATGAAATCTCCATGCGGGAAGATGCAGAAGAGACTATCACTCAAATTGGAAGTAAGATGAATCTGGCTTCCCTGCAGGTTCTGACACCGGAACTTCTTTATAAAAAACGAAAACCAAAGATAAAGTTCGAGGAGAGTCTGTCAGAGGAAGTGGTGGAAGATGAACTGTCTATGGAAGAAGTTCTGAAATTGAACCGTATTCATCGAAGATATTCTATGCAGCAGATAGAAGCCTTTATCGAAGAACATATGGTGGATGGGAAAGCTGTTATGGACGAAATGATGATTCAGGATGAGGAATCATTTGAAAAAATGATCCTTGCCTATGATGATTCTGCCAGAAAGCATGGAAAATTCCGAATACTGGATACAGAAGCAGAGTCTGTGGACAACGGAAAATATGTTTATCCCAAATTGACATTTGTAAATAAGAAAAATATTACCGAGGAGAAATAAATGATTACATATTACGAAGAACAGATGCCGGAAGAGCAGACACAGATAACAGAGTGTATTCAGACACTCTTAAAGCAGACTTTTATCCTGGAAAGAAAATATGACCGGCGTACAGAACGATTTCTCATGAATAAAGATTTTCGCATCTGCAATAAACATCTGGAATTTTTAAAAGAATATTTTCGACTGGGTGGTATGGAACTGTGCGAAAACAGTCAGATGGGAATATTTTATATTAAGGGTGAGACAGTGCTGGGTGAGAAGATTCCAAAACTGGCAACACTGTATCTGCTGATTTTAAAATTAATCTATGATGAACAGATGACTACCGTATCCAACAGTGTGAATGTGGTTACCACATTAGGTCAGATTAATGAAGCGCTGGGCAGTTACAGGCTGCTTCGAAGCAAACCGTCATTCACAGAGATTCGCCGCGCTATTGCATTACTGAAAAAGTATCAGATTATTGAACCGCTTGATGTGTTGGAGACTATTGATGGGGATGGGAAATTAATCATATATCCTACCATACAGGTGGTATTGTTTGGCGATGAGATTCGTGGATTGTTGCAGGAATTGGGTGAGAGAGATGAAGAGCTTGATGATGAGCAATATGCTGCAATTCAAAACGCAGGAGATTCAGAAAAATCAGATGAATTAGAAAAGGCGAACAATCCAGAATTCATAGAAGAGGAGGATGAGTAATTATGCAGAATCAGAGATTTGAGGCATTGTCCCGGATGTGCTTAAATAACTGGCACTATATCAGCAGAAAAGTCCTCTCCTTTAATCAGGAAATCAATTTCTTTACAGGACATTCAGGAAGCGGAAAATCTACAGTGCTGGATGCCCTGCAGATTATTCTTTATGCCAATACTGATGGAAGAGGATTCTTTAACAAGGCGGCAGCGGATGATTCCGACCGTAACTTAATAGAGTACCTTCGCGGAATGGTTAATATTGGAGAAAATAATGAATTTGCTTATCTACGAAATCAGAATTTTTCAAGTACTATCGTACTGGAACTGGAACGTACAGATACCAATGAGAAACAGTGTGTAGGAATCGTATTTGATGTGGAGACTGCCACTAATGAGATAAATCGTCTGTTCTTCTGGCATAAAGGCGGACTGATAGAGGGCAATTACCGGACTGAGAAACGTGTTATGACCATTGAGGAAGTAAAGCGTTATCTCACCAGTCATTTTGATGCGGAGTCCTATTATCTGGGATCATCCAATGAAAGATTCCGAAAACAGCTGTATGATATCTACCTTGGGGGACTGGACTCGGAAAAATTCCCGGTACTGTTTAAGAGGGCGATACCATTTCGTATGAATATAAAGCTGGAAGATTTTGTGAAAGAATATATTTGTATGGAGCAGGATATTCAGATAGAAGATATGCAGGAAAGTGTCATGCAGTATGGTCGTATGCGCAAGAAGATAGAAGATACTCTGCTGGAAATTCATAAACTGGAAGAAATCCAAAAACAGTATGGGGTGTATAAAGAAAAAGAAGATTTGATAGACCAGCAGCAGTATGTGATAAAGCGAATGGAAATTCTGGCAAAACATGCGCAGGTAAAGGCTCTGTTAGACAAGATGAAGCTGGTAGAGCAGGAAATAGCCACCGCGAGAATTACCAATGAGGAAGAAAGTCAGAAGCTTAAAAAATTAAAGGCACAGAAAGAAGAACTGACCAGACAGATTGCAGCTACCGGATATGAAGAGATGAAAGCTCAGCTGGCAAGTATTAATGATTTGCTGGAACGATTGAATACAAGCAAGGGGTATTGGGATAAGACGGCAACGAAACTGCAGGGTTGGGAGGAGGAAGAAATTACCTCCAATGCAATCCTTTGGGATATTGAAAAATTCACAGATAAAACCATCAGTGAGGGCGAATTGGAACGCCTTCAAAATGCTCTGGCAGATACAGTAAAGGATGTTAAAAATCAAAGAAGAGAAGCCAATAAGGCAGTAGAGAATCTGGAAAACTCCATCAATGAAGCGAAAGTTCAACTCTCGCAGCTGCATCTGGGCAAGAAGGTATATCCGAGAGAATTGGAAGCTGCACGATTATCTATTAAGAAGAAATTAGATGCAAAATATAAACGTCCGGTTTCGGTGGAAATCCTTGCTGATTTGCTGGATATCAGAGATGAGACCTGGAGAAATGCAGTGGAAGGATATCTGGGAAGTCAGAAGATGTCCATTATGGTGGAACCGGAATATGCTGAGGCGGCTATGAAAGCCTATGAGGAACTTGATGGACAGAAGTATTTCCGCGTGGCAGTGGTGGATACACAGAAAGTATTAGAAGCGAATCCTGTAGTGGAAGCGGATGCATTGTCGAAGGAAGTAGTGTGTAAAGAAAAATATATTCGTGCCTATGTGGATTACCTGTTAGGCAGGGTAATCAAGTGCCATACCGTAGAAGAACTGAGGGAGTGCCGTATCGGTATTACTCCGGAATGTCTGCGCTATCAGGGATATCGTCTGCAATATATCAATCCGGATAATTATACAAAGTATGCGTATATTGGGGAACAAAGTTTAAAGAGACAGATTCGCCTGTTGGAAGGTAATGTGAAATCCTGGGAGGAAGAATTAAATCCGCAGAAAGAGATTGTGACAGAGTGTAACCGGATTCTATCCCTGGAGGATTTATCCAGCCACAGTCTTGAAGAATATCTCTACTGGCAGAGGGATTATAAGGAAATATCTAAAAATGAAAAAGAAAAAGAGCGTTTGATTCAAAAGCTGCAGCAGATGAAAGAACTCAATGTGGAAGAATTAGAACGGCAGCAGGATGAAGTGAAAAAGGCGATAGATAAAAAGGAAAATCTACAGAAGGAATTAGACCAGCGAATCTGGAAGATGCAGAGTGCAAATGACCAGTCAAGGGACGAACATCTTAGAGTAAATGAAGAGCTTCTTGAGATGGAGCGTGTTTTCGAGAAAAATGAAGCCTTTGAACCGGTAGTGCAGGAAGAACTCTCAAAAGAGCGTAATCCGAGATATCATCGCATTGGACAGACGTACGAAGAAGCACAGATAAAAACTCTGAGAGAGAAGGATATCGCGCTTCAGAGACTGCAGGACTCTCGCTTTGAGTATCTGCGTCAGTATCCAAACCGTGGATTTTCGCCAACGAGCAGAGAAAATACAGAATATGATCATCTATTAGACAGTCTGCAGTGTGATGATTTGCTGCACTATCAGGAGATTGCAAAGGAACAGGCAAAGACTGCGGTGGAACATTTCAAGGATGATTTTGTGTTTAAGATAAGAAGTGCCATCCGGGATGCGCTTCAGCGAAAGGATGAATTAAATCGTGTCATCAGCAAGCTGGATTTCGGTAAAGACAAGTATCAGTTTATCATTACTAAAAATAAGGGCGTGGATGGAAAATATTATGACATGTTCATGGATGATGCATTGGAAATCAATCCAAATCAAATTGCCAATCATATGCAGAATCAGCTGGATTTATTTACTATGGAACATGAACATAATTATGAAGATGAAATTAATGAGTTGATTCAGATTTTCATTCCGGCTGATAATGCCAGCCAGGAAGAACTAGAGGAATCTAAGCGTAATATGGATAAGTATGCAGATTATCGGACATATCTTTCTTTTGATATGCAGCAGATTATTCAAGGTGAGCCGGGAGAAGATACAATCCGTATTCGTCTTAGCAGGATGATCAAGAAAAATTCCGGTGGTGAAGGACAGAATCCACTCTATGTGGCATTGCTTGCCAGCTTTGCCCAGGCATATAGAATCAATCTGTCACCGAAGATTCAGAGAAATCCGACTATTCGTCTGGTAGTGTTAGATGAGGCATTTTCAAAGATGGATTCGGAGAAAGTGGCAAGTTGTATTGAGTTGATTCGTGGCCTGGGGTTCCAGGCGATTATTAGTGCTACCAATGATAAGATTCAAAATTATCTGGAGAATGTGGATAAGACATTTGTGTTTGCTAATCCGAATAAGAAGAATATATCCATACAGGAGTTTGAGAAGAAGGAGTTTGGGACTTTGAATCAGGAGATTGAGAGTTGAGATTTTTTGGCATGGGGACGCAGACTCAGAAGCATCATCTTTTAAAAACTGAAACCGTTTTTGACAGTTTTGAAAAGATGATGCTTCTGAGTCTGCTGGGGATTCAAGGCGCGAGAGAAAAATGGCAGACTGAAAGGAATCCTGGATTCAAGGCGCGAGAGAAAAAGTGGGAGACTGGAAGGAATCCTGGATTCAAGGCGCGAGAGAAAAAGTGGGAGACTGGAAGGAATCCTGGATTCAAGGCGCGAGAGAAAAGTGGGAGACTGGAAGGAATCCTGGTTTAAAGTCGGGAGTTGTGGTGGTGTATTGGTATGTGGGAGGCGTTGAATTTATGGAGAATGTGAGAGATACGAAGATTATTGCCCTGGCTGGGAAGGGCGGGGTGGGGAAGACTTCGCTGGCAGCGGTGATTGTGAAATTGTTGGCGGAAGCTTTTCCGGATAAGAGGATTCTGGCGATTGATGCGGATCCGGCAGTGGGATTGTCTACGGCGCTGGGAGTGGATGTCGGGATTACGATTGATGACATCCGCAAGAGTGTGATTGCTGCGGTGGAAGATGGGGAGACTAAGGCTGCGGTGGAACTTCTTGGAGAAGCGAAGTATCAGATCTTTGATGCCCTGGTGGAACAGGATGGATTTTCTTTTATTGCTGTTGGAAGACCGGAGACGGCGGGGTGTTATTGTAAGGTGAATGCTTATTTGAAGGATGTTATTCAGATGCTGTCTGGAAATTTCGATTATGTGGTGATTGATGGTGAGGCCGGGATTGAGCAGATTAACCGCAGAGTGATGGAGAAGGTGACGCACCTTATGCTGGTTACGGATTCCAGTAAGAAGGGAACTCAGGTAATTCAGACTATAAAGAAAGTGGCGGATGAACTGGTCATGTATGAAAAGATAGGTGCTGTCGTGAATCGTATGCCGGATATTTCCATGAAGCAGTACATAGATACAGGAGACATCCCTGTTTTGACTTACATTCCTACAGATAGTCAATTGGCGGCTTTTGATTTGACGGGACAGAATGTCTTTTATCTGCCGGATGATTCGAATATAGTGAACGGTGCCAGGGAAGCACTACATAAAATAGAGATATTGGGCTGACCTTGTAATGGAATACATCATTTATTAGAAGGTATCTTTCAATGGATGATTCCTATTCATTTGGCAGTTGGAATTTTATATACTTGTAGTACAAAGGAGAAATAAGTGAAAGATTTAAAACATTTATATACGTTAGAAAAATTATTGGAGGATGTCAATAATGACCTGGTACGTCAGGCTTCGGCAGATGGTCAGATTGCCATAGGAGGTGTCTGTTCTTTGATTCCGGAACCACTGCTTAACCTTCCGGGATGCTTTAGTGTTCGCCTTCGGGCTCCCAGAACCGGTTCTTTGGAAATGGGAACCTATTATATGACCAGCTTATTATGTGAATTTAGCAGAGCTTTATTAGAGCGTGGATTAGAGGGCGGATTTGAGTTCTTAGACTGTATCATTGCGCCGGATGCATGTGCGCAGATGAACCGCGCAGTGGAAAATATTGAACGACAGAATCTGTGTACGAAGGAGAAGTTCTTTGTGTCCTATGCGGATGTTCCTATGAAATCAGATGCTTCGGCTTTACGTCACTATGCGAAGCAGATGCGTATTCGTGTTTTGGAACCTTTAAAAGAACATTATGGTATTGACATTTCTGATGAAGCGCTTCGTGAATCAGTTCGTCAGCAAAATGAAATCAGCCGGCTTATCACTGAGATGGGAGATTACCGAAAAGAGGATAATCCAAGAATTACCGGTTATGAATTTGCGGTGTTCTGTCTGGCTACTTATTGCTGCCCGCATAATCTGTTGCTTCCTATGCTGCAGGAGACGGTGGAGGAACTAAAGGATAGAAAGTGTGACGAGAAGAAGAACTTTCGGGCTAAAGTTGTACTGGTAGGTTCAGAGATAGACGATCCTAAATTGATTGAATTAATTGAGGATGTTGGAGTGCTTGTGGTTGCGGATCGATTCTGTTTTGGCTCTTTCCCGGGCCGTGGGCAGATCCTGTTAAATGATACAGAAGATGTTTTGACACAGATTTGTGCACAATATCTGGACTGGGGTCAATGTCCGCGCTATATGAACCGTGAGAAGATTGATGCCCGTCATACTTATGTAGATAATTTGGCAAAAGAATTTCATGCAGACGGAATCATCTATCAGCATATGAAGTTCTGTGATTATTGGGGATATGAGAGCGCATCTGCACATCATATTATGCGTGATGAGTATGGATATCCGGTGTTGTCAGTGGACCATCCTTATGTAGTTGGTAATTCCGGACAGCTTCGTACCCGTGTACAGGCATTTGCAGAAAGTATGGAAATTAAGAAAATTCAGAAGATAAAGGCAGATCAGATAAAGACAGATCAGATAAAAGCAGGTCAGATAAAAGCAAGTCAGACAATAGTAAGACGGATAAATGAGCCGGAGTCTGTAAGAAAGGAGGACAAGCATGAGTAAAGCACTTGGAAGTGAACGCCTGGGGAAGTTTTATACCAGCGGAAAAACAGGAAAACGTCGGGAATGGCGTGGATTAAAAGACACCTGGTATGATTATACCCAATGGCTGAAAATTTGGAAAGTCCTTCTGAAATTTATGCTCAATAAGAATAATATCAAGGGATTCTTCCGTTACCGATGGATGATGAACTATCTGGCTGTTCCGGATTTTTTTAACAGGCATACCCAGGGGATGCGTGATGAACAACTTCGTATCGCCCATAGCGGTCTGGGACTGATTGTATCAGATGTATGTGATATGATTGCTGATATATTCCGGGCAGATCCGGAAATCGGTAATGATACAGAATTTAACAGCAAAATTGTTTTATTTGACGAGAATATGATGAGTGAAATCATGGATGGCTTTCCAAACTTAAAATGGCTCTCTGTGGAGGTGCCGTCCGTGTATGGTGTATCCATGATGGCTCAGGAATCCTGTTCTTATTACGTAGATGTGACTCAGGAATATGGTGTCCCTTCCGACGTATGTCCTATGCCTGCGGCAGAGTTAGGAGTAGCTCTGGCAGATGATTTTCCGTTAATAGGAGTGTGTGCAGTGCAGTGTAACACCACCTGTGACGGAAGTCTTATGGGAAATGGAATTGAAGCCCGCAGTTTTAAAATTCCTACGTTTCAGCTGGCAGTGCCTATCAGACATACTCAGGACAGTGTGCAGGATTATGCAGCGGAAGAAGTTCTGAATGCTATACACTTTATCGAAGAGCAGACCGGAGAAACTTTCGACTGGGAACATTTCTTCAAATGCATGAAGGTGTTTAATCAGGAGACGGAATACATGCTGGAGTGGCTGGATATTTCCAAAACCCAGTATCCACAGGTTACCGGAGTTAGTTTAGCACTATATCGTTACGGTGTCTATCAGGCGGCAGGCGGCCGTAATAATGAATTCTTGAATGTAGATAAGAAAATCACTGCATTGGCAATGAAGGGCTATAAGGAGAAACATCTATGCACAAAAGAACATCGCCACAGAGCTATTACCTGGGGAGTTCAGGCGGCATATTATACGGCGTTTCCAATCTGGCTGCAAAACTGCTGGGGAATTGTACCATTAGCAGATATGCTCAGCATGGTGTCCATGCAGAAGATTAACACAGAGGACAAAGAAAAAGCTATTTATGATTTGGCGTATCTATATGAGAATATGATTATGAGAAACCGTTCTAACGGCGGTTATGAAGTAGGTGTAGAGGCCTTGTGGAGGTACTGCGAGGAACTTCGTGCAGATATGGTAATCATGTACTCGCATATGGGATGCAAGTCTATGTCAGGATATCACGGTCTGTTCGAGGAAGAGGCGAGAAAACATGGTGTGCATCTAATCTGGGTTACTCATGCACTTATGAAACCAAGCGATGCCACGAGGCGGGATATGAGAACAGAAGTTAATCGCTATATGCGTACCGTACTCAGGGAAGAACCGCTGGACCCTAGTTTAGAGGAATACGATGATGGTAATGCATGGTAAACATTAACTTAATATAGACATTTTTTAACCTCCTCAAGTAAGTCACCCGCTTCAAATGCGAAGAGTATTAAGCGGTGGGTGGGAACTTGCTTGTGTCAGTAGGGGATACAAGCCCCTACTGACAAGCTGTGAAGCAGCATGAGGTGTAGAGGCAAGTAGCGAAGCAGCGAAGCGGATTCCGAATATCCTCTTTACCAGAAAAACAATTTCAATTCCAGGTGTGTGGCTTATAAATTTCCAAACATGTAAAAATATGTGGCTAGTAATCTCAAAAGGTGATACTAGCAGCAAAAGGTGATACTGGCAGCAAAAGGTGATACTAGCAGCAAAAGGTGATACCGGCAGCAAAAGGTGATACTGGCAGCAAAAGGTGATACTAGCAGCAAAAGGTGATACTAGCAGCAAAAAGAGATACTGGCAGCAAAAAGAGATACTGGTTGTAAAAAAGTGATACCAGCAGCCCAAAAGCGATACTGGTTATGAAAAATGCGGTGAAGCATATGGTGGGGCATATGGAAGGCGTTTTGAAATCTATGCCTCGTTTCTTTTCGAAAGTAGAATATGTACAGTTGTGGTGGGGCATATATAGCTCAACAACCTTCGTTTGCCTCACATAAACTTGTTTTGTGGGGCAGATTTTCGATTTACAAGTTTATGTGCCTCGTAACTAACAATTTATATAACTATTTTCATTAAAACGAGGCATGATTATTGTATGGCAAGCATTTATGCCTCGGCATTCTGATATAATGTACCACTATACAGTGGACATGAAGAATTTTTATTTTATACTCAATTTTATGCTAGAATCTTTTTCATGGACAAAATTTTTCATGTTTATATCTAAAAAGAGTAGTTCATGATTTGTATCCTGGTTTGATATATTAGAGGTTTGTTAGGCTGGTTTTAACAAGTAAAGCTACTGAGTATAGCAAGGTTTTTTGAGGTTTTGTATCTATGTAAAAGGTTAAATAGATATTTTAACCTCATCAAGTAAGTCCTCTGCTTCAAATGCGAAGAGCATTAAGCGGTGGGGGGACTTGCTTGTGTCAGTAGGGGATACAAGCCCCTACTGACAAGCTGTGAAGCAGCATGAGGTGTAGAGGCAAGTAGCGAAGCAGCGAAGCGGATTCCGAATATCCTCTTGACCCTGGATGAGAAAATGAGAAAAAATAAGAAAAATAAATAAGAAAAATAAATAAGAAAGTACAGAGAGAAGAGAATTATGAAATATTATGGTGGTTGTGATGCAGGAAGTACATATACAAAATGTGTAATTCTGGATGAAAATGGGAAAATGGCTGCTAATGTAACGAATCGAAGCCGCATTAATCCTGTGCTCAGTGCGCAGGCGGCTTTGGATGAGGCTGTCAGTCAGGTAAAAGAATTGTCAGATGCCAAGGAACTGGCATATCTAATAGGTACTGGCTACGGCAGAAATAAAGTACCCTTTGCAGATGAAAATGTCTCGGAAATCAGTTGTCATGCCATGGGTGTGCATGTGGCAGCTCCGGATGTAAAAGCAATTATTGATATCGGCGGACAGGACGTAAAAGGAATTGCCGTGGATACAGATGGTACCGTACTTAATTTTGCTATGAACGATAAGTGTGCAGCAGGTACAGGAAGATTCTTCGAGAACATGGCTAATGCTTTTGAAATGACGCTGGACGAATTTTCTAAGTTATCGCTTAAAACGAAGAATGTTATTCCTATAACAGCACAGTGTGCAGTATTTGCCGAAAGTGAAGTTATTTCTTTGGCAGGTGAAGGAAAACCTATGGAAGAAATTGCCGCAGGTATAGAACTATCTGTAGCAAAAAGATGTTTTGTAATGGCAAAAAAAGCCGGTGCTGTAGATTATGTTGCCTTGACAGGCGGCTGTGCCAAAAATGATGGTTTAAAGCAGGCCATTGAAAAAGTATTAAAGATAAAAGTAGTAGAACTTCCTATTGATCCCCAGCTTATGGGCGCCCTGGGAGCCGCAGAGTTTGCACGTCAGAAAGGAAGCGTATTATGATTATTTTGAAAATAGTGTTAATCGTAGCCTGTGTCTTTGTGGCACTGTTCATGCTTAGTCTTGTAATTTATTTTTTCAATCTGGATATGAAAGCAGCATCAAAGATGCTTCCGCTCATGGAGAAGATATATGACAGAGGCAAGGCAAAAAGAGATGCAAAGTCCAGACAGGAAAAGTAGATAACAAAGACAAGGGCATAAAAATCAGGAGAATCACAAATGAAGCTATATGATAAAAATATAAGCGAAATCCAGGAAATGGTGGAATCCTTTAGCTGCCGGAAATATAAGGATACATTAAGCAGTCCATTCCATTTTCAAAGCGACAAAAGCAATCAAAAAGCAATTAGAGAGAATGCGGCTAATTTAGAATGGCCTACGGCAGAAGATGATAATCTGATATTGCGTCACGAGATGGCTTATGAACTGGGTGGAGCTGATTGTTATGCAGTGAGTGCAATGGGATTCACATCACAGGAAAGCCTGGTATCGAGAGATGAAATTATACAAATCGGTCCAGACTTACCTCAGATAAAAAATGACACAGCTTATGCCCGTCTGGTATTTGTAAAAGTCGCAGATGATTTTTTCAAAGATAGTAATGCAGCCTATTCGACAATGCGCCAAATCGAATACACCCGTTATCATGTGAGCCCTAAGGGATATATGATGCGAATTTCGACAGCGAATAATAGGGAAGCAGTTCGTGTGGGAAAAGACGCATTGTTGGAAGGACTGGATTTTCAGAAGGTTGGAAAGATATTTTCGCAGGCATATCATGAACATTCACAGGTCCAGGCTGTAAAAATAGTATTTATTACAGCGCCTGAATTTCCATATGCCGAACTGCAGAAGCATGCAATTCAAATGGAACAGATTACAGAATCTCTAAATCACATATTAAAAGATTTAAAAATGGATTGTTCTATATGCAATCTAAAACCAGTGTGTGATGAAGTAGAAGGAATGCGGGAATTACATTTTGGAGCGAATGGAAAGCAGAAGGCATGAAATTATAAAATATGAAATTGTGGGAAGCAGAAGGCATGAAATTGTAAAATATGAAATTGTGGGAAGCAGAAGGCATGATCTATGAAATATGAAATTTTGGAAAGAATTTTGAATAAATTTGAGAGCAGCAAAACAGATTGGCAGGAAGAAGCTACGGGAAATCGTTCCTTTCGAATTCAACAGGAGTTGATAAATGCATTAGGGAAAGGTTCTATTATAGAAGAAGCAAAGCAATTGGAGCAGGATGGGTTATGGACTGTAAAGTGGTTTAATAACCGAAGCGATATAGAACTAATCAATTATGAATTAAAGAATATTCGCAAGTTCTATGCATTGACAGAAAGAACACCTAAGTTGGATAAAGTGAAAAAGCAGCTTGCTTATATGAAGCAACAATTGAATATATGCAGGAAATCCTGGATTCGTGCATACTATACAGAGTGCATGAATCGCATTGACCAAGGAAAAATCATAAATAATTGGGATCAGGAGCTTCTTTTGGGCAAGTGTATGTGTGGATTAGATCAACTTCAGGAGCCAATATTTAAAAGAATTTTCAGCAGACGTTATCTGCACAATTCCAAAACTTTCGAACAAAAACTGCAAAGCAGAGTTATCAGTATTGCCAAGAGACACCATGATGATATCGATGACAATATGGATGATACCACCATATTATCGCAGTTGTTGATCGAGGAGTATAAGCAGGAACTTGAGGCCAAAGGTAATCTTTTATTGAATCTGGAAGGGAAGCAGATTGACTTATCTGAATGGAGATATGGAACCGTATTAAACAGCGAGACTTTAAAATACGCTCATATTTGTGAAAAACAGAAAATACAGAAGATTATAACTGTGGAAAATAAAGCGAATTATGTGATGATGCCCATAGAAGAAGGAACTTTGATAATATTTAGCCATGGATATTTTTCACCAAAAGAATGTGATTTTTTGCGAAAACTTAGCAAGGTGTTAGAGAACGAAAAAGTGGAGTATTATCATACAGGCGATTTGGATTATGGAGGCATACGGATATTTCAGTTTATTCGAGAAAATATATTTCCTGAATTACAGCCGTTGAATATGAATCGGGAAATATATGAGAAAAATCTGATTGAGGGAGAAATTCTTGAAGAAACAAAAAGAAAAAAACTTGAAAAAGTAGAAGAACCAATTCTGGCAGATTTAATACAGGCGATTTTGGAACAAGGCATGGTGATTGAGCAGGAAAGCTTCCTGTATTAGCTTTTGTGGGGAAGAGGATTAAAAACTTGAGAGAAGCCACAAGAGAAGCCTCGAGAGAAGTCACAAGAGAAGCCTTAAGAGAAGTTACAAGAGAAGCCTTAAGAGAAGCTACAAGAAAAGTCTCAAGAGAAGCCCTGAGAGAAGTCTCAAGGGGGAAGCAGTAAGTTTATGCGGGGTATATAGAAGACTTATGACTATGTTTGCCTCGTTTCCTTGCCTTTTCTAGGCGATACAAAGTATAACGAGGCATAATTAAGCAATTCTGGTATGTTTTGCCTCGAATGATAGAAAAAAACGAGGCAAGAGAAGCGGATGAGTAAGCAATATGCCTCGCTAAGGTGGATATTCAATGTGTTTGTTAAGAAAACGAGGCAAGGAGGCGTATAAGTAAGCAATATGCCTCGCTAAGGTGGATATTCAATGTGTTTGTTAAGAAAACGAGGCAAGGAGGCGGATGAGTAAGCGGTATGCCTTGCTAAAATAGTATATTTAATGTGCTTTTCAGGAAAGTGCGGTATGAGTAAATGAAATATTTCTAGGAGCACTGCAAAACTATTTTATCCTTTATGCAAATTATCCGAAATGTGAATCCAACAGGCAAATTCCAACAGGCAAATTCCAACAGGCAAATTCCAACAGGCAAATTCCAGCAGGCAAATTCCAACAGGCAAATTCCAACAGGCAAATTCCAACAGGCAAATTCCAGCAGGCAAATTCCAACAGGCAAATTCCAACAGGCAAATTCCAACAGGCAAATTCCAACAGGCAAATTCCAGCAGGCAAATTCCAACAGGCAAATTCCAGCAGGCAAATTCCAACAGGCAAATTCCAATGGGCAAATTCCAATGGGCACATCTTAACAGGAACATTCCAAAAGTATTATCAAAAAGACAGCATTAAATAGGGACACCAAATGATTTTATTAATTTTTAGCTGAAATTTAATGAAACTTTAATTGCGTAAAGTCTTTACAAAATAAGTCTATTGTTCTTATAATAATATACATCAAAATTATTTATGTGAAGGAGGAAATTATTACGATTACCCAAAACTTAAATGCAGAAGTCAGAAGGCTGGATAATGAAATATCAGACATTAACAAGCAGTTGAATTCTCTTCCGCCAGGTAAGCTGATTGTCACACGATATCAAACACGGTTCAAATGGTATGTTAATGATGGAAAAAAACTAAAATATATACCTAAATCCGAAAGACGCTATGCGGAGGAGCTTGCTAAAAGAAAATATCTTTCTCTGAAACTCGAAGATCTTACTCAAGAGAGAAACGCTCTCAATTATTATCTACCATCCAATTCTAGATTAGCCAATCAGGCAGATTTATTAATATCAGATCCCCGATATTATCCACTTCTTTCCCCTTATTTTAAATCAACGAAACAGAAAGTTACAGAATGGTTAGCAGAGACTTATGAACATAACACCAAATATCCAGAACAATTAACACAAAAATCTATTTCTGGGAATGTAGTTCGTTCCAAATCTGAATCGCTCATTGATATGGCACTTTATGTGAATCAAATTCCTTTTAGGTATGAGGCACTTTTGCTGTTAAATGATATTCCGGTGTATCCTGATTTTACAATTCTTCATCCTAATACACAACAAATCTATTATTGGGAGCATTTTGGTATGATGGATAATGAAAAATACGCAAAAAATGTATATTCTAAACTTACAATCTATACTGAAAATAATATTATTCCATCCATTAATCTGATTACTACTTTTGAAACCAAGGAGCATCCACTTAGTTCGGAGCTTGTGGAAAAAGTAATTCAATACTATTTCACGTGAGAATATATGTGTATTGCAAAAAAATAGATACATTTCTTTGATAAGGAAAAGGTAGGAAACATGAGAAAATTGTTGTATTAGAATTAAGTCGTAAATATTTTTGATGAGTCAAGATAAGAATAAGCTGCTCAGTAGTTGTGACAAGAGAATCCCTAATATAAGCTGCTCACTTGCTGTGAAAAGGGAATTCTTAATATTTCTATGAAACATAGTGTGAGCGGGAGATGTGTAAGGTACAAATATATGTTACGGAATATATCCAAAAGAATTTTGAATTGGCCTATATGCATTTGGGGTATTTAAAATTAATCCATTGGACTAATTTACGTATGCATGGCAACAAAAAAAGCAGGTTAACTAACCTGCTTCTCAAGAGCGCGAGACGGGACTCGAACCCGCGGCCTCGACCTTGGCAAGGTCGCGCTCCACCAACTGAGCCACTCGCGCCTACATTGTCTTATCAGCGACAACAACGTTATTATACTCAAAGATTAAATATATGTCAATAACTTTTAAAAAAATAATCAAAAATGTAAAATAGTTGCACCTGCACGCATTATTTTGTATACTACTAATTACAGGTTACGGACCTAAACTCACTTTAGGATAACGACTGGATAACATATCAGAAGAAAGTGAGGAAAAGTCTATGTACTATATGATTGACAATTACGATTCATTTGTCTACAACCTTGCCGCTTATCTAGAAGAGGCAGGACAGAAAGTCTTAGTAAGGAAAGCAAAGCATGTAACGCTTTCCGAAATCTATCAATGCAGTCCACAGGGAATTATCATATCACCAGGGCCAAAGACTCCTGCAGAGGCTGTAAAATCCCAACTTGTACTAAAAGAATTTCAAAATCGAATTCCAATACTGGGTGTTTGTCTCGGGCATCAAATTATTGGACACTATTATGGTGCTCAAATAAAAAAGGGCGAGTCACCCATGCACGGAAAAGTGACAGAAATTACTCACAATGGAAATCCATTATTTGAAGGATTACCAAAATGTTTTGCAGTGACACGTTATCACTCGCTGGTAATTGCAGAAGAAAAGTTTCCAAAAGAGCTTGAGGTTACTGCCAGAGCCTGTGATGGTGCCATAATGGGTATTGCGCACAAATGTAAACCTGTTTTTGGCGTACAGTTTCATCCGGAAGCGGTTCTTACAGAATATGGACATGAACTCTTGAAAAATTTTCATGAACTATGCGAGAATTGGAGGGAACGTTATGCCGAAGATAAGAGAGCTTGAGCAATATCCGCCGATTCATGAAATCTTTAGGCAGGTTTGTGAAGAACAGGATACAGTATTTCTGGATTCCTCATTAAAAAATCATTTGGGCAAATGGTCAGTGATTGGGCTGCATCCCTATTTAAGATTGAGAAAAGGAGAAAAATTCACCATAAATGAAGAAATTGTGGAGGCTGATTTTTCATCCTATACGAAACAATATCTGAGAGCACATAAGCAGGAAAATGATACAAAACTTCCATTGATCTCAGGTGCTATAGGATACTTCTCATATGATTATGGAAGAGAAAAAGAAGAAGTTGACACAATACATAAAAAGGAACTTGATATACCAGAGTGTATTCTTAATTTTTATGATGATTTTATTATAGAAGATCATATAGAAAAGAAACTTTATCTGGTTGCTAATGGAAATCTGTGTATTGAAGAAAAAGCAATAAAAGAATTAGAGAATATATTAAATAAAGCGCAAACCCTCATCCCAAGATGTAAAAAACAATTTTCATTCCTAATGGAGACGGATTTTTCGAAAGCAGAATATAAGCAGACTGTTCGCAAGATGATTGATTATATAATAGAGGGAGATATATACATCACTAATATGACACAGCAGATGCGTATTTGCAGCAAGATGCAGCCATATGAATTTTTCAATTACCTGCGTCATTCAAATCCTTCCCCATTTGGAGGATATTTTAACTATGGAGATTTTCAGATAGTTTCCGCTTCACCGGAACGATTTCTACAAATGCATAAGGGATATGTAGAGACACGACCAATCAAAGGGACACGCAGAAGAGGAGCCGACGAGGAAGAAGATGAAATGCTGAGGCAGGAACTTATGAATTCAGAGAAAGACAAAAGCGAATTGTTAATGATAGTTGACTTAGAGCGAAATGATCTGAACCGGGTCTGTAAACCAGGGAGCGTGAAAGTGACAGAACTATTTGAAGTAGAGACATATGCAACGGTATTTCATTTAGTATCCAATGTAGTTGGAACGCTTCGGGAGAAAATGACAGCGATGGATCTTATCGATGCAGCATTTCCAGGCGGTTCTATTACGGGAGCACCCAAACTGCGGGCTATGGAGATTATTGATGAGTTGGAGCGCAGCAGAAGAAATCTCTATACTGGATCCATGGGATACATGTCACTTAATGGGGATTGTGATATGAATATAGTGATTCGAACGGCAGTATATAAAGATGGAACTTATCACATAGGTGCTGGTGGAGGAATTACTTGTGAATCAGATTTAGAATTTGAGTATGAAGAAGTAATGCAGAAGGCAAAAGCACTGGTGGAAATATTGCAGAATGCATGAAGATATATGGGAAATTATAATATATAATGAAATTTGAAAATAAAGCAAAGAGGTATTAAATGATAAAAATAGATGATGGGTATCAGTTTGGATTGGGTGTTTTTGAGACAATAGCTATTGAAGAGGGAATTCCACTGTTTCTGGATCGACATTTAAAACGTGCGAATCGTTCCCTGCAGACACTGGGTGTCGCAAATCAAATTACTGAGTCAGAAGTTGTGGAATATTTAAAGAACAAATTTAAAGAAGATACAACATGGAAGAAACATTCAGTTTTAAAAATTATGTTGTCTGCAGAAAATAAAATATTTATTATGCGAAAAAATCCTTATAGAAAAGAAAAATATGAAAAAGGCTTTCATTTGTCTATTTCAAAAGTGCGTCGTAATGAGACATCGCCGTTGGTCAGTCATAAAACAATGAATTATGGAGAAAACATAATTGAAAAAAGAAAAGCGCAAGAACAAGGAGTCGATGAGCCCATATTTGTAAATACCAGGCAGGAGATAACAGAAGGAAGCTGCACCAACATCTTTTTTGTATGCAAGGGAGTAATCTATACCCCGCCTTTATCGAGTGGGCTGCTTCCTGGAATTGTAAGAGAAGCTATTATGGAAAACGCAGGGGAAATATATCCAATTACGGAGAAAATTGTAAAAAAAGAAGAATTGCACAGTATGGAAGAATGCTTTGTCACAAATTCGCTCTTGGGAATTATGCCGGTAACCAAAATAGAAGATATAGAATTCCGGCCTGGAAAAATTACTGCATATTATCAAAAGATATATGCCGATTTGCGATAGATTGCGACTTGCTGTCACCATGGGAAAGGTGAGAATAAAAAATTAACCATACGAAATGAGTATGTGAAATAAATATATAAAATCCCGGAAATAATAGCACCCTTCCCTATAATATGCTATACTATACCTACACAAAACAAACTGGAGGAAAAAAATATGGCATTTGGTGGATGGCTGGACTGGGTGCTGGCAATTGTATTGCTGGGAGTCGCCGTTTTATTATTTATGGGAAAAGGAGATTTTGTCATCTCTGGAACAAAAGGACAGAACAGAAAAATCATGGAAGATACCTATGATTACCCAAAACTTGTAAAAGTAACCGGAGTTATGTGCTTGCTGCTTGGCCTGGTGGAACTTCTTATGGCAATTGCAGGAGAATCCGTACAGATATTAAATATTGCATATTTACCTGCATGCATTATCATATTTGTAGGTGGAATTGTTTGTATTAATAAATGTAAAAAAAAGAAAAAATAAAGTAGCGAAGCGGATTTCAAATATCCTCTCGACTCAAGGAAATGAGTAAAATAATCAGCTGTATGACAAAAAACACATGATTTTACATTCAATGTTAAAATGTAAAATAAAAAAAGCCTGAATTTCAGGCTTTTTTTATTGCCTCAATATAAATAAAACGGCTTAAGATCATGTTGATATTCGTTGATTTTACAAAAAAAAGTACGAAAAAACTGAAATTGATTTCATATTTTACAATCATTTTACAAACACTTACTTTTGGATTTTACATTTCCACTATAAAATGAGTACTTGTAAACAAGAAAAAAACAAATTAATAATATTGAGGAGAAAAAAGAAAATGAAAAGAAAATTAGCAGTTTTATTAACAGGTGTTATGTGTGTAGGTATGTTCACAGCATGTGGTTCTTCAACATCAGCAAGTGACGGAAGCGAATCTGCAGATGCAGCAGAAAGTGCAGCACCAGAAACAATTTCAGGTGACATCACAGTAGTATCTCGTGAAGATGGTTCAGGAACACGTGGAGCATTCATCGAATTATTCGGAATCGAAGAAAAAGATGACAGTGGTGAGAAAGTAGATATGACTACAGAAGAAGCAAGTATCACTAACAACACATCTGTAATGATGACAACTGTTGCAGGCGATACCAACGCAATCGGATATATTTCACTTGGTTCTTTAGATGATTCTGTAAAAGCAGTTAAAATCGACGGAGCAGAAGCAAGTGTAGAAAATGTAAAAAATGATACATATAAAGTATCTCGTCCTTTCAATATCGTAACTGGTGACAGCATCAGCGAAGTAGCACAGGATTTCATCGATTTCATCATGAGTACAGATGGACAGGCAATCGTAGAAGAAAACGGTTATATTCCATTAGATGCTACAGAAGCTTATGCAGGAACTACACCAGAAGGTAAAGTAGTAGTAGCAGGTTCTTCTTCAGTATCTCCAGTAATGGAAAAATTAAAAGAAGCATATCTTGCAGTAAATGCTAACGCTGATATCGAAGTTCAGACAAGTGATTCTACAACTGGTGTACAGTCTACTATCGAAGGTATCTGTGACATCGGAATGGCTTCAAGAGACTTAAAAGATGAAGAAGCTTCTGAAGGTATCACATCAACAGTTATCGCAAAAGACGGAATTGCAGTTATCGTAAATAATGGTAATGCAGCAGATGATTTAACTAGTGACCAAGTAAAGAGCATTTTTACAGGCGAGACAACTACCTGGGATGAGTTGGCTAAATAATTATGAAAAATTTTAAAGAGAATGCAATGAAAATTGTCTTTCTCATCGCAGCGTGTACCTCCGTATTAGCGGTGGTACTCATCTGCGTATTCCTGTTTGCAAACGGAATACCGGCGATGGGGAAAATCGGAGTATTTAAATTCTTATTAGGTACCTCATGGAAACCTTCTAATGATATTTATGGAATCCTTCCTATGATTATGGGAAGTATCTACGTTACTGCAGGAGCCTGTCTTATGGGGGTTCCGGTTGCTATCTTCACATCAGTGTTCATGGCAAGATTTTGTCCGAAGATAATCTATAAGCCTTGCAAACAGGCAATCAGCCTGATGGCTGGTGTACCATCTATCGTATATGGTTTCTTTGGTCTGGTAGTAATCGTTCCTATGGTAAGAGAAAACATCGGTGGAAATGGAAGCAGCATGCTTACCGCATCTATCCTTCTTGCAATTATGATTTTACCAACAATTATCGAAGTTACAGAATCATCACTTCGAAGTGTACCGGATTCTTATTATGAAGGATCACTTGCTCTGGGAGCAACACATGAAAGAAGCGTATTCTTCGCAGTTCTTCCGGCAGCAAAATCAGGACTCTTAGCAGGTGTAGTACTTGGAATAGGCCGTGCAATCGGTGAGACCATGGCAGTTATCATGGTAGCAGGAAATCAGGCAAGAATGCCGGCTGGACTGTTAAAAGGTGTCCGTACTATGACATCAAACATCGTATTGGAAATGGGATATGCATCAGGTCTTCACAGAGAAGCATTGATTGCAACAGCAGTAGTTTTGTTTGTATTTATCTTAATTATCAATCTGGCTGTATCCCTGCTGAATCGGAGGACACAAAATGCAAATTAATAAAAGAAGCTTGAGCGATAAATTAAAAGAATATAAGAAGAGTCCTATGTCAGCACTTTTGGCTATCTTGGTTTATCTGGCAGGTATTATTACCTTTGCTGTATTGATTTATCTTGTTGTATACATATTAGTTCGGGGTATTCCGAATTTAACACTTGATTTATTTTCATGGACTTACACTTCAGATAATGTATCCATGCTGCCGTCCATAATCAATACCTTAATTATGACAGCAATTTCACTGTTGATATCAGTGCCGCTTGGAGTATTCGCTGCAATCTTTCTGGTTGAGTATTCCGCAAAAGGAAGCAGACTGGTAAAAGTTATCCGTATTACTGCAGAAACTTTATCAGGTATTCCTTCTATTGTTTATGGTTTGTTTGGTATGTTATTCTTCGTAACATCATTAAAATGGGGTATGTCCATCCTGGCTGGTGCATTTACACTGGTAATTATGGTATTACCGCTGATTATGAGAACTGCAGAAGAAGCATTAAAATCAGTTCCTGATTCTTATCGTGAAGCCAGCTTCGGATTAGGTGCAGGAAAATTAAGAACCGTATTTCGTATCGTGCTGCCATCTGCAATACCTGGTATCTTAGCAGGAGTTATCCTTGCAACCGGACGTATCGTAGGTGAGACCGCAGCGTTGATTTACACTGCTGGTACCATTGCAGAAATCCCGGACAATATCTTAAGTTCCGGACGTACCCTGGCTGTACATATGTATGTATTATCCAGCGAGGGACTTTATGTAAACCAGGCCTATGCTACTGCTGTAGTATTGCTGCTTTTGGTATTAGTGATTAACTGGCTGTCAGGCTTTGTAGCTAAGAAGCTTACGAAAGCATAATTATAGGAGGAAACATGAACAATCAAGCAAAAATAAGCATTTCAAATCTGGATTTATTCTACGGAGATTTCAAAGCGCTTAAAAATATCAATATAGATTTGCCCGAAAAAGAAATTACTGCATTTATCGGCCCTAGTGGCTGCGGTAAATCTACTTTATTAAAATCCTTAAACCGTATGAATGATTTGGTAGAGGGATGTAAGATTACCGGTAGTGTAACATTAGATGGTAATGACATTTACAAGGGAATGGATGTCAATGAATTAAGAAAAAATGTTGGTATGGTATTCCAGAAACCAAATCCATTTCCAATGAGCATATATGATAACATTGCATACGGACCAAGAACTCATGGAATCCGCAGTAAAGCAAAGTTAGATGATATCGTAGAGCGTTCTCTTAGAAATGCAGCTATCTGGGACGAAGTAAAAGACCGTTTGAAAAAAAGCGCTCTTGGAATGTCCGGTGGACAGCAGCAGAGACTTTGTATTGCAAGAGCACTTGCAGTAGAACCGGAAGTACTTTTAATGGACGAGCCTACCTCTGCATTGGACCCGATTTCTACATCTAAGATAGAAGACCTTGCAGTGGAACTGAAAAAAGATTATACTATCATCATGGTTACACATAATATGCAGCAGGCAGCCCGTATCTCAGATAAAACCGCCTTCTTCCTGTTAGGGGAAATCGTGGAATTCAACGATACACAGACACTGTTCGCAACACCAAAAGACAAGCGAACAGAAGACTATATAACAGGGAGGTTTGGTTGATATGCGTAATCATTTTGAAGAACAGTTAGAAAAGTTAAATGTAGAATTAATGGAGATGGGTGCTCTTTGTGAGCAGGCTATCGAAAACACCTATAAGATTCTGGACAATGCTGATATTGAGATGATCAAAGACACCAGAAAGAAAGAAGCACTCATTGATCACAAGGAAAGAGAAATCGAAAATCTTTGTTTTGAGCTGCTCTTACGTCAGCAGCCGGTAGCCAGAGATCTTCGTCAGGTATCTGCAGCACTTAAGATGGTGACGGATATGGAACGTATCGGTGATCAGGCTTCTGATATTGCAGAAATCGTAGAGACTGTAGGGGCACTGGAAAACTCAGTAGCTCAGCCTTTAGAAGATATGGCAAATCATACCATCAAGATGGTAAAGGGAAGCGTCAATGCTTATGTGAAAGCTGATTTGGATCTCTCTAAAGAAGTACAGAAGTATGATGATGTAATAGACCAGAATTTTGTCGATATCCGTAAGAACTTAATAGATGTAATCGTAAAAAATCCGGAAAATGGTGAATTAGCTATGGACTTACTTATGATTGCAAAATATTATGAACGTATCGGTGACCATGCGTGCAACATTGCAGAGTGGGTGGAATTCTCCATAACAGGCCAGCAAAAAGAAGAGGATGAATAAAGAATGATTTATTGTGTAGAAGATGAGAAAAATATCCGGGAACTTGTAGTATATACGTTAGAAACCAGCGGGTTTTCTGCGAAAGGATTTGTGGATGGTAAGGAATTATTCGAAGCACTTCAGACGGAGAAACCATCCTTGATTTTATTAGACATTATGCTTCCAGGCGAAGACGGAATGGTAATACTGAAGAAAATCAAATCTTCTGCCGATACAAAAGACATACCGATTATCATGGTAACTGCCAAGGGTTCCGAGTACGATAAAGTAATGGGACTTGAGGGCGGTGCCGATGATTATATCACAAAACCTTTTGGCATGATGGAATTCATAGCAAGAGTTAAAGCTGTTTTGCGCCGCAATGTGGGTGCAGAGAAAGAAAATGAACTCAAAGAAGGCGACTTAACACTGCTTGTTAATGAGCATCGTGTGAAAGCTGCTGGTGAAGAAGTAGTACTTACTTTAAAAGAATTTGAATTATTAAAATATCTCATAGAGAATAAGGGAATCGTACTTTCCAGAGACCGCTTGTTAGAGCATATCTGGGGTTATGATTTTGATGGAGAGACCAGAACTGTAGATGTACATATCCGTACCTTACGGTTGAAATTAGGAAATTGCGGCAATATGATTGAGACAGTCCGCGGTGTGGGATATCGAATTGGAGGTCTGCGATGAAGCAGAGAATATTTAGAAGTACGGGAATACTGATTGCAGTAGCAGTTCTGTTTACCTTCCTGCTTACCTCGGTGGTATATTACCAGGATTATTCCAAGGAAATAAAATCCGGAGTGCAGGTTGAGGCAGAATATTTAAAAAAGGTATTAGAAGAGACTGGTGATTCCTATCTTACACAGGATATAGGCAATTTGACACAAAATCGCTTAACACTGATAGATATGGATGGAACAGTCCTTTTTGATTCCATAGAAGAACCGGCAGATATGGAGAACCATTCTGACCGTCCGGAATTTATAGAGGCAAGAAAGACAGGAACAGGAATTGAAAACCGTCTGTCTGCTACATTAAATGAGAATACTTACTATTACGCATTGCTCCTGAAAAACGGGGAAGTAATCCGTGTGGCATGTACTTCCAGAAGTATATTTGCAACATTAACGTCCAGCTTTACGATGATTATACTGATATTAATCATTGTGTTGTCGCTGGCACTGGTGGTAATACGATACCGCAGTATCAAGCTGATCGAGCCAATCAATCAAATCGACCTGGAACATCCACTGGAGAATGACGTGTATGAAGAACTGGCACCGCTTCTTAGAAGACTGGATATACAGAATAATCAGATAGAAGAGCAGCTGCGGCAGATTAAACAGAATCATGAAGAATATCTGGCAATTACAGAGAATATGAAGGATGGTATGATTATTACCAACAAATCAGTAGTTCTTGGAATCAATAAAGCAGCTACAGAACTTTTTGGGGTAGATGTAAAAGACTGTCTTCACAAGAATATCCTCACAGTCAGCCGTAACGTGATTATAAAAGAATCGCTGGATATGGCAATCGCAGGGCATTCCACAGAGAAAATACTGGAGATGAATGGCAGAGTGCTTCAGATACTGGCCAATCCCGTATCGATAGAAGCAGGACACTCTGGAGCGGTGCTGCTGATACTTGATATCACTGAAAAACAGCAGGCAGAGGCTATGAGAAGAGAATTCTCGGCTAATGTCTCTCATGAGTTAAAGACACCACTTATGTCTATTTCGGGATATGCCGAACTGATGATGAACCGTATGGTAAAAGATACAGATATTCCTGAATTCTCCAGCCGTATCTATGATGAAGCTAACCGCCTTCGCACATTGGTCGAGGATATTATCAAACTGTCCAGATTAGATGAAGCCGATGGACAGCTTGCCTTTGAGACAGTAGACTTACTGTCAATAACCCAGGATGTATCCAGCTGTCTTCAGCTGCAGGCGAAGAAGCGGGATATTCAGATGACCATCGAAGGCAAGAAGACGGAGATGTTCGGTGTGCGTCAGGTGTTGTATGAGATGATATTTAATCTCTGCGACAATGCTATCAAGTATAATAAGGATCATGGACAGATTTATATTAAAATCTCATCTACAAGATCGACTATTACATGGAAAATCATGGATACCGGAATTGGTATAGAAAAAGAACATCAGGATAGAATCTTTGAAAGATTTTACCGGGTAGATAAAAGCCATTCCCGTGAAACAGGCGGAACAGGACTGGGATTGTCTATTGTCAAACATGGAGCGATGCTTCATAAGGGCAATATCAAAGTGGAAAGTGAAATTGGAGAAGGAACCAAGATTAGCATAGAATTCCAGAAAAACAGCGAAAATCAGTAGCAGTGAAAGCAATCGGGATGAGTAAAAAACTGACCAAAAGCAGCAGGCGAAAACGGAAAGAGGCAGGCGAAAACGGAAAGAGGCAGGCGAAAACGGAAAGAGGCAGGCGAAAACGGAAACAGGCAGGCGAAAACGGAAAGAGGCAGGCGAAAACGGAAAGAGGCAGGCGAAAACGGAAACAACCTGACGAAAACCGTCAAAAATGGACTTGATGTAATCATTTGTCCATTTTTGACGGTTTTCGTCAGGTTGTTTCCGTTTTCGCCTGCCTCTTTCCGTTTTCGCCTGCCTCTTTCCGTTTTCGCCTGCTGCATATTCCGCCTTGCAAAACACACAAAATAAAGGTAATATAATACTATGTGCATAAGGAGAGGAGCAAAGAGAAAAAATGAGAGAAAGTGGTGTACTTTTACCGATTTTTGCATTGCCATCCAAGTATGGAATTGGATGTTTTTCTAAAGAAGCATATGAGTTTGTGGATTTCCTGAAAAAGGCAGGACAGAAGAACTGGCAGATACTGCCTTTAGGTCAAACAGGATACGGCGATTCGCCTTATCAGTCCTTTTCAACGTTTGCCGGGAATCCCTATTTTATCGATTTAGAAGAATTGATAGCCCAGGGATATCTGACGGTTGAAGAATGTGAAGCCTTTGACTGGGGCAAAAGTCAGCAGTATGTGGATTATGAGAAGGTCTATCAGTCTAGATATCAGGTACTGAGACTGGCTTTTGACCGGTATCCATTAAAGGACGATAAAAAGTTTCAGAAGTTTGTAAAAAACCAGGCATTCTGGTTGGAGGATTATGCTTTATATACAGCAATAAAGAAGGAACAGGGCGGCAAAAGCTGGATGGAGTGGGATGAAAAACTCCGTTATCGTGATGCGAAAGCTTTAGATAAATGCAGGAAGAAACTGTCGGATGAATTGCAGTTCGTTCGATTCCAGCAATATCTTTTCTTTACTCAGTGGAAACGATTAAAGACATATGCTAATAAGAAGGGCATTCAGATTATCGGTGATATCCCTATTTATGTAGCTTTAGATAGTGCGGATACCTGGTCAGATACCAGACTGTTTCAGTTTAATACGAAAACAGGAGAGCCAGTGGCAGTGGCAGGATGTCCGCCGGATTACTTCGCAGCCACAGGTCAGCTCTGGGGAAATCCCCTTTATGATTGGAAATATCACAAAAAGACAGGGTATCAGTGGTGGTTAAAGAGAATTGCCAGCTGTTTTACCTTATATGATGTAGTACGTGTAGATCATTTTCGTGGATTTGATGAGTACTACTCCATCCCTTATGGCGATGAGACTGCAGTAAACGGTCACTGGGAGAAGGGACCGGGACTTTCCTTATTTACTGCAATTAAGAAAAAAATGGGAGAAGTGCGTATCATAGCAGAAGATTTAGGATATCTTACAGATACTGTGCGGGAATTGGTACGTGATACTGGTTATCCGGGCATGAAAGTGCTGCAGTTTGCTTTTGACGCTGAGTCAGAGAGCGACTATCTGCCGCACAAATACGATAAAAACTGTATCGTGTACACAGGAACTCACGACAATGATACTACAAGATCCTGGTATGAAGGAATCAGTAAAAAAGACCGCAAGTTCACAGAACGCTATCTGAATTATAAGAATATGCCTGTGGAAGAGGCCAGCAATCAGCTGATTCGTCTTGCTATGGCGAGTGTCGCCAATCTTTGTATTATACCGATGCAGGATTATCTGAATCTGGACTGCTCCTGCCGGATGAATACTCCATCCACATTGGGAGATAACTGGAAGTGGAGATTGCTGCCGGGACAGATTACCAGGGAACTGACAAAGAGTATGCGTGGATTGGCAGAGATTTACTTTAGATGTGAAAAAAAAGCAAAAAAAGAAAAAGCAAATAAGTAAAACAGCAAAAACCTAAATAATCTAAATATAATCAAATCAGGCACAGGAGGAACAATACACTATGGAACATCGTTTGGAAATAAAGGTAAAAGATTTATTTGGAACAGATATCGCCCATTGTACAGATGAGCAGGTTTATGTGGCACTGCTGCATCTGACGAAAGATATGATGGCAGAAAAGACTGCTAACACCGGAGAAAAGAAAGTCTACTATATCTCTGCAGAGTTCTTGATTGGAAAACTGCTTTCCAACAATCTTATTAATCTTGGAATCTTTGAGGAGACCGCAGAGATACTAAAGAAGAATGGCAAAGATATCACCGCTATAGAAGAGATGGAATTAGAACCTTCTCTTGGTAATGGCGGATTGGGACGTCTGGCAGCATGCTTCCTGGATTCGATTGCGACATTAGGTTTGCCGGGAGATGGAATTGGACTTAATTATCATTTTGGCCTGTTCGAACAGGTATTTAGAGATAATAAACAGAATGCACAGAAGAATCCATGGATTACGAAAGACAGCTGGCTGACCAGAAAGGATATCTCCTTTAAAGTGCCATTTAAAGATTTTACTCTGCAGTCTGCCATGTATGATATCGCAGTACCGGGATATGAAAGTGGCGTAAACCAGCTTCATTTATTTGATATAGACACTATTGATGAAACCCTGGTTCATGATGGAATCGAATTTGATAAAGAAGATGTGATGCACAATCTGACCTTGTTTCTGTATCCGGATGACAGTGATGAGAAGGGGCAGCTGCTTCGCATCTATCAGCAGTACTTTATGGTAAGCAACGGCGCTCAGCTGATTTTAAAAGAAGTAAAAGAAAAAGGACAGGATATCCACAAGCTGTATGACTATGCGGCCATTCAGATTAACGATACCCACCCGACGATGGTAATCCCGGAACTCATCCGTCTGCTGACAGAGCAGGAAGGATTCACCATGGATGAGGCAATCGAAGTGGTTTCTAAGACCTGCGCTTATACAAATCATACGATTCTGGCAGAAGCACTGGAAAAATGGCCAATTGCATACTTAGAGAAGGTGGTTCCTCACCTGCTTCCGATTATTCGTGAACTTGATAAACGTGTAAAAGAGCAGTATAAAGATGAGAAAGTTGCAATCATCGATAAAGATAACCGTGTGCATATGGCTCATATTGATATTCATTATGGATTCAGTGTAAACGGTGTGGCTTATCTTCACACAGAAATCTTAAAATCTTCGGAACTAAAATGCTTCTATGACATTTATCCGGAAAAGTTCAATAATAAGACCAATGGTATCACTTTTAGAAGATGGCTGATGCACTGTAATCAGGATTTGACAAAGGTAATCGAAGATTTAATTGGAAGTGGATTCAAAAAAGATGCTATGGAACTGGAAAAATTACTGCAGTACGTGGATGATGATGCAGTTCTTGGTAAACTTCAGACTGTTAAAAAGCAGAAAAAACTGGAATTGAAAGAATATCTATTCAAAACTCAGGGAATTACCATTAATGAGAATTCTATTTTTGATATTCAGATTAAGCGTCTGCACGAGTATAAGAGACAGCAGATGAACGCACTTTATGCTATTTACAAATACTTAGACATTAAGGCGGGAAATAAACCATCTACGCCGATTACTATGATATTTGGCGCTAAGGCAGCTCCGGCGTATATTATAGCGCAGGATATTATTCATCTGATTCTGTGTCTGCAGCAGCTCATTGATAACGATCCTGAGGTAAGCCCATACCTTCAGGTGATTATGGTGGAAAACTATAATGTGACCAAGGCCTCCAAATTAATTCCAGCCTGTGATATCTCAGAACAGATTTCTCTGGCTTCCAAAGAAGCTTCCGGAACCGGCAATATGAAGTTTATGCTAAATGGTGCTGTTACTCTGGGAACGGAAGATGGTGCTAACGTAGAGATTCATCAGCTGGTAGGGGATGAGAACATCTATGTATTTGGTAAAGAATCTGACGAGGTTATCAAACTTTATGAAACCAGTGGATATAATTCCAGAAAAATCTATGATGAGGATGAAAAAATCCAGGAACTGGTGGACTTTATCATCAACAAAGAGCTGATTAAAATCGGTGACCCTATGAACCTGTGTCGTCTCTATAAAGAATTAATCAGCAAAGACTGGTTTATGACACTGCTTGATTTGAAAGAGTATATCAGGGTAAAAGAAGCTATGCTCAGAGATTATGAAGATGAGAAAGCGTGGACAAAGAAATCTCTTGTAAATATTGCAAAAGCAGGATATTTCTCATCAGACAGAACTATTGAAGAGTACAATAGAGATATCTGGAAATTAAAATAAAAATGATAGTATAAAAATACAGGGAGAAAATATGAAGGGAAATATACAGGTTTCATATGTTATAAGAATTCTGGCAGGAGGATATCTGCTCTATATTGCGGTACCGATGCTTCAGAGAGGTATTAACGGAGAGATAGAAAGCAAGCCGGCATTATTTATCGGAGCCAGCATTATATTTATAGTGGCAGGATTGTTCTTTGCGGGAACCAGTTTGTATAGTATCATTACAGGCAAAGATATGTTCACCGGGAAACCGGTGATGCAGGATACCGATGAAGCAGAAGTGGAAGAGGAAGTGGAAGAGGAAGCGGAAGAGGACAGTGATGCAGAAACGACTGCTGATAGCAACGAGGTCGCTGATACAGAAAACAGGGATACTTCTGAAGAAAGTGCTAAATCTTTACGAAATTACGATAATTCTCAATCGGCTGATAAATAAAAATTATAAAAATTACGCAATGTGACCATCGTGTGACCAAAAGTTGATATACTGGTAAAATATAGAGTAAAATGGTTGCACGAATACATATTGCTATAAAGTTAGCGATGGCATAGCGTGTGGATATAGAAATAAAATCGGTGGCCGATATTGGGGGATAGTCATGAGTGAAAATTTACCAGTTTTAAAAGTTTATGTTTTGGGAAGCTTCACAGCAACATATGGAGATAAACCCTTATCATTTGGGAAAAACAATCAGACAAAGGCGATGAAACTTTTACAGTTCCTTCTATATAATGGGGGTACTGGAATAGCCAGAGAGAAACTCTTAGAAGAATTGTACGGAAGAGAAGAATTAGCGGATGTAGCCAATAATCTGAGAGTGACTGTTCATCGTTTAAAGAAGATGTTAACCGATGCAGGTCTTCCGCCGTATGATTACATTAAGATAAAAAAGGGCGTTTATCAATGGGATTCTCCTATGGAAACCCGGATTGATGCCAAAGTATTTGAAAATATCATTCAGGATGCTTATAATGAGACGGACGAAGAGCAGAAAATAGTGATGCTTAAAAAAGCATGCCATATGTATAACGGTGATCTGCTTTCAGATTTATCAGGAGAAGACTGGGTTATACTGGAAGGCATTCGTTACAAAAATCTGTATACAGAGAGTTTAAAAGAAATCTGTCAATGGCAGATGGCACATGGAGAGTATGAAGAGACGATTCGCCTCTGCACTCCGGCGTGCCTGATGTATCCTTTTGATGAATGGCAGGCTGTGCGGATTCAGTGTTACATAGCCATGAAACGTTATAAAGAAGCTATGCAGGAATATGAAGATACGTCCAGGCTCTTCTTTGAGGAACTGGGAATCAGTCCATCAGACAAGCTCTTAGAGCAGTTTGAGGTGATGAGCAGTAATATGAACTACAATCCTCAGGAAATCAAACAGATTAAAGAACGGTTAAAAGAAGATGATGAACAGTTGGGTGCATTTTACTGTAGTCTGCCAAGCTTTCGTGACAGTTATCGTTTGGTTTCCAGAATCCTGGAAAGAAATGGACAATCTGCATTCCTTATGCTTTGCAGCATAACTAATGGCAAGGGGCAGCCCATGGAGAATGAAAGTAAGTTAAAGACTTTGTCGGATGAATTATATAATGCCATTCAACATTGTCTGCGAAAGGGTGATTCATTTACCAGATACAGCCCGTCGCAGTTTCTGTCTATTCTGGTAGGAACTGATAAAGAGAGCTGTCAGGTGGTGTTTGACCGGATTATCAGATATTTTTCAAGAGAACATAAATCATGGGCTCAATATCTGGAATTTTACGTATCTTCTGTAGTGGAAGTGGAGCAGGAAGCTTCGCAGATTCGTTTTGATAATAAGGATAATCTGTGGTAGATATTACTACATAAAGAAAGGGTAAAGAGATGAAACATATTCCATTATATGCCCAGAATCTGGTTAATATCTGTGTGGACCAATACCGGGGCGGGGACGCTGCGGGAAGGATTTATCACTGTTATAGTGAAAGCCCGGAAATGTTTTCGAATGTGATACAGATGGTTGAAAAGATTGAGGACTTTTTTGACAACATTTCTTTTCCGCAGGCATCGACGCAGGTGAGGGCTTTCAGAAAGACAGAACCGGCGAAGAAGAAAGAAATGAAGAAGGTAGTTACGCCGCCTCAGGTGGTTGAGAATAAAGGAGAACTGGGAACGTTCCTTTTGCATGTGCAGTATCGTCAGAATTCTTCCTGGCAGGGAGATGTTGAGTGGATGGAAGGCGATATGGGGTGTATGCAGTTTGTCAGTGTATTAGAGCTGTTGAAGATTTTTAATAATGTGTTGGAGAAGTAATCCTTACAGAGTGCAAAACAGAGTGTGTTTTGCACTCTGTTTTGCACTCTGCAGCAAAAACGCTAATCTGCCAATTATTCAAGGCAGCAATGTCAAAAATTACAAAAATCATGTGAATTTGTCCCAACCCCTACCAAAATAAAAAAAATCTGTAACTGTTCAGAACTCCATTAGTTAAAGATGATATCGGAATTCCCTAAAAGGGCTTCTCTGATTGCTGTAAAAGCATTTATTCCATGCTTATGAGCAGTCCCAATATAGCTCATGATTGTAAGAT
>JAQVHQ010000091.1 GCA_028696165.1 Lachnospiraceae bacterium | reverse complement strand
TGTTTCGTCACTTTAATTATACCAAACAAAGAGTCTGGATTCCTTATATTTTGGGCATTTTTTGAAAGTTGTTTATTGTAAATCTGATAAAATTCGCAGTTGTGGATAAAACTGCGGAAACTCAAGGTTTATAAGCCTTGACAGCCTGAAAACGAACAACATAACTGACATGACACCGCACAAAATCTATCTCTTCTTTGCTGTCTACCTTTAATTCTTTAAAACTCTGTCTTGTCTGTATCACTTCAGCAGCTGTATATATGTAAGTAGTTCTTTGAACACGTTCTATATATAAGATTTCTTCTTTATCAATTACTCTTCTCACACCCCTTGGATTCACGATCAGCCAATTTTTTCTTGTATGTTTTATCCTGTCCCGGGCTTTTTGCATAACATCCGGCAAACGGACTGCAAACTCTTCTTTTAATAGATAATAGAAATGATTGGTCTGATACGCATCTACCACATAATGCAGATAGTTTGTCAGGAATGCAATCTGGCAGTTTGGTGCTGTCTCGTTGATTTTTGCCGCAACCTCAATCCCATTATCACTTCCATTTTTCAACTCAATATCAATGAACAGCAGTTCAATGCCATTTGCATCAGAATTTATAGTTTCCAGCAAATCGCTTCCATTTGTAAAGGTAACGATATTCGCTGCTACCTGATTCTGTCTGCAATAGTTCTTTATCTGTTCTTTGATAGCTGTCACTGCGTATGTATCATCATCACATATTGCTATTTTTAACATCCACTCACCCCTGTTCGCACATACTATATCTCTCTTATCATACCTTATTTGCGAACTTTATCCAACAACTTCCAGTTGCCAAGTATTACCGTTTGTTTGTCAAATTGTATTTTTTCTTCATATTTTGGACTGAATTTTCTGTGAAACACACACACTGCGCTTTTTCCCTTTACAAAAAGACAGTTATCCTATACGTTAATAAACACTCATAAAATAAAGCACTCTGCTCTATAAGTATTTATTGATGTGTATAGAATAACTGTCCTTCTATCTGTAATAGTTGTCCTGGAAGAAGATAAAACCTCCGGCGGATTGTTTTTACAACCCTAACAACTGTTTTTTCTTTGCGTCAAATTCAGCCTGTGAAATAATACCTGCATCCATTAATTCTTTAAATTTTTTCAATTCATCTGCCGCAGAAGTTTCCACACGGATTTGCTGGGATGGGACCGAACTTTGTCTTACATTATCCCAAATTGACATCACTTTATTATAAACACGTCTTGCCCATGCATTGTCTAATGCATAATTAATGTTGCCACCCACAGATTCAAAGGTGATTACTCCCGCTCCTGCAAAGACATTATAAGTAATATCCGTCAGATTACTTAAAGTAACAGCATAGAAGGTCTTACCTGTGAGGATATTCCCTTTTCCGCCCACTAAAATTCTCTTATTCGTTACAACAAAAGCACAATTACCTCCTGTTTCTGTTGCACTCTTATAATTATAAATTCCATGGAAGCATGTCAGAACCTGTTCACCTGGATTCAGACTTTCCAATATTACCTGATATCCTGCCAGGTAGACCTTTTCTCCCATTTTTCCACCGTATCCACAATCAATGGCATATTGTCTCATACCCTCGGCTGTCCTGATATTGTAATTTGATATTGGCTGTTCCGGTATTTCCGGTTTCCCTTTCTGTGCAGCGTCATTTACTCTTGTTGTAACATTCATTATGGTGTCAAATAATCCCATCTTTCATTTCCTCCTATGATTATATTTTAACTTCTATGTAAAACGGATCTTTAGAATCCGTCTTCTTCTCTTTTTATGGGATTGATGCAGAGTCCAGTATACCAGGCACGCTGGAATACAAAGCGCCATAATCATTGATAAATTCTTCAGTGCTTGGCACATCCTGTGGTCTTAAAGCGACCCATACCTTATCGCCCATACTAAACAGGATTTCGTTATCGCCATCTTCTGCGTATTCACTGCTGTATTCATCAAAGCTCATCAGACTGACCCCAAACAAGAATCCCATATCACCACCAGACAGCGGATAGTTGTTTTTCTCAAAAAAGAACTTGCCCCTAAGACCGCCATAGTAGTTTTCCGAATCTGTAGCTATATATTTGCCTTCCCATGAAGGAGGAATCGTCAATGATATCTTATAACCATCTACATCACAGATTATAGTATTCGCCCCTGCACTGGCAGTATCTTCCTTTGCACTTGACTCTGGCTTTTGCTCTTTGGGTAATATCCGACTGGTATAGGTGGATTCGACTGCCGCTCCTGCATTTATCATATTCGTTTTTGCGTTATCCACTGGGATATCTGCTGTCGAGACTACTATCTGTTTGACTTCTGTTGCTGTCAGACTAGGGTCAAGAGACCACACCATTGCCGCCGTTCCCGCTACTATTGGCGATGCCTGAGAAGTACCGGACTGCATATAGTAAGCTTTTGATTTTTCACTGCCAAAACTTACGATATCTATCCCCGGGGCCAGTACATCAACCCTATCCCCTATATTACTCATAATTGCCAACGAATAATCTCCACCCACGGTGCTTGCATTTACTTTATCCGAACCCTTTTTTCCTGCTGCTCCAACGACAATAATGTGTTTGCATACTTCTTCCTGGGTTATAGCACACATTGGATTATTGTATTTTGCATCAACTGCATTTTTTCCTGTTACATTATCCGTCTTGAGTGCTTTATAAAACAATTCCTTTGTTGTTGTGTAGCCGCCATAATAAACAGAATTGAACTTTTTCTTGAACGCATCGCTTGCAAAATCATACTTGTAATATGTTGCAGCCTTCCCTTCTCCGTTCCCATTTCCATTACCGGCTGAGGTAACAATCAAAAAATCATATCCTTTATTTATTGAACGCTGGAAGAAATCAGATAATGTATTTGCATTTGTCTTAATCATATTGATTGTATCCTGATCCCCCATGGATGCAGCAAACGCAATGATTCTTGAATGTCCCATGCTGACATTAATCACTTTAACATTTTGTTCAAACAATACTGTATAAATCCCCATATATTCCATAGCAGCCTGTCCGCCTGCGCAAATAGCATATAAATTTGCCTTAGGAAACACTCCATTCATCCCCAGATTATTGTCATAAGAGGCTGCAAGAATACCGGCCACATGATAGCAGTGCTTAATATCATCAGGATCGGATGTTTGTTTGTACCCAATTAATTGAACCAATGGCAAATCAGGGTTATTCGCAGGAAGCGCTGCCTCTACTATACCCACTTTCATCATTTCCATGTATCTGTTATATTCCCAGGCCTTGGCAGCATTAATCGCCACCATCCCCCAGTTATCCCCGTTTGTTGAATTCCAGTCAATTTTCCCATTCCACGGATCATTTGGAACATAACCGTTTGTCTCATTCTCACTCCATGTATTCAAATAACAATTTTCCACGCAGCTTTCCGCGGATATTGCATTCATCATACCCTGCATTTCTTCATAACTTTTTTGCTGGCTAAAGCTCAGCTGAAAATAGTCCATAGCCTCAATCCAGCCTGAGATTTCTGCATCATATCTTTGTGCCATGTTCTCTATTGTCTCATAGGATGTTCCCATAACTGCTGATACGATTAATTGGTCATTGGCATACAGTACATTCGTCTCTGATACTGCAATATTCGCATCACTGATTGTACGATAATATACCTGGCTTCCGCTTTCGGTTTTCAACAGAACATTCTCACAGCTTGATTCCAATCCCTCTTTGGCAAATTCCAGTACCAAGTCCGCCTCGGTGTATTCTTCGTTTTCACCTGATGTCTCTGATTCTGCTGCCGAGTTCTCAGGTATCTGCTCATTAGATTCACTATCCTCTACCGCTATAGTATTACCTAAACTCCCTGCCTGCATTGTCTGACCATTTCTATCTGCAAGCATAAATCCAATCAGCACACATAGTCCTGCCAAAATAGCAATCATAACACCCAGTAATATTTTAAGTCCATTTTTTCTAATCATAGTTTCTCCATTTTCATCTAATTACGGTACGTCTTAGTGTACTATATACGAGTCGTTCTGCAATTTGTCGAATGCTTCATTTTCTTATAAAGCCATAAACTAAGCTTGTATTAATGATAGCCTATTTAAAAAAGTTTTCCAACGCTTGCAGCCTACCAAATATTACCGTTCGTTTGCAAAGTTGTCTTCCTACGACGCAACGCTTTGCACTGCCAGGTTGATTCCCTTTACCCCCAAACCGAACATAAAAATTAAACATACAATAAAAAAGCTGCCACTTTAATGCGGCAGTCCCTTTTATAAACGTTTTATAATTTTATTAACCCGTTATCTCTTTCACAAATCATACCGAATGTATTATCTGCCCAATGCTTATATATATTTCCGTCTGATTTTCTTTTGGATTCAACACATCCATAGTATAGTCATACTTCTGCAGCAAAGCTTTCAGCATAGACAATTCATGCTTATCTATCACCCCGCCTGCCGGTTCCATCTTAAGCTGTATAATCAGATGTCCTGCCACACTTCCTGATTTCAGACGAATCTGCGGTTTCCCCATTCGATTATCCAGAGTTTCCAACATATGCATTCCCATATCAAGCACTCTGTAAAATATACTGAACAAATCAATTTCTTCTATATCCCCTGCACGAAATCCATTCATCTCAAAAGAAATATCAATATGTTTCTCTTCGCACTGTGACTTGGCATTGCGCAGTACCGCATCAATAATCATATCATCGCAAAAATCAATCTTTTTCAAACGCATATATTCCGCCTGCAGCTGTCTTGCATACGTTCTAAGGCTTTCCTTATCCTCCGAACGGTTTTCCAACTGCTCTAACATCTGAATGTGATTTGCAAGGTCATGGCGGAACCGTCTGGTAAGCTCAATCTGACTTTGCAGCGATTCATAATATTCCTTCAGAAGATTTTTCTGCGCTTCCATATATTGATTTTCTTTTTCCATTTGTTTCGCCTGAAGATATTCCCTGTAACCGGCAATAATCATGATAACAACTGCTGTAACAATCATAAAAACGATGACTCCCAGAAAAATCAAATTTCCAGAACCACTTTTCGTCGCAGCAAAGATTTTATAAATCATGGTTGCTCCCCACTCTCTATCATTCTATAGGACTGTTACTCATTTGTTTTCCTCATTTTCATAACCAGCCCCAAAATCAACACTAAATCAACCACAACAACTATAATTATCGACTTCATACCTGCTGCAATACCTGCCACATTGGCAATACGTCCAATAATTGACGGCATAAGGATGGAGCCCAGACTGGCAATTGTAAGGATAAAGCTCCACGCTATCTCATATTTTGCAATCAGTTTTCCTGCAAAAGAAACCGTCGTGGGATATATTCCCGCCATACTATAACCAAACCCCATGATACCAATCACAATCAATGGTGTGCTTCTGCTTATGAGCAGAACAAAAGCAAATACAGCAAATCCTACCCCCATAATAAAAAGCATCTTCGTCTTTTTCATCTTTGTCGAAAGCCAGGCCACGGTCAATCGGCCAGCCAGAATCATGACCCACAACACACTGGCCATAACCTGTGATACAGATGCACTTAGAAGTCCTGTATCCTTAAAATAAGTAATCAACCAACCGATTACCCCCTGCTCCGCACACAGATAAAAGAACAATGTCGCTGTGCAAAGATAAAAAAGAGACTCTTTGAAAAATCCAAAATCGTTCTTTTTGTCATTTGTCCTTTTCTTTCCAACTCCATCTTCCTTCCCCAGCGGAATTATAAAATACAAAATCCAGCTTAATATACCAGCGCCCAGCATAAAGAAACAAGCATAAATCCATCTTCCTGCATCTGACATGGTCATAACAATCAACATCAATGGAAATAAAAATGCTCCTACGGAAAACATTGCATGAAGACCATTTAATGCCCATGCTTTACCTGGTGCCAGGCGGTTAATGGCTGTGTTAGCAAAATTACTGGTAGCGCCTCTTGCCAAGCCAGTCATGAAAAATGCCAGCACGAGACAGATTTTATTATTTCCCAGGATAATAAATAAAAATGCAACAGCAAAAAAGCTGTTAAATAATAATATACTTCTTTTCCTGCCAAGCCATATTGGTAAAATTCCGGCAATAAAACTGGAACATAGATTACCAACTGAATGCAGACTGACTATCATTCCACAGAATGCATAATCTAAGCCCCTTGCATCCCGAATGAATGGAAGCAGGGAGCCTATAGATAATGCCAGCATGCCGTTTAACAAAAATACAGCATAGCTGATTAAAAATTGTTGTTTACTTTCTTTGTTTTTCAAAAAATCCACTATAATAATTTTATGGAATACTTCATTGCTGAAATATTCCATAAATTCTCCTTCTATGTTTATTTTAGAACAACGTGCCGATAAGCTTTACAGCCAAAGCAGCTATCCAGGCAATCATGCACTGTCCAACCACAACACCCACTGCCCATCTCGTTCCCAATTCCCGCTTAACTGATGCAACTGCTGCCACACAAGGGGTGTACAACAGACAAAATACTAACAGGCTCGCTGCCGCCAACGGTGTAATTGCACCGAGCAGACTTGCCGTTGTACCAAAAAGTACTGATAAGGTAGATACTACACTTTCTTTCGCCATAAATCCGGTGATTAATGCCGTAGATATTCTCCAGTCGCCGAATCCTAATGGTGCAAATACAGGGGATATCCATCCGGCAAACATAGCCAGCATACTATTCTGTGAATCAGCAACCACATTCAGATGAAGATCAAAAGTCTGTAAAAACCAGATAATAATTGTTGCAATGAAGATAACTGTAAAAGCTCTCTGCAGGAAATCTTTGGCCTTATCCCAGAGCAGATGGCCTACATTCTTAGCCCCGGGCATACGATAATTAGGAAGTTCCATAACAAATGGAACAGCTTCTCCCTTAAAGAAAGTCCCCTTCATAAGCAAGGCAACTACAATTCCAAGAATAATCCCTATAAAATAGAGACCAATCATCACCAGCGCACCGTATTTTGGAAAGAACGCGGCTGTAAAGAAGGCATAGATTGGAAGTTTCGCTGAACAACTCATAAATGGTGTCAACAGTATGGTCATCTTACGATCTCGCTCTGAAGGCAGAGTTCTCGTTGCCATAACTCCCGGTACTGTGCATCCAAATCCTATCAGCATAGGCACGATACTTCTGCCGGATAATCCTATTTTACGAAGCAGTTTGTCCATAACAAATGCAACTCTGGCTATGTATCCACTGTCTTCCATCAAAGACAGGAAGAAAAACAGCGTCACAATAATCGGAAGAAAACTCAAGACACTTCCGACTCCGTTAAAAATACCATCAATTACCAGCGAATGAAGTACTTCATTTACTTTCCCTGCAGTCATAATACTATCCAGTGTATCTGCAAGCCAGGTGATTCCCATGTCCAGCAAAGTCTGAAGCCCGGCTCCAATAACATTAAATGTCAGCCAGAATACCAGTCCCATAATTCCAACAAATGCAGGAATTGCCGTATACTTTCCAGTAAGTATCCTGTCAATCTTGGCACTTCTTGCGTGTTCCCGGCTCTCTCTCGGTTTTACCACGGTTGCACCGCACACATCCTGTATAAAAGAAAATCGCATATCTGCAATAGCTGCTGCACGGTCTAAACCGCTTTCAGCCTCCATCTGACAGATGATATGCTCCAGCATCTCTTTTTCATTCTGATCAAGTTCAAGTTTATCAATAATCCGCTGATCACCCTCGGCTAATTTACTTGCAGCAAACCGAATAGGTATATCTGCCTTTTTCGCATGATCTTCAATCAGATGCATGATGCCATGGAGACAACGATGCACTGCTCCGCCATTTTTGTCTTCACTGCAAAAATCCACTCTGCCAGGCTGCTCCTGATATTTTGCCACATGGAGAGAATGTTCAATCAACTCATCAATACCTTCATTTTTTGCAGCTGAAATGGGAACTACAGGTATACCCAGTGTATCTTCCATCTCATTTACTAAGATAGAGCCCCCATTTTCCCGAACCTCATCCATCATATTCAAAGCAAGAACCATAGGCACGTCCAGTTCTAAAAGCTGCATCGTCAGATATAGATTTCTTTCAATATTAGAAGCATCTACGATATTAATGATGCCCTTTGGATGTTCATTTAACACAAACTGCCTTGTCACAATCTCCTCACTGGAGTATGGTGACATGGAATAGATTCCCGGCAGGTCAGTAATCAGTGTATTGCTGTGACCTTTGATTGTTCCATCTTTACGGTCAACTGTAACCCCGGGGAAATTTCCCACATGCTGATTGGAACCAGTCAACTGATTAAATAAAGTCGTCTTACCACAGTTTTGATTTCCTGCCAGAGCAAATGTAAGCATTGTATCGTCTGGAAGCGGATGTTCCGTCGCCTTCACATGATACTTGCCGCCTTCTCCAAGTCCCGGATGACTAATCGCTTTGGAACTTTCTCTGGCAGCTCTCTCTTCCATGGTTTCTTTCGGTTTTGCTTCGCGAACATCCTTTATCTCCACCTTCTGTGCATCTGCCACACGCAGAGTCAATTCATATCCATGAAGCATAAATTCCATAGGGTCGCCCATTGGCGCATATTTTACCAATGTTATTTCCGCATTGGGAATAACACCCATATCAAGGAAATGTTGCCGAAGCGCCCCTTCACCCCCCACACTGGTAATGGTCGCCACTTTTCCTATCGGTAAATCTTTTAACGTCATTATCTCGTCCCTCTTCTCTAGTTCGTCGTTGTATTCGTATTCACATTTGCATTCATTGTACTGGTTTCATTAGCCTCTCTCATGGTGAGAATATGTTCCAGAACCACATATACCGCTACAATTAAATCAACCTGACTTTCATCCTGTATATCGATAGCATATTTTTCATGTACAGCCATCCATTTCTTATGAGCACTGGCCAATAAATTTCCATTAGCATCCTCAATTCGATAGTCATGTTCCAAAAAATTCCCCAGTATTTTCCAGCCTAAAGCTTCTATATCAATAACTTCCTTCACAATATGAAGAATCTCTGTTTTCATTTCAAATGAAGTTCCATCACTCATATCTACATAATATCTCTCATGGATACTCAGCACT
The DNA here is from genome assembly GCA_028696165.1 of Lachnospiraceae bacterium. Taxonomy (GTDB): domain Bacteria; phylum Bacillota; class Clostridia; order Lachnospirales; family Lachnospiraceae; genus JAQVHQ01. The sequence continues at coordinate 565 of JAQVHQ010000091.1, read as the reverse complement.
TTACGATGAATATTCGCAACTTCTTCCTTCTGAGCATTGGTAATCACGGTTTTATCATGGATAGAAATAGCCTTGCTGGCAACTTCATAAACCAATTCTTCGTTCTCATCAAATATTTCAATTTTATGATGCATTGATAATATCTTGTTTTTTAAATGTAATATCATATGCTACCTCCATTATTAGACTTTTGAAATAATTATACACCAACTCAGTGACATATTGATACTATTTTCTCAATTTCAATTCCGATTTAATTGTTTTCCATCCTTCTTTTAGCGCATATATTTTGTAATACATATACAGAATACAAAAAATGACGGAAACGAGCAGGCTAAAATGACCATCGGGGGCAGGCGAAAACGGAAACAACCTGACAGAAACCGTCAAAAATAGATGTTTGAATTGATTTCATCTATTTTTGACGGTTTCTGTCAGGTTGTTTCCGTTTTCGCCTGCACCCGATGGTCATTTTAGCCTGCTCGTTTCCGTCATTTTTTTCTTCATCACTGTACTAAAAGCGATAAGAAAGCATACTGCTGTTACTCCCCAGGTAATCGGATAC